>NZ_JBITXT010000004.1:0-577413 GCF_044544865.1 Actinosynnema sp. NPDC053489 | reverse complement strand
ACTCCCGCACCACCACGAGGCCATGGTCCGCTGGTCCATGATCCGCATCACCAGCCGCCGACTCACTCAACAGTAGTAGCTCGGAAACAGCTACTGAGCCACGAACATCCTCTCCACTGCCGACGCACCGGCGCGATCCACTCTAAAGGGGTCGGGCGGACACCGCCCGGTCCGGCCCGGTTGGCCCGAATGGCGCAATGCCGGTGGTCGTACCACGATGGGCGACGGGCCGGGCGACCGGATGTCGTGGCCGGTTGGCCGGAGCGGAGGGGGACCAGGTGGGCATCTTGAGGCGCGCGTCCGCGCCGGCGCGGTTCGCCGTGACCGTCCGGCGCCACGGGGACGCCGTCGTGGCGACCGTCAGCGGTGAGGTGGACCAGGCCACCGCTCCGCACCTGCGCGCCGCGTTGACCGACGTGCTGCGGGACCGGCCCGCGGTGGTCGTGGTCGACCTGCGGGAGGTGGACCTGCTGGCCTCGGCCGGGGTGGCGGCCCTCATCGCGGCCCACGACCAGGCCGTCCCCGACGTGCGGCTCCGGGTGGTGGCGCCCGAGACCGCGCCGGCCATGAAGTCGGTGCAGGTCACCGGGTTGAGCGACCTGCTGGTGGTTCACCCGACGGTGGACGCCGCCCTGACGGCCACCTGAGCGCGGGTGTCGTGGCCGCGTCGGCGGGTACGCCCCGGTGGTCGGGAGAACCGCCACCAGGGAGGGCCGCATGAGCACACCGGGCAGCACACCGCCGATGAGCCCGAGCAACGAAGCCGATCCGGACCAGCTGGACGTGGCGCGCGCCGAGGGCGCCGCCTACCGCAGGGCGCTGGAGGCGATGCGCGAGGAGTCCGGCGCGGTCGTCAAGCAGGCCGGCGAGTACCTCGTCGTGCTGGTGCAGGAGGACGCCGAGGGCATGTACGAGCTGCGGGACGGCCGCCTGGTCTGGCAGGAAGCGCCCGAGGACGCCAACGGGCACCTGGAGATCGCCGTCGCCGACGCCGCGGACGGCCGGTTCGTGCCGGGGCTGGACGTGACCGTCACCGTGTCCCGCGGGGGAGAGAAGGTGCTCGACACGAGGCTGCCGTTCCTGTGGCACCCGTTCCTGCACCACTACGGCACGAACTTCACCATGGCGGGCGAGGGCGAGCACGACGTGCAGGTGCACATCGACCCGCCGACGTTCATGCGGCACGACCCGGTCAACGGCAAGCGGTTCGAGCACCCGGTCGAGGTCGCGTTCCTCGGCGTGCCGTTCAAGCCGGGGCGGAAGCCGAGCCCCGACGCCCAGCCGCGCGCCGCCGGTACCCCGGCCGGGTGACCGCTGCGCCGGTGACCACTGCGCCGGTGATCGCTGCGCCGGTGATCGCCCGATCCGGGCACTGCCTAGGGTTGGGGCCATGACACTGGGGATGCGGCGTCCGGAGGACGTCGAGGAGCTGCCCGCCGTCGGTGGCGCGTACCGGATCACGCTGTCGGGCGCGGACACGGGTGGGCGGTTGGCCGTCGTGGAGATGCGGTTGGACGCGGGCGCGCTGGGCGCGCGGCCGCACGTGCACCACGGCCACGAGGAGGACTTCGTGGTGCTGGACGGGGAGATCACGTTCGACGTCGGCGGTGAGGACTTCGTCGTGGGCACGGGCGGTGCGGTGGCCGTGCCCCGCGGGTCGGCGCACGGGTTCCGCAACGCGACCCCCGAACCGGCCCGCTGCCTGATGATCCTGACCCCGGCGGGCTACGAGGACTACTTCCGCGAGGTGTCCGCACTGGTCGCCGCCGGCCACGAACCCACGGCCGAGGAGCTGAACGCCCTGCGCGCCCGCTTCCGCACCACACCGGCCTGAGCCCGGGGCGATCCCGTCGCGGGCTCAGGAGCGCGGCAGCATGCCCACGAGCGACGTGATGATCGCGAGCCGCAGGGCCGGCCGCAGGTCGACGCGGTGGACCGCGAGCGCCGGCTCGGACTCGTAGACGGCGAGCAGGCTCGGCGGTGGGGGGGTGTAGGCGGACAGCGCGCCGGCCACCAGCAGGGCGGTCAGGCAGAACTGCTCGGCCCGGTCGCCGACCTCGGGCAGGTGCCGCCGGACCAGGCCGGCCATCACCGCGAGGTTGTCCAGTGAGGCCCGCTTGTGCCGGCGGACCACCTCGACCGAGACGTTGTGCTCGAGCACCCCGCCCTGCGCGCCGTAGAGGTCGCAGAGCACGGTCTGGGCGGCGAGCGACCGGCTGAGCACGTCGGCCGCCTGTTCGGCCCGGTCCACCGCGGGCAGGTCCGGGTCGACGCCGCGCGCCAGCTCCTGCTCCAGCCCGGTCAGCCAGGTCGCCGTCCGGTCGTCCATCAGGTCGAGCAGCACCGCCTCGCGGGACTCGAAGTAGCGCAGCACCGCCGTCTTGGCCAAGCCGACCCGCCGGCTCAGCTCGTTCAGGGTCACCTCGCCGACCGACATCTCGTCGAGCATCGCCGAGGTCGTCTCCAGGATCGCCCGGCGCCGGGTCTCACGCTGCTCTTCGGTGCGCGCCCGCTGGAACGTCATGACCGGATCCTAACTTGGGTACCGCCGGTACCTTGACAAGGTACCGGCGGAACATTAGCGTTCAGGACATAAGTTACCGGCGGTACATTAGGAGTTCGCGATGACGTGGACCGAGCAGCAGATCCCGCGCCAGGACGGCCGGGTCGCCGTGATCACCGGTGCCAACACCGGGCTGGGCTTCGAGACCGCCCGGCGGCTCGCCGAGCGCGGGGCGCAGGTCGTGCTGGCGGTGCGCGACACCGGGAAGGGCGAGCTCGCCGCCGCGCGGATCGAGGGCGACGTCTCCGTGCGGGAACTGGACCTCACCTCGCTGGAGTCGGTGCGCGCCGCCGCGGCCGGCCTCCGCGCCACCCACCCGCGGATCGACCTGCTGATCAACAACGCCGGCGTGATGCACACACCGAAGCAGACCACGCGCGACGGCTTCGAGCTCCAGTTCGGCACCAACCACCTGGGCCACTTCGCGCTCACCGGGCTGCTGCTCGACCTGATGCTGCCGGTGCCCGGCTCCCGGGTGGTCACGGTCAGCAGCACCGGCCACCGCATCCGCGCCGCCATCCACTTCGACGACCTCCAGTGGGAGCGCTCCTACAGCCGGACCGCCGCCTACGGCCAGTCGAAGCTCGCCAACCTGATGTTCACCTACGAGTTGCAGCGCCGGCTCGCCGCGCACGGCACCACCGCCGCGGTGGCCGCGCACCCCGGCGTCGCCAACACCGAACTGGCCCGCAACACCCCGCCGGTCGCCCGCCGGTTGATCACCTGGCTCGCCCCGGTGATCACCCAGCCGGCGGTGGCGGGCGCGCTGCCCACCCTGCGGGCCGCCACCGACCCGTCCGTCCTCGGCGGGCAGTACTACGGGCCGGACGGCCTGGCCGAGTGGCGCGGCAACCCGCGGCTGGTCACCTCCAGCCCCGACTCCTACGACCTGACCGCGCAGCAACGCCTCTGGGCCGTGTCGGAAGACCTCACCGGGGTGCGGTTCCCGGTCGGCCGGGCGACCGCCGCGGCGTGAGCCGCGGCCCGGCCACCGCGGCTTCCCCCGGCGGGGGTCGAGTGCGGACGGCCGGACCCGCCCGGGTCCGTCAACTGACAACGGGGTTCGGGGCCGCCGGGTGCCGTTAGCGTGTCGGGGACGGCACTTCGGAGGTGGGCATGTACCGCACTCGGGTTCCTCGTTGGCGCAGGCGGCCGCTGTTGGTGGTGTCCGCGTTGGTCTCGGTCGTGGCGTTGGCGACGGGGACCGCCGGGGCGCAGGCGGCTCCTCCGGAGGAAGTGCCCCCGCACCCGTGGCAGCAGGACCACTGGCCCCAGCGGCAGCCGTGGCAGCAGGAGCGCGACGGGGCGAGGGTGGCGGCGAGCGCCGGGTTCCCCGGACCGGTCGACCCGCAGAACTGGGTCAACCCCGACCACATGACGTGGGAGCGGGACTACCGCCCGGTGCCCGGGACGAACTGGGCCGACCCGTCGGTCAAGGGGTCGGTGCGCAACTTCAAGGGCGCGCTGGTGCTGCTGGACTACCCGAACCAGCCGTTCGTCGTGACCCAGCCGCAGCGGTCGACGGTGTTCGGCAACCCGAGCGCCGAGGCGCACGACGTCCCGCGCGACCGGGTCGCCCGGTTCTACCAGGACTTCCTCAACACGCCCAACGCGCTCAACCGCGGCCACACCGTGCACGAGTACTGGATGGAGGACTCCGGCGGGCGGTACGGGGTCGAGCTGACCGGGTTCGGCCCGTACACCGTGCCCGGCAAGGACCACGAGTACGCCATGGAGTTCCAGGGCGGCGCCGCCTGCCCGGCGGGCGACTCGTGCGACCGGGACATCCGCACCGACGGCCGGGCCGCGTGGGTCGCCGACGTCGGCGACCGGGTGCCCGCGGGCTTCGACTTCGTGTACTTCCTGTCGGCGGGCCAGGACGAGTCGGGCACGTGGCAGGAGTTCGGGATGATGAAGTTCCCGACCCGGCAGGACGTGCCCGACGAGTTCGGCCCGCCAGACCCGGCCCTGCCCAACTGGTCCCCCACCCGGTACGTCGACTGGACGTCGTGGGCGTCGGGCTCCAGCATCTGGCCGAACGCGGGCGACGGGTCGTCCACGCAGGCGGAGAGCTCCGGCCAGGGCGTGTACGCGCACGAGCTGAGCCACCTGCTCGGCATCGGCGACAACTACAACAACCCGTACGCCAACCCGCCGCGCCGCGCCTACACCGGCATCTGGGACATGCTGTCCCGCGGCTCGTTCAACGGGCCGGGCGGCCCGCACTCGCGGTGGGTCGTCCCGGCGACCGCGGGCGCGTCGATGGGCGCGCAGCACGTGCTGCGGAACAAGGTCAAGCTCGGCATCGTGGACGAGCGCAACGTGCTGCGCCTGTCCCGCGAGGCGCTCGCCGGCTCCGGCGTGGTGATCGCCGAGGTGACCGCGCGGGCCGTGCGGCCGGGACAGGACGGGCTCTCGGGCGTCAACGTGGCGCTCGGCACGGGCGACCTGTCGCCGGCCTGCGACGTCCGCACCGACCCGCTGTGCGACGGCGGCGGCTACCAGAACTACACCGTCGAGGTCGTGGACCGGATGGGCGCGGACTCGTTCACCCCCGACTCGGGCGTGCTGCTCGCGAAGACCAAGGACGAGGACCGCGCGCCGTTCGCCTGGGTGGTCGACGCCAACCCGCAGGACATCGGCATGACCGACTACGTCCTGCCGGACGGGCGGCGGGTGCCCATCACGATCGGCGACTACCGCCAGCTCTCCGACGCGCTGTTCCACGCCGGCACCAACTCGGGCAGCGAGTACGAGCACGTCGACCGGGCCAACCGGCTGCACTTCTACGTGCTGGACGTCCACCGCGACGGCCGGGGCGTCCTGTCCTACACCGTCGCCGTCCGCTCGCTCGACGGGTCGGGTCCGCAGCAGCGGGGCGTCCGGGTGCTGCCGACGGCGGGCCGGACGGGTGCCGACGGTGTCGCGACCTGCCGGTTCCCGCTGGTCAACACCGGGCGCGCCGCACCGGCCGGTGGGCACCCGGAGGACGTGACCCCATACCTGGGCGGTGACGTCTACCGCGTGTCGGCGAAGGCGGAAGGCCGCGGCTGGGCGGTCGACGTGCCCAACGCGCTGGCCGCGGCCGGCTTCGGGCGGCAGGTCCAGGTGCCGGTGCACGTCAAGCGGGACGGCGGTCCGCCGCTGACCCGGGTGACCCTCACCGCGACCTCGGAGAGCGACCCCGCCAAGACCTCGACCTCGACCTGCACCGTGGTCGGGCGCTGATCGGGGTGGTCAGCGGCCGAGCGCGACCCGGACCTTCTTGATCACCGCTTCCTCGACGTCGGCGACCTGGCCGTCCGCCGCGGCCACCTCGTGGCAGATCGCCTCGACGGCGTCGGGGAAGGTGGCCGCCTCCTCGGGCGAGCGGGCCCGCAGGATCGCCAGGGACGCCTGGAGGGCGTCGAGCACCTGGCGCTCCAGCTCGGACTCGGGGATCGACGAGAGGTCGACGCGGGACGAGTAGAGGGTGTGGCGCAGGTCCAGCGACAGGTTGTTCAGCGCCCGGAGGCCGGCGTAGCGCTCCTGGATGACGGGGCCGGGGTCGGCGTGCGACACCAGCACCATCACGCCGAAGACGGCCGTGCGCAGGGTCCGGATCTCGGCGGCGGAGTAGAAGATCATGCCGTCAGCATAGTGAGGCGGCTCCGTGACCAGCGGTTCGGCGTCACGCGGACGCCGGGTTCGGCCGACCGCCGGGGTGCCGCAGGGATTCGCCGAATCGCACCCGCGCACCGGCGGGCACTGGTTATGGTCCGAGCACACCGGGGGGTCGAGGGGGCAGCCATGAGCGTGGCCGACGAGTTGGCGAAGTTGCAGCGGTTGCACCGGTCGGGCGCGTTGTCCGACGTCGAGTTCAGCGCGGCGAAGCGCCGGCTCCTCGAACCGGGACCGCCGGTCCACGACCAGTCGATCGGGCGTGCCGCCAACCGCTACGTCACCTTCCGGGTCGTCGCGAGCATCGTCGCCGGGATCGTCGGCCTCACCCTCTTCCTGGTCTTCCTGTTCGGCGTGATCATCCCGGCGTTCGACGCGATGCACGACGACCGGCCGCCGTCGTGGCCGGGCTTCGACAACGCGCCCGTGGTGACCTTCCCCTGACCACCGCCGGTGCGCGGCTACTGTCTGCGGCATGTACGTGAAGTTGTGCGGGTTGCGCACGCCGGCCGACGTGGTCGCCGCCGCGGCGGCCGGCGCGGACGCGGTCGGGTTCGTGCTGAGCCCCAGCGTGCGGCAGGTCGACGTGGGCACCGCGCGGCGGTTGGCGCGCGAGGTGCCGCCGCACGTGCTCTCGATCGGCGTGTTCCGCGGGGTGGCGGCGGCGGAGGTGCGGCGCCTCGCCGAGGAGTCCGGGGTCGGCGCGGTCCAGCTGCACGGCGACTACCCGCGAGAGGCGTTCGACGAGGTCGGTGCGAGCGGGTTGCCGCTGGTCCGGGCGGTCTCGTTGACGGCGGGCACGGACGTGCGGGTCGGCGCGTACGGCGAGCGGATGCTCCTGCTCGACTCGCCGGACGCCGGGTCGGGGCACCGGTGGGACCTGGCCGCGCTCGACGGCGCGCGGCCGAGCGGGCAGTGGTTGCTGGCGGGCGGGCTCGGGGTGGACGACGTCGCCGAGGCCGTCGCGCGGGCCCGACCGTGGGGCGTGGACGTGTCCAGCGGCATCGAGGTCACCCGCGGTGTGAAGGACCACGGGCTCATGCGCGAGTTCGTCGCCGCCGCACGCGCCGCCCGGGGCTAGGGTCGTCGGCATGTCCGACGAGCGGCTGCCCGACGTGGTGGCCCGGCGCGCGGTGGTGCTGGACGGCGGGCTGTCGACCGCGCTGGAGGCGGCCGGGCACGACCTGTCCGACGAGCTGTGGTCCGCGCGCCTGCTGCTGACCGACCCGGACGCGGTCCGGGCCGCGCACCTGGCCTACTTCCGGGCCGGCGCGGAGGTCGCCATCACGGCCAGCTACCAGGCGACGGTCGAGGGCTTCGCCCGGCGCGGCCTCCCGGCGGGGCGCACGGCCGGGCTGTGGCGCGACAGCGTGACCCTCGCCCGGCGGGCGGCGGCGGAGGTGCCCGGGCCGCGGTGGGTCGCGGGGTCGGTCGGCCCGTACGGCGCGATGCTCGCCGACGGCTCGGAGTACCGGGGGCGGTACGGGGTGCCGCCGGGCGCGCTGGAGGAGTTCCACCGGCCCCGGATCGAGGTGCTCGCCGAGGCGGGCGCCGACGTGCTCGCGGTCGAGACGATCCCGGACGTGCTGGAGGCGGAGGCCGTGCTGCGGGTCGTGGCCGGGTCCGGGGTGCCGGTGTGGCTGTCCTACAGCGCGCGAGGCACGCGGACGTGCGCCGGTCAGCCGTTGGCCGAGGCGTTCGCGGTCGTGCGCGGGGTGGCCGAGGTGGTGGCCGTGGGCGTCAACTGCTGCGACCCGGCCGACGTGGACGAGGCCGTGGCCATCGCCCGCGAGGTCGCCGGCAAGCCCGTCGTGGCGTACCCGAACGGCGGCCGGCGCTGGGACGCCGACGCCCGCGAGTGGACCGGCGAGGCCGCCTTCGAGCCGTCGCGCGCCGAGGGCTGGGTGGCGGGCGGCGCGCGGCTGGTCGGCGGCTGCTGCGAGGTCGGGCCGGCGGCGATCGCGGGCCTCGTCGCCGCGCTCGACCGGCCGGTCAGCCCCGGCCGATGAACGGCATCGCGGTCGCCATGACCGTCAGGAACTGCACGTTGGCCTCCAGCGGCAGGCCGACCATGTAGCGGACGGCGTCGGCGACGTGCGCGACGTCCATGGTGGGTTCGGCGGCGGTCGACCCGTCCGCCTGCGGGACGCCGGCCGCCATCCGCCCGGTCATCCGCGTGGCGGCGTTGCCGATGTCGATCTGGCCGCACGCGATGCGGTGGCGGCGGCCCTCCAGCGAGATCGCCCTGGTGAGCCCGGTGATCGCGTGCTTGCTCGCGGTGTAGGCGACGGCGCCGGGTCGCGGCGCGTGCGCGGAGACCGAGCCGTTGTTGATGATCCGGCCACCTCTCGGGTCCTGCTCCCGCATCACCCGGAACGCGGCGCGGGCGCACAGGAACGAGCCGGTGAGGTTCGTGCCCACCACCGTCGACCACTGATCGGCGGTGAAGTCCTCGAACGGCGTGGCGGGCACGTTCGTGCCGGCGTTGTTGAACAGCACGTCGACCCGGCCCCACCGCTCGCGCACGGCGGCGAACAGGGCGTCCACCGACGCCTCCACCGTGACGTCCGTCGGCACGACCAGGACCCGGTCGGCCGGCACGCCGTCGGCGGTCCCGGCCAGGGCGTCCTCGCGACGCCCGGCCAGGGCGACCCGGTGACCGGCGTCGAGCAGCGCTCGGGCGACCACCCGACCCACCCCCGAACCCGCTCCGGTCACCACCGAGACCGGAGCGCCCGCCCCCGACGTCATGTGCGCATCGTCCGCGGTGCCGTCCAGCAGGCCAGGACCACGCCGACGTCGTCCTGCGGCACGTCGCCCTGGTGCGTGAGGACCGCCTGCACGAGCCTGCGCGCCGTCTCGGGCGGCGGGTGGCCCGCCGTCGCCTCGCGGCGCAGGAACTCCACCAGCGGCCCGCCGCCGAACGCCTCGCCGTCGCCGTCACGCGCCTCGGTGATGCCGTCGGTGTGCAGCACGAGCCAGTCGTCGGGTTGCAGGACCTCCTCGCCGACGGCGGCGTGCTCCGTGATGCCCGAGCCCAGCGGCGGCACCCGGCCCCCGTCCAGCGGCTTGACGATCCGCCCGTCGCGCAGGATCAGCGGCACGGGGTGGCCCGCGTTGAGGTAGCGCAGCCTGCCGGTGGCCAGGTCGACCTCCACCAGCACCGCCGTGGCGAAGGCGCCCCGGCCGAACTGCCTGGCGATCGTCTCGTCGATGGTGCGGACCTGCCCGTGCAGGTCCTGGCCCGCCCGGCGGGCGTGCCGGTGCGCGGCCAGCGCCGTGGCGGCGATCAACCCGCTGCGCAGGTCGTGCCCCGCCGCGTCGAGGATGATCAGCGTCGCCGTCGTCTCCGACAGCGCGTAGTCGAAGGCGTCGCCGCTGACGTCGTGGCGCGGCTCGACCACCCCGGTCACCACGAAGTTGTCCACCCCGGCGGTCTGCGGCGGCAGCATCGACCGGATCAGCTCGCCGGTGACCGTCCGCGGCTTGGGCAGCCGGGCCAGGTCCACGGCGTCCCCGTACCGGGTCAACAACGTCACCAGGTGCCCGAGCAGCATCGACAGCCACCGGCACTGCGCCCGCAGGCCCGGGTCGTGCAGGTCGGTCACGTCCTCGACCTCGACCTCCAGCACCCCCAGTCGCTCCACGCCGTCCAGCAGCGGCACCCACAGGCACGGCGGCTCGGCGTCCTCGGCGGCGAGGATGCGCACCTGCCGGAACGACTCGCCGGCCAGGGTGTCGTCCACGTCGAGCGGCGCGCCGTCGTCGGCCCACGGCCGCAGGTGGCGCTCCTCGTAGTCCACCAGGTACATCGAGATCCGCACGTCCAGCGCCGAGGCCGCCGCGTCGACGAGGGCGCGCAGCCGGTCGGGCGGCGCCAGCTCGGCCCGTTCCAGGAGCTCGACCAGCGCGATCAGCGACCGGTCCCGCGGTCTGGTCTCCCGGGTCGGCCTGCTGTAGTCGGCCCGGCGGGGCGGGGTCAGCTCGTCCAGGCGCTCGTTGATCGCGTGGGCGAGGATGTCGCGTTGCAGCGGGGGCAGGCTGCCCAGGCCGTGGACGTAGGCGTCGATCTCCAGCAGCCCGGCGTCGCCCCCGATGGCGAAGTACCGGATCCAGAGTTCTTCGGACGTCAGCTCGGCGTGGCGGAGGGCGGCGGCGATGCTGTGCTGTTGCCGTTCGGCGCGGTGATCGGTCATGGTCGTGTCAGAAGGGCCGTTTGATCGTCGTCCGGACGAGCTCTTCGGCGGTGTCCCGAAGCGTCGCCCGCCGTCTGCGCGCCAGCTCCGCCAGCGTCAGGAACGCGGCGCGCTCGTCGGCGCCGTCGCGCGAGATGATGATGCCCTTGGCCAGCGTGATCGCGTCACGGCCCCGCAAGGCGTCCTTCAGGCGTTCGTCGACACGGCGCGCGTCCTCGGTCGTGCGCATGTCGGCGAGCAGCACGCCCGCCTGGGTGGCGAACATCGTCAACAGGTGTTCCTCCCGTCCACCGAAGGCGCCGGGTTCGGACGCGTAGACCTTCATCGCGCCCAGCGCCTGACCACCCGCGAGCACCGGTGTGCTCAACGCCGAACGCAGGCCCGTGCCGCGCACCGCCGCGACCCACTCCGGCCAGCGGTGCTCCCGGCCGAGGTCGTCGACGCGCACCGCGGTGCGCCGCTCCCACGCCGTCAGGCAGGGGCCCTGCCCCAACTCGTACTGGAGGGCGTCGGCGCGGGCCACCACGTCGTCGGTCGCGGCCGCGGTCACCCGGCGCCCGTCCAGGTCGGCCAACGTGAAGCCGGCTCCGATCGCACCCGGGAAGACCTCCTTCGCCGCGGCCGTGATCAACCGCAACGCGGTGCCCATCGCCTCGGCGGACAACAGCATGCCCGACACGCGGACGAACACGCCCGCCGGGTCGTCACCCGGTGGCGAGCCCGGCGTCATCCGCACCACCTCCGCGCGCCCGCGGTCGTCCCCGCGCGAGTAGTTCCAGGCCGAGTCGACCCCCATCGTCGCGACATACCCATTCCGGCCCGTTCTAATCGCGATCGGCGTGGATCACCGCGCGACCAGCGCGATCACGGGCGGCCGGCGCGGTACGGTGTCGACCGTGGTGGCGGGCGTCGGCAGGGCTTCACGAGCGGAGCAGGTCGGCGCCACGCGGCAGCAGATCCTCACGACGGCGGAACGGCTGTTCGCCGAGCGGGGGCTGTACGCGGTGTCCAACCGCCGGATCAGCGCGGCCGCGGGCCAGGGCAACAACACCGCGGTCGGCTACCACTTCGGCACCAAGGTCGACCTGGTGCGGGCGATCATGCGCCGGCACACGTCCCGGATCGAGTCGTTGCGGCAGGACGCGGTGGCCGCCGCCGCCGGGTCGCGGGAGGTGCGGGACTGGGTCGCCTGCCTGGTGCGGCCGGTGACCGCGTACCTGGCCTCCTCGGGCGGGCAGACCTGGTTCGCGCGGTTCAGCGCGCAGGTGATGACCGACCCGGCGCTGCGCGCGGTCGTGGCCGAGGAGGCGCTGGCCGAGGCCTCCCTGCGGCACGTGGTGGACAACCTGGTCGAGCTGGTGCCGGACCTCCCGCCCGACGTGCGCGAGGACCGGGCCGCGATGGTGCGCCGGCTCATCGTGCACGCCTGCGCCGAGCGTGAGCGGGCGCTCGCCGAGGGCGCGGCCACGCCGAGGTCGACCTGGGACGAGACCGCGTCCGGCCTGATCGACGCCATCACGGGCCTGTGGTCGGCCCCGTGCACCGAAGAGCGCCGGTAGCGGGTGGTGGTTGAGCCACCGCGCCGCCCCACGACGATCACGGCCGCGGTCCGCGAGGCTGCCGAGGTGTGCCCGGCGGGGTGATCGCGCCGGCGGACCACGCGTGACCGAAGTGTCCGATGTGCTCCTCGTGGGCGCGTCGGCCTGGCCATCGCCGAGGCGTTGCGCCGCAACGGCTTCACCGGTGGCCTGACGACGCTGGACGACGAGCCGCACCCGCCCGGCGGGGAGGTGTCCGTCGTGGACGGTGCCGCCGCGGCACGGTGGCGAACCGCCGGAGTCACCCGGTGACGCGGGTCACTTCGTCCAGGTGACCGGCGACTTGTCGTACCCGTCGCCCTTGTCGAACGTCGCGCCGCCGACGCTCGCGCCCTCACGGGCACCCTGCAGCACGCACGTCTCGAACTTGGCACCCGCGGTGGTGAAGTCCTTCTTCGCCGACTCCGACTGGCACTGCGCCGTCTCGCCGCTGATGATGACGCCGGTGCCCTTGCCGTCCGGGCCGACCGCGCGCAGGCTGACCGAGCTGTAGGCGAGGTCCGTGCCGCCGACGTTCTCCACCGAGACCCGGATGTAGAACGGCGTGATGCCCTTGGCCTTCTCGCCGAACGCGGCCAGGTCGGCGTTGTCGCCCTGCTCGATGGCGGTGACGGTGATCGCGATCGTGCCGTTCTTGTCCGTGCCGTACTTGAACGGCACCACCGCGCGCTCGCCGACCTTGAGCTTCGTGCCGGGCGCGGTGACGTCACCCGGCGCGGCGGGCGCCGCGGAGGTGGCCGAACCGGTCTTCGACGCGGCGCTCGACGTGGTGGTCCCGGCGGTCGCCTCCGTGGTGGCGGCGGGCGCGGCGGTGCCCGAGGTGGCGTCGCCGCAGGCGGAGAGCAGGAGCGCGAGCGCCCCCGCGGAGGCGACCAGGGCGCGTCGGGACGTCGTGGAGTGCTGCATGGCCGGCACGGTAGCCGCGGTCGGGGTAGCACGCTGTGGTCCGTTCGCACCACAATCGCCGCGAGCGGGGCGTGACGGCGGGCACACGCCCAGGTCAGGCGGTCCCTGGCGCCGACAGCACCATCTTGGCCGGGCCCGCGCCCGGGGTGTTGTGGCAGGCGAAGTCGCCGGAACCCCTCTGGTGCGCCAGGCGCAGGCACGTGCCCAGCGCGCGTTGCCCGTACGCGTTGGGGTGCATGCTCTCCTGGCGGTCGCCCTGCGCCGAGTAGCCGGTGACGACCCACCGCACCCACTCCGCCGTCGTGCCCGGCAGCGGGTTGGCGGCGGAGTGGGCCGACGTCGCCTGGCGGGAGTCCGACGCGCACACCTCGCGCCCGGTGAAGGCGTCCTGGAGGTCGAGGAACCGCACGCCCCGGTGCGCGGCGACCCGCTTCGGCTGCCCGGCGATCGTCGGCACCAGCTCCTCGCGCGCCCAGTCGGCGTCGCTGTCCCACACCGGGCAGCCGCCCTCGGTCCACCGCGGCCCGCTCTCGGCGATGCGGAACCCGGCGGCGGCCGGCATCGGCGCGGGGTAGGACTGGAGGACGAACTGGTAGGTGCCCGCGCCCTGCGCGGCGTCGACCACCTCCCTGATCGCCTCGATCGTGGCCCCGACGTCCGCCCGCAGCCGGTCGAGCTGCCCGGTGACGGTCGGGCCCCACTTCGGCGCGCAGGTGTAGGAGGAGGTGAGGTAGCCCTTGGCGCAGTCGGCGATGATGTCGCCGAACCCGAGGTCGTTGCCGCCGACCGACAGCACGACCAGCTCCACCCGGTGGTCGCGCACGGCGGCGCGCAGCAGCTCCAGCTGGTTGGGCTGACCGCGGTCGGGGTCGCCGGCGCGCACGTCGGACGTGGTCGCGCCGGAGCACGCCAGGTTCACCGCCGTGACGTCGGCGATGGCGGCGCTGACGATCTCGGCGGACGTGGAGCGGTGGCACGTGTTCGTCGTGCCGTGCGTGTCGCCGTAGACCCGTCGCGGGTCGGTGGTGCAGCCGCCCGCGTCGCACTTCGTGGCGAGGTCGGTGCCCCACTTGTCGCCGGTGTTCTCCAGCGCGTTGCCCCGCCACCGGCCCGCCTCTCCGGAGATGTAGCTGTCCCCGAGCGAGACGACGGCGGCGGTCTTGGCGGGCGCGGCGGGTGCTTCGCCTGCGGTCGCCAGGGCGGCGGCGGTGATGGCTGCGGTGATGACGGCGGTAACGGCTGCGGTGGTGGCGGCGCGGCTGCGGAAGGTGCCGGACATTCGGCCTCAACTCCTCGGTGCGGTGGGGTCACGGTAGGAGCAGGACACCCGGCGGAGGACGGCCGGCGAACGCGAGAACCCGATGGTGAGGCCGCCATCCCCGGCCGTGTGACACCGCTTCGCGCTCGGTGACGGGGGCGCGTGCTCACCCGGCGCACGCCTCCCACCCGAATGGCCGTCGGTCGAACGCACCATGCCGGTGCCGGTACCGCCTCCCTACGTTCGGTGCATGACCAACGACGGGTTCAGCAGACGGGCCTTGTTGCACGGGACGGTGGCGGCCGGGGTCGTCACAGCGGTCGGCGCCACCGCGGCGCACGCGGCCGTGCCGGGGTTCTACAACCCCTTCAGCGGCTACCGGATCACCGGCACGTGGGAGGAGCACCTCAGCCGCGGCTCGCTCGGCGGCATCGACTTCGGCATGGCCGTCGGCACGCGGCTGCCCGCCGCGGGCGGCGGGGTGGTCACCAACACCCCGAACAACGGCACGGGCGGCCACACCGTCACCATCCAGCACGACAACGGCTACCGCAGCCAGTACCTGCACCTGTCGCAGTTCCTGCTCGCCAACGGCACGCGGGTGGGCATGGGCGGGATCGTCGGCCTGTCCGGCGGCGAACCGGGCGCGCCGGGCTCGGGTTCGTCCACGGGCCCGCACGTGCACTGGCACATGATCAACCCGAGCGGCGTGCGCATCAACCCGCTGACGTACCTCGGCAGCGGCTCCGGCCTGCCGAAGACGAGCACGGAGCAGGACGGCGTGCCCGGCGCGGTCATGTGGAAGCGGGCGCAGAACTGGCTGCGCCTCGAACAGGGGTACACCGGGCCCATCGACGGGGTGCCGGGCGCCAACACCTACGCGGCGTTGCAGCGGGGCGTGCGCGCGTACGGCTACACGGGCCCGATCGACGGCGTGCCCGGCCCGGCCACCTGGGCGGGGGTGCAGCGCCTGGCCGCGCGGTGGGGCTACACCGGGCCTATCGACGGCGTGATGGGACCGAACTCGTGGCGCGGCTTCGCCCGCTTCCTCAACCAGGACAAGTACGACTGAGCGACCGGTGGGACCCCGCCGCCGCGGCCGGGGTCCCACGTCGCGTCAGGCGTTCGGGTCGAACGGGATCCCGCTCGGCTTCGCCCGGGCCAGGTTGTCGGCGAACGCGCCGTCCTTGATCGCGAGGCTCGCGCTGCCGAAGTCCGCGCCCACCAGGATGTCGCGGATGCCGGCGGGGAAGCGGTCCCAGCTCACCAGGTCCGGGTACTGCCAGGTCCCGTAGTGGTTCTCCGGCTGCTCGCCCGCGCTCGCGAGGCGGAAGCAGTGGGTGCTCAGGCCGTCCTTGTGGTAGACGATCTTCGGGTGCGTGCCCTCCCACGCCACCTGCGACCGCGGGTAGGTCGAGTACCTGCCGTGCGCCGACGTGGAGACGTACTGCGCCTGGTCGCCGCTCACCCACACGATCACGTGCTCGATGTCGTGCCGGTGCCCGCAGCAGTCGATGCCCGGCACCGCCTGGTCCTTCTCGAAGTACAGGTCGTACAGGTGGGCGCACCAGTTGTTGTTGCACCGGGAACGCGCGTAGGAGTTCGTGTTGTCCAGGTCGGACTGGTCGCGGCACTGGCCGTTGAGGGCGCCGGAGTTCTTCAGCCCGGTGGCCACGGCGCCGGTGGGTGAGATCGCGGGGGTCGGGTAGCAGCCGTCGGTGTCGTAGTCGAACGCCGGCTGCCACCTGGCGTCGGCGTCGGTGTGGTTCGCGGGCAGGGCCCGCGGCGGTTCGGCCCACGCGGCTCCGGGCACGAGCACCGCGAGCAGCGCCGCGCCGACGAGCGCGCTCAGCAGCCTCGCGGCGCTTTTCCGGGTGCGGGACGTGGTGCGGGACGGGTCCGTCATCTGGGCGGTCATGACGACCATGCCCTCCATCCGGTCTCGAGTGGCGCGGCGGCGGGTGACCGGTGTCGCGGAGGTCACCGGCCGGCACCGAGGTTCCCGGCCCGGTCGTGACGGCGTCAACCCGTCGGTGGTCGCGTCGGGGAGAACAGGCGGCGAACACCGGGGGACCCGGGTGGCGGGCGGCCCGCCACCCGGGGCGCGGCTCAGTTGAACGGGTTGTCGTAGGACGCGCTGCGGCTGACCTGCGTCGCGGTCGTCCCCGAGAAGTGCAGCCCCTCGTAGACCAGGGTGAGGTCGCGCACCACCCCGGCGTACGGCACGTCGGCGTTCACGGCGAGGGACTGGCCGTGCCCGCCGCCGCAGGCCTCGGGCCGGTAGCCGTCCTCGCCCGAGTAGTACCGGTGGTAGGCGCCGTTGACGTTCACGGTCAGCTTGGTGCTCGTGTAGCTGGACTGGCGGCACAGCGTCAGGTCCAGCCGGTAGAGGGAGTTGCCGTCGTCGAACCGGACCGTGCCGACGAGGCGGCCGACCAGCGTGGTGTAGCCGCTGGGCGAGTAGCCCTTGAGCTGGATGTCGACCGGCTGGGCGGGACCGTAGGCGGCCTGCGCGGGCGCGGCGGCCAGGGCCGCGCCGAGGAACGCGGCGAGCGTGAGGGCGGCGAGGTTGGTGAGCCTGCGTAAGCGGCTGCTCCGGGGCATGCGCGAACTCCTTCGTCCACGGGGGCGGTCGCCGTGCCCACCTGCGCGGACCCGGCGGCGTGGTGAGCAGGGTGGACGGCGGGCCGCCTGTCCGCCAGCCGCGACCGCGAGTTTGGCCTGGCTGCGGCAACGCGGTGGCCCGGTGGGAGTCGGCGCCGTTCGCACGAGCGGACCGGCTTGCGCAACGTTGCGCAAGCACGGGGGTCAGGGGTGGGCCGGCGCGACCCGTGGCACCGCCGCCCCGACCGGGGCCGCCGGAGGTCCGACGGCCCCGGCCCGCCGTCAGGAGAGGACCAGCCGCGGGCGGTACAGGTCGATCCAGGCGCCGAAGTCGAGGGCCCGTTCCAGGCCCAGCCTGGTCACCCGGTCGACGGAGGCGGGCTCCTGGTCCGTCACCCGCCGCAGCCAGTCCCGGTCCACCAGCGCGAACACCTCGTGATCCGGGCGCGCGAGCACCTCCTTGCCCTGGAGCTGCAACTGGCGCACGTAGTACGGGTCCTGGGTCGACGGGTAGGGGCTCTTCACCCGCCAGGCGACCGACTCCGGCAGCACGTCCTTCACCGCGCCGCGCAGCAGGCTCTTCTCCCGGCCGTCGTAGTGCTTGAACGACCAGGGGGCGTTGTAGACGTACTCGACCAGCCGGTGGTCGCAGAACGGCACCCGCACCTCCAGGCCGACGGCCATGCTCAACCGGTCCTTGCGGTCGAGCAGGAACCGCAGGAACCGGGTCAGGTGCAGGTGGATCATGATCCGCATCCGGTACTCGTGGTCGTCCTCGGTGTCACCGCGCTTGACGTCCGCGACCGCCGCCTCGTACTGGTCGCGGCGGAACTCCTCCAGCTCCAGCCCGGCCAGCAGCGACCGGTCCAGCCCGTGGCCGTCCTTGTCCAGCGGGCCGACGTTGAACGCGATCCAGGGGAACGCGCGGGCCTGCTGCACCTCCGGGGTGTGGATGTGCCGGTAGCCGCCGAACAGCTCGTCCGCCGACTCGCCCGACAGGGCGACGGTCGACCGCTTGCGGATCTCCTTGAACAGCAGGTACAGCGACAGGTCCATGTCGCCGAGGGTCGTGGGCACGTCCCGGGCGGTCAGCACGGCCCGGCGCACCTCGGGGTCGGCCAGCGTCTTCGGGTCCAGCACGATGTCGGCGTGCTCCGAGCCGACGTGCTCGACCACGTCCCGCACGAACGGGGTGTCCGGCGTGTCGCGCAGGTCGTCCGGCCGGAAGTTCTCGGCCTGGCCCATGAAGTCGACGGCGAACGTCCGCACCCGCTCCTCGCCCAGGTGCCGCGCGGACAGCGCCGTCAGCGCGCCCGAGTCCAGCCCGCCCGACAGCAGCAGGCAGCGCGGGACGTCCGCGACGAGCTGCCGCCGCACGGTGTCGTCGAGCAGCTCGCGGACCCGGCCGACGGTGGTCTCCAGGTCGTCCTGGTGCTCGCGGGTCTCCAGGCGCCAGTAGGTGCGCTCGCGCACCCCGTCACGGTCGACGGTGACGACCGTCCCCGGCTCGACCTGCCGCATGCCCGCCCAGATCGCGTGGCCGGGCGTGAAGGAGAACGCCAGCGACTCCCGCACCCCGTCGAGGTCGACGACCCGCTCGGCCAGCGGGTTGGCCAGGATCGCCTTGGGCTCGGAGCCGAACAGGACGCCGTCGCCGGTGCGGTAGTAGTACAGCGGCTTGATGCCGAGCCGGTCGCGGACCAGGACCAGCCTGCGGTCCCGCTCGTCCCAGATCGCGAACGCGTACATGCCGTTGAGCCGCTCGGCCAGCGCCGGCCCCCAGCGCAGGTAGCCGCGCAGGACCACCTCGGTGTCGCTGGAGGTGCTGAACCGCTCGCCCGCCGCGATCAGCTCGTCGCGCAGCTCGACGTAGTTGTACGCCTCACCGCTGTAGACCAGGGTCACCTCGCCGTTGGGCGTGCGCACCGACATCGGCTGCGCGCCGCCGGGTAAGTCGATCACGGCCAGCCGCCGGTGGCCGAGGGCGGCGTGCCGCCCGAACCACGTGCCGGAGGCGTCCGGACCGCGACACGCCATCGTGCCGGTCATCGCGTCGAGCACCTCCCGCTCCCGGGTGAGGTCGCGGTCGTACGAGACCCAGCCGGTGATACCGCACATCTTCGTGCCTCCTGAGGTGTTCTCGAAATGGGTTCGCTGCTTCGTGCCGGAAACCGGCGAACAAGGCTTTCCGGACACCGCCGCGGGTTCCCGGGCGCGGGGACGGCACCGGCGGGAACCGCGCATCGTCCCACACTACGATTACCGTCGAATCGGGAGTCGCGCCCGAGCCCGCCGAAGAAGGCGCGTCGAAAACTTTCGACTGAAAGTGGAAACGTTTCAGGTCTTCGCCCGGCCGGCGCGGTGGGTCACTTCGGCGGCGCGGTGCTGTCGCGGACCACGAGGGTGGTGGCCAGCTCCACGCGGGCGCGCTCGGGCGCGCGGCCGGCGGCCAGGGACAGCACCAGCTCGGCGGCGGCCGCGCCCATCTCCACCATGGGCTGCCGGACCGTCGTCATCGGCGGCCCGCACCACTGCACGGCCGGGATGTCGTCGAAGCCCACCACGCTGAGGTCTTCGGGGATGCGCAGGCCCTCCTGCCGCGCCGCCTCGTAGACGCCCAGCGCCTGCAGGTCGTTGCCGCACAGCACGGCGGTGGGCGGGTCGGGCAGCCGCAGCAGCTCCCGGGCGTGGGCGAAGCCGTCCTCGAACGAGAACCGCCCGACGCGCACCAGCCGCTCGTCCGCCGGCGCGCCGTGCTCGGCCATCGCCGCCCGGATGCCGCCGAGCCGGGCCCGCGCGCACATCCGCTCCGCGGGGCCGGCGACGACGGCGATGCGCCGGTGCCCCAGCGACAGCAGGTGCCGGGCGGCGGCGACACCCCCGCTCCAGTTGGCCGCGCCGACCGACGGCACCGAGTGCTCCGGCTCGCCGGTCGGGTCCAGGGCCACCAGCGGGATGCCGCTCGCGACCAGCAGCCCGTGCTGCTCGCTGGTGAAGCCGAGGTGCACGGCCACCACGCCGTACGGCTGGCGGGACAGCAGGTCGTGCGCCCAGGACCGGCCGGTCGACGTCTGGCGCGCCGCGTCGGTGAACCCCACGGCGAGCCGGCGCGCGCCCGCGACCCGCTCGACGCCGTGCATCACCTCGACCGCCAGGTAGCTCTGCATGCCGAAGAAGACGACCTCGACGTTGGGCGCGCGCACGACCGCGTCCGGCCGCCGGTAGCCGTGCTCGCGCAGCGCCGCCTCGACCCGCAGCCGCGTCGCCGCCGCCACCCCGGGGCGGCCGTTGAGCACCTTGGACACCGTCGGCGCGGACACGCCGGCCAGCCGCGCGACCGCCGCGACGGTCAGCTCGCCCCGCCTGCGGCCGCGAGGCCGCGCGTCCGGGGCGGGGTCGGGGCGTTGCCTGACCCGCGGGCCGCGCAGCGCCTCCACCTCGGCCAGCAGGCGGGTCCGGACCGCCTCCGCCGCCCGGTCCGCGTCCGGCCCGGCCGGCACGGTCTCGGTGAGGTACCGCCGCTTGCCCGTGCCGGGGTGGACCCCGGCGTACACCCGGACCCGCAACGACCCGCTGGGCAGCCGTTCGACCTCGCCGCGCGCCTGCCGTCGTGAACCGGGGATGCCCATGGAGCCACGATAGCGGGAGATAGCTCCACAGCGTAGCCGGGACGGCTCCACGGTCGATTCGGTCAGCGGGTCGCGAGCGTCCACCTGCTCGACGGCCGGGTGAACGACGGTGGCGGTCGCCACCCGCACCACGCGATCCCGTCCGGAGGCTGGAGAACGCGACCAAGACGACGTTCCGGGATCGCAGCCCCGGTTCCACGCCGGCTCCAGCCCAAGGCGATGGCGGCACAACACCTCCTTGGCGCACGGCGCGACCTGCTGACCGGTCGGGGGAGCGGGGTCGGGGGAGGGCGTGCGGGCGGAGTCGACCCGAGGGCCGCGCGGCGGCCGTGCCGGTCCACCACGTCCCCCGGTCGCGGACCCGTGCCGCAGCCGGGGGTGGCCGTCGCTACTGTGGGTCACGTGTCACGAAACCGCCTGTACCGCGCCGGCCGCCTCGCCGAAGAGGACTTCCCGGTCACCGACATCCCCCGGTTGCTGCGGGACGAGGGCGCGGTCGTCTGGCTCGACCTGTGCGGCCCGTCCGAGTCGGACATGGCGGCGATCTCGGACCTGCTGGGCCTGCACGCGACGTCCGTCGAGGACGCGCTCGGCAGCCACGAGCGGCCGAAGCTGCACCAGTACGACACGCACCTGCTGGTCAACGCGTACGCGGTGGCCCTGGACGAGGCGTCGGGGCGGTTGACGACCGCCGAGGTGTCGGCGTTCGTGACCCCGCGGGCGCTGGTCACCGTCCGCAACGACGAGAAGTTCGACATCGACGCCCTGGTCCGGCGCTGGGACGAGTCGTCCGACCTGGCCGCCAGCGGCGTGGGGTTCCTGCTGCATGGGCTGCTCGACCTGGTGGTCGACAGCCACTTCGACGCCGTGCAGGCGTTGGACGACCACATCGAGGGCCTGGAGGACCTGGTCTTCACCGAGAGCCCGAACGACCCCGACATGCAGCGGCGCGCGTTGGCGATGCGCAAGTCGCTGGTCACCCTGCGCCGGGTCGTGCTGCCGATGCGCGAGGTCGTCAACGGGCTGATGCGCCGCGACCACTCCGTGGTGGACAGTCGGATGGCGCCCTACTACCAGGACGTCTACGACCACGTGCTGCGCGCGTCGGAGTGGACGGAGTCGCTGCGGGACATGGTCGCGACCATTCGCGACATCCAGCTGAACCTCCAGGGCAACCGGCTCAACCTGATCATGAAGAAGGTCACGGGCTGGGCGGCGATCATCGCCGTGCCCACCGCCGTGACCGGTTTCTACGGCCAGAACGTCCCGTACCCCGGTTTCAACGAGGTGTGGGGCTTCTGGACGTCCACGGTGGCCATGCTGCTGCTCTCGGCCGGCCTCTACTCGCTGTTCAAGCACCGCGACTGGATCTGACCCCGCGAGCGCGGGGTCGCAATCGGACAATCCTGGCGCCGCGCACCGCGCGCGTCAACCGGTCCCGGGCCGCCGGGTGGGGTTCCCGATCCCGCCGCGCGCACCGCTTCGGAGGTGCGCAGGTGGGTGCCCGGACCTGTTCCCGGATGCGTCTCGATCGGTGCGGCGGGCCGATCACCGCAACCCGCGGCGAACCTGTCGACCGAGTTAACGTGAAGATCGAACCGTTGGCGGGCCGCAGGGCGTTCTATACGGGTTCTATATCGCCATGTTGCGGCGGTACTGGCACGTGCCGCAAGTTCACGAGCGTTCATCCGAGTGGTTCGGCTCGATTTGACACGTCGTCCGGGTGATCGCTAGCTTGCCGCGCCGATCAATGTGAACGGCCTTCTTGTTCGTGGATTCGCAGCGGTTTTGTCGGGGTGCTGCGCCAATCGGCTGATTGTGATCGACACGGCTCGCCGCCAAGGTTGTTGGTGCTGATGAACGGGAACCAACCGCTAACTGTGGGAAGTTGACGAGTTGGTTCACTGATCAGTCACCTCCGAGTCTGCGCAGCTCAACGGGGTGCAAGCGCGTCCTCCGGCCTCCGTTGGGCGGGTGCACGACCTGCGACGCGCGGTCCGCCGGCCGCGTGCGAACTCTCATTGAGGACTACGGCAGTGAATACGATCTCCTGTCCCAGGGGCCCGTTCACCGTCGTTCCCGAACGATTCGGGAACGTGGTGCGCGGGGCGGACAAACGTGAGGCGGCCACTTCCGCCGGCGACTCGGGCAACGTGGTCCCGACCGCGCCGTCGGGCGGTCCACCGAGTCGAGCGCAGCGGTTCCGCCCGTGGCACGCACCGCGTCCGACGCGTGCGCCACGCGAGGCGCGACCCTCCTCCTAGCGCCACGGCGCCATTTCCGGCACCCCGCGTGCGGTCGCGGGTGAAATGTGTCCGAAAGCCTCGGCTCACGTTCGGTTCGTGAGCCGCCCACGCCTGTCCCGGCGTTGTCGGCCCGCGACCCCCGACCGGGTTCCCGCGTGCCGCCGGACCGGGTCCATTCCGCGTCAACGCCCCGGTGGGTGTCCGAAGAACGAGGAACGAGGGCAGAGCCATGCTTGTCAACGAACACGGCGGGGAAACACCCCTGGCGAACGTCGCCGAACGCTGCCACGCGCTGATCCGCGTGCTGCGGGAGCGCGGGGTCGACGACGGCGATCGCGTCGTGCTGTCGGCGCGCAACTCCGACGACTTCGTCGTGGTCCTGCTCGCGCTGGTCGAGCTGGGCGTCTCCGTCGGCCTGGTGGACCCCGGTCTGCCGCCCGCGCAGGCCGCCGAGCACGTCGTGGACTCCGGCGCGCGGTGGTTCGTCACCGACGCCGACCAGGCCGACCCGGCGTTCGACCGGATCGCCGCCGGCCTGGTCGACCTGCACGCGCTGGTGAAGACCGCGCACGACGTGCCGGTGACCGACGTCCCCGGGCTGACCTTCGCCAAGTGGGCCGCCCGGCGCGACGCGCTGGTCGTGTGGAGCTCCGGCAGCTCCGGCAAGCCCAAGGGGATCGTGCGCTCCGGCGCGTCCGTGCTGCGCAACGTGGAGCGCACGCAGCGGCGCATGGGCTACGTCGAGTCCGACGTGCTGCTGCCCCTGCTGCCGTTCACCCACCAGTACGGCCTGTCCATGCTGCTGCTGTGGTGGAACGCCCGCGCCACGCTCGTCATCGCGCCCAGCCGGCGCGTCGACCAGGCGCTGGACGTGATCGTCCGGCGCCGGGTGACCGTCGTGGACGCGGTGCCCGCCACCTACGACACGATGCTGCGCGTCGTCGCCCGCCGCGACACCCGCGACCTGGGCTCCGTGCGCATGTGGTGCGTCGGCGGCGAACCGCTGCGCGACGAGCTGCGCACCCGCTTCGAGACGCGGTTCCGCGCCACCCTGCTCGACGGCTACGGCAGCAGCGAGGCGGGCAACATCGCCCTGTCCTCGCCCGAGGACCCCACCCACTGCGGCACGCCCCTGGACGGCGTGGCCGTCGAGGTGCGCGACCCGGTGGGCAACCCCGTGCCGCCCGGCGAGATCGGCGAGGTCGTCGTCCGCACCCCCGACATCATGGTGGGCCTGCTCGAACCCGGCGGCCGCGTCCGCGAGGTGGAGCGGCAGGAGTTCCACACCCGCGACATCGGCTTCCTCACCCCGGCGGGGCAGCTGCGCGTGCTGGGCCGCAAGTCCGCCGTGCACCGGTTCGGCCACACGCTCTACCCCGACGCCATCGCGGAGAAGGCCGGCGCGTGCGGCGCGCCGGTGCGCGTGATCCCGGTCGAGGACGAGCAGCGCGGCACCCAGCTCGTGTTCGTGATCACCGACCCGACCGAGCAGCCCGTGGCGCACTGGAAGCGCACGGTGTCGCGATTCGTCGCCGCGCACGAGCAGCCCAATCGCGTGGTCGTGCTGAAGGAGCTGCCGCTCAACGGCAACGGCAAGGTCGACCTGCGGGCGCTGCACGACATCGCCGCCTCCACCGTGGCGCTGGAAGGCGTCAAGGGCGTGTTCCCGCGCGTCCACGGCGACGCCGACCCGTCCGCGATCCCGTTCCCGGACCGCCTGGACCGGCTCACCGACCTCGCCGAGCTGCTGCGCGACCGCCGCACCGAGGTCATGTCGCTGCTCACCCAGGTGATGAGCTACAAGACCGCGTACGGCGAGATCGACGCCTCGATCGCCGCCCTGGAGGGCGCCGCGGCCGAGGTCGCCCGGTACCGGCCGCCCGTGGTCGGCCAGATCGGCGTGCTGATGCCGTCGAACATCCCGCTCTACAGCTACGTGCTGTACCTGGCGATCCCCAGCCTCTACAGCGAGCGCGTGGTGTTCCGGCCGTCGCGGCGCATCGGCGACCAGCTGCTCAAGCTGCACGAGCTGCTGTCGGGCGTGCACCACCTGCCGATCGTGCTGGACGACAGCGACCAGCGGGAGTTCCTGGAGGGCGAGGGCGCGCGCTCGGACGTGCTGGTGTTCACCGGCACGTTCAAGAACGCCGAGAAGATCCGCGCCGGCCTGCGCCGCGACCAGCTCTTCCTCTACTTCGGCCAGGGCGTGAACCCGTTCGTGGTCGGCGCCGACGCCGACATCCCCAAGGCCGTGGACGGCCTGCTGCGGGTGCGGATGCTCAACTCCGGCCAGGACTGCTTCGGACCGGACGTGGTGTTCGTGCACACCTCGATCAGCGCCCAGTTCTGCAACCTGCTGTGCCGCCGGGTGGACAACCTGCGCTACGGCCGGTTCGACGACCCGAGCGCCGACTACAGCCACATGTTCTACCTCGACGCGTTCGACTCCTCGTTGGACTACCTGCGCTCGGCCCGCGAGTACCTGGCGGCGGGCGGCGAGGTCAACTTCGTCGACGACCACCTCAGCCCGACCGTGCTGATCCGGCCCGCCGATACCAGGATCACGCCGCCCGAGCTGTTCGCGCCGATCTTCAACGTCGTGCCGTTCACCTCGACCGACTGGCTGCACCCGATGCTGGACCACCAGTACTTCCAGGAGCGCGCGATGGCCGCCACGGTCTACGGCGACCTGCCCGAGACCGTCGAGCTGCTGCGCCGCAGGCACACCGTCAGCGTGAACGAGACGGTGATCGACATCGAGGACGGCAACGCGCCGTTCGGCGGCACCGGCATCCGCGCCAACTACGCCTCGCTGGGCCGCAAGCGCGTCGCCGAGCCGCTGCTGGTGTCCAAGGCCGTGGCCGACCACCTCGGCGCCGACCACGCCGCGTCCGACGCCACCGGCCGCACGGCCTGACGGGGGGATGGCTGTGAACGACTGGGAACCGCCGTCCGCGCAGGGATCACCGGGCGATCGCGTCGCGGGCGCGTGGCACGCCGTGGCCCGGCTGCTCGCCGAGGCGGGCGTCGAGGTGGTCTTCGGGCTGCCCGACGACGACCTGACCGCGTTGGACGCGCTGCACGCCGTCGGCGTCCGGCTCGTGGTGTGCCGCGACCAGCGCAACGCCGTGTTCATGGCCACCGGCTACGCGTTGCGCTCCGGCGCGCTGGGCGTCGCGCTCGTCGGCAAGGGGCCGGCGGTGACGAACACCGTGACCGGCCTGCTGGAAGCGGCCTCGTCCGGCGCGCCCGTGCTGCTGCTGTCCGGCGGCACGGCGGCCGAGCGGCGGGGCAGCGGCGCGTTCCAGGAACTGGACCAGCAGGCCGTGGTCGCGCCCCTGGTGAAGTCGGCGACCCGGGTCGAGCACCCCGACCGGCTCGCGCCCGCGGTGCGCCGGGCGGTCCTGGTGGCCCGCTCCGGCGCGCCCGGCCCGGTGTACGTGGAGGTGCCCGACCACCTGCTGAAGGCGGACGTGCCCGTGCCGCCGCCCCCGCCGCCCGCCGAACGGCCGGTGTCCGTGCCGGCCGGCGACTCGGCCGCGCTCGACGTGCTGCGCGGCGCCCGGCGGCCGATCGTGCTGGTCGGCGGCGGGATGCGGCACCGCAACGCCGACGGCGTGGTGGAGCGGTTCGCCGAGCGCGTCGGCGCGGCCCTGTCCTGCACGGCCAGCGGGCGCGGTGCGGTGGACGAGTCGTCGACCCGGTTCATCGGGCTGGCCGGCCTGTACGCCTCCGACCGCGCCAAGGCGCTGTGGGCGGACACCGACTGCGTGGTGGTGCTCGGCAGCAGGCTGGAGGAGACCGCGACCTACGGCTGGTCGGACGCCCTGGGCGCGACGGTGCCCGTGGTGCAGGTCAACCTCGACGCGGCGGGCGTGGCCACGCAGTTCGCCGGGCCGGTGGTGCTCGGCGACGGCGCGGACGTGTGCGCGGCCTGGCTGGAGCGGCTGGCGGAGGACGTGCCGGCGGAGTGGTCCAAGCGCGTGGACGAGGTGCACCACGGGTTGCGCGACGACCACCGCCGCGAGCTGGCCGACCTCGCCGCCGCGCCGGAGCTGCACGTCGTCGAGGTGCTGGCCGCGCTCGCCGCCGAACTGCCCGCCGACCGGGTGCTGGTGCAGGAGAACGGCTTGCAGGACATGTGGTCCTACAGCTTCCCCCGCTTCGAGTGCGCGCACGGCGCGGGTTCCGTCGTGCCGTCGGAGCAGACCAGCCTCGGGTTCGGCGCGGCGGCGGCGATCGGCGTCAAGGCCGCGGCGGGCGGGCGGCCCGTGGTCGCGTTCGTCGGCGACGGCGCGTTCGGCCTGTTCGACGCCGACCTGCCGACGGCCGTCGCGCTCGGCGGCGGCCTGGTCTACGTGGTGCTGCGCAACGGCGGCTACGGCTGGCTGCACTCCCAGCTCGGCCCGCACAACCGCGACCTCGCCGGCACGGCGCTGGTCGACCCGGCCGCCGTGACCGCCGAAGCGCCCCGGTGGCGCGGGGTGCACCAGGCGACCGTCACCAAGGAGTCGCTGCGCGCCGACGTCGCCGACGCCTGGCGGCGCGCGCAAGAGGGCGAGGTCGTCGTCCTCAACGTCCCGGCACGCCTGGAGGACGCGTTGTTCGCCGACCACGAACTCGGCGGCAGCTTCCCGGTCACCGACCCAACCCCCTGATCGAAGCGAGGAGCGGCACATGGCTGAACGACACGGCAGGCGGGTCGTCATCACCGGCTGGGGCGTGGTGTCCCCGGTCGGCCTCACCGCCGACGAGACCTGGGACGCGCTGGTCGCCGGGCGCAGCGGCATCGGGCACGTGACCGTCATCGACGCCTCGGACCTGCCCACGAACCTCGCGGGCGAGGTCAAGGGCTTCGAGCCGAAGAAGTACCTCGACCACAAGCAGGCCCGGCGCATGGACCCGTACGCGCAGTACGCGTTCGCCGCCGCATCGCAGGCCGTCGGCACGGCCAAGCTGGAGATCACCGAGGACGACGCCCACCGCGTCGGCGCGCTGATCGGCAGCGGGTACGGGCCGATGCACTCCATCAGCGAGCACGTGCAGACGCTGGACCGGAAGGGGCCGCGCGGGGTCAGCCCGTTCGCGCCCGTCACCGGCGCCATCGACAGCGCGGCGGGCGAGATCAGCCTGGCGTTCGGCGTCACGGGGCCGACCCGGGCGTTGAGCAGCGCGTGCGCGTCCGGCACCGACGCGATCGGCGAGGCGGCCCGCTGGGTGCGCCACGGCGTGGTGGACGCGGTGATCGCCGGCGGCGCGGAGAACATCCTCACCCGCGTGGACATGGCCGGCAGCGGCAACGCCAAGGCCCTGTCCGGCCGGGTCGACGCGCCCACCGAGGCGTGCCGGCCGTTCGACGCGGACCGCGACGGGTTCGTGATGGCCTCCGGGGCGGGCGTCGTGGTGATGGAGTCCGCCGAGCACGCGCTGGCGCGCGGCGCGACGATCCTGGCCGAGGTCGCCGGTTACGCGGCCACGTCCGACGCGCACCACTGGACCGCGCCGCACCCCGAGGGCCGCGGGGCGCGCGCGGCCATGCGCGGGGCGCTGGAGGACGCCCTCCTCTCGCCGGAGGACGTCGGCTACGTCAACGCCCACGGCACCAGCACGGTGTTCAACGACCAGTCCGAACTGGACTCGTTGCGCGCGGTGTTCGGCGACCACGTCGAGCGCATCCCGATCAGCTCCACGAAGTCCATGACCGGCCACATGATCGGGGCGGCCGGCGCGGTGGAGGCGATCGTCGGAGCGATGGTGGTCAACCGGGGCCTCGTGCCGCCGACGATCAACTGCCACCGGCCGATCGACCCGGCCGTCAACTTCGTCGCCCACGAGGCGCAGGCCCACGACGTGGACGTGGTGATGAGCAATTCGTTCGGCTTCGGCGGGCACAACGCGGTGGTCGTGCTGCGCCGGTGGCGGGGCTAGGACCCGGCGGCGAGGACCACGGGCCAGGGCGAGGGAGGACCAGGGACATGAGCGAGGACAGGCGGCGGTGGCCGCTCTCCCCGGGGCAACTGGGGATCTGGTACGGCCAGCGGTTGAACCCCGACAACGTGTTCGTCATGTCGGAGTACCTGGAGATCCACGGCCCGGTGGACGTGGCGCTGTTCGAGGAGGCGCTGCGCCGCACCGTGCTGGAGGCCGAGACCGTCCAGGTCAGGTTCACCGAGGACGCCGACGGCGTGTGGCAGTTCCTCGCCCCGGACCCGCACCTGAGGTTCTTCGACCACACCGACCGCGCCGACCCGGTCGGCGACGCGGTGGCGTGGATGGACGACGACGTGTACCGGCCGATGGACCTCGAACGCGGTCCGCTGTCGGTGGACGCCCTGTTCCGGGTCGCCCCCGACCGGTTCCTGTACTACCAGCGCAACCACCACGTCATCGCCGACGGCGTGAGCGGGCGCATCTTCACCGACCGCCTCGCGGCGGTGTACTCGGCCCTGGTGGCGGGGGAGGAGCCCGCGCCCACCCCGTTCGCCACCCTCCAGCAGTACCTGGACGAGGACGCGGCCTACCGCGCGTCCGACGCCTACCGCCGCGACCAGGAGCACTGGCGGGCCCGCCTGTCCGACCGCCCGGCACCCGTCGGGCTCACCCCGGGCACCGCGCCCGCCAGCGCCCGCCCGGCCCGCGCCACCGCGCACGTCGAGCCGGCGCTGATGGACCGGATGAAGGAGCTGACCCGCACCAACGCCTCGACGTGGCCGATGGCGCTGACCGCGGCCACCGCCGTCTACCTGCACCTGGTGACGGGCGCCCGCACCACGCCGGTCGGGTTCCCGGTCATGGCGCGCAAGAGCAAGCTGCTGCGCGAGACGCCCGGCATGGTCAGCAACATCCTGGCGCTGTTCGTGGACGTCGACCCCGGCGCGACGTTCCTCGACGTGCTGCGGCGCACCACCGTCGAGGCGCGCAACACGCTCAAGCACCAGCGGTACCGGCAGGAGGACGTGCTGCGCGACCTCGGCCTGGTGCGCGGGGCGGGGCAGCTCGCGAACGTCGTGGTCAACATCATGCCGTTCGACTACAACGTCACCTTCGGCGGCCACCCCGTGACGGCGCACAACCTGTCCAACGGCGTGATCGACGACGTGGAGATCACCGCCTACGACCGGTCCGACGGCAAGCCCGTGCGGATCGACCTGGACGGCAACGAGTTCCTGTACCGCGAGGAGGAGGTGGCCGGCCACCTGGACCGGCTGCTGCGCCTGCTGGAGCGGCTGCTGGCGGCACCGGACGCGCCGCTGGCGTCGTTCGACCTGCTCGACGCCGCCGAGCGCGAGCAGGCGCTGGTCGGGTGGAACCGCACCGACGCGCCGCTGGACGACGCGGACGGCGTGGTGCGGCGGGTGCGGCGCCACGCCCGCGCCACGCCCGACGCGGTGGCCGTGGTGGACGACGAGGGCGCGCTCACCTACGCCGAGCTGGCGGGCCGGGCGGCCGCGGTGACGCGGCGCCTGTGGGAGGCCGGTGTCGGTCGCGGCGACGTGGTGGCCCTGCCCACCGCGCCGGGCCGCGACTTCGTGGTGTCCGTGCTGGCGGTGTTCGGCGCGGGCGCGGCCTACGTGCCGGTGGACTCCGACTCGCCGATCGCCCGCGGTCGCGCGCTGCTGGCCGACAGCGGCGCGCGGCTCGTGCTCACCCCGCCCGCCGTCGCCGGGTTCGCCGCCGACCTGGCCGGGGACCTGCCGCTGCTGGAGGTGGGGCGGGACGTCGCCGACGAGTGGCCCGAACCGGTCGGGGCGGGCGACGACCTCGCCTACGTGCTGTTCACCTCCGGGTCGACCGGCAAGCCCAAGGGCGCCATGGTCACCCACCGGGGCATGGTGAACCACCTGCTCGCCAAGGTCGAGGACTGCGGGCTGTCCGAACGCGACACCGTGGTGCAGAACGCGCCGCTGACGTTCGACATCTCGATCTGGCAGATGCTCGCGCCCCTCGTGGCCGGCGGAACGGCGCGGGTCGTCACGCGCGACCTCGCCGCCGACCCGCGCGGCCTCTTCGAGCGCACCGACCTCGAACGCGTGGCCGTGCTGGAGGTCGTCCCGTCGCTGCTGCGCGCGGCCCTCGACCTGTGGGACGCCGACGGCGGCCGGCCCGCGCTGCCCTCGCTGCGCCTGCTCGTGGCCACGGGCGAGGCGCTGCCCGCGGACCTGTGCGCCCGCTGGCTCGACGCCTTCCCCGGCATCCCGCTGATGAACGCCTACGGCCCGACCGAGTGCGCCGACGACGTCACGCACGCCGTCATCACCTCGCCGGCCGACGTCGCCGACGGCGTGCCCATCGGCACCGCCCTGCGCAACACCCGCCTGTACGTGCTGGACGACCGCCTGCGCCCGGTCCCCGTCGGCACGCCCGGCGAGCTGTACGTCGGCGGCGAGGGCGTCGGCCGCGGCTACCTCGGCGACCCCGGCCGCACGGGCGTGGTGTTCGTGGCCGACCCGTTCACGCCCCGACCCGGCCGCCGCATGTACCGCACCGGCGACTACGTGGTCCGCCGCGCGGACGGCTCGCTGGTGTTCCTGGAGCGCCGCGACCACCAGGTGAAGGTCCGCGGCCACCGCATCGAGCTGGGCGAGGTCGAGGCCGTGCTGTCCGGGCACGGCGGCGCGGACGCGCTCGCGGTCGTCGTGCGCGAGGACCGGCCCGGCGACAAGCGGCTGGTCGCCTACGCGACGCCCGCCGACGTGGACCTCGCCGCGCTGCGCGCGACGGCCGAGGCCCGGCTGCCCGGGTACATGGTGCCGTCGGCGTTCGTGGCGCTCGACGCGCTGCCGCTGACCGCGAACGGCAAGCTCGACCGCCACGCGCTGCCCGCGCCCGACCCGGGGGCGGCCGGCCGCGCGCCGCGCACCCCGCTGGAAGAGCTGCTGGTCGCCGTGTTCGCCGACGTGCTGGGCACCGGGCAGGTCGGGGTGGAGGACAGCTTCTTCGACCTCGGCGGCCACTCGCTGCTCGCCACGCGGCTGATCAGCAAGGTCCGGTCCGCGCTCGGCGTCGAGCTGTCCCTGCGGTCGGTGTTCGACCACCCGACGCCCGCCGGCCTGGCCCTCGTCGTGGACGGCGCCGCCGTCGCCCGGTCCCGGCCCGCCGCGCGACCGCGCCCGGACCTCGTGCCGCTGTCGTCGGCGCAGCGCCGGCTGTGGTTCCTGCACGGGCTGGACGAGACCGGCGGCACCTACAACGTGCCGCTGCCGCTGCGGCTGCGCGGCCCGCTGGACCGGGAGGCGCTGCTGGCCGCGCTCGGTGACGTCGTGATCCGCCACGAGCCGCTGCGCACCCGCTACCCCGAGGTGGCCGGCGAGCCGGTCCAGCACGTCCTCGACCCGGCCGACGCGCTGCGGCTGCTCCCCGGGCACGTGGAGGTGGCGGCCGTCGCCGACCCGGCCGAGCCGATGACCGCCGCCACCGGGCACCGCTTCGACCTCGCCGCCGGCCTGCCGTGGCGGCTGTGGCTGTTCGGGACCGCACCGGACGAGCACGTGCTGCTGCTGGTCGTGCACCACATCGCGGCCGACGGCTGGTCGCTGGCACCGCTGCTGCGCGACCTCGGCGATGCCTACCGCGCCCGGCACGCGGGCGTGGCCCCGGAGTTCACCCCGCTGCCGTTGCAGTACGCGGACTACGCGCTGTGGCAGCGGGAGGCGTTGGGCGACGAGGACGACCCGGACGGCGCGCTCAGCCGCCAGGTCCGCTTCTGGCGCGACCGCCTCGCCGGCCTGCCCGAGGTGCTGGAGCTGCCGACCGACCGGCCGCGCCCGGCGGTGCCGTCGCACCGGGGCGCGCGCGTGCCGCTGACCGTGGACGGCGAGCTGTACGCGCGCCTGGCCGACCTGGCGCGGGAGACGCGCACCAGCGTGTTCATGGTGCTGCACGCGGCCGTGGCGGCGTTGTTGACGCGGTTGGGCGCGGGTACGGACGTCCCGTTGGGCACGGCGGTGGCCGGTCGGACGGACGAGGTGTTGGACGACCTGGTCGGGTTCTTCGTCAACACGGTGGTGCTGCGCACCGACACCTCGGGCGACCCGACGTTCACCGACCTGCTGGAGCGGGTGCGGCAGACCGACCTGGCCGCGCTGGCGCACCAGGACGTGCCGTTCGAGCGGCTCGTGGAGGAGCTGAACCCGCGCCGGTCGCTGGCCCGGCACCCGCTGTTCCAGGTGATGCTGGTCCTGCAGAACACCCCCGACCCGGACGTCGACCTGCCCGGCCTGGACGTCGCCGTGGCCGACCTGCGCACGGCCGTCGCCAAGTTCGACCTGTGGTTCGACCTCTACGAGACCCGCGACGACAGCGGCGCGGTGACCGGCGTCGCCGGCGCGCTGGAGTACGCGCTCGACCTGTTCGACGAGGCCACCGCACGGCACCTGGTGAGCCGGCTGACCACGGTCCTCGCGGCCGTCGCCGCCGACCCGGCCACCCCGCTGGGCCGCCTCGACCTGCTCACCGCCGAGGAGCGGCACGCCGAGCTGGTGACCTGGAACGACACGGCCCGCCGGGTCGGCTCGACGTCGCCGGCCGCGCGGTTCGAGGCGCAGGCCGCGGCCACGCCCGACGCGCCGGCCCTGGTGTCGGACACCGGTGCCTTCACCTACCGCCAACTCGACGCCGAGGCCGACCGGTGGGCCCGCCGCCTCGCCGCCGCGGGCGTGATCGCCGAGACGCCGGTCGCGCTGCTGGTGGACCGGTCGCCGACGCTGGTGGTGCTGGTCCTCGCCGTGCTCAAGGCGGGCGGCTACTACGTGCCGCTGCACGAGTCCTACCCCGTGGAGCGGCTGAACTTCGTGCTCGCCGACCTCGGCGCGCCCGTCCTGGTCACCGACCGGCCGTCGCTGCCCGAGGGGCTGACCGCACCGGCGCACGTGCTGCGGACCGACGAGCGACCGCCCGCCGCCGCGCCGCTGAACCGGCGGTCGCACCCCGACCAGCTCGCCTACGTCATGCACACGTCCGGTTCCACCGGCGTGCCCAAGGGCGTCGCGGTCACGCACGCCAACGTCGTGGAGCTGGCCACCGACCGGCTGTTCACCACCCCGGCGCACGCCCGCGTGCTGCTGCACTCCTCGCACGCGTTCGACGCGGCCACCTACGAGCTGTGGGCGCCGCTGCTGTCCGGCGGCACGGTCGTCGTCGCCCCGCCCGGGGTGCTCGACATCGCCACGCTCGGCCGGGTGGTCGCCGAGCACCGGGTGACCGCCCTGTGGCTGACCGCCGGGCTGTTCCGGCTGGTCGCCGAGGAGGCGCCGACGTGCCTGGCGGGCGTGCGGGAGGTGTGGACCGGCGGTGACGTCGTGCCCGCCGCCGCGGTGGCCCGGGTCCGCGCGCACTGCCCGGACCTGACCGTGGTCGACGGCTACGGCCCCACCGAGACCACGACGTTCGCCACCCGCTTCCCGCTGCGCCCCGGCGAGCCGGACCCGGAGGCCGTGCCCATCGGCCTGCCGATGGACAACACCCGGGTGCACGTGCTGGACACCGACCTGAACCTCACCCCGCCCGGCGCGGTCGGCGAGCTGTACGTGGCGGGCACCGGTCTGGCGCGCGGCTACCTGCACCGCCCCGGGCTCACCGCGCAGCGGTTCGTGCCCAACCCGTACGGGCCTCCCGGCGACCGCATGTACCGCACCGGCGACCTGGTGCGCCGCCTGCCGGACGGGCGGCTGGCGTTCCACGGCCGCGCCGACGACCAGGTGAAGCTGCGCGGCTTCCGGATCGAGCCGGGCGAGGTCGAGTCCGCGCTGGCCCGGCACCCCGACGTGGCCCACGCCGTCGTCGCCGTGCGCGCCGACCACCGCGGCGAACGGCGCCTCGTGGCCTACGTGGTGCCCGCGGGGGGCACGGGCGTCGACCAGGCGGCGCTGCGCGCCCACCTCGGTGACGCGCTGCCCGCGTACATGGTGCCGTCGGTCGTGGTGGAGCTGGACGCGTTGCCGCTCAACGCCAACGGCAAGGTCGACCGGCACGCGCTGCCCGCGCCCGCCACCGCCGGGACGTCCGCGTCCCGTGCCGCGCACGGCGCGGAGGAGGTGCTGTGCGGGTTGTTCGCCGACGTGCTCGGCGTCGAGCGGGTCGGCGTGGACGACGGGTTCTTCGACCTCGGCGGCCACTCGCTGCTCGCCATGCGGCTGATCAGCCGGGTCCGCGCGGTGCTGGGCGTGGAAGCGCCGATCCGCGCGGTGTTCGAGCACCCGACGCCGGCCGGCCTGGCCCGCGCCCTGCGCGACGCCGCGCCCGCCCGCGCCAGGGTGACCCCGCGGCCCCGGCCCGAGGTCGTGCCGCTGTCCGCCGCCCAGCAGCGCCTGTGGTTCCTCGACCGGCTGGACGAGGCGGGCGGCATGTACTCCGTGCCGCTGGCCGTGCGGCTGACCGGCGCGCTGGACGACGCGGCGCTGCTCGCGGCCGTGGCGGACGTCGTGGGTCGGCACGAGGTGCTGCGCACGGTGTTCCCCGAGGTCGACGGCGCGCCCCGGCAGGCCGTGCTGGAGCCGGCCGCCGCGACCGCGCTGCTCAGCGCCGCCACGCGCCGCGTCGACACCACCGAGGACGCGCTGCCCGCGGAACTGGCCGACGCGGTGCGGCACAAGTTCGCCCTCGCCGACGACCTGCCCGTGGCCGTGCGGCTGTACCGGCTCGCCCCTGACCACCACGTGCTGCTCCTGCTGCTGCACCACGTGGCCGCCGACGGCTGGTCCCTCGCGCCGCTGCTGCGCGACCTGGGCGTCGCCTACCGCGCCCGGCACGCGGGCGCGGCCCCGGAGTTCGCGCCGCTGCCCGTGCAGTACGCGGACTACACGCTGTGGCAGCACGACGTGCTCGGCTCCGAGGACGACGAGCACAGCCCGCTGCGCGCGCAGCTGGACCACTGGCGCGCCCGGCTGGCCGGCCTGCCCGACACGCTGGACCTGCCCACCGACCGGCCGCGCCCGAACCGGCCCGAGAACGAGGGCGGCTCCGTGCCGCTGCGCCTGGCCGCCGACGTGCACGCCCGCGTGGCGCGCCTGGCCGCGGAGCACGGCGCGAGCCCGTTCATGGTGCTGCACGCGGCGCTGTCGGCGCTGCTGACCCGGCTGGGCGCGGGCACGGACATCCCGGTCGGCACGCCCGTGGCCGGCCGGCGCGACGAGGCGCTGGACGAGCTGGTCGGCTTCTTCGTCAACACGCTGGTGCTGCGGGTGGACACCTCCGGCGAGCCGACGTTCGCCGAGCTGCTCGACCGGGTTCGCGACACGGACCTGGCCGCGTTCGCCGACCAGGACGTGCCGTTCGACCGGCTGGTCGAGGAGCTGGCGCCGCAGCGCTCGCTGGCCCGGCACCCGCTGTTCCAGGTGCTGCTGGCGCTGCAGAACAACGCCGACCCCGACCTCGACCTGCCCGGCGTCACGCCCGAGGTGGTCGACCTGCCGGCCGGCCCGGCGAAGTTCGACCTGTCGTTCACGCTGGCCGAACGGCACGTCGACGGCGAGCCCGCGGGCCTGTCCGGCGAGCTGGAGTACAGCCGGGACCTGTTCGACGCCGACACCGCGCACCGGTTCGCGGGCTGGTTCGCCCGCGTGCTCGACCAGGCCACGGCCGAGCCGGCGCGGCGCGTCGGCGAGCTGGACCTGCTGGCCCCCGGCGAGGCCGACCACCTGGTGCGCGGCGCGGCCGGACCCGTCGGGCCGGTGCCCGACCCGACCGCGTTCGCCGCGTTCGAGCGGTTCGCCGCCACCTCCGGCGACCGCGTGGCGCTGGTCGCCGGCGACGTGCGGCTGACCGCGGCCGAGGTGGAGCGCCGGGCCAACCGGGTGGCGCACCTGCTGCTGCGGCGCGGCACGGCGGTGGGCGACGTGGTCGCCGTGGCGCTGCCCCGGTCCGTCGACACGGTCGTGGCGCTGCTGGGCGTGCTCAAGGCCGGCGCGGTGTACCTGCCGCTGGACCCGGACCACCCGGTGGAACGCCTGCGCGCCACCCTCGCCGACGCCCGTCCGGCCCTGGTGCTCACCGACGCCACGACCCTGCCGGACGAGCCGGCCCGCCTCGTGCTGGACGGCGCGGCCGACGCGCCCGACACCGCGCCCACCGACGCCGACCGCACCCGGCCGTTGACCGCCCGCGACGCCGTGTACGTCATCTACACCTCCGGCTCCACCGGGCGGCCCAAGGGCGTGGTGGTGGAGCACGGCTCGCTGGCCAACCTCCTGCGCCACCACGAGGAGCACGTGTTCACGCCCGTCACCCGCCGCCTGGGCCGCGACCGGCTGAGGTCCGCGCTGACCGCGCCCGTGGCGTTCGACGCGTCGTGGGACCCGGTGCTGTGGCTGCTGGCCGGGCACGAGCTGCACGTGATCGGCGACGACGCCCGCCGCGACCCGGACGCGCTGGTGGCCCACCTGCGCCGCGAGCGGGTCGACGTCATCGAGACCACGCCGTCCTACGTGGACCACCTGGTGGCGCACGGGCTGCTGGAGGGCGACGAGCGCTTCCCGTCGGTGGTGCTGCTCGGCGGCGAGGCGGTGCCCGCCCACCTGTGGGAGGTGCTGCGCGGCACGCCGGGCCTGGTGGCGTTCAACTTCTACGGCCCCACCGAGTCCACGGTGGACTCGATGATCGCCGACCTGGCCGACCACCCGGCCCCGGTCATCGGCGCGCCGGTGCTCAACAGCCGTGCCCACGTGCTGGACGCGTGGCTGCGGCCGGTGCCCGTCGGCGTGCCCGGCGAGCTGTACCTGTCGGGCCCGAACGTGGCCCGCGGCTACCTCGACCGGCCGGGGCTGACCGCGCAGCGGTTCGTGCCCGACCCCTACGGCCCGCCCGGCGCCCGCATGTACCGCACCGGCGACCTGGCGCGCCGCCTGCCCGACGGGCACGTGCGGTTCCTGGGCCGGGTCGACGGCCAGGTCAAGGTCCGCGGCTTCCGGGTGGAGCCGGGCGAGGTGGAGGCCGCGTTGCGCCGCCACGACGGCGTGGACGCGTGCGCCGTGCTGCTGCGCCCCGACCACGGCGGCACGCCCCGGCTCGTCGCCTACGTCACCGCGTCGGCCGGCGTCGAGCTGGACACGGCGGCCCTGCGGTCCGCGCTGCGCGCCGAGCTGCCCGACTACATGGTGCCGTCCGCGGTGGTGGTCCTGGACGAGCTGCCGCTGAGCCGCAACGGCAAGCTCGACCACGCCGTGCTGCCCGCGCCCGCCGCCCCCGACCCGGCGCCGCAGCCGACCGGCACGCGCACCGCCCGCGAGGAGGTGCTGTGCGCGGTGTTCGCCGACGTGCTCGGCCTGCCCGACGTCGGCGTCGACGACAGCTTCTTCGACCTCGGCGGCGACAGCATCGGCTCCATCCAGCTCGTCAGCCGCGCCCGCCGGGCCGGCCTGGTGTTCACCCCGCGCGACGTGTTCGAGCGCAAGACCGCGGCCGAGCTGGCGCTGGTGGCGGTCGAGCCGACCGACGCGCGGCTCGTGCCCGACACCACCGGCAGCGGACCGGCCGTGCTGACGCCGGTCGTGCGCTGGTTCCTCGACAGCGGCGGCACGCTCGACGGCTTCAACCAGGCGCAGCTCGTCGCCGTGCCCGCGGAGCTGGGCCGGGACCGGCTGCTGGGCGCGCTGGACGCCGTGCTGGACCGCCACGACGCCCTGCGCTCCCGCCTGCACCGCGACGACGAGGGGGAGTGGGTCTACGAGGTCGCCGACCCCGGCGCGGTGCGGGCGGCCGACATCACCGACCGGGTGGACGTGACCGGGCTGGACGACACCGCGCGCGCCGCCGCCGTCCGCGCCGAGGCCGACACGGCGTGGCGCCGCCTCGACCCGGCCCGCGGCCTGCTCGTGCGGGCGGTGTGGTTCGACGCGGGCCCGGCGCACCCCGGCGACCTGCTGCTGGTCGTGCACCACCTCGCCGTGGACGGCGTGTCGTGGCGCATCCTGCTGCCCGACCTCGCCCAGGCGTGGCACGCCCTGGCGGCCGGCCGGGAACCCGCGCTGGAACCGGTGTGGACGTCGTGGCGGCGCTGGTCGCACCTGCTGCACGACGCCGCGCACGACCCGGCGCGCGCCGAGCAGCTCCCGTACTGGACGGCCGTGCTCGACGGCCCGGACCCGCTGCTGGGCGCGCGCCCGCTCGACCCGGCCCGCGACACCGTCGGCACGGCCCGCACCAGCGAGGTCGTCCTGACGGTCGAGGAGACCGCGCCGCTGCTCACGGAGGTGCCCGCCGCGTTCCACGCGGGGGTGGACGACGTGCTGCTGACCGCGCTCGCGCTGGCCGTCGGCCGGTGGCGGGAGCGCCGCGGCCGGGGCGCGGAGACCTCCGTGCTGCTCCAGGTCGAGGGCCACGGCCGCGAGGAGGTCGTGCCGGACGTGGAGCTGTCCCGCACGGTCGGCTGGTTCACCAGCGTGCACCCGGTGCGCCTGGACCCCGGCCGGGTCGGCTGGCCCGAGCTGCTGGCCGGCGGACCCGCCGCGGGCACGGCCCTCAAGCGGGTCAAGGAGCAGCTGCGCGAGCTGCCGGAGAAGGGCGTCGGCTACGGCCTGCTGCGCCACCTCAACGCCGACACGGCGGGCAAGCTCGCCGGGCTGGGCGCGCCGCAGCTCGCGTTCAACTACCTGGGCCGGGTGGACACCGCCGCGCCGGGCGGCGACCGGCTGTGGCTGCCCGCGCCCGGCTTCACCGCCCCCGTCGGGCACGACGACCTGCCGTTCGTGCACGCGCTGGAGGTCACCGCGGTCACCGAGGACACCCCGGCCGGCCCGCGCCTGGCCGCCACCCTCGCCTGGCCCGCCGACCTGCTCGCCGACACCGAGGCCGCCGACCTCGCCACCGCGTGGCGGCAGGCACTGCACGGCCTGGTCGAGCACGTCCGGGGCGCCGCGGCGGGCGGGCTCACCCCGTCCGACGTGGACCTGGTCCCGCTCAGCCAGGAAGAGCTCGACCTGCTGGAAGACGACGAAGACGACGAGAGCGAGGACTTGGACCGATGAGCAAGAAGTCCGCAGTCGAGGACGTCCTGCCGCTCTCGTCGTTGCAGGAGGGGTTTCTCTTCCACGCCCTGTACGACCGGGACGGCCTGGACGTCTACACGGTGCAGATGACCACCGAGCTGACCGGCCCGGTGGACGTGCCCGCGCTGCACGCCGCCGCCGACGCCCTGCTGCGCCGGCACGCGAACCTGCGCGTCGGGTTCCGCCACAAGGGCCTCGACCGGCCCGTGCAGGTGGTGCGCCGCGAGGTGCGCGCGCCGTGGCGGGAGGTCGACCTCACCGGCGCCGCCGACCCCGAGACCGAGTACGCCGACCTGGTCGACGCCGAACGCGCCCGCCGCTTCGACATGGCCCGCGCCCCGCTGCTGCGGTTCGTGCTGGTCGTGCTGCCGGGGCAGGTGCACCGGCTGCTGCTGACCATGCACCACATCCTGATGGACGGCTGGTCCACGCCGGTGTTCCTGGACGAGCTGTTCACCCTCTACGAGCACGCGGGCGACGACTCGGCGATGCCCCGCGTCACGCCCTACCGCGACTACCTCGGCTGGCTGACCCGCCAGGACACCGAGAGCGCGCTGACCGCCTACGACGAGGTGCTGGCGGGGCTGGACGGGCCCACGCTCGTCGGGGCGGCGGCCGACAACGCCTCCGTGGTGCCCGACGGCGTGCTGGTCGAGCTGGACGACGAGCTGACCGACGCGCTCACCCGCACCACCCGCGCCCGCGGCTGGACGATGAACACCCTCGCCCAGGGCGCCTGGGGCGTGGTGCTCGGCCGCTACCTGGGCCGCCGGGACGTGGTGTTCGGCGGCACGGTGTCCGGCCGGCCCGCCGAGCTGCCCGGCGTGGAGACGATGCTGGGCCTGTTCATCAACACGCTGCCGGTGCGCGTGCGCTGGACCGCCGGGCAGACGTTGGCCGACCTGCTGGCCGGCGTGCAGGACCGGCAGGCCGGGCTGATCGCCCACCAGCACGTCGGCCTGGCCGAGGTGCAGCGCCGCACCGGCCACGGCGAGCTGTTCGACACCACGATGGTGTTCGAGAACTACCCGGTCGACGTCGACACCGCGCCCGTGCTGGGCGGGGGCGTGCGGATCACCGACTTCCAGGCCCGCGACGCCACGCACTACCCGATCAGCCTCGTCGGCCTGCCGGGCGAGCGGCTGGCGTTCCGCCTGGACTACCGGCCCGACGTGCTGGGCCGCGCCACCGTGGCCAGGATGGGGGAGTGGCTGCGGCTGGTGCTGCGCGCCATCGCGACCGACCCCGACCGGCCGATCAACGCCGTCGACCTGCTCGACGCCGACGAGCGGCAGCGCATCCTGGTCGACTGGAACGCCACCGACCGCGCCGTGGAGCCGCTGCACCTGACCGCCCTGCTGGACCGGCAGGCCGGGGCGACCCCGGACGCGACCGCGGTCGTCCACGGCGCCGAGCGGCGCACGTACGCCGAGCTGCACGCCGACGCCAACCGCCTGGCGCGCCTGCTGGTCGAGCAGGGCGCCGGGCCGGAAACCCTGGTCGCGGTGGCGCTGCCGCGCGGCACCCGCCTCGTCACGGCGCTGCTGGCGGTGCTCAAGACCGGCGCGGGCTACCTGCCGCTGGACCCCGACCAGCCCGCCGACCGCCTCGCCGACATGCTCGACGAGACCCGGCCCGTGCGGCTGGTCACCGACGCCGCCCTCGCGCCCCGCCTGGCCGCGCTCGACGTGCCGCCGCTGGTGCTGGACGACCTCGACCACGGCGACCGGTCCGCCGCCCCGCTGACCGACGCCGACCGGCGCTCGCCGCTGCGCCTGGAGCACGCCGCGTACGTCATCTACACCTCCGGGTCCACGGGCCGGCCCAAGGGCACCCTGGTCGAGCACCGCGCGGCCGTGAACTACCTCCAGTGGTCGGTCGACGCCTACCCCTCGGTGCGGTCCGGCGCGTTCCTGCACTCGCCGGTGACGTTCGACCTCACCGTCACCGGCCTGTACGCGCCGCTGATCTCCGGTGGCGCCGTGCACCTGGGCGACCTCGCCGACGACGGGATCGACCCGGGCAGCGCCACGGCGGCCGGGTTCGCGTTCCTCAAGGGCACGCCGAGCCACCTGTCCGTGCTGGACGTGCTGCCCGACACCTACTCGCCGACCGCCGAACTGGTGCTCGGCGGCGAGCCGCTGCCCGGCGCGCAGCTCGACGTCTGGCGCAAGCGCCACCCCGGCGCCCGCGTCGTCAACGAGTACGGCCCCACGGAGACCACCGTCGGCTGCACGTCGCTGGTGGTCGAGCCGGGCGACGAGATCCCGGCCGAGGTGCTGTCGCTGGGCCGCCCGCTGTGGAACACGCAGGCGTACGTGCTGGACGACGCGCTGCGCCCGGTGCCGCCGGGCGTGGTCGGCGAGCTGTACATCGCGGGCGAGAACCTGGCCCGCGGCTACGTGGCCCGGCCCGGCCTGACCTCCGGCCGGTTCGTCGCCAACCCCTACGGCCCGGCCGGCTCGCGCATGTACCGCACCGGCGACCTCGCGCGGTGGGGCGAGCACGGCGACCTGCTGTTCGCGGGCCGCGCCGACGACCAGGTCAAGATCCGCGGCTACCGCGTCGAGCTGGGCGAGATCGAGTCCGTGCTGTCGCGCCACCCCTCGACCGGCCCGGTCGGCGTGGTGGTGCGCGAGGACCAGCCCGGCGACCAGCGGCTCGTCGCCTACGTCGTGCCCGCCGAGGGCCACGACTTCGACCCGCTCGCCCTGCACGCGCACGTCGCCGCCGCCGTGCCGGACTACATGGTGCCGTCGGCGTTCGTGCGGCTGGACGCGCTGCCGCTGACCACCAACGGCAAGCTGGACCGCCGCAACCTGCCCGCGCCCGACGTGGTCGGCGGCACGGCGGCGACCGGCCGCGCGCCCCGCAACTTCACCGAGGAAGTGCTGGTCGGCGTGTTCGCCACGGTCCTCAACCTGCCGTCGGTGGGGGTGGAGGACAGCTTCTTCGACCTCGGCGGCCACTCGCTGCTGGCCACCCGCCTGGTCAGCCGCGTCCGGTCCGTGCTGGACGTGGAGCTGTCCATCCGCTCGGTGTTCGAGGCGCCCACCCCCGCGGCGCTGGCGGCCCTGGCCGAACGCGCCCGCGGCACCCGACACGACGTCGAGGTCCTGCCCCGCCCGGACGTGCTCCCCCTGTCGTACGCCCAGCGGCGGTTGTGGTTCCTCGACCGGCTGGAGGAGGCGGCGGGCATGTACAACGTGCCCCTGCCGCTCCGCCTGACCGGGCAGCTCGACCGCGCGGCGCTCACGGCCGCGTTCGGCGACGTCGTGGCCCGGCACGAGGCGCTGCGCACCACGTTCCCGGAGGTCGACGGCGAGCCGGTGCAGCGCGTGCTGGACGCGCCCGGGGTGGTGGTCCGGCACGTGGAGGTGGACGAGGACGACCTGCCCGCGGCCCTCGCCGAGGCGCTCGGGCACCGGTTCGACCTGGCCGCCGAGCCGCCGTGCCGGGTGTGGCTGTTCGAGCTGGCGCCCGACGAGCACGTGGTGCTGTTCCTGGTGCACCACATCGCCGGCGACGGCTGGTCGCTGACGCCCCTGCTGCGCGACCTCGGCGTGGCCTACCGCGCCCGGCTGGCCGGCACGGCGCCGGAGCTGCCGCCGCTGCCGCTGCAGTACGCGGACTACACGCTGTGGCAGCGGCGCGTGCTCGGGTCCGACGAGGAGGAGGGCAGCGCGCTCGCGGCGCAGGTCGCCTTCTGGCGCGAGCGGCTGGCCGGCCTGCCCGAGGTGCTGGAGCTGCCCGCGGACCGGCCGCGCCCGGCGGTGGCGTCGTACCGGGGCGGCCGGGTGCCGTTCCGGGTGGACGCCGACACGCACGCCAGGCTCGTGGCGCTGGCCCGGCAGACCCGCACGACGGTGTTCATGGTGCTCCAGGCGGCCGTGGCGGCGTTGTTGACGCGGTTGGGCGCGGGCACCGACATCCCGTTGGGCACGGCGGTGGCCGGTCGGTCCGACGAGGCGCTGGACGACCTGGTCGGGTTCTTCGTGAACACGCTGGTGCTGCGCACCGACACCTCGGGCGACCCGGCGTTCAAGGAGCTGCTGGAGAGGGTGCGGCAGACCGACCTGGCCGCGCTGGCGCACCAGGACGTGCCGTTCGAACGGCTCGTGGAAGTGCTCAACCCGCGCCGGTCGCTGGCCCGGCACCCGCTGTTCCAGGTGATGCTGGTCCTGCAGAACACCCCCGAGGCCGACCTCGACCTGCCCGACCTGGCCATCGACCTCGAGGAGGTGCCCGGCGGCGCGGCCAAGTTCGACCTGCTGCTGGACCTGAGCGAGACCCACGACCACGCGGGCCGCCCGGCCGGCGTGGAGGGCGACCTGGAACACGCCCTCGACCTGTTCGACGCGTCCACCGCCCGGACCCTGGCGCGCCGCCTGGTGCGGCTGCTGGAGACCGTCGTCGCCGACCCGGCGGTCCGCCTCGGCGACATCGACGTCATGGACCCCGCCGAGCGCGACCGCGTGCTGCACGCGTGGAACGACACCGCGCGGCCCGTGCCGGACGCCTTCGTGGAGCAGCTCATCGCCCGGCAGGCGGGCCGCACGCCCGACGCGGTCGCCGTCGTCGGCCCGGACCGCGTGCTCACCTACGCCGAGCTGGACGCCCGCGCCGACCGGCTGGCCGCCCTGCTGGTGGACCGCGGCGTGCGGCCGGAGGCGGTGGTCGCGGTGTCGTTGCCGCGCACGTCCGACGCCGTGGTCGCGCTGCTGGCGGTGCTGCGGGCGGGTGGCGCGTACGTGCCGCTGGACCCGGGCCACCCGGCCGAGCGGATCGCGTTCGTGCTGGACGACACGCGCCCGGTGTGCGTGGTCGCCGACAGCGGCACCGCCGCCCGGCTCGACGTGGCCGCCGACCTGCTCGTGCTGCTGGACGACCCGGCCGTGGCCGACCGCCTCGCCCGCCCCGCCGCGGCGCCGACCCCGGCCGTGCACGGCGGGTCGCTCGCCTACGTCATCCACACCTCCGGCTCCACCGGCCGCCCCAAGGGCGTGGCCGTGACCCGGCGCGGCATGGCGAACCTCGTCGCCTGGGCCGCGGACCACTTCACCGCCGAGGAGCTGTCCTCGGTGCTGCTGTCCACCTCGCTCAACTTCGACGTGTCGGTCTTCGAGCTGTTCACCCCGCTCGTCGTCGGCGGGCGCGTCGAGGTCGTGGAGAACCTGACCACCCTGGTGGAGCGGGGCGGCTGGACCGGCGGCCTGGTCAGCGGCGTGCCCTCGGTGTTCGCGCAGGTGCTCGCCGCCGGGGTGGAGCTGGACGCGCGTGCCGTCGTGCTCGCCGGGGAAGGACTGCCCGCGAGCGTCTACAACGACGTGCGCGCGGCCGTGCCGACCGCCCGCATCGACAACATCTACGGCCCCACCGAGGCCACCGTCTACACCCTCCAGTGGGGCGCCACCGGTCCCGAGCCGCTCGACGGGCCCGCGCCCACCGGCCGTCCGCTGTGGAACACGCGCGCCTACGTCCTCGACGGCGCGCTGCGCCCCGTGCCGCCCGGCACGCCCGGCGAGCTGTACCTCGCCGGCGAGGGCCTGGCCCGCGGCTACGTCGGCCGCGCCGCCCTGACCGCGGAGCGGTTCGTCGCCGACCCGTTCGGCCGCGGCGGGCGGCTCTACCGCACCGGCGACCTCGTGCGCTGGGGCGCGGACGGGCAGCTGGAGTACCTGGGCCGGTCCGACGACCAGGTGAAGGTGCGCGGGTTCCGGATCGAGCTGGGCGAGGTCGAGTCGGCGCTGACCCGGCACGCCGACGTCGACCGGGCCGCCGTCGTGGTCCGCGAGGACCGGCCCGGCGACAAGCGGCTCGTCGGGTACGTCGTGCCCGCGGCCGGCCGCGCCGTCGACCCGACCGCCGTGCTCGACACCGCGCGGGCCGCCCTGCCCGCCTACATGGTCCCGGCGGCGCTGGTGGTGCTCGACGCGTTCCCGTTGAACGCCAACGGCAAGCTCGACCGCCGCGCCCTGCCCGCGCCCGACACGGCCGTGGTCGGCGACGCCGCACCCCGCACCCCCGCCGAGGAGGTGCTGTGCGCGGTGTTCGCCGACGTGCTCGGCCTGGAGCGGGTCGGCGTGGACGACGGGTTCTTCGACCTGGGCGGCCACTCGCTGCTGGCCACCCGCCTGGTCAGCCAGGTGCGCGCGGCGCTGGGCGTGGAGCTGCCGCTGCGCGCGGTGTTCGAGGCACCGACGCCCGCCGCGCTCGCCGCCCGCGCCACCACGGCGGGCGCGGCGCGCACGGGCGTGGCGCGGGTCGACCGGCCCGACGTCGTGCCGCTGTCGTTCGCCCAGCGCCGGCTGTGGTTCCTCGACCGGCTGGAGCACGCGGGCGGGATGTACAACATCCCGATCGCGCTGCGCCTGTCCGGCGACCTGGACGTGACCGCGCTGCGCGCCGCCCTGGGCGACGTGCTGGCCCGGCACGAGGCGCTGCGCACGGTGTTCCCCGACACCGACGGCACGCCGCGCCAGCTCGTGGTGCCCGCCGCCGAGGCCGACGAGATGCTGACCCGGGCGTTCAGCGTGCGCACGACCGACGCCGGCGTGCTGCGCGAGCGGCTGGACGACGCGGCGGCGTGCACCTTCGACCTGTCCCGCGAGCTGCCGCTCAAGGCGTGGCTGTTCGAGCTGTCGCCCTCGGAGCACGTGCTACTGCTGGTGCTGCACCACATCGCCGGCGACGGCTGGTCGTTCACGCCCCTGACCCGCGACCTCGGCGACGCCTACCGCGCCCGCCTGGCCGGTCGCGCGCCGGAGCTGCCGGAGCTGCCCGTCCAGTACGCGGACTACGCGCTGTGGCAGGCCGACGTGCTCGGCGCGGACGACGACCCCGGCTCGGTCGGCGCGGCGCAGCTCGACTTCTGGCGGCGGCAGCTCGACGGCATCCCCGACGCGATCGAGCTGCCCGCCGACCGGCGGCGGCCCGCCGTGGCCTCGCACCGGGGCGGCCTCGTGCCGTGGCGCGTGGACGCGGACCTGCACGCCGACCTGCTGACCCTGGCCCGCCGGTCCGGCGCGAGCCTGTTCATGGTGCTCCAGGCGGCGATCTCGGCGCTGCTGACCCGGATGGGCGCGGGCGAGGACGTGGTCCTCGGCACGGCCGTCGCGGGCCGCACCGACGCCGCCCTGGAGGACCTGGTCGGCTTCTTCGTCAACACGCTGGTGCTGCGCGCGGACACGTCCGGCGACCCGGCGTTCGAGGAGCTGCTGGGTCGTGTGCGGCAGACCGACCTGGCCGCGTTCGCGCACCAGGACCTGCCCTTCGACCGGCTCGTGGACGCGCTCAACCCCGAGCGGTCCGTGGCGCGGCACCCGCTGTTCCAGGTGATGCTCGTGCTGCAGAACGCGCCCGAGCCGGACCTGGACCTGCCGGGCCTGCGGCTGGACCTGGTCGACCTCGGCGAGGGACCGGCGAAGTTCGACCTGTCGTTCGACCTCGGCGAGACCCACCGCGACGGCGCGCCGGCGGGTCTGGAGGGCACCATCCAGTTCGCCACCGACCTGTTCGACCGCGCCACCGCCGAGGACCTCGGCGCCCGGCTGACCCGCGTGCTGCGGGCCGTCGCCGCCGACGCCACCACCCCGGTCAGCGGCCTGCCCGTGCTGGGCGAGGGCGAACGCGCGATCGTGCTGGACGCGTGGGGCCGCACCACGTCCCACCGCGCCCCCGGCACGGTCGTGGACCGCTTCCGCGCCCGGGTCGCGCAGGCACCGGACGCCGTGGCCCTGGTCGACGGCGACCGCGAGCTGACCTACGCCGAGGTGGCCGACCGCGCCGACGCGCTGGCCCGGCGGCTGGTGGCGGTCGGCGTGCGGCCGGAGGCGCGGGTCGCGGTGCTCGCCCGCCGCACCGCCGAGCGCACCGTCGCCACCCTGGCGGTGCTCCTCGCGGGCGGCGCGTACGTGCCGCTGCACGACGGCAACCCCGCCGAGCGGCACAACCTGATCCTGGCCGACACCGCCGCGGGGGTGCTGCTCACCGACCGCGCCGAGCTGCCCGCCGGGCTCGCCGCGCCGGCGCACGTCGTGGACCTCACCGCGCCGCTGACGCCCGCGCCGGACGTCGAGCTGCCGACGCCGCTGCCGGACCAGCTCGCCTACGTCATCCACACCTCCGGCTCCACGGGCGTGCCGAAGGGCGCGGCCGTCACCCACGCCGACGTGGTGGAGCTGGCCGCGGATCCGATCTTCACGACGGGCGCGCACCGGCGCGTCCTGGTCCACTCCTCCTACGCGTTCGACGCGAGCACCTACGAGATGTGGGTGCCGCTGCTCAACGGCGGCACGTCGATCGTGGACTCGCCGGACGAGGTGGACCTCGCGGGCCTGGGCGCGGCGATCCGCCGGCACGGCGTGACCGCGCTGTGGCTCACCGCCGGCCTCTTCCGGGTCGTCGCCGAGGAGGCGCCGGAGACGCTGGCGCCCCTGCGCGAGGTGTGGACGGGCGGTGACGTGGTGCCCGAGCACGCGGTGGCCGCGGTGCGCCGGGCGTGCCCGGACCTCGTGCTGGTCAACGGCTACGGGCCCACCGAGACCACCACGTTCGCCTCGCGGCACGCGGTGCTGCCCGGCGAGGTGGTCGCGGGCCCGCTGCCGATCGGCGTGCCGATGGTCGGCACCGCGCTGCGGGTGCTGGACGCCCGGCTCCAGCCCGTGCCGCCGGGCGTGACGGGCGAGCTGTTCGTGGCCGGCGGCAAGCTGGCGCGCGGCTACCTGGCCCGGCCCGGGCTGACCGCCGAGCGGTTCGTGCCCGACCCGCACGGCGCGCCCGGTGACCGCATGTACCGCACCGGCGACCTGGCGCGCTGGTCGCGCGAGGGCAGGCTGGAGTTCGTCGGCCGCACCGACGGCCAGGTGAAGCTGCGCGGCTTCCGCATCGAGCCGGGCGAGGTCGAGGCCGCGCTGACCGGCCGCGCGGGCGTCCGGGGCGCGGCGGTGGTGCTGCGCGAGGACCGGCCCGGCGAGCGCCGGCTCGTGGCCTACCTCGTCGGCGACGGCGTGGACGTCGCCGCCGCGCGGGCCGCGGCCGCCGCCGCCCTGCCGGACTACTCGGTGCCGTCGGCGTTCGTGGTGCTGCCCGAGCTGCCGCTCACCGTCAACGGCAAGCTGGACCGCCGGGCCCTGCCCGCGCCGCGGCGCGAGGCCGCGCCGGTCACCGTGCCGCGCACCGCCGTCGAGGAGGCGCTGGCGGGCGTGTTCGCCGACGTGCTCGGCGTGGAGCGGGTCGGCGTGGACGACGGGTTCTTCGACCTGGGCGGCGACAGCATCATGTCGATCCAGCTCGTCAGCCGGGCCCGCACGGCGGGCTGGGTGTTCACCCCGCGCGACGTGTTCGAGCTGAAGACCGTGCGCCGCCTCGCCGGGGTCGCGGTCCCGTTGGCCGAGCAGGCCGAGGACGAGGCGGCCGACCGCGACGGCGTGGGCGAGGTGCCGCTGCTGCCGATCGTGGAGTGGCTGCGCGCCGGCGGCGGCCCGGTCGACGGGTTCAACCAGTCGCACCTGGTCGCCACGCCCGCCGGCCTCACCACCGCGCACCTGGTGGACGCCCTCGCGGTCGTGCTGGACCACCACGACGCCCTGCGCACCCGGCTGCGGCGCGACGACGACCGGTGGGCGCTCGAAGTGCTGCCGCACGGCGCGGTGCGCGCCGAGGAGCACGTCACCCGCGTGGACGTCGCCGGGCTCGACCAGGACGCGGTGGCGGCCGCGGTCGCGGAGCACACCGAGGCGGCCCGCCGCGCGCTGCGGCCCGACGACGCGGTGATGCTGCGCCTGGTGTGGTTCGACGCCGGTCCGGACGCGCCCGGCCGGCTGCTGGTCCTGGCCCACCACCTGGTCGTGGACGGCGTCTCCTGGCGCATCCTGCTGCCCGACCTCGCCACCGCGGCCACCGCGGCCCGCCTCGGGGTCGCACCCGAGCTGCCGCCGGTGCGCACGTCGTGGCGTCGGTGGGCGACCCGCCTGGCCGAGGCGGCGACCGAACCGCGCTGGGCCGAGCAGGTGCCGCACTGGCTCGCGACGGCCGACACCGCCCAGCCCGCCCTCGCGCCCCGGCCGCTCGACCCCCGCCGCGACACGCTGGCCACCGCCCGCACCGCCGTGGTCGAGGTCGACCCGGACGTGACCACGGCGTTGCTGACCACCGCGCCCGCCGCGTTCCGGGTCAGCGTGGACGACGTGCTGCTCACCGGCTTCGGCCTGGCCGTGCGGGAGTGGCTGGCCCGGCGCGGCGAACGGCTGCCCGACGCGCTGCTGGTGGACCGCGAGGGCCACGGCAGGCACGAGGACGCCGTCGCGCCCGGCCTGGACCTGTCCCGCACGGTCGGCTGGTTCACCAACCTCTACCCGGTGCGGGTGGACGTGCCGCCGCTGCGGTGGGCCGAGGTGGTGGCGGCCGGCGAACCCGTCGGCGCGGCCCTCAAGCAGGTCAAGGAAGGGCTGCGGGCGGTGCCCGACCACGGCCTGGGCTACGGGCTGCTGCGCCACCTCAACCCCGACACCGCGGGCAAGCTCGCCGCCTGCCCCGCGCCCCAGATCGGGTTCAACTACCTGGGCCGCACGAGCGTCGGCGCGACCGGCCGGGACTGGACCCCGCTGGCCGAGGCGGGCGGCGCGGTCGGTGACGACGGCCTGCCCTTCGCCCACGTCCTGGAGGTCAACGCCTTCACCGAGGACGGCGCCGACGGGCCGCGGCTCGTCGCCGCGCTGTCCTGGCCCGCCGCCCTGCTGGACGAACCGGACGTGGCTGAGCTGGGGCGGCTGTGGCGGGAGGCGCTGACCGCGCTCGCCGCCCACGCCCGCGACCCGCGCGCCGGCGGCCTCACGCCCTCCGACGTGGCGCTGGTCCCCCTGTCGCAGAAGAACATCGACCGCTTGGAGGCCATGATGAGGAAGGCAGGCCGGTCATGAGCAGCCGACTCGTGAGCGCACCGCGCATCGAGGACATCCTCCCGCTGGCCCCGTTGCAGCAGGGCCTGCTGTTCCACGCCCTGCACGACACCGACGGCCTCGACTTCTACACCGTGCAGGTGGCCGTCGACCTCTACGGCGAACTCGGCGTGGACGCGCTGCGCGACGCCGTGGAGGCGTTGGTGCGGCGGCACGCCGGGCTGCGGTCGCTGTTCGTCCACGAAGGGCTCGACCAGCCCGTGCAGGTCGTGCTCGACCACGTCGAGGTGCCGTGGGAGGTGGTGGACTGCTCGGGGCTGTCGGTCGCCGAGGCCGAGGCCCGGTTCGAGGCCCGCTACGACGCCGACCGGCTGCGCCGCTTCGCGCTGCACGAGGACGTGCCGCTGCGGTGCGTGCTGTTCCGGATGCCGTTCAAGGACTTCCGGCTGGCGATCACCGTGCACCACATCGTGGTCGACGGCTGGTCGCTGCCGGTGCTGCTGGACGAGCTGTTCGAGCTGTACGACCGGCACGGCGACGAGGAGGGCATGACCCCGGTCGCGCCCTACCGCGACTACCTGGCCTGGCTGGACGGGCGCGACCGGGAGGTGTCCCGCAAGGCGTGGGACGCCGTGCTGCACGGCGTCACCGCGCCCACGCTGGTGGGTGGCCCGGGGCGGCCCGGCGAGCAGGCGCCGCCCGCGCAGCTCAAGCTGAAGCTCGGCGAGGAGCCGACCGCGCGGCTGTCCGAGCTGGCCCGCGAGCGCGGCTGGACCGTGAACACGGTCGTGCAGGCGGCGTGGGGGCTCACGCTGGGCGTGCAGACCGGCCGCACGGACGTGGTGTTCGGCGGCACGGTGTCCGGGCGCCCGCCGGAGCTGCCCGGCGTGGAGCGCATGATCGGCCTGTTCATCAACACGCTGCCGGTGCGGGTGGCCTGGTCGCCCGAGGACACCGCGGCGGACCTGCTGGACGCCCTGCAGTCGCAGCAGACCGGCCTGATGGAGCACCAGCACGTCGGCCTGGCCGAGATCCAGGGCCGGGTCGGGCGCGGCCCGCTGTTCGACACCACGCTGGTGTTCGAGAACTACCCGACCGGCGACGACGACAACACCGAGCTGGCCGGCGGCGCGTTCGTGATCGACGTGGAGGCCCGCGACGCCACCCACTACCCGGTCACGCTGATCGGCGTGCCGGGCCCGAACCTGGCGTTCCGGCTGGACCACCGGCCCGACCTGGTGGACGCGGCCACCGCCCGCCGCCTCGCCGACCGGCTGCTGCGCGTGCTGACCGGCCTGGTCGAGCACCCCGACCGGCCGCTGGGCGCGCTCACGCCGCTGGACGAGGCCGACCGCGAGCTGGTGCTGCGCACGTGGAACGACACGGCGACCCCGGTCGAGGACGTCACGCTCACCGACCTGCTGGAGCGGCAGGCGGCGGGCTCGCCGCACGCGCCGGCCGTGGTCGACCACGACCGCGAGCTGGACTACGCCGCGCTGCACGCCGAAGCCGACCACCTGGCCCGCCGCCTGGTCGCCGCGGGCGCGGGACCGGACGCGCTGGTGGCCGTGTCGCTGCCCCGCTCGGCGGACCTGGTGGTGGCGCTGCTGGCCGTGCTGAAGTCCGGCGCGGCCTACCTGCCACTGGACACCGACCTGCCCGCCCGGCGGCGGGCCGTGCTGCTGGCCGGGGCGCGCCCGGTGTGCGTGGTGACCGACGACGCGGCGGCGTTCCCCGACCTGCCGGCGCTGGCGGTGCGCGGCACGGGCGACGCACCGGACGTGACGGCCCGCCGGGCCGCGCCGGACGACCTGGCCTACGTCATCCACACGTCCGGCTCCACGGGCACGCCCAAGGGCGTCGGCGTGCCGCACCGGGGCATCGTGAACCGCCTGCTGTGGATGCAGGACCGCTACCGCCTGGCCGCCGACGACCGGGTGCTGCTCAAGACCCCGTACACGTTCGACGTGTCGGTGTGGGAGTTCTTCTGGCCGCTGACCACCGGCGCGGCGATCGTCGTCGCCAAGCCCGACGGCCACCGCGACCCCGCGTACCTGGCCCGGACCATCAACGACCACGGCGTCACCACCGTCCACTTCGTACCGTCCATGCTGGACGTCTTCCTGGCCGACCCGTCCGCGCGGGAGTGCCCCGGGCTGCGGCGGGTCCTGTGCAGCGGCGAGGCGCTGCTGCCCGCCACCCGGGATCGGTTCCTGGCCACGCACGCGGCCGAGCTGCACAACCTCTACGGCCCCACCGAGGCGTCGGTGGACGTCACGTCGTGGCAGTGCGCCCCCGACGACCCGGGCGTGCCCATCGGCAGGCCGGTCTGGAACACCCGCGCGCTCGTGCTGGACGCCCGCCTCGCGCCGGTGCCGCCCGGCGCGCCGGGGGAGCTGTACCTGGCCGGCGTGCAGCTGGCCCGCGGCTACCTGGGCCGCCCCGGCGTCACCGCGACCCGGTTCGTCGCCGACCCGTACGGCCCGCCCGGCTCGCGCCTGTACCGCACCGGCGACCTGGCCCGGTGGGACGAGGACGGCGCCCTGCGGTACCTGGGACGCGCCGACGACCAGGTGAAGATCCGGGGCGTCCGGGTCGAGCTGGGCGAGGTCGAGGCCGCCGTGGCGCGGTGCGCCGGGGTGGCCCACGCGGCCGTCGCGGTGCGCGAGGACGTGCCCGGCGACCAGCGGTTGGCCGCCTACTACGTGCCCGAGCCCGGCGCCGAGCCGGACCCCGACGCGCTGCGCGAGCACGTGGCGGCCGACCTGCCCGCGCACCTCGTGCCCGGCACGTTCACCGCGCTGGAGGCGTTGCCGCTCAACGCCAACGGCAAGCTGGACCGCCGCGCCCTGCCCGCGCCTTCGGCGGCCGCCGCCGCGGGCCGCGCGCCGCGCACGCTCACCGAGGACCTGCTCTGCCGCATGTTCGCCGAGGTGCTGCGGGTCGGGCACGTCGACCCGGACCGCGGGTTCTTCGCCGCCGGCGGCCACTCGCTGCTGGCCGTGACGCTGGCCGACCGGGTGCGGTCCCGCTTCGGCGCCGACGTGACCGTGCGGACGCTGTTCGAGTCGCCCAGCCCCGCCGAGCTGGCCCGCCGCCTCGCCGGCGACCCGGCCGCCGAGGGCGTGGACGCGCTGGGCGCGCTGCTGCCGCTGCGGGTGGGCGGTGACGCGCCGCCGCTGTTCTGCCTGCCACCGGCGTCCGGCCTGAGCTGGTGCTACACCGGGCTGCTCGGCGCGCTGGACCCGGACGTGCCGCTGTACGGCCTCCAGACCGACCTCACCGGCGAGCCCGGCACCATCGGCGAGCAGGCCGCCCGGTACGTCGAGCACCTGCGCCGGGCCGCGCCGCACGGGCCGTACCGGCTGCTCGGCTGGTCCATGGGCGGGCACCTGGCGCACGAGGTCGCGGTGCGGCTGCAGGAGGCGGGCGAGCGCGTCGACCTGCTCGCGGTCCTCGACTCCTACCCGCGCGCCACCACCACCCCCATGACCGCCGACGAGGTGTTCGCCGACGCGTTCGCCGGCACCGGCCTCAGCCCCGCCGACCTCGCCACGCCCGAGGGCCACGCCCGCGCCGTGGCCGTGGTCCGCGCCGAGCTGGGCGGCTACGAGCAGACCACCGACGAGCTGGCGGGCGCGGTCCTGTCCGCCTACCTGGCCAACGGCCGCGCCCTGTCCGCCCACACCCCCCGCCGCTTCGACGGCGACCTGCTGTTCTTCCGCGCCGCCGACGCCGCCGACCACCCGGAACGCGACCCGGGCCGGTGGGCCCCGCACGTCACCGGCGAGATCCGCGTGCACGACGTGTCCGCACCCCACGAAGAGATGACTCGTCGAGACGTCCTCGACGAGGTCGCCAGGGCGGTCGACGCCGCCGTGGCGATGCCGCGACCCGAAGGAGACCCGCGATGAGCACCAACCCGTTCGAGGACGAGAACGGCACCTACTTCGTGCTGGTCAACGACGAGAACCAGCACTCCCTCTGGCCGCACTTCATCCCGGTGCCCGACGGCTGGCGCGTGGTGTTCGGGGAGGCCGGCCGCCAGGAGTGCCTGGACCACGTCGAGCGGAACTGGACCGACATGCGGCCCAAGAGCCTCATCGACGCCATGGGCGCCTGACCACCCGTACCCACGAACAAGGAGGTGCGCATGGCGGTCACCACCGCCGTCGACCGCTGGCTGCGCACGCGCACGCCCCGGCCGTCGGCCGCGCTGACCCTCGTGTGCCTGCCGCACGCGGGCGGCTCGGCGAGCTACTACCGCGACTGGGGCGCGCGGCTGCCCGCGTCGGTCGAGACGCGCGTCGTGCAGTACCCCGGCCGGGAGGAACGCCTGGTCGACGAGCCGGTGGACGACATGGCGGCCATGGCCGACGCGCTCGTCGACGTGCTCGCGCCGCTGTTCGACCGGCCGGTGGTGCTGTTCGGGCACAGCATGGGCGCGGCCATCGGCTACGAGGTCACCCGGCGCTGCGAGGAGCGCGGCCACCCGCCCGCGCTGCTCGTGGCCTCCGGGTTCCCCGCGCCGCACCGGCGGGTGCCCGACGACCTGCACACCCGTGACGACGACGCGCTCGTCGCCGAGATCACCCGCGTCTCCGGCGCGGCCGACACGGTGGCGCTGGCCAGCCCGGACCTCCGGGAGCTGCTGCTGCCGATGATCCGGGCCGACTACCGGCTCATCGAGCGGTACGCGCCCGCCGCGCCGCCGCCGGTGAGCACCCCGCTCGTCGTCTACCGCGGCGACGCCGACCCCGACGTGGACCACGACCTCGGCGAGGCGTGGCGGGACCTGGCGGCGTCGGGCGAGCTGCGCGAGCACCGCGCGTTCGACGGTGGGCACTTCTACTTCCGGCACGACCCGACCGCCCTGCTCGGGGCGATCTCGGCACACCTCGGGCGGGTCCGCCCGGTGACGACCCACTAGGGGTGAGGGACATGTTGTTGGCCAACGAAGACACGCTGACCACCGCCACGCTCGACGCGGACGAGCACGAGTGGCTCGACCGGATCGCCCGCGGCCTGCTGCCGGTGGCGGGCGGCCGCATCGACAGCCCGGAGTGGGTCGCCGCCGCGCGCCGCGCCTGGGAGGACGCGCCGGCGAGCCTGCGGCACACGCTCAAGGAGTTCCGCCGCGACTCGGGCACGGGCGGCGCGCTGCTGCTGCGCAACCTGCCCGTGGACGAGGCGAACCTGCCCGCCACGCCGAAGGCCGAGGGCTCGGTGGTGCGCGAGGCGACGGTGTCCGCCGCCGTGCTGGTGCTCGTGGCGCACGGCCTGGGCGACCCGGGCGCGTTCCGCGCCGAGAAGTCCGGCGCGCTGGTGCAGAACGTGGTGCCCGTGCCCGGCCGCGAGGAGGTGCAGGGCAACGTCGGCTCGGTGCACCTGACCTTCCACACCGAGAACGCGTTCCACCAGCACCGGCCCGACTTCGTGATGCTCGTGTGCGTGCGCCCGGACCACGAGCGCGTCGCCGAGCTGCGGCTGGTGTGCTCCCGCCAGGTGCTGCCCAAGCTCGGCGAGCAGGCCCGCGCGGCGCTGTCGTCGGCGGAGTTCGTCACCGAGCCGCCGCCCTCGTTCGGCACGACGTCGGGCGAGGTGCCGCCGCGGGCCGTGCTGCACGGCGACCCCGACGACCCCGACCTGTGCGTCGACCAGGCGGCCACCAGGCCGGTCACCGAACGCGCGGTCGCGGCCATGGCCGAGCTGGGCGAGCTGTTCGACAACTCCTTCAACGGGTTGCGGCTCGTCGCGGGCGACCTGGCGATCGTGGACAACCGGGTCACCGTGCACGGCCGGTCGGCGTTCACCCCGCGCTACGACGGCGCGGACCGCTGGTTGCAGCGCACCTTCGTGTTCGCCGACCTGCGCCGCTCCCGGGGTCACCGCCCCGGCGACGGCTACGTGCTGGAGAGCTGAGCCGTGGACCTGCTCAAGGGCAAGACCCTGCTGATCACCGGCGTGCTCACGCCGAACTCCATCGCCTACCACGTGGCCCGCCTCGCGCAGGAGGAGGGCGCGGAGGTCGTGCTCACCGCGTACGGCCGGGTGCGGCTGGTCGAACGGCTCGCGCAACGCCTCCCGTCACCCGCGCCGGTGGTGGAGCTGGACGTCACCGATGCCGACCACCTCGCGTCCCTGCCCGAGCGGGTCGGCGAGCACGCGGACAGCATCGACGGCGTGCTGCACTCCGTCGCCTACGCGCCGCCGCAGGCGCTGGGCGGCAACTTCCTCACCGCCGGCTGGGAGGACGTGGCGCCCGCGCTGCACGTCTCGGCCTACTCGTTGCAGGGGCTCGTGCGGGCCGTGCGGCCGATGCTCGGGCCGGGCAGCTCCGTGGTGGGCCTGGACTTCGACGCCTCGCAGGCGTTCAACGAGTACGACTGGATGGGCGTGGCCAAGGCCGCGCTGGAGTCCTGCGCCCGCTACCTCGCGTCCTACCTGGGCCGCGACGGCATCCGCGTCAACCTCGTCGCGGCCGGCCCGCTGCGCACCACCGCCGCCGTCGCCATCGGCCCCGGCGGCGACGAGGCGGCCCGCCGCGAGGGGCAGCGGTGGCACGCCAAGTCGCCGCTCGGCTGGGACGACCAGGAGTTCACGCCCGTGGCCCGCGCCTGCGTGGCCCTGCTGTCGGACTGGTTCCCCGCCACGACCGGCGAGATCGTCCACGTCGACGGCGGCGCGCACGTGATCGGGGACCGACCCGGCGTCCCGGCCGAGGCGCCGACCCCCTCGGCGGGGTCGTGACCGCGGACCACCGCGAAGGGGAGCGGTCCGGCCACGGGTCCGCGCGAGATCGCCCCCCGGGTCGCGGGGCCGCTCGGCCGGCACGCGCCGCCGCAGCCCCGCCCCGGCGGTCCCCCGCCGGTGGGCTCGACGCTGTTCCCGCCCCGGGTCCGGGCCGGGGCGGACGACCACACGGAGGAGCAACGATGACCGCAGCCGTCGAGGCGCGAGGCGTCGTCAAGTCCTACAAGGCGCACCGCGCCCTCGACGGCGTGGACCTCACCGTGCCCACCGGGACGGTGCTCGGCCTGCTCGGCCCGAACGGGGCCGGCAAGACCACGATGGTGCGGGTGCTGACGACGTTGCTGCGGCCCGACGCGGGCGACGTCCGCGTGGCCGGGTACGACGTCGTGGCGCAGTCGGCCGACGTGCGGCGGTCCATCGGCCTGTCCGGGCAGTACGCGGCGGTGGACGAGAGCCTGACCGGCTACGAGAACCTGTACCTGGTCGGCAGGCTGTACGGCTTCAAGGCCGCCGCCGCGCGGGCCCGGGCCCGGGAGCTGCTGGCGCTGTTCCGGCTGGAGCAGGCGTCCACGCGGCTGCTGCGCACCTACTCCGGCGGCATGCGGCGGCGGCTGGACCTGGCGGGCGCGCTCGTCGCCCGGCCGCCGGTCGTCGTGCTGGACGAGCCGACCACCGGCCTGGACCCGCGGTCCCGGCTCGACACCTGGGAGATGGTGCGGCGGCTGGTCGACGACGGCGCGTCCGTGCTGCTGACCACCCAGTACCTGGAGGAGGCCGACCAGTTGGCCGATTCCATCGTGGTGATCGACCGCGGCCGGGTGGTGGAGCGCGGCACGGCCGACGAGCTGAAGTCCCGCGTCGGCAGCGAGCGGCTGGAGATCGTCGTGGCCGACCGCGCCGACCTGCCCGCGCTGACCCGCGTGCTGGCCGAGGTGGGCGCCGCGGAACCGGTGGTGGACGAGCACCTGCGCCGGGCGCGCGTGCTGGTGCACGTCGGCCCGAAGACGCTGGTGGAGGCGTTGAAGCGGCTCGACGCGATCGACGTGCCGGTGCTGGACGTCTCGTTGCACCGGCCGAAGTTGGATGACGTGTTCCTGGCGCTGACCGACCGCGCCGACGACGGGGAGGACTCGTGACCGTGGTGACCAAGGTCGCCGTCGACGGCTGGATGATCGCCTGGCGCAACCTGCTGCACGTGCGGCGCAGCGTCGACTGGGCGTTCGCCGCGGTGGTGCAGCCGGTGATGTTCGTGCTGCTGTTCGGCTTCGTGTTCGGCGGCCTGCTCGGCGGCGCGGCCTACCGCGAGTACCTGCTGGCGGGCATCCTCGTGCAGACCCTCGCGTTCAACTCCGCGTTCACCGTCATCGGCCTGTCGACCGACCTGCGCAAGGGGTTCATCGACCGGCTGCGGTCGCTGCCGATGTCCGGCGTGTCGGTGATGGTCGGCCGCACGCTGTCCGACCTGGCCGTGAGCGTCGTGGCGATGCTGGTGACGTGCCTGTGCGGTCTGCTCATCGGCTGGCGCGTGCGGGGCAGCTTCGCGGACGCGGTGCTGGCGTTCCTGGTGCTGCTGGCGTTCGCGTTCGCCATGTCGTGGATCGGGGCGCTCATCGGGTTGATCTCGCCGAGCCCGGAGGCCGCGCAGAGCGCCGGCCTGATCTGGCTGACCCCGCTCACGTTCGTGTCGTCCGGTTTCGTGCCGGAGGAGTCCATGCCGGGCCCGCTGCGGGTGATCGCCGAGTGGAACCCGCTGACCGCCGTGATCAACGCGGTGCGCGGGCTGTTCGGCAACACCGTGCCGGGGCTGGACGTGTCGTCCGGGTCCTGGCCCGACGACCACGCGCTGGCCTACGCGTGGCTGGCGTCGCTGCTGATCGTGGCGGTGTTCGTGCCGCTGAGCATGCGCGCCTACCGCCGGGTCGCGGCCCGCTGACCCGGCGGCGGACATCGGGGTAGGTGGGACGGGCGCCCGTCCCACCTACCGTGCGGCGGCCAGGGGAGGCCGCCGAGTCCCGGTCGACGTCACCGCCGCCGGGTGGCGAACATCGACCGGTACACCGCCGTGATGACGAAGATCAGCGCGCCGACCATCGCCACCGTGATCGCGACGTTGGCGACGTCGGACACCTTGCCGCCGATGAAGTACTGCTTGATCAGGTTGCACCCCACGATCAGGACGACGTACACCCACCACGGGGCCCACCGACCGTCGTTGACCTTGCCCTCAGCCACTTGTCCTCCTTGCCGGGCGCGGGCACACCCTCAGCACAGTTCCTTGATTTTCGCGGCACCGTCGGCGATGTCCTGGGAATTGTCGGACAACAATTTGCGGGCCGCCTCCAGGACTTTCGCGGTGCGCGACCCCTCCTGCATGTTCCCGGCGATGTCGTCGATCACCGAGCCCAGCGTCTTGGCCGCCTCGCTCTTCCCGTCGGGGTTCGCGGACATCCACCCGTCGGCCACGTGGCACAACAAAGTCGTGCGACCGTCGTCGGTGTTGTCCGGGGAGGTCTGGTTGGCCGACGGGTCGCACGCGCTCAGCGCGAATGCCGACACCACCGCCAGTGCTACCGCCACGCTTTTCATGGTGACATCCGCTCCTCCCGGTGTGGTCGGCGGGCCGGTCGCCTGCCGTGACACCATCATCGCGAACGGGCCGAGGGCGCGGCATCGGCGATCGGAGCGATCGGCGGTCATCACTTCGGCCGATGCGAGGGGTGGGGGCGTGTGCTGTGATCGCGCGGTGCACGCCGGAATAAGTCGCGTCGTCTCCGGGCTGCGGAAGTTGCCGGACTGGCAGCACGACGCGCTCATCGTGATCAGCTCGCTGCTGGTCGGATCGGTGTTGTTCGCCACCGGCCTGTACCCGTTGTTCCGCCTCGACGACGAGATCCCGCTGTGGGTCCGCGTGCTGTTGTTCGGCGGCGTCTGCGCGGTCGAGGCGTTCCGCCGGATCGCACCCGGCACGGCCCTCGCGGTGGGCACGGCGTTCCTGCTCATCGACTGCGTCATCGGGGTCAGCACGCCCACGCTCGTCGTGTACGCCGACCTGCTCTACGCGGCCACGCTCTACGGCCCGCGCCGGCTCAGCCGCGACATGGTGCCCATCGCGGTGATGACGTCCATCAGCACGATCACCGCCACCGTGCTGCTGGTGCCGGGGTGGCGGGCCACCGTGCTGGCCGCGTTCGCCGTGCTGCCGTTCCTGCTCATCCCGGTGTGGTGGGCCACGAACGTGCGCCAGCACCAGCGGATGGCCGAGGTGGAGCGCGCGAACGCCCGGCAGCTCGCCAAGATCGCCGAGCTGGACCGGACCGCGGCCGTCGCCGCCGAACGCGCGCACATGGCCCGCGACCTGCACGACGTGATCGCCGGGCACCTGTCCGCGATCGCCATCCAGGCCGAGGCGGCGCTGTCGCTGAAGGACGAGGACCCGATGACGCGAGTGGTCCTCAGGTCCGTGCGGGAGAACAGCGTGAGCGCGCTGGAGGAGATGCGTGCCATGATCAACCTGCTGCGCGCGGACGTGACCCACCCCGACGAGCCGACCGCGCCCGCGCGGCTCGCCCAGCTGTCCCGGCTCATCGAGTCGGCGCAGGCGGGCGGCATGCGGCTGGACGTGCGGGTGGACTACGACGACACCGAGCCGCTGCCGGCCGCGGTGGACCTGACCGCGTACCGGATCGCGCAGGAGGCGCTGACCAACGCCATGAAGCACGCACCGCGCACGAACGTCGTCCTCGAACTGCGCCGCACGGACACCGAGATGGTGCTGGAGGTGGTGAACGAGCTGCGCAACGGCGGTTCGGGCGGTGGCCTGGGCACCGGGCTGCTCAACATGAAGGAGCGCACGGCGGCGGTGGGCGGCTCGCTCACCGCGGGCCCCGCGGACGGCTCGTGGCGGGTCCGCGCGGTCCTGCCGCTGCCGGAGGTGGAGCGGTGAGCACCCGGGTCCTGGTGGTCGACGACCACGCGGCCGTGCGCGCGGGCCTGGTGCTGATCCTGGGCAACGCCGAGGGCATCGAGGTGGTCGGCGAGGCCGGCGACGGCGCGACGGCGATCCGGCAGGCCAAGGCGCTGCGGCCGGACGTCGTGCTGATGGACATCCGGATGCCCGGCCTGGACGGCATCGCCGCCACCAAGGCGCTGCACGGCGAGGGCGTGGCGCAGGTGCTCGTGCTGACGACGTTCGACCTGGACGAGTACGTGTTCGCCGCCCTGCGCGCGGGCGCGGCGGGCTTCCTGCTCAAGTCGGTGGACGCGCCGCGGCTGGTCGAGGCGGTGCGGCTGGTGGCGGCGGGGGAGAACGTGCTCGGCCCGGAGATCACCCGCAAGCTGATCAAGGCCTACGCCGAGGCTCCGGCGAGGACCAGGTCCGCCGCCGACCCCCGCCTGGAGCAGCTCACCGAGCGGGAGCTGGACGTGCTGCGCTGCCTGGGCCGGGGCCTGTCGAACGCCCAGATCGCGCGGGAGCTGTTCATCAGCGGCGCGACGGCCAAGACCCACGTGTCCCGGATCCTGACCAAGCTGGAGCTGCGCTCGCGCGTGCAGGCCGCGATCTACGCCCAGGAGAACGACCTGGTGTGAGCGGCTACCAGCCGAGCGCGCCGCCACCGGTGACGGGGATCGTCGCGCCGGTGACGTAGGTCGAGCCCGCGACCCAGCGCACGACCTCGGCGACCTCCTCCGGTCGGGCCAGGCGGCCCAGCGGCACCTGGTCGACCAGCGCCTGGCGCTGCTTGTCGGTCAGCACGGCCACCATGTCGGTGTCCACGGGACCGGGCGCGACGACGTTGATCCGCACCCCGCGCCGCCCGTACTCCAGCGCGACCGACCGCGCGAACCCCTCCAACGCCGCCTTGGCCGCCGCGTAGTTCGCCTGGCCGGGTGACCCGGCGCGGGCCGAGGCCGACGACACGAGCACGATCGAGCCCGTGCGCGCCTTCGCCATGGCGGGCAGCACCCGCTGGACCACGCGGAACGCGCCGAGCTGGGTCACCTCGATGATCTCGCGGTAGTGCTCCTCGGGCATCCGGGCCAGCAGCCCGTCGCGGGTCAGGCCCGCGTTCAGCACGACCACCTCCGGCGCGCCCTGGTGGGAGGTCACCTCGGCGACGGCCCCGGCCACCCGGTCGGCGTCGGCGACGTCCAGCTCCACCGCGAACACGCCCTCGACCGGCACCCCGGACCCGCGGTGCGTGCCCGCCACCCGGTCGCCCCCGCGCGCGAACTCGCGCGCCACCGCCTCGCCGATGCCCCGGCTCGCACCCACGACCAGCACGGACCGGCTCATGGCGCCACCAGCTCCACCACGGCCTCGCCGCGCGCCACCGTGACGCCGTCGTCCCGTGCGGCGGTCAGCTGGAGGCGGGCGCACGGCGTGCCGTCGACCACGTCGACCGAGGCGACCTTGCCGGTGCAGGTGACCCGTGCGCCGACCGGCGTGGGGGCGGTGAACCGGGCTTTGAACGACCGCAGCGCGCGTGTGGCGGGCCATGCGGTGACCAGGCGGCCGAGGTGGGCCATGACGAGCATCCCGTGCGTCACCACACCGTCCAGCCCGCCCCGCCGGGCCGCGTCGTCGTCCAGGTGCACCGGGTTGTCGTCACCGGAGGCCACTGCGAATTCCCGAAGCTTCTCGCGGGTGATCGCGGGCACTTCGTGCGGGGGCAGCCGGTCACCGGCCGATGGCGTGCTCACGCCGACTCCTCCCGCTCGATGACGAGCACCTGTCGCAAATCCACGAGGTGTTCACCGGCGCGGTGCACGGTCGTCTCCTGCACGATGAACTCCAATCTCCCGTTCATGCGCCGGTAGACGTCGGAGACCTCGGTCCGGAACCGCAACTCCTCGTTGGCGTGCGCGCTGCGGTGGTAGGTGAAGGACTGTTCCGCGTGCAGCACCCGCAACGGGTCGAGGCCCATGTCGACCAACAGCTCCTCGCCGCGGATTTCGAGTTCCAGCCCGAACAACATCGTGGGTGGCAGAACGAGATCCGGAAAACCGGCCGCCCGCGCGGCGTCGAGGTCGACGTGAATGGCGGCTTCCTCGCCGATGGCCCGGGCGAAGGCGACGACCCGTTCCCGGGGAACGCGCAGCACGACCGGGTCGAGTTGTTTCCCGACGAACTCCGGAGCGATCACCGGCAAACCGTACCGGCGGGCGCCGGAGCACCGCGACCCGCCACGCGAATACCGCAGCGGTTTACCGAAATCTATATTTCCACCGCATTCGCCGGCGCCCGGGACCACCGACCGCGGTCGTGCCGGCGCCCCGTTCGCACCCGATCGCGGCCGGCCAGGCGGGTGGGCCGTGTTCGGGCCCGCCCGGCCCGGCGAGGCGGGCCGGGCGGGTGGCGAGAGGTCGGTGGCGACAGGTCAGTGGCAGCAGTCGTCGTGCGTCGCGGTCGTCCGGATCGGGATCAGGTGGCCCTCCGCTTCCGCGATCTTGTCCAGCCAGCCCTCCTCCGGACCCTGGCCCCGGTACTCGTCGTGCCAGTTCCACCACTCGTACGGCGGGGTCTGGGGGTAGCCCTCCGGCGAGTCCTCCCACTCCTCCTGCCGCCCCAGCGCGGTCATGTCGAGGTAGCTGAACGTGCTGCCCAGGGCCTCGTCCCCGCGCCCGTTGATGAAGTAGGTGCGGAACACCCGGTCGCCCTCGCGGATGAACGCGTTGGTGCCGTGCCACTCGTCCACGCCGAAGTCCGCGTCGAAGTCGTCCAGCATGGTGACCCACGGCATCTTCCAGCCCATCCGCGCCTTCAACCGCTCGATGTCGGCCTGCGGCGCGCGCGAGGCGAACACCAGCGTCGTGTCACGGGCGTGCAGGTGGGCGACGTGCCCGACCTGGTCGGCCGTCACGAGCGAGCACCCGCGGCACGCGTGGTCAGGCCAGCCGAACACCCCGGGCTCGTAGAACGCGCGGTAGACGACGAGTTGGCGGCGGCCTTCGAACAGGTCCGGCAGACTCATCCGGCCGCGTGGCGTGTCGAACGCGTACTCCTTCTCCACGGCCAGCCACGGCATCCGCCGCCGCGCCGCCGCCATCGCGTCCCGCGCCCGGGTCAGCTCCTTCTCCTTGACCAGCAACCGCTGCCGGGCCTGCTCCCACTCGGCCTGCGAGACGATCGGAGGGGTCTTCATCGTCAACGTCCACCTTCCACTTCCGCGCGCACGGCCGGGCCGACGGCGGGGCCGTGATCAGCGCTGCTCTCGGGGTTGCTCCGGCGGGGACGCGGTGCGGTCCAGGTGGTCCTTCAGCGCGTTGAGCGGGCCGTCCCAGTCACGGGCCAGCGAGGCGAGGTACTGCTGCGCCACCCGCATGGGCGCGGAGCGCAGCCGGAACCGCACCCGCCGCCGCTCGCCCGGCTCCGCCGTCACCAGGCCCACGTCGGTGAGCCGGGCGAGGTGCTTGGCGATCGCCTGCCGGCTGATCGGCAGGCGGCAGGCCAGGTCGGTGGCCGTGGCCGGTCCACCCGACGCCAACGCGGCCAGGATGGCGCGCCGGGTCGGGTCGGCCAGGGCGGTGAAAACCTGCTCGGCGGCCGCTTCGACGTCGGCAGGCATGGGGATCAGGTGGTGCCGAGGTGGCCGACCAGCTCGTCGAACTCGGTCGCCCAGCCCTGCTCGTGCGCCTGGTAGCCCTTGGCGTAGACGTCCTCCGGCAGCTGCGCGAACCCGGTCTCCACGACGGTGAGCCGCGTGCCCGCGCCGACCTGCTCCAACGTGAACTCGACGTACGTGCGGCGGGGGTCGTCCTCCGGCATGCCGAACACCGGCCAGGTGAAGCCGAACACCGTCGGCTCCTCCACCCGCTCCACCCGCATCTCGACCGTCGGGCCGTCCGACCAGCTCATCCGGGCCGTGCCGCCCGGCCGGAGGTCGATCGTCGCGTCGTCGCCGAACCACGCGCCCAAGCCCTCCGCCGTGGTCAGCACCGCCCACACCTTCGCGGGGGGTTGAGCGATTTCCACGACGCGCTCGATGCGATCAGGAAAACCCATGACGGCCTCTCACCGGGTGACAACGCTCTGCCTGGTCGACAGTATCGCAACCACGTGGTTGCGTCAACGTGGTCCACGATTACCCGATCGGGTGGTTCTCGCAGGGCCTGCGCCGGTGCGCCGGGGGAACGGCGGCCGGTCACGTTCGCGCGGCCACGGGCAGGAGGTACACCAGGGTGTCGTTCACGCCGTCCAGGCACAGCACGTCGTGCGCCAGGTCGTCGTGGAAGCCGCCGATCACCCCCAGCGCCAACCCCGACGCGGCGGCGACCAGCGCGAGGTTCTGCGCCAGGTGCCCGGCCTCGGTGAACGCCAACCGCAGGGCGCGCAGGCCGTAGGCCGCGCGCAGCGCCCCGACCCGCGCGTACAGCGCCAGCACGGCGGGCGTGGTGGCGGGGTCGACGCGGCCCTCCCCGTCGCCGAACCACATGGACGCGCCGCGCACGTCGTCCACCGGCGGCGCGGGCGCGACGCGGAGCAGGGTCCGCCGCACCTCGTCCACCTCGTACACCCCCGGTTCCAGCCCTCCCACCCGCAGCGCGACGACCCGCAGGCGGGCGCTGTGCCGCGCGCCCGCGCTGGGGTAGGGCCGACGCCCGTCGGGCAGGGCGCCCTGGGCGGTCCACAGCAGGGTCGCCAACCGGGTGGCGTCGAGCGGGCCGGCCAGCTCGCCGCCCCGCGCGGTGCGCCGGGTCGCCAGGGCGTCGGCCAGGCTGCCGGTCGGCGGCCCGACCTCCGGCAGCGGCACGTCCGGCCACCACGGCAGCGCCACCGGCGGGGTGGGCGCGACCTCGCGCGGACCCCGGTCGGGGACGTCCGGGTGGTACCGGCTCGCCGCCAGGTACCGGCGGTCGGGCGCGGTCGCGCCGTCCTCGTGGAACGGCGCGGGCCCGTCCGGCGCCTCGGCCGTCAGCGCGACCAGCCGGCAGACCGCGCGCTCCTCCTCGGGGGTGAGGCCGAGGCGGTTGCACAGCATGTGGAACTGGGAGGCCCACACGTGCCGCGGCAGGTCCACCGACCGCACCTGCTCCGCCCAGTACGCCACCGCGCCCGTGGCCCGCGTCCCGAGCCGGTCCCACCGGGCGGCGAGCCGGTCCGCGCGCGCGGCGTGCACCCGGTGGGCGGCGAGGTGGGAGCCGAGGCCCGGCGGCGCGACCGGCTCACGTGCCTGCCGCCACGCCGTGGCCAGGGAGCGCAGCCACGAGGCGGCCTCCACCCGGTCCATCCCCAGCGCGAGCGTCGTGGCCATCGCCAGCTCGACGGCCGCGGTGAACTTCGCCCCGGCGGACCGCAGCACGGCGACCGCCACCTCGGTGCTGCGGCAGAACACCGCCTCGGCGGCGGGCAGCGAACCCGGCCCGCCGTACCGCTCGACCTCCGGTTCGTACGGCGTCTCGCGCACGTCGCCGTGCGGCAGCGGGTCGTCCGACGGCACGACCGGGTGCCCGGCCGCCGCCACCAACCCCCGCAGCCGACCCACCAGGTCGACGGTCGCGCCACGCGCCCGGACGCGCAGGTGCGGACCGGTTTCCCAGTACCGCAGGTAGAACCAGTCGCCCACGTGCCCCGCGGCACGCAGCCCGTCCAGCTCCGGCGCGAGGACGTCGGTGATGAACGCGTCGACGTCCTCCACCGACCACGACAGCCGCACGTGCACGCTGGTCCACGTCATCGCGCCTCCAACGGGGTCAGGTCGTAGGTGAAGCCGGCGCCGCGCGGGCGGCCCACCAGCAGCAGGTAGAGCAGCGCGTGGGACGCGGGCGCGCCGACCAGCGCCTCCAGCGGCCCGTCGTGGGTGCTGCGCGCCGGTCGGCAGAACGCGCCCGTGCCCGCCGCGGCCGCGCACACGTGCTGCGCCGTCGCGCCGGCCGCGCGCAACAGGGCCCGGTAGCCGTCCGGGCCGTCGGCGGCGACCGCGGCGGCCGGGTCCCCGGTCGTCACCAGCGCGAGGTTCATCGACGCCACGTGGATCGTCCCGGCCGGGTGCCCGAACACGGGCGCCAGACCGGCCACGGCCGGGCCCGGCGAGACCAGCCGCAGCCCGCCCTCCAACGCGTACCAGCCGTCGGTGACGCCCTCGACGTTCCGCACCGCCAACCGGTGCCGCAGGTCGTCCCGCACGGGCGACCCGGCGGGTGGGCGGTCGACGGCCTCGACCACCGCGTCCAGCACCCGGCGGGGCAGCGGCCGCGGGTCGGCGGCGACCCCGCGCGGGCCGACGCCCGAGCTGCGCGGCGGCACGGGAACGGGGTCGGTGACGTCACCGAACGCCACGGTGACGGTCGAGCCGGCCGCCCGTGCGGCCAGGCCGAGCCGGGCGGCGTGCTCGACCAGCGCCGCCGCCACGTGCCCGACCTCCAGCTCGGTCAGCACGTCGCCGAACTCGCGGTAACCGGGGGAGAGGCGGTCGCGCCGGCGCACCAGGTCGATCCGCGCGGGCCCGTCGACCACCGGCGTGCCGCCGCCCACCAGCGCCCGCCGCACCGGGTCGAGCACCCACCGGCCCTCCAGCACCAGCTCGACGGTGGCGGCGGCACGGGCCGACGGGTAGGAGCGGTGGTCGTTGTACTGGTTCCACGGTTCCCACCGCAGCGGTGTGGCCACGTCGGTCAGCAGCCGCCCGAGCGCCGCGCCGAACCGCCCGCGCAGCGCGGTGAGCGGTACGCGCGGTCCGGCCGGGGCCGCGGCGGGCGGTGACGCCCCGGGCTCGACCACGCGGCCCGGCCCGTGCGCGTACGCGGCGGCCAGGGCCTCGTCCGCGGTGGTCACGGGAACGGGTGGGGCAGCGGGGGACCGGCCGGGCGCAACCGGGGTATGCCGTGCGTGCGCCGGTTCAGCTCGCCGAACGTCATCGGCACCGCGCCGGGCACGATCACCTTCGCCGAGTGCAGGCCGAGCCGGTCGCGCACCACCGGGTCGCTCTGGTCGACCGCGATCACCTCCAGTCCCAGCACCTCCCACGCGCGGACGTAGTGCTCCAGCAACGCGTCGAGGTCGTCACGCGGCACGTCCGGCACGGGCAGGTCCGCCTCCGGTCCCGGCGTGAGGAAGTCGTACCGCTCGGCGGCCTCCGCCAGCCCGTTGACGTTGACGTGGTCGTCCATGGTCCGGATCAGGCGCGGCTCGCGCAGCAGCCGGCGCAGCCGGTCCCGGTCGTAGTCGCCGGGTTCGGCGCGGTAGCGCTTCGCGCCGGCCTCCACGTCCATCGCGACCTCCGCTGCCGCGGACCGCATCGCCGCGCCCGGGTCGAGCCCGGCCCCCGCGGCGAAGAACGCGTGCGGCCACCGGGGTGAGCGCGCCAGCGAGAGCACCGACGGCACACCGAGGTCGTTGGTGGCGTCGTACAGCTCCAGGCGGTAGCCCAGCTGTTCCAACCGGTCGGCCAGGTGCGCGGTCACGTCGTCGCGGACCCGCAGGCTCGGCAGCGGCGTGCGCTGGTACCAGGCCATGAGGAACGCGTCCCGCTCGGCGACCTCGAACAGCCCGTACAGGACCGCTTCGGTGAGGCTGTTGCCGGTGCCGCACCCGTTCGACGTCTCGTCGAGGAACCGCGCGCCCTCGCCGCGGCCCCAGTAGGCGGCGTGCTCCGGCACGGCGATCGCCCTGCCGCGGGTGTAGGACCAGCCGTGCACCCACCGGATCGGCACGTCGGGGCGGTACGGGACGACGTGGGGCGAGTCGAAGTCGGGCAGGCCCAGGCGCCTCGGGTCGAGGGCGCGGTCGCCGAGTTCGGCGTGGGACGCCTCCAGGACCGTGGTGACGCGCCGGGGCCGCAGACCCGCGTGCCGCTCCACGGCCTCGTACAGCGCGACCCGCTCGGCTTCGGCGTAGTCGGCGGTGCGGCCGAAGCCCGCCTGCCCGCCGCCCAGCTCGGCGCTCACCGCCGCGACGGTCAGGTCGCCGATGCGGTGCATCCCGCCGACCGGGCCGTGCCTGAGGTCGAACAGCTCGCGGTGCAGGGCGTCGCCCGCCGTGCGCGGGTTCGGTCCCCGCAGGGTTCCCGGCACCACCGGGACGGGCGCGCGGACGACGGCCTCCGGCGCGTCGTCGGGCAGCGGCCCGCACGTCGGGCAGCCGCCGGGGCGGGTGCGGACCCGGTGCTCGCCGACCGCCCCGGAGTCGGTCCGGACCGCGATCACCCGGTCGCGGTAGGCGTCGGGGTCGGCCAGCACGCGGTCGACCAGCGCGGTGAGCAACGGCCGCAGCGCGGGCGAGGCCAGGCCGCCCAACCGCATCCCGGGATCCTCGCGCGGCACGGCCGGGCCGAACACGGCCAACCGCGCGTCCTCGGCGCACCCGACGCAGGCGCCACCCGGCGCGGGCCCGATCAGCACCAACCCGCCGTCGAACCGCACGGGCAGCGCGGCCCGGTCCACGCCGTCGAGGTCGCCGACGGTGTAGCGCGCCAACTCGGCCACCCGCACGGTCACCGCCCGCCCCCGACCGAGAACCCGACGAGCCCGGCCGCCTCCAGCACGGGACCGAGGGCGACGGGCTCGACCTCCGCCGCCAGCCCGCGCAGGTGCCGCTGGAACTCCTCCTCGCCGGCCCGCAGCCCGTACGGCCAGTGCCAGTCGCGGCCGGTCCACGGAGCCGCCGCGCCGTCGGGCTCGGCGACCGGCGCGGCGCCGCACAGCACGGCGGGTTCCGCGGCCACGACCGGGTGCCGACCGGCACCGGTCGCGGCCTGTGCTACCTCGGCCTGCGTTCTCCGGGCCTGTGCCCCCTCGGCCTGCGCCCGTCCGGCGGCGGCCAGCGCGGCGAAGGCGACCGCGTCCGCGGGCTCCGCCTCGACCGCCCAGGACAGCTCCTCCCCGGCCACCCGCACGACCGCGCGCACCACCCGCGGACCGAGCCGGGTCACCTCGACCTCGGCGGGCAGGGCGAAGCGCAGGACCACCGCCTTCCACCAGCGCCGCGCGGTCGGGTCGCCGGCCCAGGACTCCTCGGCGACCGGGGTCCCCGGCAGGTGCCGCACGGCCGTGCGCAGGGCCAACCCCAGCGCGTGCACGCGGTCCGCGCCGAGCACCGCACCACCCGGCGCGAGGGAACGGGCGGCGCGCAGCAGGGCGTCGAGCCGGGCGGCGTGCTCGGTGGTCCCGCAACCGACCACGTCACCCGAAGCGGCCAGCTTGACCGGCAGCTGCGGCAGCTCCCCCGGCAACGGGGTCGGCACCGGGCCCAGCTCCCGATCGCCCAGCACCTCCACCAGGGTGCCGTTCGGCTCCCGCGGCCGGACCGCGGACAGCCACGGGTGGTACTCGGCGCGCAGCGGGTCGACCCGCGCCACCAGCACGGCCTGGTGCGGCGGACCCGCGGCCGGCACGTCGCTCCACATGTCCACCACTTCCGTCGACGGGTCGGGCATCCCGCCCACCGCGCACACCAGCCGGTGCGCGGCGGCCGAGGCGACGAGCGCGGCCAGCACCTCCGGCGGCTCTCCCGGAGCCCCGGCCAACCGCGCCGCGACCGCCACCGCGTCGGCCGACACCTCCGCCACCCCGCCGGGCGCGACCACGAACCCGACGTCGGCCGCGCACCCGGCCGCCACCGCGTGCCCGCCGGCCTCGACCAGCAGGCCGGGACCGGGCCGGACGACGGCGTCCAGGCCGGAGGCGGCCAGCGCCCGGCGCGCGTGCCCGGCCAGGGCGCCCTCACCGGTGACGACGACCACCGCCGAACGCAGCCGCCGCCACGCCTCGACCGGCCTGGCCGCCACGGACTCCAGCCAGCTCGCGATGTCCCCGGGCGGCCCGTCCCCACCCCACGACGCCGGCACCTCGACCAGCATGTCGTGCTCGTGCAACTGGCCGATCAGCAGCTCCAGCGCCCGCGCCACGGCCGGCGACGCGTTCTCCGGCACGGCCAACCGCTCCGGCGGCACGCCGTCGGCCAGCGGACCGGCCAGGCGTTCCCAGATCGTCCACAGGCCCTTGCCGCCGTCCAGGGAGAAGCTGGAGCGCCACCCCCGCACGTGCAGGCCGGTCGCCGTCGGCGTGGCGTGCACGATCGGCCGCAACCGCAGCAGCACGTCGGTCACCGGGCCGCCTACCGCTGTGCTGCCTGCCGCTGCGTTGCCTACCACTGTGCTGCCTGCCACTGGGCTGCCTGCCGCTGTGCTGTCTTCCACTGGGCCGCCTACCACTGGGCCGCCTACCGCTGGGCCGTCCATCACCGGGCCGTCCATCACCGGGCCACCTTCGCCATCCGCGCCACCTGCGCGCGCCACCCGGTGCCGGCGATCCGCTGCGCCGCCCGCACCACCAGGCTCGCGGCGAGGTAGCGCTCCACCGGCGTCACGTCGCACACGGCCAGCAGCAGGTAGAGCACGTTCGTCCCGAAGCGGTAGACGGTCACCGGCCGCCGGTAGTCCGGGTGGTCGAAGTCGACTGCCGCCAACTCGGCGTGGTAGTCGCTGATCCCGTCGGCGCGGTCGCGGCGCCAGCGCCGGATCGCCTCCTGCTCGCCCAGCTCCACCGCGCGCTCGGCGAGGTGCGCCGGGTGCCCGGTGGGCAGCTCGCCGCGGTCGAACGCCTCCTCGACCAGGACCCGGGTCGCCTCGGTCCACGCGACCCACGGCGTGGCGACGCCGCCCTCGGCCACCCCGCGGACGGTGGCGACCACGTGGTCGGCGTTGCGCTCCCACACCGAGTCGAACCGGGACCGCAGCACGCCGTCGGGGTCGCCGTGCAGCAGGAACCCCTCCAGGTGCGACAGGAAGGAGTGGTAGCCGTTGACCAGCCCGGCCGGGAACCGGCTCGCGTGCGCCGCCATCGCGACCACGGCGAGCTGGACGCGGGACCGACTCGTGCCGTCTGCGGCCACGGCGTCGCGCAACGCGGGCACGCCCAGCCGCAAGCACCGGGCGCGCAGGTCCACCAGCGCGTCGGAGAGCAGCGACCGCCGCAACGCGGTGAGGTCGGTCGGCTCGACCACGACGGTGTTGTCCGGGTGGATCGGCTCGTACGGCGGCGGCACGAGCTCGGCGATCCCGTTGTGCCGCGCCCGAGCGAGCAGCTCCTCGGTCGACGTGTCCACAACGGATGGATGATCGGCGACGTACGAGCGCAGCCAGGACGCGACGAGTTCGGCGGCCACCTCGGGCCCGGCCAGGCGCACCCGCACGTGCGGCCCGTGCAGCCAGTGCCGCTCCACGTGCCCGGTCGCGCCCAGGCGCTCCGCCTCCGCCAGCGCGGGCAGCACGGCCTCGCGGAGCAGCGCGGCCTTGACCGGGTGGTGGTAGTAGCAGACGACGTCGGTCAAGGAGCCCTCCAGTACGTTTCCGCGATCAGTTCGACCACCCGGCCGCCGGAGCCGGGCACGGGCAGCGCCTCGGTCAGCCGCACGCCGTCGGGGAACCTCGCCAGCAGGCGGGGCAGACAGCGCAGGTGCAGCGGGTCGCCCAGGTCGGCGTACTGCGGCTTGCCGGCCGTGAGCGCGCGGTGGTAGGCGTCGGCGGTGGACGGCGCCTGGTCCGGTCCCACGAACACGTGCTCCGGGATGCCGTGCCGGGCGCGCAGCCGGACCACGTCCGGCGCGGCCCGCTCCTCCGCGCCGACCGGCGGCGGCACGGCGAAGTCCCAGGACCGGCGGGCCAGCAGGACGTCGCCGTAGGTCAGGCGGCCCCGGGTGGTCACCCCGCCGTCGGTGGTGGTGACGCGCAACCGGTCGAGGTCGACCCAACCGCACGGCAGGTCGGAGTACAGCGGCGCCTGCCGGTCCGGCAGGGCGAGCGGGACGAGGAAACCGAGGTACAGCACGTCGAGCGGGACGCCCCGGTGCGTCACCCGCACCTCGTCGGTCGCGGGGTCGTGCCGCACGTCGAGGTCGTCGGCGGCCAGGTCGGCCCACCGGGCGTCCTCGCCGACCTCGCGCGTGCCGAGCAACGGGTGCAGGTTGGCGTTGAAGCCCTGCACCGGGCGGAACTGCACCGGGTCGGTGGTGTGCCGGCGCACCTGGCGGGTCACGGCCTCGCGCGCGCCGGGCAGCAGGTCGAGGAACCGGCTGGTGTACTTGCCGAACCCGGCGTAGACGCGGTTCACCACGAGCCGCCCGTCCGGGGCGGGCTGGGCGAAGAACGCGTACGAGCCGGCGCGGCGGGTCGCCCACGCGGGCAGCAGGTCGGCGGCGGAGTCCAGCACGTCGTCGGTGATCACCCCGTCGTGCACCTGCCCGGCCAGCTTCTCGCGCGCCTCCACGACCGCCCGGACGTCCGGGTCGTCCAGGCCCTCGGCGCTCAGCGACTCCTGCCACGCCCCGGAGAGCGCCGCGGCGGAGTCGGCGAGCGTGGCGACGCCGCCCTCCCCGAACCGCGCCACGAACCGGGTGCGGATCAGCCGGCGCAGCAGCACGTGCTGGTCGAACGCCACCAGCAGCGGCGTGAGGCGGGACAGCGCGGGGGTCGCGCCCGGTGGCACGGGCACCGGTTCGGGCAGCACCACGTCCTCCACCACGGGCGTGACGCCGGTCAGGTCCGCGCCGACGCGGTCGCCGAGGTCGCGCCAGCGGTCGGCGAGCCCGGCGACGATCGCCGCGCGGGCCGGCGGGTCGGCGTCGGCGAACGCGGCGGTGGCCGCGGCGAGCGCGGTGAGGTCGCGGGCGGCGTCGGGGTCGGTGGGCGCGAGCCAGGCGGCCAGCGCGGACACGGCGTCGGGGTCCTGCGGGTGGACCGGCGACACCGGCACGAGCAGGCCGATGTCGAGCGTCCTGGCCACGAACGCGCGGGCCGCGTCGGCCGCGCCCGGCGTGGTCAGCTTCGCCGCCAGCGCGTCCGCGACCCGGTCCGGCGGCAGCCCGGCGGGTCCGGCGTCCCGCACGGCCTCGACCACGAACCGCAGCGGGCGGGTCGCCGCGACGTCGACCTCCTCCTCGCGCGCGACCGCGGCCCGGCCGACCCCCTCGACCGGGACGTCCCGGCGGAACACCAGCCGCCCGTCCCGCTCGCGGAGGGCGGGCGCGAGCCGGTGCGGCAACCGCGGGCCCAGCGCGGCCAGGAACCTCGTCACGAGCAGGCGGTGCGCGGCCGGGTGCGACACCGGCGGCGCGCTCGGCCACGGCCCCTCGCGCCACTCGCCCCAACCGACGTGCGTGTACCAGGACAGGGGGCTGGTCTTGGCGGTCGCGCGCAACGCGTACCGCAGCACGGTCGGCTCGGCCTTGCGCGCCTTGCGGTCCGGTTCACCGCCGAACCGCGCCGTGCGGTCCAGGCCGTGCAGCAGGTCCGGGCCGGTGAGCACGCTCGCCCGGCGCAGCTCGTCGGTCGCGCACACGCCGGCGAGCCACCGGCGTGACGCGGCGAGTTGCCCCGGCCACGCCAGGAGGGCCGCGTCCACCGCCCGTGCCAGGTCGTCGTGCGCCGCCAACCACTTCGCCAGCGACGGCACGCGCTCCGGCAACGCGCCGAGGGCCGCCGGGCGCGGCGGGCGGCCGTTGTGCACGTCCCGGCGCAGCGGCAGCACCACCTCGCGGTGGAACCCGGGGGAGTGGCCGGCCGCGCTGTCGTGCAGGGCGTCGGCCAGCCCGGGCGCGAGGGCGGCGATCCGGGCCCGCGCCCGCACGGCGGCGTCCAGGTGCGCCCGGAAGTCCGAGCCGACCGGTCGGGGGTGCGGCAGGGCCGCCACCCGGACCAGCGCGTACGGCGCGAGCTCGGTGGTGGTGCGGTCACTGGCCATCCGGTGTCCCCTCGGTGTGGGCCGGGAGCGCCCGCGCGGACGCCCCCGGCTCGGCTCGGCTCGGCTCGGCTCAGCCCTGGGTGGGCAGCTGCGGCTGCTGGCAGCAGCAGCACGAGGTGCTGCTGCACGAGCAGGCCGCCGTCGAAGCGCCGGTCTCCGGCAGCGCGACGGCGTCCCGCATCGCGGTCACGGCCAGGTCGCCGAGGTCCAGCTCCGAGTCGTCGAAGGTGAGGTCCACCGGTCACGTCCTTTCGTCGAGGGGTGCGGCGCACCGGGCCGGCGCGCCGCGTCGGGTGGTGCCGACCGACCCCGCCCGGGATCGTCCCCGGACCCGACGAGGCCGCCGGAGGGCAACGCGGTCGGCGTTGCGGTTCTCCGTACCGGGATCGTGCGGTGCCATCGGGTGCCTCCCCGCGGTGCGGGCGTCGGGCGGCACGCTCCCACCTGCCGGTATACGTCCGGTATGCGTTGCGCCGTGTGGTGGTCCGGCGCGTTCGGCATCCCGCCGGACACCTCGGGGCACGACCTACCGTGTGCGGTGGCTGAGGGGGTCGAGGTGGGGAGGACCGGGGTGTCGCTCTGTCCGACGTCGCCCGCGCGGCAGCGAGTCGGCATCCGGCTGCTGGGCGGTGCGGCGGTGCGCGGGCCGGGGTCGGGCGACGTCGTGCCGGGCGGGGTGAAGTCGCGGACGCTGCTGGCCGCGCTGGCGCTGGACGCGGGTTCGGCCGTGTCCACCGAGCGCCTGGTGGACTACTTGTGGGAGCGGGAACCACCGCGCAGCGCGCTCAAGAACCTCCAGCTGTACGCGTCGCGGTTGCGCCGGTGCCTGGACGCCGTGGAGGCGGGCCTGTCCCGGCTGCTGGTGCACGTCGGCCACGGCTACCGGCTGGACGTGCCCGGCCAGGCCGTGGACGTGCTGCGCGCGGGCGACCTCCTGCGCTGCGGGGTGACGGCGTTGCGGCGCGGTGACCCCCGGGGCGCGGTCGGCACGTTGACGGCCGCGTTGTCGGGGTGGCCGGTGGACGGCCTGGTGGGGCTGGTGCCGTCCGGCCCGGCCACGGCGGTGGCCGCGCTGTGGCGGGAACGCCGGGTCGCGGCCGTGGAGCACCTGGCCACCGCGAAGGCCGAGCTGGGTTCGTGGGACGAGGCGGTGGACCTCCTCGCGCCGCACGCGTCCGCCCACCCGACCCGGGAGTCGTCGCAGGTGCTGCTGATGCGCGCCCTGGTCCACCTGGGCGACCGGGTGGGCGCGATCGACGTCTACCACCGGCTGGCGCGGGTCCTCGACGCGGACCTCGGCATCCGGCCCGGCCCCGAGGCGCGCGCGGTGTTCCAGGGGCTGCTGAGCAACGCCTAGGGCCACGCCCCTTCGCCGAGCGGTCCGCGCGCGGGGGATTCCCCCGCGGCCGGCTCGGTGATCGTGCCCGTGATCGTGGCCTTGATGGCGAGCGCCGCGCCCGAGCGGGCCCACTCGCTGAAGTCGAACGGTCGCACGTCGAGGTCGATCAGGGCCGGGTCGTCCTCGAAGGTGTCCTCGATGCCGTCGTGCACGAGCGGCGCCGACACCTCGTACAGCGGCAGGCCGTCGCCGGTCAGCAGGACCTTCTGCGGGTCCACGACGTTGGCGACCGTGCCGATGAGCACGCCGAGCGCGTAACCGGCCTCGCCGAACACCTGCCGGGCCTCCGGGTCGCCGGCGCGGACCCGCCGCAACGCCTCGTCGTACCCCGGGCGGCCGGAGAGCCTGCGCAGCATCACGTGCGTCATCAGGTAGCTGGAGATGCAGCCGCGCCGACCGCACCCGCACAGCGGGCCCTTGCCGTCGACCAGCGTGTGGCTGAACTGCGGCGGCCGGCCGTGCGTGCCCGTGACGAGACCGCCGGCCACGACCAGCCCCGTGCCGACGCCCGCGCCGACGGTGATCACCGCCATCGACCGCAGCCCCGCGCCCGGCCCGAACCAGTGCTCGGCCGCGGTCAGCGCCTGCACGTCGTTGTCCGCCGCGGTGGGCACGCCCGCCGCCCGCGCCACCGCCCGCGCCAGCGGCACGTCGGTCCAGCCCAGGAACTCGTCCCGGGTGACGAGGCCGTCGAAGACGTTCCCGCCCAGCGTCACCCCGATGCCGGTGAGGCCGGGGAACCGGCGGGCCAGGTCGGCGATCCGGCCGACCACCTCGTCCGGGTCGCGGGAGGGCAGCGGCTCGTCCGTCGTCGCGAGCGGGGTGGCGGTCAGGTCGGTCGCGGTGGCGAAGAGCCGGTCGGCGGTCAGCTTCACGCCGAGGAAGCGGTGCGCCGGGCCGCGCACGTGCAGCAGCTCCGACGGGCGGCCGGCGGTGGCGCGCGGTTTCGTGTCGCCCTCGACCAGCAGGCCGTGCGACACCAACGTCCTGGTCACGCGGGTCAGCGTCGGCCGGGACAGGCGCAGCCGGGCGGCGATCTCGGCCCGGGACAGCGGGCCGTGGACCAGCACCTCCAGCAGGACGTCCCGCGCGACCTCGGTCAGCCGCGGCCAAGGTGGGGGCGGGGCACCGGCGTCGGGGATCACCGCTCGACGATAGCGGGCGTCTGGGATCGTTCCCAGTGATCCGGCGACCGGATCGTCACGCACCGCGAATGTTGCGCAACCCGGTCCTTGACGCGCCGATCGCGGCAACCGTAGCGTGCTCGTTTAGTTCCCCGCAGAAACTAATGGCGCCCTCCACGGGCGTCACTCGGTGACAACTTCGCTGGGAGCGCTCCCAGAACGGTTCGGACGAACATCGACTCAACGAGGTGTCGAGGAGCCATGAGAAGCAGAATCGCCATGATCGGAGCCGCGCTGCTCGTCGTCGCGGGCTTCGCGCTGATCGACCTGCCGCAGGCCCGGGCGGCGGTGGGCCTGCGCGTCAGCGGCACCGGGATCGTGGAGGCCAACGGGCAGCCCTTCGTGATGCGGGGCGTCAACCACCCGCACGTCTGGTTCACCGGTCGGACCAGCTCGTTCGCCGACGTGAAGGCGCTGGGCGCGAACACCGTCCGGGTCGTCCTCGGCAGCGGCGAGCGGTGGGGCCCGTCCACCGACGTCCCCCAGGTCATCGCCCTGTGCAAGCAGAACCGGCTGATCTGCGTGCTGGAGGTGCACGACACCACCGGCTACGGCGAGGAGGCCGCGGCCGCGTCGCTCGACCAGGCGGCCGACTACTGGATCAGCCAGAAGAGCGCGCTGGTCGGCCAGGAGGATTACGTCGTCATCAACATCGGCAACGAGCCCATCGGCAACGTCGACGCCGCCCGGTGGACCACCGCGACGGCCGACGCGATCCGCAAGCTGCGCGCCGCCGGCTTCCAGCACCTGCTGATGGTCGACGGGCCGAACTGGGGCCAGGACTGGCAGTACGTCATGCGGGACAACGCCCAGGCGGTCCTGGACGCGGACAGCCGGCGCAACACCGTGCTGTCCATCCACATGTACTCGGTGTTCAACACCGCCACCGGCATCGTGGCCTACCTCGACCGCTTCAAGGCCAACAACTGGCCGCTGGTCATCGGGGAGTTCGGCTGGCGGTTCAACTCCAACGAGGTCGACCACGAGACCATCCTCAGCGAGGCGCAGGCCCGGGGCCTGGGCTACCTGGCGTGGTCGTGGAGCGGCAACAGCGACCCGGTCCTGGACCTGGCGACCGACTTCGACCCGGCCCGGCTCACCACCTGGGGCCAACGCGTCTTCAACGGGGCCAACGGCATCAAGGCCACGGCGAAGGAAGCCACCATCTACGGCAGCCCGACGACGACCACCACGACCACCACCACCACCACGACAACGACGACCACCACCACTCCGGGTGGCGGCCTCTCCTGCACGGCCGCGTACACGGTCACCAACCAGTGGCCGGGCGGGTTCCAGGGCGAGGTCCGGGTCACCGCGGGCCGCTCGGCGATCAAGGGCTGGACCGTGACGTGGGCGTTCGCCGACGGGCAGGCCGTCACCAACGCCTGGAACGCCACCGTCACCAGCAGCGGGTCGACCGTGACGGCCCGCAACGCCGGGTACAACGGCGCCCTCGCCGCGGGCGCGAGCACCGCGTTCGGGTTCACGGCCACGTCACGCGGCGCCACCACCGCGCCGACGGCCACCTGCACCGCGAGCTGAACCGCGGACCGGTGCGCGGGACGCCCCCGCGCACCGGTCACTCGAACCTGATCGACTCCGCGCGCGGGTACTTGCGGCCCGGCGACGGCACCGGCGAGCCGGTGAACGACACCGGCGTGCCGGTGGGCAGCATGGCGACGCCGGTGGGCAGGTCGTCGCGCGAGGCGTACCACGAGCCGCCGCGGCTGTCGGTGATGAAACCGTGCGCCTGCCCCGGCTTCCACCCCGTCACGGTCCCGCGCCGGCGACCGCGCGGCGTGCCGGCGGGTGAGGCCACGGCCTCGCTGGACCGCACGAACGGGCTGCCGAGCGGGTAGCCGGGGTGGTCGGCGGGCGCGAACAGCTCGTCGAACGAGGGCGTGGAGGTCGCGGCGGCCCGCAGCGGCGCGGCGGTGCGCGGCATCCAGGCGGGTGGCGGCGAGCCCGCCGACCGGTCGTCCACGACGGGCACCACCACGCCCACGCCGCGACCGGTCAACCGCGTGGCCAGCGGGGTGAAGTCGGCGTCACCGGTGACCAGGACGACCCAGTGCAGCGGCACGGTCGTCGCCCGCTCCCACGCCTCCAGTGCGAAGTGGACGTCGACGCCCTTCTCCTTGCCGCCGAGCAGCGGGAGGTCGTGCCGGACCACGCCCGCGGCGGCCAGGGCCGCGTCGAAGGACGCCGCCGGCGTCTCGATGCGCCCGCGCACGTAGTGCGCCTCGTGTCGCACCTCGTGCAGCGGCGTCCCGGTCCTGGTGTGCAGGTACCAGCGCAGCGCGTCGTGCAGGCCGTCCAGCGAGATCCGCGCCGCCCGCGGGTGCGCGGTGGCGTAGTAGTCGCTGAGGTAGGCGAACCACGTCCCGTCGTAGAACACCCCGATGCGCACGATCTCCCCTGCCGGTTTGGGCCGTCAGCGAAGGGATACACCATGACGGGCGGCACCCGGTCGGAGGGCCCGGTGTCGCGCGGCGCCCCGGGAAGGACGGCAGACGTGAGCACACCGGAACCGGACCCCACCACCGCGGCGGCGATGGAGGAGGAACCGGACTTCGCCGACGAGCACTCGCGGCCGACCTACGCCGACGAGCAGTCGGGCTCGGCCAACACCACGCCGGACGAGTCCACACCGGAGGGCGCCGGGGGCGCGGGCGGGATGGACCCGGGGTGATCCAAGCCCACCCGCGCACCGACCTCCGTCACGGGCTGGTGCAGGTCACCTCGCACGGCGGGGTGGTGTTCGGGCCGTTCGCCACGTAGCCGAACGTGGTCGACGCGGCGCTGCCCAGCGTGCCGTTGTAGGGCGCGTTGCGCACCGACACCGCACCGCTGGTGCCGGTGTTCACGCCGCCCCACAGGCTGCCGACCGCGTGGCCGGGCGGCAGGGTCATCCGGACCGTCCAGCCGTTGAGCGTGGTGGTGCCCGCGTTGGCGACCTTCACCTCCGCTTGGTAACCGCCGCCCCACGAGTTGACGACGCGGTACGTGGCCGCGCACCCCGTCCCACCCGGCTGGGTCGTGGTGGTGGTCGTCGTCGTGGTGGTGGTGGTGCCGGGGTCGCCGACGCTGCCCGGCACGGACAGCAGCGCGTTGTACCAGGCCGCGGCCATCTTCGAGTAACCGCCGGCGTTGGGGTGGACGCCGTCGGCGAGGTCGGCGGTGGTCAGCGCCCGGTACATGTCGACCAGGTGGACCTTCTTGCCCGCGCTCACCTTGCTCTGCACCATCGACGGGATGGTGGCGTTGAACGCGCGCACGGTCGCGTCGCCCGACGCCAGCGGCACGATCGTCGCGACGAACAGGTCCGCGTCCGGTGCCAGCGAGGTGATGCGGTCCACCAGCGCCGACAGCCGCTGCGGCGCGCCGCCCGGGTCACCGCCGTACATGTCGTTCGTGCCGATGTGCAGCAGGATGGTGCGCGGGGTGTAGGTGCGCAGCCAGGTGGTGACGTTGCTGTCGACCTGGGCGATCGTCCAGCCGGAGTGGCCCTCGTGGTTGCGGTCGCCGAGGCTGCTCGGGCCGTTGGTCATCGAACCGACGAAGTCGACGGTGCGACCGCCCGCCACGAGCTTCTGCCACAGGTCGACGCGGTAGCCGCCGGGCACGTTGAAGCCGTCGGTGATCGAGTCGCCGAGCGGCATGACCTTGACGCCGCTGTCGGCCTGCGCCGTGCCGACGGCGAGCACCGCCGCGGCGGTCAGGGTCAGCGCGCCGACCGCGGCGGCGAGCAGGTGCCTTCGTTTCATGGACCGGACCTCCGGTGAGGGGGACGCGGCGGCGGCGTCGACGACGTGCCGGGGCCACGCCGGTGGTCGGCCCGACCCCGGTGTCCGGCACTGGAACGCCCAGGAGTGTCCGGTCGCGGGTTCGGCGTTGGCAAGGCAATCGAGACGCGCGCCCACCGGTGACGGTCCGTCGCGTGCCGCCGTTCGTCGGCGTCCCCGCAGGGTGACGAGCGCGGACCGGGAGCGCGGATCGGCCTGGTGAACCGCACGATCGCGGGCCGGCCCACCCCCGTGGTGGTGTGATCCCGACTGGCCTGTTCGGCCTACCGGGGAGCGGCCGGGAAATGACCGTCTCGTTTCGGCGCTTTCAGCTCATCGGCCGACGGCCGGTGCTCAGCGCGCGCCGTGTCGGATCGAGTGGTAGCGGCCGTCGTGGTAGAGCAGGGGAGGGGTCGCCTCCCGCAGGTCCGTGGCCGTGACGCGGGCGAGCACGAGGTGGTGGTCGCCCACCGGGACGAGCGCCTCGACTTCGGCCAGCAGCCAGCCCGCGGTGTCGTCGAGCACCGGCTGGCCGCCCGCGAGGCGACGCCACCGGGTCGGCTCGGCGAACCGGTCGACGCCGCTGGTGGCGAAGCGCTGCGCGACCTCCTCCTGGTGGGCGCCCAGGAAGTTGACCACGACCTCGCGCGCGTCGCGGACGTGCGGCCAGCTGGAGGAGCCGGAGGAGACGCCGAACGACACCAGCGGCGGCTCGGCGCACACCGAGGTCAACGACGTGGCGGTGAACCCGGCCGGGCCGCGCTCGGCGTCGACGGTCACCACCACGACGCCCGCCGGGTGGCGGCGGAACACCCGCCGGAACTCCGGTGCGCCGACCCCCGGGGCGGGTGCGGACGACCCGCGTGCCGCGGCCGTCATCGGGAGACCGGATCTGTGCACGTCAAGGGCCCTGTCAGGGGGCGGGTGACGTCGAGCGCGGACCAGGTGGGCATGTCCTCGATGCTGGCACCCGGTGCCCGGTCGGGCCAAGGAGGCTCACCATGTGGGAGGGGCTTCACGACCACCCGCCGGGGTGCTCGCCGGGTCCCCGGTCACCCGGAGAGCTGTCCCCCGGACGGCTGGTGGCCGGTGCTCCCGGACGTCCCGATCGGACGGTCCACATCGTGGGTGCTCGTCCCGCCCCGCCGCCCGTCCGTCCCCGACCCCAGGGGGCGGGGAGGTGCCCGCCGGCGGCTCACGCGTCCGGAGCGGTCCGCGAGGCGCCCCCGCTCTTCCTCCTACCGGGGATTTCCCGACCCGGATCGACGGTCACCCCACCGCTCGGGCTACCCGCCGTGGCGCACCGCACGGCAACGCGACGCCACGGCCAGGTGAAGCCGTGGCGCGGAGGCGCGACGGCGCCCAACGCGCGGTGTGCCCCGGGGTGGCCGGAGGCGGCAACCCGCACGGGTGGTTTCCCGCGGCTGGGCGGTTCGGCCGTGCTGCACTGGGCGAGGTGCCCGCGACGCGTTCGGGCGCAACGACAACCCGATCACCGGAAGTGGCCTCATGACTGTCCCCGAGCCCGAGCCCGTGCCCGACCTCGACGACCTCGCTGCCGGGACGATCGGCGCGGTGCCCGCCGTCGGTGCCGAGGAGTTGACCCAGGGGTACGGCGTCACGGAGCTGGGGGCCTCGTGCGGGGACCTCGACTGCGGCGGCTGCGAGGTCGTCGCCTGATCGGTGGTCGCGGCCCAGGCGCGCCCGGAAACCGTTGCCGCACAACGCACAACGCACAACGCACAACGCACAACGCACAACGCACAACGCACACCGCACACCGCGAACAGCCGGGTGGCCGGCGTGCCCGGCCGCCCCACCGCCCGCGCACCGCCCGAACCCCACGACGAGGTGGCACCGCTGTGACCGTCCCGACCGAACACCAGGGCTCCCGCACGAGCTGGCACTGCGTGCACGTCCACTTCCACGAGCCGGACGTGGACCGGCTGATCCTCGACGCGGTCCGCCCGCTGTTCCAACAGGTCCGGTCCCGGGTGGACGGTCTGCACCTGGCCCGGCACTGGCTCCGGGGACCGCACCTGCGCCTGTTCGCCAGGACCGACCCGGACACCTGGGCGCGCGTGGTCCGGCCGCGCGTCGACACCGTCGTCGGGGGCTACCTGGCGGCACACCCCTCGACCGCCGTGCCCGACCTGGAGCACGAGCTGGCGCAGCACCGCTTCCTGGCCCGCCGGGAGCGGGAACGCGGCCCGCTCACCCCGTGGTTCCCCGACAACTCGATCCACGAGCAGCCCTACGACGCCCGGCCGCACGTGATCCGCAGCCCGGAGGTCGGCGAGCTGATGGCGGAGTTCGCCTCGGCCGGCACGCAACCGCTCTTCCGGATGCTGGAGCAGGTCCGCGCGGGCGCCGACGCGAAGGAGCTGATCGCGCTGGAGCTGATGCTGGCCACCACGGCGGCCGCGCGACCGCCCGTGGCGGCGGGCTTCGCGTCCTACCGCTCGCACGCCGAGGCCTTCCTGCGCTCCTGCCGCGACCCGGAGGCCGTGCGCGCCGCGTTCGACGCCCACTACGAGTCCCGTCGCGAGGCGTTCACCGCCCGGACGAGGGCGGTGCTGGCCACGCTCGGCGGAGGCGTCGACCGCACGCCGTACGCGCGCCGGTGGGCGGCCCTGTGCCGGGAGCACGGCCGCCGCGCCCGGCCGCTGGTCGAGCGGGGCCTGGTCTTCCCACCGCCCGTCGAGCCGCCCGCCGCCCCGGTGCACGCCCTGCCGCTCGGCGACCGCGCCCACCGCGAGGCGCTCCGCCGCGACCCCGGCTTCCTCACCTACCGGTTCCTGCTCAACTGCGCCCACCTCCAGGTCGGCAGGCTGGGCCTGACGCCGTTCCAGCGCTTCCGCACCTGCCACGCGGCGGCGAACGCGGTCGAGGAGGTGCTCGGCGTCCGCGCCGTCGACGCCGTCCGCGCCCACGTCGAAGCGCGTCCCGACCCGACGCCCTGACCGACCGCGGGGCGGTGCGCACCCGTTCACAGGGCCCTGGTGTGATCGTGGTAGGGGCGCGGTGATTGCCCTGGATATTGGAATGGGATGGATCTACCGTGGGTGACAGGTGCTTTGACCGAGCGTGACCATTTTCGGTGGATGGGCCGTCGGGGTGAGACGGTGCTGCGGGGACGTCACTAGGGGGCCGGAATGGGGCATTCGGCGGATCGGCCGTGGACTCGCGGGAGCAGGGACGCCCCGCTGTTCGACGCGTTCCTGCCGCTGGGGGAGGAGGAGGTCGTGCCGGTCGGGCACGGCGACGTGGCCGCCGGGCCGGCGTGCGCGGCCGACCGAGCGCTGCGCCTGCTCGTCCTCGGACGGGACTGGGTGGGCGCGATGCGTTGCGCCGAAGAGGCGCTGGAGGACGAGTCCTGCCGCAGTCGGGAGGTCTGCGTCGCCCGGGCGCTGTCGACGTTGATCTACGGTGGTGAGCTGGTCGCCGCCGACGAGCACAGCCTGCTCAACGCGGGCCGCCCGGAGGTCTCCGGCGTGGTGGCGCTGCTCCAGGCGCGCATCGCCCGCTTGTTCGGCGACGTGGAGCGCGCGCACGCGCTGCTCGGCCCGCTCACGGCGCCCGCCGTGCCGTTGGAGACGCGGATGGTGGCCGTCGGGTGGGCGGTGGAGCTGCTGGCCGAGTGCGGCGACGTGGAGCGCGCCCGCGAACTGGCCCACGAGCACCGGGTGGACGAGGCGATGGACTCGGGCATCGGGTGCCGCCCGGTGCTGCTGGCCGCCCGCGGCGCGGTGGCCATGGCGGAGGGCCGGCCCGGCCTCGCCGTGGCGCAGTACCTGATGTGCGGCCGGGACCTGATCGCGCGGGGCGTGGCGAACCCGGCGGTGCTGCCGTGGCGCAGCGAGGCGGCGCTGGCGGCGTTCTCCGCCGGTCGTGACGAGCTGGCCGTGGCGCTGGCCCGGCAGGAGTACGAGGCGGCCGTGTCGTGGGGCGAGTCGCGCACGGTCGGGCGCGCCCTGTGCGCGTTGGCCGTGGTGGACGCCGACGGCCAGGAGATCGAGCGCCTCAGCGAGGCCGGGCAGCTGCTGGAGCTGGCGCAGGCGTGGCCCGAGCTGGGCCGCGCGCACTACGAGCTGGGCATCCGGCTGTCCGCGCGCGGTGACGTGGTGGCGGCGCGGCAGCGGCTGCACTGCGCCCTGGCCCTGGCGCGGGAGACCGGCAACCCGCACCGGGCGCAGCTCGCGGAGCGGGCGCTGGCCGCCGTGGCCGCGCCGCCGCGCCGGCCGGCGCTGACCCGGCAGCAGGCGCGCATCGCCGAACTGGTGGTCGCAGGCTACTCCAACAGAGAGATCGCCACGAAACTCTTTCTCGCCCTGCGCACGGTGGAGTTCCACCTTTCCAACACGTACGAAAAACTGGGCGTGACCGGCCGCGACGAGCTGCGCGCCGTGCTCCAGGCCCACCTCTGAGGCACCACACCGGCCGCCCCTCGTCGCATTCGGTGACGGGGGGCGGTGACGCGTGTCACAAATCCTCGCCGGCGAGTTTGCGGGTCGACCGTAGTATCCGGGGGCGGACCTTGTCGGTCCGGAAGCGGCCGTGCCAGCATCAATCTCGCAAGAATGAAGCCGGTCCGCCGCCGGGAATTCCGCGGAAGCCGCCGTGATCGGAACCGCGGTACGGATCGCAAATGCGACGAAGGGTTTCGTGCGCCATGTCCGGAGAGCCCGATCTGGCAACGCAGGTGAAGGTCCTCGCGGCCCGGGTCCACGAGCTGGAGCAGGTCCGCGCGCTGCACGAGCTGCGCAACCGCCTGCCCCGGTTGATCAACGAGGACGCGTGGGACCGCGTCGGGGAGCTGTTCACCGAGGACGCGCACCTGGACTACGGCGAGGTGGGCCGGGCCGACGGGCGCGCCGCCATCGCCGAGTACTTCGCGGGGCTGCCCGCGCGGATCGACGCGGACAACCCGGTGGCGTCGGGGGTGCTGGTCAAGCAGTTCGTGCACGGGCACGACGTCGAGCTGGCGGGCGACCGGGCGACCGGCGTGTGCTTCTTCGAGGAGAAGGTCGTCTTCGACAAGGAGACCTACCTGGTCGCGGGCCGGTTCGCCGACGAGTACGCCCTGGTCGACGGCCGCTGGCTGTTCGACCGGATCACGCTCACCCCGTTCTGGGTGATCCCGTACGACCGCGGTCACGGCCGCTAGCCGCGACCACGCCAGGGGGAGGGTCATGCTCCAGCAGAACACCACCAAGCGCATCGGCTACTGGCTGCTCCTGCTGCACCAGGCGTTCGACGCCGCCACCACCACCGCGCTGCGGGACGTGGGGCTCAACCGCAGGCAGTGGCAGGTGCTGCACGCCATCCACATCGGCGTCCGCACGGTGTCCGGCATCGACGAGGCGTTCGCGCCGTTCCTCGTGGCCGACCGCGAGCGGTCCTACCGCCCGGTCGTCGAGGATTTCGCCGCCCGCGGCTGGGCCGTGCTGGACGGCGACGCGATCACCTCGACCGACGCGGGCGCCGCCGCCCACGCGAGCGCCGAGGTGCTGGTCAACGCGCACGCCGAGAAGCAGTTGCGCGGTATCACGCAGGAGGAGTTCCTGGCGGCCAACGACGTGCTGCGCCGGATCGCCGAGAACATGCGGGACAACGGCTCGCTCTGACCGTTCGGGCACATTTACCCGGAATTTTTTCCGGGTGCGGTCGAACGCTGCCCGCGAACGGGCAGCGGTTCGAAACGGGGATGGGGGTCCAACCGTGCGGAAAGTGCTGATCGCCAATCGCGGCGAGATCGCGGTGCGCGTCGCCCGCGCCTGCCGCGACGAGGGACTGCGAAGCGTGGCGGTGTACGCCGATCCCGATCGGGACGCGCCGCACGTCAGGCTGGCCGACGAGGCGTTCGCCCTGGGTGGCGACACCCCGGCGACCAGTTACCTGGACATCGGCAAGGTGCTCGCCGCCGCACGGGACTCGGGCGCGGACGCGGTGCACCCCGGCTACGGCTTCCTGTCCGAGAACGCGGACTTCGCCCAGGCGGTCCTCGACGCCGGGTTGACGTGGATCGGGCCGTCACCGGCCGCGATCCGGGCACTCGGCGACAAGGTGGAGGCCCGCCGGATCGCCCGCGAGGTGGGCGCGCCGCTGGTCGCCGGCACGCCGGCGCCCGTGGCCGGTCCGGCGGAAGCGGTCGCGTTCGCCGACGAGCACGGGCTGCCGATCGCGATCAAGGCGGCGTTCGGCGGTGGCGGCCGGGGCCTGAAGGTGGCCCGGAGCCGCGAGGAGATCCCCGAGCTGTTCGAGTCGGCGGTGCGCGAGGCCACCGCCGCGTTCGGTCGCGGCGAGTGCTTCGTGGAGCGCTACCTGGACCGGCCGCGGCACGTGGAGACGCAGTGCCTGGCCGACCGGCACGGCACCGTCGTGGTCGTCTCCACCCGGGACTGCTCGTTGCAGCGGCGCCACCAGAAGCTGGTCGAGGAGGCGCCCGCGCCGTTCCTCACCGAGGAGCAGAACGCCGAGCTGTACCGGGCGTCCAAGGCGATCCTGTCGCACGTCGGGTACGTCGGCGCGGGCACCTGCGAGTTCCTGGTCGCCCGGGACGGCACGATCTCGTTCCTGGAGGTCAACACCCGGTTGCAGGTCGAGCACCCGGTGACCGAGGAGGTCACGGGCGTCGACCTGGTGCGGGAGATGTTCCGGGTCGCCCGGGGCGAGCGGCTCGACGCCGTCGACCCCGCGCCGCGCGGGCACTCCCTGGAGTTCCGCCTCAACAGCGAGGACCCGGGGCGGGGCTTCCTGCCCGCGCCCGGCACGGTCACCCGGTTCGAACCGCCGTCCGGGCCGGGCGTGCGGCTGGACTCCGGCGTGGAGGGCGGCACGGTGGTGCGGCCCGCGTGGGACTCGATGCTGGCCAAGCTGGTCGTCACCGGCGCGACGCGCGAGCAGGCGCTGCGCCGGGCCGCCCGGGCGCTGGCCGAGTTCCGGGTCGACGGCGTGCCGACCACGCTGCCGTTCCACCGCGCCGTCGTGGTCGACCCGGCGTTCGCCGGCGAGCCGTTCGCCGTGCACACGCGGTGGATCGAGACCGAGTTCGACAACCGGGTGCCGCCCTACGACGGCGAGCCGCAGGACGAGCCCGGCGCCGTGCCCCGCGAGACGGTGGTGGTCGAGGTGGGCAGCAGGCGGCTGGAGGTGTCGCTGCCGTCGCTGCCGTCGCTGTCGGCCGCGTCGCGCGGGACCGCCGCCACCGCGGTCCGCAAGCCGCGCGCGGCGGCGCGCAAGGCCGCCGCGACGGGCGACGAGCTGGTCTCGCCCATGCAGGGCACCGCCGTGAAGGTCGCCGTCGAGGAGGGCAGCCGGGTCGAGGCGGGCGACCTGGTCCTCGTGGTCGAGGCGATGAAGATGGAGCAACCGCTGCTCGCCCACCGCGCCGGGGTCGTGCGCGGTCTCACCGCGAAGCCGGGCGACGCGATCGCCGCCGGTGCCGTCGTCTGCCGGCTCTCCGAATGAAGCCTTCCACCCCTGGGGAGGGGACTGTGTACGCATCGGTCGTCATCGTGGGCGCGGGGCCCGCGGGACTCATGCTGGCCGGCGAGCTGCGCCTGGCGGGCGTCGACGTGGTGGTCCTCGAACGGCTGCCCGAGCGCACCGGCGAGTCGCGCGGCATCGGGTTCACCATCCGCACGATGGAGGTGTTCGACCAGCGCGGCCTGCTGCCGCGCTTCGGCGAGATCGCCACCGGCACGTTCGGGCACTTCGGCGGCATCCCGCTCGACCTGGGCGTGCTCGGCGCGGCCCGGGAGTCGGCCAAGACGGTGCCGCAGTCGCGCACCGAGGCCGTGCTGGAGAGCTGGGTGCGGCAACTGGGCGCGGACGTGCGGCGCGGCGTCGAACTCGTAGGGTTCGAAGAGGACGCCGACGGCGTGACCGTGCACGTGCGCGGCACGTCCGAGACGCTGCGCACCCGCTACCTCGTGGGGTGCGACGGCGGCCGCAGCACCGTGCGCAAGCTGGCCGGGTTCGACTTCCCCGGCACCGACGCCACCACCGAGCTGCTCATGGCCGACCTGCGCGGCATCGACATCGAGCCGCGCATGATCGGCGAGCAGGTGCCCGGCGGCATGGTGATGACCGCCCGCCTGCCCGACGGCACCACCCGCGTCATCGTCGGCGAGCGCGGCACCCCGCCGCGCCGCCGCGGCGGCCCGCCCGCGTTCGCCGAGGTGGCGGAGGTGTGGAAGCGGCTGACCGACACCGACATCTCGAACGCCGAGCCGGTGTGGGTCAGCGCGTTCGGCGACGCGGCCCGGCAGGTCACCGAGTACCGACGCGGCCGCGTGCTGCTCGCCGGCGACGCGGCGCACGTGCACCTCCCGGCCGGCGGGCAGGGCATGAACACCGGCATCCAGGACGCGGTGAACCTGGGCTGGAAGCTCGCCGCCGTCGTCAAGGGCACCGCACCGCTGTCCCTCCTGGACACCTACCACGGCGAGCGGCACGAGGTCGGCAGGCAACTGCTGGTCAACACCCGCGCGCAGAGCATGTTCATCCTCGGCGGCGCGGAGGTCGCGCCGCTGCGCGAGGTGCTCACCGAGCTGCTGCGGTACCCCGAGGTGGAGCGCCACCTCGCCGCCAGGGTGAGCGGCCTGGACATCCGCTACGACGTGGGCGGCGGCACGAACCCGCTGCTGGGCCTGCGGGTGCCCCACCTGGACCTGACCCGCGGCAACCGCCGGACCAGCAGCGCCGAGCTGCTGCGCCCGGGCCGCGGCGTCCTGCTCGACCTGGCGGACAACGCCGTCCTGCGCCGCCGGGCGGCTCCCTGGGCCGACCGGATCGACGTCGTCACCGCGACCGCGGCCGACGAGCTGCCCGGCGGGACCACGGCGGTCCTCGTCCGGCCCGACGGCCACGTGGCCTGGGCCGCCCCGGGCAGCCACCACGACCTGCCGTCGGCCCTGCACCGCTGGTTCGGGCCGACCGGCTGACCTCTGGAGGAGCGATGCACAGCACCTTGATCGTGGCACGGATGGACCCCGGTTCGGCCGGTGACGTCGCCGCGCTGTTCCGGGAGTTCGACCAGAGCGACATGCCGGGCCGCATGGGCACGCGGCGGCGCCAGCTCTTCCACTACCGCGGCCTGTACTTCCACCTGCAGGACTTCGACGACGACAACGGCGGCGAGCGCATCGAGGACGCCAAGAGCGACCCGCGCTTCATCCGGATCAGCGACGACCTGAAGCCGTTCATCGAGGCCTACGACCCGAAGACGTGGCGCTCGCCCGCGGACGCGATGGCGAGCCGCTTCTACCACTGGAGCACACCGTGACCAACCGTCGAGTGGTGATCACGGGGGTGGGCGTGACCGCCCCCGGTTCACCGGGCGTGAAGAACTTCTGGGACCTGCTGACCGCGGGTCGCACCGCCACCCGCCGCATCTCGTTCTTCGACCCGTCGCCGTTCCGCTCGCAGGTGGCGGCCGAGGTCGACTTCGACGCCGAGCTGCACGGCCTCAGCCCGCAGGAGGTCCGGCGCATGGACCGCGCCGCGCAGTTCGCCGTCGTCACCGCCCGCCAGGCGGTGGACGACAGCGGCCTGGAGTTCTCCTCGGTCGACCCCGACCGGGTCGGCGTGACCATCGGCAGCGCGGTCGGCGCGACGATGGGCCTGGACCAGGAGTACCGGACGGTCAGCGACGGCGGCAGGCTGGAGCTGGTCGACCACCGGTACGCCGTGCCGCACCTGTACAACTACCTGGCACCCAGCTCGTTCGCGACCGAGGTCGCGTGGGCGGTCGGCGCGGAGGGCCCGAGCACGGTCGTCTCCACCGGCTGCACGTCCGGCCTGGACGCCATCGGCTACGCCACCGACGTGATCCGCGAGGGCTCGGCGGACGTGATGGTCGCGGGCGCCACGGACGCGCCGATCTCCCCGATCACCGTCGCCTGCTTCGACGCGATCAAGGCCACCACGCCCCGCAACGACGACCCGGAGCACGCCTCGCGGCCGTTCGACGCGAGCCGCAACGGGTTCGTGCTGGGCGAGGGCGCGGCGGTGTTCGTGCTGGAGGAGCTGGAGAGCGCGCGGGCCCGCGGCGCGAAGGTCTACGCCGAGGTCGCCGGGTACGCCACCCGCTCCAACGCCTTCCACATGACCGGGCTGAAGCCGGACGGCCGGGAGATGGCCGAGGCGATCCGGGTCGCGCTGGCGCAGGCGCGGCTCAACCCGGAGGACATCGACTACGTCAACGCGCACGGGTCGGGCACCAGGCAGAACGACCGGCACGAGACGGCGGCGTTCAAGCGCAGCCTGGGCGAGCACGCCTACCGCGTCCCGGTCAGCTCGATCAAGTCCATGGTCGGCCACTCGCTCGGCGCCATCGGCTCCATCGAGGTCGCCGCCTCGGTGCTGGCCATGCAGCACGACGTGGTGCCGCCGACGGCGAACCTGCACCACCCCGACCCCGAGTGCGACCTCGACTACGTGCCGCTGGTCGCGCGCGACTGGAAGACCGACGCGGTGCTGTCGGTCGGCAGCGGCTTCGGCGGCTTCCAGAGCGCCGTGGTGCTGGCCGACCCGGGGCGGGTGCGGCCGTGAGCGTGGTCGTGACGGGACTGGGCGTGGCCGCGCCGACCGGGCTCGGCCTGGACGCCTACTGGGCCAACACCCTGGCGGGCGTCGGCGCGGTCGACCGGATCTCCCGGTTCGACGCCTCGGGTTACCCGGCCCGGTTGGCGGGCGAGATCCGCGACTTCGTCGCCGAGGACCACCTGCCGGGCAGGCTGCTGCCGCAGACCGACCGGATGACCAGGCTCGCGCTGGTGGCGGCCGACTGGGCGTTCGCCGACGCCGAGCTGACGCCGGCCGACCTGCCCGACTACGACATCGGCGTGATCACCGCGAGCCACTCCGGCGGGTTCGAGTTCGGCCAGAACGAGCTGAAGGCGCTGTGGAGCAAGGGCGGCCAGTACGTCAGCGCCTACCAGTCGTTCGCCTGGTTCTACGCGGTCAACAGCGGCCAGATCTCCATCCGCAACGGGCTGCGCGGCCCGAGCAGCGTGGTGGTGAGCGACCAGGCGGGCGGGCTGGACGCGGTGGCGCAGGCGCGCCGCCAGATCCGCAACGGCACGTCGGCCGTGCTGGCGGGGGCGGTGGACGCGTCGATCTGCCCGTGGGGCTGGGTCGCGCAGCTCACCAGCGGCCGGCTCAGCGAGCGCGACGACCCCCGGCGCGCCTACCTGCCGTTCGACGACGACGCCGCGGGCCACGTGCCCGGCGAGGGCGGCGCGCTGCTGGTGCTGGAGGACGGGGAGCACGCCGCCGCCCGCGGTGCGCGCGTGTACGGCGAGATCGCCGGGCACGCGTCCACCATGGACCCCGCGCCGGGCCGGGACCGCGCGCCGACGCTGCAGAAGGCGATCCAGCGGGCGCTGGCCGACGCCGGCGCCGTGGCCGAGGAGATCGGCGTCGTGTACGCCGACGCCGCCGCCGTCCCCGAGCTGGACCGGGCCGAGGCGGAGGCGATCACCAAGGTCTTCGGCCCGCGCGGCGTGCCGGTGACCGCGCCGAAGACCGGCACCGGGCGGCTGTACTCCGGGGCCGCGCCGCTGGACCTGGCCGCCGCGCTGCTGTCGCTGCGCGACGGCGTGATCCCGCCGACGGTGAACGCGAACCCGGCCGAGCGCTATGAGCTGGACCTGGTGACCGGCGCGCCGCGCCGCGCGGACCTGCGGGCCGCGCTGGTGATCGCGCGCGGCCACGGCGGCTTCAACTCCGCGGTGGTCGTGCGCGCGCCCGACCCGTCCTGAGACTGCCGAAAGGACCACCCACGATGTCCCGGAAGTTCACCATCGAAGACCTCAAGCGCATCCTCCGCGAGGGCGCGGGCGCCGACGAGGCGGTCGACCTCGACGGCGACATCGCCGACAGCGACTTCGAGGAGCTGGGCTACGAGTCGCTGGCGCTGCTGGAGACCGGCGGCCGCATCGAGCGCGAGTACGGCATCTCCCTCGACGAGGACGCGCTGGCCGACGCGCGCACCCCGGCCGCCCTGATCGACCTCGTCAACTCCCACCTCGCCGCCCAGGCGGTCTGAGCCGGAAGGACCTCCCATGACCGACAACGGAAAGGTCGCGCTGGTCACCGGCGCGACGAGCGGTATCGGCCTGGCCACCGCGCGGTTGCTCGCCGAGCAGGGGCACCGGGTCTTCCTGTGCGCCCGCGGTGAGGAGGCGTTGCTGCGCACCATCAAGGACCTGCAGGACGAGGGTTTCGACGTCGACGGCACGACCGCCGACGTGCGCGACAAGCAGGACGTCGCCCGCGTGGTGCGGGCCGCGGTGGACCGCTTCGGCCCGATCGACGTGCTGGTGAACAACGCGGGCCGCAGCGGCGGCGGCGTGACCGCCGACATCGCCGACGAGCTGTGGGAGGACGTCATCGAGACCAACCTCAACAGCGTGTTCCGGGTGACCCGCGAGGTGCTCAACGCCGGTGGCATGCGGGCCAAGGACCGCGGCCGGATCATCAACATCGCCTCCACCGCGGGCAAGCAGGGCGTGGTGCTGGGCGCGCCCTACTCGGCGTCCAAGCACGGCGTGGTCGGGTTCACCAAGGCGCTGGGCAACGAGCTGGCGCCGACCGGCATCACGGTCAACGCGGTGTGCCCTGGGTACGTGGAGACGCCGATGGCGCAACGGGTCCGGCAGGGCTACGCGGCGGCCTACAACACCTCCGAGGACGCGATCCTGGAGAAGTTCACCGCCAAGATCCCGCTGGGCCGGTACTCCACCCCGGAGGAGGTGGCGGGCCTGGTCGGCTACCTGGCCTCGGACACCGCCGCGTCGATCACCTCGCAGGCGCTCAACGTCTGCGGCGGCCTGGGCAACTTCTGAGCAGTCCCGACCGAGGAGGACACCGATGACCGGATTCCCCGTCCGCGAGGTCGAGCACGAGATCACCGTGCAGGCACCGCCCGCGGACGTCTACCGCATGCTCGCCGAGGTGGAGAACTGGCCCAGGCTGTTCCCGCCCTCGGTGTACGTGGACTACCTGGAGCGCGACGGCGACCGCGAGCGCATCCGGATCTGGGCCACGGCCAACGGCGAGCCGAAGAACTGGACCTCGCGCCGCGAGCTGGACCCGGACAACCTGCGCATCACCTTCGCCCAGGAGGTGTCGTCGCCGCCGGTGGCCGAGATGAGCGGCACGTGGGTCATCGAGCCGCAGGGCGAGCAGACCCGGTTGCGGCTGCTGCACACCTACCGCGCGATCGACGACGACCCGGAGGGTCTGAAGTGGATCGACGAGGCGGTGGACCGCAACAGCAAGGCCGAGCTGCCGTCGCTGAAGGCCAACGTCGAGCTGGCCACCCGCACCGCGGAGCTGACGCTGTCCTTCGTGGACTCGGTCACGGTCGAGGGCGCGGCCAAGGACCTCTACGACTTCGTCAACGACGCCGGCCGGTGGACCGAGCGGCTGCCGCACGTGGCGTCGGTGACGCTGACCGAGGACACCCCGGGCCTGCAGGTGCTGCGGATGGAGACGCTGACCAAGGACGGCTCCTCGCACACCACCGAGTCGGTCCGGGTCTGCTTTCCGCACCACAAGATCGCCTACAAGCAGACGACCCTGCCCGCGCTGATGAGCCTGCACACCGGCTACTGGACGTTCGAGGAGGACGAGCACGGCGTCACCACGGCGTCCTCGCAGCACACCGTGGTCATCAACGCCGACAACATCGCCAATGTGCTCGGCCCGGACGCGGGCGTGGCCGAGGCCAGGGCGTTCATCCGGGACGCGCTGGGCAACAACAGCCGGGCGACGCTCAACCACGCCAAGGCGTACGCGGAAGCGCGGCGCTGACGCGATGGACACCGACGTCGTCGTGGTCGGGGCGGGTCCGGTCGGGCTGCTGCTGGCGGGCGACCTGTGCGCCGGGGGCGCGCGGGTCACCGTGCTGGAGCGGCTGACCGAGCCCACCACCGAGTCCCGCGCCTCGACCCTGCACGCCCGCACCATGGACGTGCTGGCCGAGCGCGGCGTGCTGGAGGCGCTCGGCGCGCTGCCGCCGGGCGGTCCCGGCCACTTCGGCGGCATCCGGCTCGACCTGACCGCGGCCGACCCCGGCCACCGCTACGCGGGGCAGTGGAAGTGCCCGCAGGCCGTGCTGGAGCGGGTGCTCGGGGAACGCGCGACCAGGCTGGGCGCCCGGGTGCTGCGCGGCCACGAGCTGACCGGCCTGCACCAGCGCGAGGACCACGTCGTCGCGGTCGCCGGCGCGGACCGCATCACCGCCGCCTACCTCGTCGGCTGCGACGGCGAGGAGAGCGGCGTGCGCGAGCTGGCCGGGTTCGACTTCCCCGGCCGGGACGCCACGCTGGAGATGCTGCGGGCCGACGTGGCGGGCATCGACGTCCCCGACCGGCGGTTCGAGCGGCACCCGAACGGCCTGGCCACCGCCCACCGCTGGCCCGACGGCAGCACCCGCGTGATGGTGCACGTGTTCGGCTCCACGCCGGCGCCGCGCACCGGCCCGCCGACGTTCGACGAGGTGGTGCGGGCGTGGGCGGAGGTCACCGGCGAGGACATCGGCGGCGGCCGGCCGGTGTGGCTCAACGCGTTCGGCAACACCAGCCGCCAGGCGGCCCGCTACCGGCTGGGCCGCGTGCTGCTCGCGGGCGACGCCGCCCACCGGCAGATGCCGGTCGGCGGCCAGGCGCTCAACCTCGGCCTGCAGGACGCCGCCGAACTCGGGCAGCGGCTCCTGGCCCGGCTGGCGGGCGACGACGACGGCCCGCTGGAGCACTACGACGCCGTCCGGCGCGCGGTGGGCGCGCGGACCCTGACCAACATCCGGGCGCAGGCGCTGCTGCTGCTCGGCGGACCCGAGGTGGAGCCGCTGCGCGAGGTCTTCGGCGAGCTGATGCGCTTCGACGCCGTGCGCGCGCACCTCGCCGGGATGGTCAGCGGCCTCGGCGACGCGCCCGCACCACGGACGACCACACCACAGGGGAGTACCAGGATGGGCAAGCTCGAAGGCAAGACAGCGCTGGTGACCGGCGGCAGCCGGGGCATCGGACGGGCCACCGCGCAGCGGCTGGCCGAGGAGGGCGCCCTCGTCGCCGTCCACTACGCGAGCAACGACGAGGCCGCCGCCGACACCGTGGCGCTCATCGAGAAGGACGGCGGCCGGGCGTTCGCCGTGCGGGCCGAGCTGGGCGTGCCCGGCGACGTGCACGAGCTGTTCCTCGGGCTGGAGCAGGGCCTGCGCGAGCGCACCGGCACCACGGAGCTGGACATCGTGGTGAACAACGCGGCGGCGCAGACCGCGGCGGGCCTCGCGCCCGAGGACGTCACGCCGGAGGACTTCGACCGGCTGGTGGCGGTCAACGCCAAGGCGCCGTTCTTCATCGTGCAGCGCGCGTCGGCGCTGCTGGCCGACAACGGGCGGATCATCAACATCTCGTCCGGCGTCACGCGGGTCGCCAACCCCGAGCAGGTGGCGTACTCGATGAGCAAGGGGGCGCTGGAGCAGCTCACGCTGCACATGGCGCGCCACCTGGCCCCGCGCGGCATCACGGTGAACAGCGTCGCGCCGGGCATCACCGACAACGGCAGCCCCGTGTTCGACATCCCCGAGGTGGTCGAGGCGATGTCGCAGCTGTCGGCGTTCAAGCAGGTCGCGAAGGCGCAGGACGTGGCGAACGTGGTGGCGTTCCTGGCCACCGAGGACGCGCGCTGGATCACCGGCGCGTTCATCGACGCCAGCGGCGGCACCCTGCTCGGCTGAGGGGCCCACCGGGGGATTGGGGAGACCATGACGAGTGTCCGGGAACCGGAGACGCACGTCGACCGGATCGACGAGCTGGTCGCGCTCAAGGAGCTGACCAGGGTCGGCGCGGACCCGCGGGCGACCGACCGGCAGCACGCCAAGGGCAAGCTGACCGCCTACGAGCGGATCGAGCTGCTGCTGGACAAGGGCAGCTTCACCGAGCTGGAGCCGCTGCGGCGGCACCGCGCCACCGGCTTCGGGCTGGAGGCCAAGCGCCCGCACGGCGACGGCGTCGTGGCCGGGTGGGGCGCGGTCGACGGGCGGCGGGTGTTCGTGTACGCGCACGACTTCCGCGCGTTCGGCGGCGCGCTCGGCGAGGCGCACGCCCAAAAGATCCACAAGGTGATGGACCTGGCCCTGGCGGCGGGAGCGCCGCTGGTGTCGCTCAACGACGGCGCGGGGGCGCGCATCCAGGAGGGCGTGTCGGCGCTGGCCGGCTACGGCGGCATCTTCCAGCGCAACGTGCGCGCGTCCGGCGTGATCCCGCAGATCAGCGTGATGCTCGGGCCGTGCGCCGGCGGTGCGGCGTACTCGCCCGCGCTGACCGACTTCGTGTTCATGGTGCGGGACATCTCGCAGATGTTCATCACCGGGCCGGACGTGGTGCGCACCGTGACCGGCGAGGAGATCTCCATGGAGGGGCTGGGCGGCGCGGAGGTGCACGGCGGCACGTCCGGCGTGGCGCACTTCGTCTACGAGGACGAGGCGACCTGCCTGGCCGACGTGCGGCTGCTGCTGTCCATGCTGCCCGCCAACAACCGCGAGCTGCCGCCCGTCGTGCGCGGGGACGACCCGGTGGACCGGCGCGGCGACGGGCTGCTGGACCTGGTGCCCGTGGACGGGTCCCGGTCCTACGACGTGCGCGACGTGATCGAGGAGGTCGTGGACGACGGGCACCACTTCGAGGTGCACGCGCTGTGGGCGCCGAACCTGGTGTGCTCGTTCGCGCGGTTGGACGGGCAGCTGGTCGGGATCGTGGCGAGCCAGCCGTCGGCGCTGGCCGGGGTGCTGGACATCCACGCGAGCGAGAAGGGCGCGCGGTTCGTCCAGTTCTGCGACTCGTTCAACATCCCGCTGCTGACGCTGGTGGACGTGCCCGGCTTCCTGCCCGGTGTCGGCCAGGAGCACGACGGCATCATCCGGCGCGGGGCGAAGCTGCTGTACGCCTACTGCAACGCCACCGTGCCGCGGGTGTCGGTGGTGCTGCGCAAGGCGTACGGCGGTGCGTACATCGTGATGGACTCGCGGTCGATCGGCGCGGACGTGGCGTACGCGTGGCCGACCAACGAGATCGCGGTGATGGGCGCGGAGGCGGCGGCGGACGTCGTGTTCCGGCGCGAGATCGCCGCGTCCGCCGACCCGGAGCGGACCAGGCGGGAGAAGATCGACCAGTACCGCGACGAGCTCGTCCACCCGTTCTACGCGGCCGAGCGCGGCCTGGTGGACGACGTGATCGACCCGCGACGCACCCGCGAGGTGCTGATCCGCACGTTCGCGATGCTGGAGACCAAGGACGCCGACCTGCCGCGCCGCAAGCACGGCAACCCGCCGCAATGACCGCCCTGGAACCGGCGCGCCCGCTCGTCGAGCCGCGCGCCGACGACCACCGGACCACCGCGGTCACGGCGTGGCGACCCGCTCCGGCGACCGTCCCCGGGTCGCCGCGCACCGCGACACCGGTGACCGACCCCGAACCGGCGCGGGTGCCCACCGGCCAGGACGGCGACGACCACCGGCCCGGCGCGGTGGGCGGACCGGCCCACCCCGGACCGGGCTGGCCCGGGTTGGCAGACCTCAGGTTGGCCGGCGCGGTTCCTCGGTCGGCGGGGCACGTCGGTGGGTTGGGCGACCCCGAGCCGGGCGTCGCCGCTGGGTCGGCGGGGCGGGCGGTCGCGGTGGGCGAGCCCGGTCGGCGGAGCGCCGGTGACGCGGCCGCGGCCGAGCCGGCGCTGCTGCTGCGCGTCGTCAAAGGCGATCCCGACCCCGTGGAACTGGCCGCGCTCGCCGCCGTCCTCAGGCTGCGCGCCGCGGCGGCGGTGGCGGTGGCGGACGAGGCGGTGCCCCGACGGGCGGCGCGGTGGCGCAGGCCCGAGCGCGTCGCGGGCTTCGCGGGCGCGCGCACCTGGCGTAACTGACTGAAGGAGACCGGTATGGACGTCGGCTTTCTCTTCGACCTGCGCAACCCCGCGCAGTGGGAACGGCCGTGGGCGGACCACTACGCGCGCAGCCTGGAGCTGTGCGAGGAGGCCGACCGGCTCGGCGCGAACGGCGTGTGGTTCACCGAGCACCACCTCTTCCCGGACGGCTACCTGCCCCAGCCGTTGACGTTCGCCGCCGCGGCGGCCGCGCGCACCCGCACCGTCCGCATCGGCACCGCCGTCACCCTCCCGGCCCTGCGCGCGCCGGCGCACCTGGCCGAGGAGGCGGCCGTCGTGGACCTGATCAGCGGCGGGCGGCTGGAGCTGGGCATGGGCGCGGGCTACCGCAAGCCCGAGTTCGACCTGGTCGGGGCGGACCACGGCCGCCGCTTCGCCGAGACCGAGCGCGTCATCGCCGAGGTGCAGCGGCTGTGGCGGGAGGGCGGCATCACCCCGCTGCCGCTGCAGGACCCCGTCCCGCTGTGGGGCGGCTTCTACGGCCCGCGCGGCGCGCGCATCGCCGGACGCCTCGGCATCGGCCTGCTGCACATCTCGCCCGAGATGTTCCGGCACTACCGCGACGGCCTCGTCGAGGGCGGGCACGACCCGGCGTCGGCCCGCGTGTCCGACCTGCTGCCGGTGCTGCTCGCCGACGACCCGGACGCGGCCTGGTCGCGCGTCGCACCGCACCTCGCGCACCAGATGAACAGCTACCGGCAGCTCTCCGTCCAGGGCACGGACGCGCCACCGCCGCCGCTGCTGGAGCCCGGCGAGTTCCGCGACCGCCGCGAGGAGGGGCCGTGGGGCGCGTTGGAGATCATGACGCCGGGGGAGGCCGCCGCCCGCATCCGCGAACGCACGCAGGGGCTGCCCGTGCAGCACCTGATCTTCTGGGCCAGCGTCGGCGCGATGCCGGACGACCTGGTCACCCGGCACCTGGAGCTGGTCAGCCGCGAGCTGGCTCCCCTGCTCGACAAGGTGCCCGCCGGTGCGTGACGGCGTCGAGCGGGACCGCGGGGCGTGGGCGCTGCTGTTCGTCCTGTCGGGCAACATGCTGCTCGACGCCCTCGAGGTCTCCGCGGTGCTCCCGGCGCTGACCCCGCTCAGCGCCGGGTTCGCCATCTCCACCCTGGACGCGCAGTGGGTGATGAGCGGCTTCGCGCTCGGGTTCGCGCTGCTGCTCGTGCCCGGGCCGCACCTCGCCGCCCGCCTCGGCCGCAAGCGGCTCTACCTGGGCGCGATGCTGCTGTTCGCGGTGGCGTCCGTGGTCGCCGGGCTGACCGACTCGCTCGGCGTGCTCGTCGCGACCCGCGTGGTGAAGGGGTTCTGCGCCGCGCTCACCGCGCCCGCGGGCCTGGCGATCATCGTGTCGGTGTTCGACGGCGCGGCCCGGCGGCGGGCCGTGTCGGTCTACTCGCTGTTCGGCGCGGCGGGCTTCACCTCGGGGTTGCTGCTGTCCGGCGTGCTGAGCGGCGCGGACTGGCACTGGACGTTCCTGTTCCCCGCGCCGGTCGCACTGGTGCTGTTCGCCGCCGGGCTCCGGGTGGTCCCGCCCGCGCCGGCCACGCCGCCGCCACCGCTGGACGCCACCGTGCTGCGGGACGGCTCGCTGCTGCGCGCCGGGTTCGGCGCGGCCGTGCTGAACGGCACTTACATCGGGCTGATGCTGCTGGTCACCACGCAGCTCGCCCACCTGGCGCCGTGGCAGCTCGCCCTGGCGCTGCTGCCCGCGAGCCTGCCGCTGGTCCTGGCCGCGCCGCACGGCGCGCGGCTCGTGCGCCGGTTCGGCACGGCCCGGCTGATCGCGGCCGGCGCGCTGTGCTCGCTCGCGGGCAACGCCCTGCACCTCGCCCGCCCGACCGCGCAGCCGTACGCGACGACCGTCCTGCCGGTGCTGCTGCTGGTCGAGGCCGGGTTCGTGCTGGCGTTCGTGGCGCTGAACCTCCAGGCCACCGCGACGGTCCCGGCCGAACGGCGCGCCGCCGCGGTGCCGGTCTACCAGGCCGCCGTGCAGCTCGGCTCGGTCGTGTCGCTGCCGCTGGTCGCGCTGCTGCTCGCCGCCGGCGGGCCGCGCGCGGCGATGGTGCTGGTCACCTCGGTCGCGGCGGTCGGGGCGGCCGTCGCGCTCACCGGCCTCCGCGCCGCCACCACAGGAAGGGTCCCGACATGACCGGAGAACCGCTCTCCCTCCTCGTCGTCGTGGGCAGCGTCCGCGACGGCCGCTTCGCGCCGACCGCCGCCCGGTGGTTCGCCACCGTCGCCCGCACCCACCCCGACTTCCGGGTGGAACTGCTCGACCTGCTCGACTACCCGCTGCCCCTGGTGCTGCCCGAACCCGGCAGGCAACCCGACGCGGGCACCGCGCGGGTGCGCGACGCGCTGGGCCGCAAGCTCGCCGCCGCCGACGCGTTCGTCGTCGTCACGCCCGAGTACAACCACGCGCCGCCTGCCGTGCTGAAGAACGCGATCGACTGGTTCAACGCCGAGTGGAACGCCAAGCCGGTCGGGTTCGTGTCCTACGGCGGCGCGGGCGCGGGCCTGCGCGCGGTCGAGCACCTGAGGCACGTGTTCGCCGAACTGCACGCCACCACCGTCCGCGAGTCCGTCAGCTTCACCAACGTCTGGGACCTCTTCGCCGACGGCGCGCCGCGCGACGCGGCGGGCAGCGAGGCGGCGGCCAAGGTGATGCTCGACCGGCTCGCCTGGTGGGGCTCGGCACTGCGCGCGGCGCGGGCCGCGCGCCCGTACTGAAGGGGGAGCACGTGACCACCGTGCACGACCGGCCGTTCCGCTTCGCCGTCACCGTCTTCACGCCCGTCGAACGCGACGAGTGGGTGGCCAGGGCGAGGCTCGCCGAGCAACTGGGCTACGACGTGGTGCAGGTGTCCGACCACCTCGGGATGCCCGCGCCGCTGCCGACGCTGCTGCTCGCCGCCGAGGCCACCGAGCGCGTGCGCCTGGGCACGCTCGTGCTCAACACGACCTTCTACCAGCCCGAGGTGCTGGCCCGCGACCTGCGCACGATCGACCGCTACGCGGGCGGGCGCGTCGAGGTCGGCCTGGGCGCGGGGTACGAGCGCGGGCAGTTCGACGCGGCCGGCATCCCGTGGACGCCCGCCGCCGAGCGGGTCGCGCACCTGGAGCGGACCGTCGAGCGGATCAAGGACTCGACCACGGTCCCGGTCCTGGTGGCCGGGCGCGGCGACCGGGTGCTGCGGCTGGCCGCCGAGCGCGCCGACGTCGTGGCGTTCACCGGGACCACCCGGGTCCGCGACGGCGAGGGTCTCAAACTGGGCACGATCGAGGAGTTGACAGATCGCGTGGAATTCGTGCGCGCGCACCTCGGCGACCGCGTCCACGAGGTCGAACTCAACATTCCGGTGCACCGCGTATTGCCACCGGGCGGTGCGCACGCGATCACCGATGTGTGGCAGAATGATCTCGACCTCACGACCGACCAGTTGGTCGAGCTGCCGTCAATGCTGATCGGCACACCCGAAGAATGCGTGGAGCAACTGCACGAGGCGCGCAAGCGATTCGGCATCTCCTACTTCAGCGTCCTCGAACCCGAGATGATGTCGTTCGCCCGGGTCATCGAGGCGATGCGTTAGCGCGCATCAGGACACCGCACGCGACAAACGAGAACAGGGAGCATGGGTTGAAGAGGACATTCGTGATCACGGGCGCCACCGACGGCATCGGCGCGGCCGTGGCGCGGGCGCTGTTTACCCGGGGGGACCACGTCGTGGCGCTGGGCACGAACCCCCAGAAGGGCGCGGCGCTGGTCGGCGAGGCGGAACGCGCCCCCGGCTCCCTGGAGTTCGTGCGCGCCGACCTGAGCCTGGTGTCGAACAACCGGCGCGTGGTGGAACAGCTCCTCGACGCCAACCCGGCGATCGACGGGCTGGTGATGTGCGCCCGGTTCTTCCGCACCTACCGGCGGGAGACGGCCGAGGGCCTGGAGGACAACTTCGCGCTGTTCTACCTCAGCCGGCTGCTGTTCAGCTACGGGCTGCGCCCCGCGCTGGAGAAGACCGAGCGCCCGGTGATCGTCAACGTGGCGGGCCCGGGGCACGACACCCCGGTCGCGTGGGACGACCTGCAGAGCAAGCGCCGCTACGACGGCGTGAACGCGATGTTCATGACCGGCCGGCTGGACGACCTGCTCGGCGTGACGTTCGCCGAGCGGTACGGCGACGGGCCGGTGCGCTACGTCCTGTTCCACCCCGGCACCACCTCGACCGGCTTCGTGGGTGAGTTCGACCCGCCGACCGCGATGTACATCGAGCAGCAGAAGGCGCTGGCCAAGCCCGCCACCGCCGTCGTGCCGCCGATCGTGCGGCTGCTGGACAACCCGCCGGCCGAGCCGCTCACGGCGTTCAACATGTACACGCAGATGAGCATCCACAACGGCCTGTTCTCGAAGAAGGACGCGGCCAGGTTGACCGCGCTGACCGAAGAGCTGCTGGAGCGCATCGAGGGGTGAGTGCCGCGACGGCCCCCGGACGTGGTGGGAAGCGCCCGTCCGGGGGCCGTCGGCCGACGACGGTCAGGAGGGGTGTTCGTGGAGTTGGGGTTGAGCGGCAAGCGGGCGCTGGTGACCGGGTCGAGTTCCGGCATCGGGGCGGCCGTGGCCGACCTGCTGGCCGCCGAGGGGGCGGACGTCGTGGTGCACGGCCGCGACCGCGACAAGCTGGCCGTGGTGGCGGACAAGGTCCGCGGTCACGGCCACCGGGTCGACGTCGCGGTGGGCGACCTGTCGACCGACGCGGGCGCCGAGGAGGTGGTGCGCGCGGCGAGCGCGGGCGGGCCGGTCGACATCCTCGTCAACAACGCGGGCGGCACGGACCTGGTGCCCTGGTCGGCGGCCGACCCGGACCTGTGGGTCGCGTCCTACCAGGTCAACGTGGTGTCCGCGGTCCGGATGATCCACGCGTTCGTGCCCGCCATGCGGGAGCGCGGCTGGGGTCGCGTGGTGCAGGTCGGCGGCGGCCTGGCCACCCAGCCGATCGCGTTGCAGCCGCAGTACTCGGCGGCGCTGGCCGCCCGGCACAACCTCGCGGTGTCGCTGGCGCGCGAGCTGAAGGGCACCGGGGTGACCTCGAACGTGGTCTCGCCCGGACCGGTGATGGTGGAGTACATGCGCGAGTGGCTCGCCCGGGTCGGGCCGGAACGCGGCTGGGGCACGGAGCTCGCGGAGATCGAGCGGCGCGCGGCGGCCGAGTGGGTGGCCAACGACGTCGGCCGGTACGGCACGCCCGAGGAGGTGGCCGCCGCCGTGGCCTACCTCGCGAGCCGCCAGGCCGACTACGTGACCGGGGCCGTGCTGCGCGTCGACGGCGGTTTCGTGGCGGCCGTGTCGTGACGGCCGCCGGGGTGTCGATCAACCAACTGATGGGAGTCCGGTGATGCACGGCGCTCAATTCGCGGAGGACGACGGCAACGCGCCCGTGCTGCCCGCGGCGGCCCGCGACAGCGCGCGGGACCTGGTGTTCCACCTCGCCTCGGTGAAGTGGTCGATCGGGACGATCCGCGCCGTGGTGCAGCTGGGCATCCCGGACCTGCTGGCCGACGGCCCCGGCACGGCCGGCGAGCTGGCGGCGATGGCCGGCGTGGACGCCTCCCGGCTGCGCCGGGTGCTGTCGGCCGCGGCCACGGCGGGCGTGCTGGTCGAGGACGGCGCGGGCCGGTTCTCGCTCACCCCGGCCGCCGACGGGCTGCGGGTCGGCGGCCCAGGCGGGTTCCGGGACGTGTTCCTGTTCCTGACCGACCCGATGATGTGGCGGCCCTACGAGGACGTGGCGCACGCGGTGCGCACCGGCGAACCGGCGTTCGACCACCTGTTCGGCGAGCCGTTCTACGAGCACCTGCGCGGCGACCCGGCCGCCTCCGACCTGTTCGACCGGGCCATGGTGCAGAACGACGGCCCGGAGACCTACGACCTGTTCGACGACCTCGACCCGCGCCGGTACCGCCGGATCGCCGACGTCGGCGGCGGCCGGGGCAGCTTCCTGGCCGAACTGCTGCGCCGCCACCCCGGCGTGTCGGGCGCGGTCTGCGACCACCCGCTCGCCATCGCGGGCGCGGCCGACGAATTCGCCCGCTGCGGGGTGGCCGACCGGGCCGAGGCCATCGAGACCGATTTCTTCGACAAGGTGCCGAGCGGGTTCGACGCTTATCTGGTCAAGCGCTCGTTGCAGAATTGGGAGGACGCCGACGCGGTCCGCGTGCTGGCGAAGGTCCGGGAGGCGATCGGCGACGATCGTGACGCTCGGTTGTGGATTGTCAACCACCTTCTCACCCGTTCAGGTGTACCCGATCTGGGTAAGCTCTCGGATATAGAGATGATGGCCATTCTGGGTGGTCGTGAAAGGGGATGGGGGGACTGGACCCGGCTGGGGGCTGAGGCCGGTTTCGCACCGGTCTGCGAACCGGGCGCCGGGCGTGTCACGCTGCTGACCTTCCGCCCGATCTGATCACGTGTCGGCCCGCAGCGTCGCGGACCGCGATCCACGGTGAGGCGCGGCGCGCGGGCGTTCGCACCCCGTGGAAACGCTCCGGCGGGCGCTGCCGCCGCAGGCCGTCGGGAGCGCTGAGGCGAAACGACAACGTCGTGCTCGCGGCCGTGGCGTCCGGGCACGCGGATCTTGGGGGTGTGTGTGGAGCACGACGTCGAACGGTCCGCCGGTACGGGTCGCCGCGTCCCGGCGGAGCGCCGGCTGCCCGACAACCTCGGCCTCGACGGGTTGTCCCTGGAGCAGGTGCGCCGGACCAGGGCCCGGTTGGTGGAACGCGGTCGGTGGGGCGAAGCCGACCAGGTGGTGCGGGAGGTGATCGACCTGCTGGCCGCGGGCCCGGCGGGTGTGCGCGGGCCGCAGCTGGGCGGCCTGGTGTACGTGCCGGGCGGCCCGTCGCCGGACGACGAGGAGTGCGCCCGCGCGGCGGTGGCGGGCGTGCCGGAGGAGCAGCGGCTCGCGGCGCGGGCCGTGCAGCTGGCCAACCGGGGCGCGGACCGGGCGGGCACGGTGGCCGCCGCGACCCGGCTGCTCGCGCTGCCCGGTGGGCGCGAGCCGGGCGCGTTCTGGTGCGCGGTCCTGGCCCTGGCCTACGCCGACGAGCTGGACACGGCGATGGACCACAGCCTCCGGGCGATGCGCAGCCCCGACGTGATCGGCTTCGGCGAGGCGCGGGGCGTGGTGGCCCTGCTGGTGGCCCGGCTGATGTGGTTGGGCGGTGACCCGGGCGGCGCGGCCAGGGTGCTGGCCGGGTCGTTGCGCCGGGACGTGTGCCAGCAGATCCGCAGCGTCGCCGTGGCGTGGTGGGTGTCGGCGCTGGTGGACCTGGGCGAGCTGGACCGCGCGCACGACCTGCTGCTGGAGCACGGTTTCAGCGGCGTGCTGACCGGTGTGCAGGACCGGGCGGAGCTGTTGATGGCCCGTGGCGCGCTGCGGTTCGCGCTCGGGCAGTACGACCGGGCGCTGGAGGACTTCCTGGAGTGCGGGCGGGACCTGACGGCGTGGGGCGTGACGAACCCGGCGGTCGCGCCGTGGCGGTCGAGGGCCGCCGTGTGCGCGCACGCCGTGGGCCGCACGGACCTCGCGCAGGCGCTGGTGTCGAAGGAGATGGCGGCGGCCCGGCGGTGGCGCAGCCCGCGTTCGGTGGCCGTGGCCTCGCACGCCGCCGCGCTGGTCGCCGGTGGCGAGCCCGCGTCGCTGCGCGAGGTCGTGGCGCTGCTGGACGGCTCGGGCGCGGTGGGCGACTCGCTGCACGCCCGGTACGACCTGGCGCTGGCGCTGGGCACCCGGGAGCTGCACGGTGAGGCGCGCAAGACGCTGGAGGCGGTGCGGGACACGGCCCGGCGGACGGGGTACGCGATGTGGTCGGTGCGGGCGGAGGAGGCGTTGACCACGATGGCGGCGCTGGACCGCGCCCGCGGGTTGACCAGGCAGGAGCGCAAGATCGGCGAGCTGGCGCGGACGGGGCGCAGCAACCGGCAGATCGCCGAGGAGCAGTACCTGACCGTGCGCACGGTCGAGTTCCACCTGTCCCGCGTGTACCGCAAGCTGGGGCTGGCGGGTCGTCGCGACCTGAGGGCGATCCTCACGCCCCTGTCCTGACGCCGTGCGGGGCGTCCGGCGCGCCCGGGCGCCCCGGCTCGGCGGCGTGGCGGGCGAAAGTCCTTCTGACACCGACATTTCCGCCGCCGTCCCGCGCCGAACAGTAGCGGAGCCGCGGGTGGCCCTCCCGCCATCTGGGCGTTGTGGACAGTGCTTCCGTTGCCTCCCAAGGTCTCCTCCATGAGAAGAGTTCTTGCCGTGGCGCTCGTGGGCGCCTTCGCGGTGGCGGGAGCGGCCCCGGCCGTCGCGGCACCGCAGCGCCGGACCGACGTGGTGGCCGAGTGGTACGACGTGACGGCGGCGACGGTGGCCGCCTCCGGGGTGACCGCGCAGTCGACCAACAGCCGCACCTGGGCGATCGGCTGGCTCGCCGCCGCCCGCGCGGTCCGCGACGTCGCACCGGCCCAGCGCGACCGGGCCGACGCCGCCCTGGCCTCGGCCGTGCACACCGCGCTGGCGGCGCTGGTCCCCGGTCGCCGGGCCGAGCTGGACGCCGCGTTGCGCACGACGCTCGACCGCCTCCCGTCGACCGGGCAGCGCGAGCGCGGGGTGGCCGACGGGGCGCGGGAGGCGCGGGACCTGCTGGCCGAGCGGGAGGGCGACGGCCTCGACCCGGCCTCGGTCAACGCGCCGTTCGAGCTGCCGCCCGCCGCCCCGGGCCGGTGGCAGCCGACCCCACCGGCGTTCGCGCCGCCGCAGCAGGCGGGCAACCGGCTGGCCCGGCCGTTCCTGCTGGCCCGCGCCGACCAGTTCCGGCTGCCGCCCCCGCCCGCGGTGGACTCGCCGCGCGACCGGGCGGACCTGGCCGAGGTCCGCGCCTACGGCGCCGCCGACAGCGCGGTCCGCACCCCGGCGCAGACGGAGACGGCCCAGTTCTGGTTCCAGGGCTCGTTGGTCGGCTTCACCGAGCCGCTGCGCGCGGCCGTCACCCAGTCCGGTGAGTCGTCCGCCCGGCGGGCCACGCTGGTCGCCGCGTTCCACGTGATCCTCGTCGACACCCAGATCGCGACCTCGGACACCAAGTACACCTACCTGCGGTGGCGTCCGGTCACCGCGATCCGGGCCACCATCGATCCACAGTGGACCCCGCTGCACGCCACCCCGGCCCACCCGGACTACCCGAGCGGCCACAACACCTATGCCGGCGCCGCGGAGGTCGTGCTGACCGCGTTCGCCGGGCCCGCCGCCCGCCGGCCGTTCACCACCACCAGCCCGACCGCGCCGGGTGTCACCCGGACCTACCAGCGGTGGGCCGACCTCACGAAGGACAACGTGGACGCCCGCGTCTGGTCCGGCATCCACAGCCGCACGGCGGACGAGGCGGGCGTCGTCCTCGGCCGGCGCGTGGCCCAGTTCGGCCTCACGCGGTTCCAGCACCTGCTGGGCTGACCCCTGTGCCCGGCTGGTGGGCGGTAACGTCCACCAGCCGGGCATCCCTTGACGCGACGGGAATCCTGCCCCTCCCGCGGCGGGGAACGGCCGTCCACGACGTGGCCCGGGTCGGTGGTGGCGGAACCGCGGCGGGACCCGCTGGTGCACGCGGCGGACGACGCCGACGTGCGCCACGCGGGGGAGGAGGTGTTGGGCGGTGCCCGGTGACGGCACGACCCGCGTGACGTCGGTGCCTGCCCGCCGGAGGTCTTGCGCCGGCGACCGACCCGCCGGGAGACTGCACGCCTCCGCTCACGGTTGGGGGACTCCATGCGGACGTTGCTCGTCACCGCGCTGACCGCGGGCCTGCTCGTGGTCGCGCCGCGGGTCGAGGCCGCGCCGATCGCCTGGCAGCCGTGCCCGGACGCGCCGACCGCCGAGTGCGGCACGGTGTCCGTGCCGCTGGACTGGTCCGAGCCCGGGGGCCCGAGGACCGACCTGGCGGTGTCACGGGTCCGCGCGACCGATTCCGCCCACCGGATCGGCGTGCTCTTCGTGGACGCGGGCGGACCGGGCGGCTCGGGCGCGGAGTTCGCCCGCGCGCCCTACCTGAGCGCCGAGGTGCGGGCCCGGTACGACGTGGTCGGCTTCGACCAGCTCGGCACCAACAACAGCTCGGCGATCCGGTGCTCGCCGGACCTGTTGGCGGCCAACCCCGGCGACGACCCGGCGGACGCGGCCGCGTTCGCCGCGCTGGCCCGGCACAACCGCGCGGTGCGCGACGACTGCCGGGCCCGCAACCCGGTGTTCGACCACGTGGACACGGCCCGGTCGGCCCGGGACCTCGACGCGGTGCGCCAGGCGCTGGGGGAGCGGCGGATCAGCTTCTACGGCATCTCCTACGGCACGCTGCTCGGGCAGCAGTACGCCGAGCTGCACGGCTCCCGCGTCCACTCGATGGTGCTGGACGGCGTGATCGACCACAGCGCCGACCTGCGCCGGTTCGTGCTCGACCGGGCGCACGCGCTGGAGGAGGCGTTCGACGTCTTCGTCGCGTGGTGCGCGGAGAACGCGGCCTGCGCCCTGCACGGCCGGGACGTCCGCGCGGCGTGGGAAGGGGCCCTGGCGCGGGCGGACGAGATCGGCCTGGGGCAGCGCTCGCTGATCCACTGGGCGTACGGCGAGGTCCGCGACGGCGCGTGGGAGGGCCTGGCGTCGCTCATCGCGGACGTCGGCGGCCCGAGGGCCGCGGAGTTCGAGCCGAACTACGACTCGCTGCGCTACGCCGTGGTGTGCCAGGACTTCGCGCTGCGGTTCGCGGGCTTCGGCGAGTACCGGGCGTTGCGGCGGGCCGAGCTGCGCGCCGCCCCCACGTTGCGCGGCACGTACCTGGGGCACGAGGAGGCCGCCACGTGCATCGGCTTCACCGACCCGCCCGCCAACCCGCCGCACCGCCTCCGCGTCGACCAGGTGCCGTCGCTGCTCCTGCTGAGCAGCCGCTACGACGTGGCCACGCCCCACCGGTGGGCCCGGAGCGTGCAGCGGCAGGCGGCCGGGTCGCACCTGGTGACCTACGACGGGCCGGGTCACGGCGTCTACCACGCCAACGACTGCACCCGGGCCGCCGCCGACGCCCACCTGCTCGGCACGGCGCCCGCGCGCGACGTGACCTGCTGACGGCTCAGGCGTCGCCGCGCATCGAGCGGCGGATCTCCTCGAGCTTGTCGAGCCCGGCCTGCCGGCGCGCCTCGAACCGCTCCTCGACCTCCCTGGCCTCGGAGGTGGCGTCGGCCAGCTCGCCGGCGCCGACGCTGGTGGCGAACCGGCCCTCGATCCGATCCCGGACGTGCTCGAACGTCGGCACGCCGTCCTCGGTGTAGTCGGCGGCCGGCACCACGGGCGGAGCGGTCTCGTGCTCGACGACCTCGGCGTCGATCACCGGCTCGCGGTCCCCGTTCATCGTCAACCCCGTTCGTCGTGCGGACCACCGACCCTACCCCGCGAGCACGGCCCGGGCCTCCGGGCTGACCGCACCACCCCGTCTTCCCCGGCTCGCACCCACGAGCCGGAGCGCTCCGCCCTGCACACGGGGCACGACCGCCGCTGCGGCCACTCCGCCCCGTGACCGGGCCCCGGTGAGGGCGTCCCGATCGAGTGGAGTGCCGGCCGTGCGGTACTGATCTCCGGCGGGTTCCACGACCCTCGGGGTGGGTGCCAACCGCGCCCGACCGTCACGAGGAGGGGAACATGGAGATCACGTCCAACGTCCGGCGGGCGCTCGTCCGGTCCGGAGCGGTCGTCTCGGCGGTGGTGCTGGCGTCGTTGGCCGTCCACCCGGCGGCCGACGCGGCGGCGACGGGGCCGCTCGCGCCCGACGTGGCCCGGGCGCTCGCCGGGCACCCCGGCGGCGTCCAGGTCAGCGACAACGCGGTGGCGTGGGCCGGCGGTCGGGTCGTCCTGGTCCTGGCGTCGCCCGGCGAGGCCGTGGCGCCGAAGGGGCTCGGCGCCAACCCCCGGCACCGGGCGGTGCGCGCGGCGGGCCTCACCGGGCTGGTCGACCCGGCCGGGGTGCGGGACGTGCACGGCTGCCCGTCCGGGGTGACGAAGAAGGACAACTACTGCTTCTACGAGAACCGGGACTTCGGCGGTCACCGGTGGCAGTTCGCCGACACGTGCGCCGACAGCGCCGGCGACTGGGGCTTCTCCAACAAGACGTCGAGCTGGGTCAACACCGACACCGACAAGACCATCATCGCCTACTCCGGCAGCACCAGGCTGTGGGACGAGCCGGAGAAGAGCGTCTCCAGCTACGTGGGCGACGCCAAGAACGACAAGATGACGAGGTGGGACTGCCACTCGTAGCGGAACACCGTGCCCGAGCCGGGTGTCGCCCCCGAGGGTGATGCCCGGTTCCGTTCGTTCGCGTGCGGTTCTGTCCTGTCGTGTCAGTGACAGGTAGTGGTTCAGACCATAACGTGAGGTGACGCCGCCGCTGTCCGCCCTGCCACGCAGAGGAGTTCCGCTCGTGAGGACAGCACGCACGATCACCGCGATGGCCGCCGCGGCCCTGGCGTCGGCGGCCTTCACCTCCGGGGTGCCCGCCACCGCCCCGGCCGCCACCAATCCGGCCGCCACCGCCCCGGCCGCCACCAATCCGGCCGCCACCAATCCGGCCGCCACCAATCCGGCCGCCACCAATCCGGCCGCCACCAATCCGGCCGCCACCAATCCGGCCGCCACCAACCCGGCCACCACCAACCCGGCCACCACCAACCCGGCCACCGGACCGGTCACCGACTGGGGCCGGATGCTCGCCCAGCAACCGCTCGTGCGCACCGCCGACACCATCCAGGCCGAGGTGCGGCGCGGCGGGCACGCCGGGTTCGCCGGCCTCGTCCTGGAGGACGACCACGTCGCCCTGTGGTGGAAGGGCGAGGTGCCCGTCGCCGTGCGCGCGGCGGCGTCGCGGGGCGAGGCCCCGGTGACGTTCGAACCCGCCCGCCACTCCAACGCCGAACTGCGCGAGGCCGCGAAGGTCGTGCAGGCGCAACGCGGGCCCGGCGTGCACGCGATCAAGGTGCCCGCCGACGGCAGCGGCCTGGTGCTCGGCGCGACCTCGGCGTTCGCCACCGCCGCCGTGCACGTCGACGTGCCGGTGCGCACCGTGGTCGAGGAGCCGCTGGCGCCGGTGTCCCGGCAGAACGACGCACCGCCGTGGAAGGGCGGCGCGACGATCGTGCTCGGCAACGCCGCCTGCACGTCCGGGTTCTCCGTCCGCAACGGCGACAACGCCCGGTTCCTGCTGACCGCGGGCCACTGCGGCAACCCCGGCGTGCGCGTCACCGACCCCACCGGCGAGTACATCGGGACGGCCGGCGCCAAGCACGGCGACCACGACATCATGCTGGTCCCGACCGGCAACGTGGTGAACCAGCAGTACGTCGGCGGTGGCGACAGCAACTCCACCGAGGTCGTGCGCGGCTGGGGTGACGTCTACACCGGCGAGTACCTGTGCCAGTCCGGGGTGACCAGCGCCCGGGAGACCGGTGCGCCCGTGTGCGACATCAAGGTCCTCTTCTTCTACGCCGACCGGGAGGACCTCGTGGAGGGCGAGCAGGTGAACGGTCGCCCGGCCGCGCGCCCCGGTGACAGCGGCGGTCCCGTGTACGGCCCGTCGTCGGCCGGTGGCGTGATCGCCAAGGGCACCGTGACGAGGGCGGCGGGCTCGCGCATCGGCTTCCAGGACTTCCGGACCGCCAACCGCGACTTCGGCGTCTACATCCCGCTGTGACCGGCGGCGGTCAGCGGACGCGGTCGTAGACCGCCGCGACCTCGCCCAGGGCGCCGGTCTCGTGGTGGGCGAGCACCCACTTCGAGGCCGGCAGCCCGTCGTCGAACAGCCGCTCGCCGCCACCGGCGATCTCGGGGCAGACCAGCAGGTGCAGCCGGTCGACCAGGTCCGCCGCGAGCAGCGGCTTGATCACGCTGGGGCTGCTGTTGACGAGGATGTCCCCGCCGCCCGTCGCCTTCAGCCCGGCGACGACGTCCGCGGCCGGCGCGTCGACCACCCGGGTGCGCTCCCACGGCGACTCGGTCAGGGTCGTCGACAGCACCACCTTCTCCACGTCGACCAGCCACCGCGCGTAGCCGCGGTCGCGCGGGTCGGCGCTCTCGTCCGCGGCGACGGACGGCCAGAACCCCAGGAAGCCCTCCGCGTTGCGGCGGCCGAGCACCGCCGTGGTGGCGTTCCGCCACGTGCGGGTCATGTGGTCCCGGGCGACGTCGGTCACCGCGTAGGGCACGATCGCGCCGAGGTCGCCCGGCCCGCCCGCGCCGTGGTAGCGGCCGTCGAGGGTGAGGCTCAGGTTGGCGGCGACCCTGCGGCCGGTGGGGTTGCTCATGGTCGTGGTCCTTCTCCGGTGTGGTCCTGGTCGGTCTCGTGCGCCGACGCGGCGACCGCGTCGGCGAGGTGGTCGAGCACCTGCCCCCAGCCCGTGCCGATGCCGGCGACGTGGGGCACGGCCTCGACCGCGGTGTCGGTGATGCGCAGGTCGACCCGCAGCAGGGTGCCGCCGGCGGCCTCGGCGAGCGTCACGTCGTAGTGGCCCGTGAACGAGACCGCCCCGGCCGCGTCCAGCACCGAGAGGTCGAACGCGAGCCGTTCCGGCGCCCGCGCGACGCGCACGACGCCCTCCGAGCGGTACCGCCCGTCCGCGTCGCGGTACTCCAGGACGGCCCGCCCACCCGGGCGGGGCTCCACGACGCACTCGGCGACCTTCAGCGACGGCGGCGCCCACCAGGACGCCAGCAGGTCGGGCTCGACCCAGTGCCGCCACACGACGTCGCGCGGCGCGGCCAGCGGCCGTTCGAACGAGAACACCCGCCCGTCGGCCCACCCGTCGCCGTCCGCCGCCGCCATGTCCGCCTCGACGGCGGCGCGGTAGCGCGCGATGACGTCCCGCTCGCCCTCGTGCGCCTCGCCGGTCGCGACCAGTTCCCGCAGGCGGCGCACCAGCGCCTCCAGCGGGGCGGTCTCGATCGCGTAGACCCGCCGCTGCCCCAGCGGGGTGACGGAGACGAGGCCGGCGCGGGCGAGCGTCTGCAGGTGCTTGGTGGTCTGCGGCTGGCGCGAGCCGGTCAGCTCGGCCAGTTCGCCCACGGAGCGGGGTCGCTCGGCGAGCAACTCCACGAGCCGCCACCGGGTGGCGTCCCCCAGCGCTGATGCGATCCGGTCCATGCGACGAAGTATTCATCACTTAGAATATTCGTGTCAAGGAATTCTTTGTGGCCCGGTCGCGGCGCCGACTCGGTCTCGCCGGTCGGACAACGCCTGGCGCGGTGGCCGGGAGTCGATCGAGCCGCTGCGCCGGGCGGTTGACCGCGGGTGTGCCACCGCCCGGTGCGCGGGGTGGGTCAGCCCGCGTCCCGGCTGAGGTGCTCCCACCGGGCCAGCTCGGCGCCGCGGGCCCGGGTCAGGTCCACCACCACGTCGTAGGCGGCGCTGCCCAGGACCAGCCGCTTCGGCGGCTCGGGCAGGTCCACGACCCGCAGCAGGACCGACGCGGCCAGGCGCGGGTCGCTGTCGACCGAACCGCTCCACAGCTCGGCGAGCCGGGTGCGCAGCGGGGCGTAGGCCGGGTTCTCGTCGGTGGTGGTCAGGCCGCGGGTGAACAGGTCGGTCACGTAGCCGCCCGGCTGCACGATCGTCACGTGGACCCCGAAGCGCTCGACCTCCGCCGCCAGCGCCTCGCTCAGGGCGTCCAGCGCCGCCTTGCCCGCGCTGTACAGGCCGGTCGCCGCGAAACCGCCGGCCGAACCCATCGACGACACCTGGAGGAGGTGGCCGGAGCCCTGCTCGCGCAGGAGCGGCACCACCGCCTGGGCCACCCACAGCGCGCCGAAGAAGTTCGTGTCGAGGTGGGCGCGGGCCTGCTCCTCGGTGAGCTCCTCGACCATGCCCAGCACCACGCCGCCCGCGTTGTTGACCACGACGTCCAGCCGGCCGAACGCCTCGAACGCCCGGCGCGCGCCGGCGACCACGGCCGCGCGGTCGGCGACGTCCAGCGGGAAGGCGACGAGCCTGCCGGCCGCCGTCCCTACCAGGTCGTGCAACGGGGTGACGTCACGGGCGACGCCGACGACCCGGTCACCCGCCGCGAGCGCGGCCTCGGTGAACGCGCGGCCCAGGCCGCGTGAAGCGCCGGTGATGAACCAGGTCCGTTGTTCGCGGGTCATGTCCGCCCTTCCGTAGTGAAACGAGACGTCTCGTCTCGATAAGAGAACCGTAAGTGGTGGGGAACCGCCGAGTCAAGACGAACCGTCTCGTTCCCGGTAGAGTGCGCCCATGGCACCCGGCACCACGCGGAACGGCACCCGGCGCAGCGAGCGGTCCCGGGTCGCGATCCTGACCGCGACGCGCGAGCTGATCGGGGAGGTCGGGTACGCCAAGCTGACGATCGAGGCCATCGCCGCGCGGGCCGGCGTCGGCAAGCAGACGATCTACCGCTGGTGGCCGTCCAAGGGCGCGGTGGTCTTCGACTCCCTGCTGGCGCTGGGCGAAGCGCCCGACGGCGGCAGGGAGCTGCCGGACACCGGTGACGTCGAGGCCGACCTCAAGGCCGTCCTGCGGGCGACCGCCGCCGAGTTCTCCGACCCCGCGTTCGAGGCCCCGATCCGGGCCCTGAACACCGAGATCATCAACGACCCCGAGCTGGCGGCCCTCTACCGGGAGAAGATGGAGGGCCCGACGCGGGCGGCGAAGCTGCGGCGGCTGCGCAGCGCCCGGGACGCGGGCCAGCTCGCCGCCGACGCCGACCTGGACCTCCTGGTGGACCTGCTGTTCGCGCCCCTGGCGCAGCGCTGGCTCCTGCGCTCCGGACCGCTGGACGACGACTTCGCCGACGCGCTGGTCGACGCCGCCCTGCGGGCGTTCCGCCCGGCCTGAGCCACCGGACCGGAAACCGGGTGCCGCGACCACCCGGCTTGCCTATCCTGGCCGACGTGGTGCAGCACCTGTTCTTCCTCTGAGGGACGACGCCTCCACCGGTACCGCGAACCGCGCTACCGGTCCTCGTCCTTCCTGCTCATCACGTTTCCCGGAGGCGGTTCCCCATGGCGTCACCCCTTTCGCCCGCGCGCGTGCGCGCGGTGCACGTCCGCGCGTCCGACGTGCACCTCTCCTTCGACGGGCGGCCCGTGCTGGCCGGCGTCGACCTCGTGGCCTCCGCCGGCGACCGGGTCGCGGTGGTCGGCGAGAACGGTCGCGGCAAGACCACCCTGCTGCGGGTGCTCGCGGGCCACCTGCCCGTCGACCGCGGCGAGGTGCGCCGCGCCGGCTCGACGGCCGTCGCCGACCAGCGGATACCGCTCGACCTCACGGCCACCGTGGGCGACCTGGTCGACCTCGAGCTGGCGGGCGTCCGGTCGGCGCTGGCCCGCCTGGACGACGCCACCGCCGCGCTCGCCGAGGGCCGTCCCGGCGCGGACGACGCCTACGCCGCCGCCCTCGCCGAAGCCGAGGCGCTCGACGCGTGGGACGCCGACCGGCGGGTCGGGGTCTCGCTGGCCGCGCTGAACGCCGTGGACGACCGGACCCGCCCGCTGGGCACCCTGTCGGTCGGGCAGCGCCACCGGGTCCGGTTGGCGTGCCTGCTCGGCGCGGGGCACTCCGTGCTGCTGCTGGACGAGCCGACCAACCACCTCGACGCGAGCGGGCTCGACCACCTCACCGAACGGCTGCGCGCCCACCCGGGCGTGGTCGTGCTGGTCAGCCACGACCGGGCGCTGCCGGCGGACGTGGCCACCGCGGTGGTCGACCTCGACCCGTCCAGCGACGGCAGGCCGCGGGTGTACGGCGGTGGCCACGCGGGCTACGTCGAGGGCCGGCGGGCCGAACGGGCCCGGTGGGAGGCGGCGCACGCCGAGCAGGTGGCCGAGCGCCGGCGCCTGGCCGACGACCTGGACGCGGCCCGGAACCGGCTGCGCGACAACTGGCGGCCCGGCAAGGGGCACGGCAGGCACGAGCGCGCCACGCGCGCGCCCGGCCTGGTCCGCGCGGTGCACCGGAGGCAGGCGGAGCTGGCCGCGCACGTCGTCGCGGTTCCACCGCCGCCGGCCGCGTTCGCCATGCCCGAACTGCCGGCGCACGACGGCGGGACCCTGGTGCGGGCGGTGGGGGTGTCCGCGGCCGGGAGGCTGGACCGCCCGGTCGACGTGGCGCTCGGTTCCGGGGACCGGCTGGTGGTCACCGGGCCGAACGGCGCGGGCAAGTCGACGTTGCTCGCGGTGCTGGCGGGGGAGTTGGCGCCGGGCACGGGCCGGGTGGTCCGGGCCCGGTCGGCGCGGATCGGGTGGCTGCGCCAGGAGTCCGAACCGGTGGGCGGGCGCACGGCGACCGAGCTGTACGACGAGCGGTCGGCGAGGTCCGGCCAGGCGGTGCCGGAACTGGCGGACCTGGGCCTGCTACCCGCCCACGACCTCCACCGCCCGGTGGACGGGCTGTCGGTGGGCGGGCGGCGCAGGCTGGACCTGGCCCTGCTCCTCGCCGCGCGCCCGCACCTGCTGCTGCTGGACGAGCCGACGAACCACCTCTCGGCCGCCCTGGTGGACGACCTGACCGCCGCCCTGACCGCCACGGCCGCCGCCGTCGTGATCGTCACGCACGACCGGCAACTGCTGCGCGACACCGCTTCCTGGCCGCGGCTGGCCCTCTAGCCGACCGGGGGGAGAACCGGCCCGTGCCGTCGTGGGGCGGCGCGGGCCGGTCGGTCAGGTGGTGGGGCGGCCGGTGCCGGCGCTCAGCGGGGCGGGCCAGGCGGCCGGGTCCGACGGGTCGTCCGGCGCGGTCGCGCAGAGCAGGTAGTGGCGCGGGGTCAGGGCGTTCACGTAGGCGGGCAGGGCGGCCATGCAGCGGGCGTGGGCCTGTTCCGGCGTCCGCACCGCGTCCGTCGCGGTCAGGTGGGCGACCAGCGGGCGGCCGTCGAGCGACCGGTGGACCCGGGTCGTCGCCGGGGCGAGCGCCTCGTCCAGCAGGGCCTGCACCTCGGCCAGGTCGACCCAGCAGTTGTCGACCAGCACCCAGTCCGGCGGGCGGGCGATCGGGTCCAGCCCGATCAGCTCGCGGATCCGGGCCGCGTCCAGGTCGCCGTGCGCCGCGCCGACCAGCAGCCGTTCGACGGCCAGCAGCAGCGACTCCAGCTCGGCCCTCGGCACCAGGCCGGTGTCCGCGCTCCACAGGTCGAGCCGCAGCGCGTCGTCCACCTGGTTGAGCCCGAACCGCACCGGCGTCCCGTTGCGGTGCACCGGTCGCGCCCGCAGCTCGGTCCGCGCCAGCGCCGCCGCGATCTGCTCCGGCCGGTGCTTCACGCCCGCGTTGGCGCCCGACCACGACTCCGGCACCAGGCTGTTGAACAACGGGTCGTAGAGGAACCGCAGCCCGCGCTCCTCCTCGATCCGCTCACTCACCGCGGCCCGTTCCGCGCCGTCGTACCCGGCGTGCCTGCTCGCCTCCAGCACTGCCGTCCACGTGACCTTCACCAGCTCGTCGAAGCTCCGGTCACCCACCGGCACGGTGACGAGGCCGCCCTGCGCCAGCGTGCCGACGTACCCGGCCAGGCGGCGGTCGAAGCGGTTGCTCGACAGCAGCGGGAACACCAGCTCGCGGTAACCGGTGCGCCGCGCCAGCACCGCGCACACGGCGCTGAGCACGACACCGGAGCGGCTGGCCCTGGTCCGCACCGCGACCGACCGCACCGCCATGGCCGCCGCCGGGGACACCAGCTCCACCGCCAGCGACTCGCCGGACGCCCGCGTGCCCGGCAACGAGTACAGCCGGCGCGGCACCCGCCGCGACTGCTCCCGCACGTGGCGCAGCGCCGACTCGGCCCGCCGCCGCTGCACGGGCGTCGCCTCCAGCTCCGCCTGGTCCAACGGCTGGTGCCGGGGCGGCCCCACCCGCCGCCGCGCGGGGTCGGCCAGCGCCTCGGCGAACTCGCGCTTCACGACCTCGATCGCGCCCAGGTCGACGGCCAGGTGCGAGAACCCGGCGGCGCAGGCGACGACCACCCCCTCGGCCACGGCCACCGCGACCCGCAGCGCGGTCGCCTCCGTGCCGCGCCGTCCGCGCAGCCACCCGACGAGCTTCCCGGCCACCCAAGGCCGGTCCCGCGGTCCCCACGCACCCTCCCCGAGGGAGCACACCTCCACCATCACCACGCCGCTCGCCGCCACGACCTGGCGCGGCGGCTCCTCGAACACGTACGAGGTGCGCAGGGCCTCGTGCCGCGCCACCAGCACGGAGACCACTTCGGCGACGTCCTCGACCTTCACGCCCCCGGGCACCGGCAGCTCGACGCACAGCACCGCGTTGGCGTGGTCGGGCGTGAGCTTGAGCCACTGCGCGGTGTTGAGCTGGCCGAGGGTGAGCGGACCCTCGCCCGCCCGCCGACCGGAGAAGGCCACCGGGACCGGGTCGACCGGGGTGAGCCGGACCCGGCGCCGCCGGTGCTGCCCGGTGTCGGAGGAGGTCGCCATCGCCGGTCAGCCGATCAGCCCGCGCAGCGCGGCCACGTCGGCGTGCTCGCGCACCCGCCCGGCCGGCCACCCCGCCGCGAACGACGGGTCGCCGACCACGTCGAGCGTCCCGGTGTAGGGCCCGGGCCGCCAGTCGCGCAGGGCGTCCTCGTTGGCCCGCCACACGCGCCACGCCCGCGCGACGAAGTCCGGTGCCCCGTCCGGCGGCACGAGCCCCCGCTCCCGCCACCGCGCCAACACCTCGCCCCCGTCGAACCCCGCGCCGTCGAACCCCGGTTCGGCGGCACCGGGCACCAGCCCGACGTCCAGCACCGCCAGCAGCCGCACGTCACCGAGGCGGACCGCCATCTCGTGGGCCACCGCCGCACCCGTCGAGCAGCCGCCGAGGAGGTACGGGCCCTCGGGCCGCACCGCCAGCACCGCCTCGACGTAGGCGCGGGCGAGGTCCGGCACCGTGCGGAGGGGTGCCGCGGCGGAGTGCAGGCCGGGCGCCTGCAAGCCGAACAGCGGCACGTCCTCGCCCAGCTCCTCGACCAGCCCGCCGTACGCGCCGACCTGCCCGGTGGCCGGGTGCACCAGGAACAGCGCGGGTCGCGTGCCGTCACCGCGCTGGAGGGTGACCAGCGGGCCGGCCAGCCGCTCGTTGAGGTCGCGCAGCCGGCCGGCGAGGCTCTCCACGGTCGGGTGGTCGGTCATCACATTGAGCGGGAGCTGGACGCCGAACTCCTCGAAGACGGCGTTGACGACCCGTGCCGCGTCCAGGGAGTTGCCGCCCAGCTCGAAGAAGTTCTCCCGGACGCCGACCGGGAACCCGATCACCTCCTGCCACTGCCGGGCGAGCCACAGCTCCACCGGGTCGCGCGGGTGCCGGTAGCCGGTGTCGGTCACGTCGTCCACGGTCGGGTTCATCGGGTGGGTGCACCGCCCTCGGGAGCGAGTCGCCAGCGTTGGACCTTCCCGGCCGCCGACCGGGGCACCCGGTCGACGAACGCGAAGTGCTTCGGGATCTTGTAACCGGCCAGCCGCCGCCCGCAGTGCGCGGCCAGGTCGGCCTTGCGCGCGGTGGTACCCGGCCGCAGCACCACGTGCGCGCCGACGACGGAGCCGAGCGCGTCGTGCGGGACGGCGAGCGCGACCGCGTCGAGGACCGCGGGGTGGGTCAGCAGCACCGCCTCGACCTCCTGCGGGTCGACCTTCTCCCCGCCGACGTTGATCGAGTCCTGGTCGCGGGGTTCGAGGTAGAGGTAGCCGTCGGCGTCGAGCCGGCCGCGGTCGCCCACGGTGGCGAACCCGTCCGGCGTGGTGCGCACCACCTGCCCGGTGACGTAGTCCGACCGCCCGACCCGCCGCGGGGTGCGCAGGAAGACCGTGCCGACCTCGCCCGTCGGCACCGGCCTGCCGCGCTCGTCCAGCACCCGCAGCTGGGTGAGGACGCCCCGGCCGACGGTGCCCGGCCGGGCCAGCCACTCGTCGCCGCGCGCCAGCGTCACGCCGATGCCCTCGGTCGCGCCGTACAGCTCGAACACCCGCTCGGGCCCCACCAGGTCGAGCCACCCGCGCTTGGTGTCGGGGTCGCACCGGGCCGCGGTGTGCAGCACCGCCCGCACGCTCCGGAAGTCCTCCCGGTCCGGCCGGGCCAGCACCAGGATCTCCCGCATGTGGGTCGGCGTCAGCTGCACCCACTCGATCCGGTGACGCCGCACGAGGTCCACCGTCCACCGCGGCTCGAAGAACGGTTGCAGCACCACGGTGTTCATGTCCAGCAGCGCGTCCACGAACGCGGTGAAGGACGCGGCGTGGTGCAGCGGTCCGACGACGAGCTGCCGCTGGCCGGTGCGCCAGCCGGTCTGCCGGATGGCCAGCGACGGCGTCCGGTCCGGGTCGTGGCGCAGCGGCCCCGGTTTCGCGGAGATCTTCGGCACGCCGGTGCTCGCGCCGGTCGCCAGCAGGTACGCCACCGGCCCGGTCGGGACCACCGGCCCGGTCGGGGGCCGCGGTCCCGACCCCGGCGCGTGCACGTGCCCGAACCGCCGGGAGAGCAGGCCGAGCAGGACGTCCCGCTCGGCCGGCGGGGTGGCCGGGTTCAGCGGGAACACCGGCACCTCGGCCGCGAGCGCCGCCGCGATCCCGATCGCCGCGGCGGGCGTGTTCGCCGCCTCCACGACCACGCACGACGGCACGTCCGGGTCGAGCGCCGAGCGCAGCGCCGCCACCCCGTCCTCGACGGCACCGGCGAACGCCCGCCAGGACAGGGGCTGCTCGACCAGGTCCGCGTCGAACCCGACCAGCGCCGTCCGGTCGGGGGCGCCCGCGGCGATCTCGGCGATCCGCCGGTGCACGGTGAGCGCCACGGCTACCGCAGGATCTCGGCCAGCCGCCGCACGCTGGACGCGCTCATGAACTCGTACACGTCCAGCGGCCGGTCGAACTCGGCCTCGATGGCGGCGATGATGCCCAGCGCCGACAGCGAGTCCCCGCCCAGTTCGAGGAAGTCGTCGGTCGCGCCCACCGGCCGCACGTCCATCTGCGCCGACCAGATCTCCGCGACCCGGCGCTCCACGTCGTCGCGCGGGTCCTCGAACAACGCGCACCGGCCGTCGGCCACGGCCGCCGCCAGCTCCTCGACGTCCACCGCGCCGTCGACCTCCGGGAGCCGGTCCACGACGAGCACGCCGTGCAGGCCGCAGTCCTCGCCGAGCCGCTGCCGGACGTGGTTGCGCAGCACCGGTCCGCTCACCCACTCGGTGGGCACGACCGCCGCGACGGTCACCTCCCGCCCGTCGTGGCGCACGACGGCGGCCCTCGCCGCGCCGACACCGGGGTGCGCCGCCAGCGCGTCGGAGATCTCGGCCAGGCTCACCACGCGCGCTCTCCTCTCAGCAGCCCGGTGACGAGGTCGTGCGCCTCGGCCGCGCGCAGCAGGTCGGGGTGGTCCACGTCGAGCACGACACCCGCGGCGCCGGCCGCGGGCGGCTCGCGGTCCTTCGAGGACACGAACAGCGGCGGCGTGCGGCGCGCGGCGAACCCGCCCTGGCCGGCCAGGAGCAGGAACTCGACGTACGCGGTGAACCCGCCGGTGAGCTGCCGGCGGAAGAACTCGTTGAGCGACAGCCTGCGGGCCACCTCGCCCATGAGCGCGTCGTACCGGTCGACCAGCGCGGCCGCGACCCGGGGCAGGTCGTCGGGGTGCTCCTCGACCAGCCCGTCGGCCAGCGCCCGCGCGCCCGCCAGCTCCTCGGCGGTCAGGTGGTCCGCGGACGTGGCCAGCGCGGAGGTGAACTCGTGGGCCAGCGACCCGGCGCTCGTCGGCACGGGGTCGAACAGCACGGGCGCGGGCGGCGGCCCGGCCACCGCGTCGGCGACCGCCGGCACCAGCGCCGCCCCGGCGCAGTAGCCCAGCACCGCGCGCACCGGGCGCCCGGTCGCCGGCAGCTCCGCCACCCACCGGTCGGCGCACGCGCCCAGCGGTCCCGAGCCGGGTTCGACGAGGTGCAGGAAGCAGGCGTCCGCCGTGACGCCGGCCGCCAGGTCCGCGAAGCCCGCCGAGGCCCGTCCGCCCGGGAAGTCCAGGCACAGCACGAGGTCCGCGCCCCGGTCGGCCAGCACCCGCCAGTGGGTCAGCTCCACCGCGCGACCTCCCGCGGGGCCGCGGCCGCCGTGAGCGCCCGGTGGTCCACCTTCCCGGTGGCCGTCCGGGGCAGGCGGTCGACCCGCCGGACGACGACGTGCCGGCTCGGCACGCCCAGCGCCTCGGCGAGCCGGCGGCGCTGGACCTCGTGCACGGCCGGGTCGCCCGCGCCGAACAGGCACACCACGTCGTCCTCGCCGGACGCCAGCGCGGCGGGGTGGCCGGGCCGCTCGACCAGGCGCTCCAGGTCGTCCAGGCTCACCCGCGCGCCCAGCACCTTGACGATGCGCTTGGTGCGCCCGGTCAGGTACAGGTAGCCGTCGCGCAGGTACCCGAGGTCGCCCGTGTCCAGCACGTCGACCTCGCGGCCGCGGCCGAGGTCGGCGCGACCGGCCGCGTACCCGAGCATGACCCCGGGACCGCGGTAGTGCACCGCGCCCTCGCCGGGCACGGCCCGGTCGTGCGCCTCGACCGCCTCGACCGTGACGGTGCCGCCGGGCACCGCGACGCCGACCGACCCGAGCCGCTCCGGCAGGTCGGCCGGGTCGAGGCAGGAGATGCGCGAGGTGGCCTCCGTCTGGCCGTACATGCAGAAGAACCGGCCCCGCCGCCGCTCCATCAGCCCCGCGAACCGCAGCGCCAGCTCGTCGCGCAACCGCGCGCCCGCCTGCGTCATGGTCCGGATCTCCGTGCGCCCCAACAGGTCCGCGTGCGCCGGTCCGAACGCCGCGTAGGTCGTCGGCACGGCGGCGAACGAGGTGGCCCGCGCCCGCACCAGGTGGTCCCAGGTCGCCAGGGACAGCGGCGACCGGTCGGTGAGCACGAGGCTCGCCCCGGCCAGCAGGTGGCTGTTCACCACCGACAGCCCGTAGGCGTGCGTGATCGGCAACGTCGTCGGCGCGCGTTCCGCCGCGGTGATGCCCAGCGCGCGGACGACGGCGGCGGAGTTGCCGGCCAGGCCGTCGTACGACAGCCGCACCGCCTTGGGGCTGCCGGTGCTGCCGGAGGTCGCCAGCAGCACGGCCGTCCGCTCGAAGATGGCTTCGGCCGTTCGGCCCGCGCGGCGGCGCAACAGCCGCACGCCGGCGATCACGTCACCGACCGGTTCGTAATCGCCGTCCACCGGGTTTCCCGCACCATCCGGAGCCGGCAGGATGAACTCGGGTTCGTACTCCGAGAGCACTTCGCGGGACGCGGGCAGGAATGCGACCGTGTGGCCCGACCGCAGTGCGGCGAGGTAGGTCACCAGGGTGGGCAGGTCGCGGTCGCCCGCGCACAGCACCAACGCCTTGCCGTTGTGGCGCAACGCCCGTTCCGCCGTGCCGACCAGCGCGGCGAGGTCGCCGTAGGACAGCGTGCGGCCGCCGACGAGGTGGACGGCCGGCGCCCCCGGCGGCGCCGCTCCGCGCGTCACGAGGTCGAGCGTCGCCGACGGCATGGGCACATTCTGCGGTCACATCCGAACGCGGTCCATAGCCCGTATGCGGTGACCGGCCCGCGCTTGACGGCTTCGACCCCGGTGGGGCAGATTCCGGTGGACCTCCCGGAGAAGGGACCTGCCCGCCATGATCTCTGAGATCCGCCGGTTCCTCTTCGACTCGCTGACGGTGATGAAGTACAGCACCGCCGACATCGACGACGACACGGTGCTGGGCCCGGCGGGAGCCGACCTCGAATCGCTCGCGCTGGCCGAGCTGGCCATGCGGGTCGAGGACCACTTCGGCGTGCGCTTCGACGAGGACGAGGCGGAGAGGTTCGCGGCCATGACGGTGGGCGAGTTCTGCGCCGAGGTGGCGCGTCGCGCGCAGCCCGCCGCGGCGACGTGAGCACCGGTGCCGCCGTGACGGGGATCGGGCTGGTCAGCCCGGTCGGCACGGCGGTGCCCGAGGTCTTCGACGCGGTCTGCTCCGGGCGGTCCGCGCTCGTGCGCCCACCCGAGGGCCACGCGCTGCACGGTGTCGTGGACGTGGCCGCGATCGGCCCGCCCGTGGACCCGGAGTCGGTCCTGCCGCCCAAGGAGGCGCGGGTGGTCGACCGCTCGATCGTGATGGCACTGCGGGCGGCCGAGGACGCCCTGGCGGACGCGGCGATCGAGGTCGGCCGGGACGTCGACCCGTACCGCGTCGCGGTGGTCCTCTCCGGGGTCGGCGGGCTCGAAGTCCTGGCGCAGCAGGCCGTTTCCCGCGCCGAGCGGGGCCGGCTCGGCGTCAGCCCGTTCCTGCTGCCCGGCGTGCTGCCGAACATGGCGGCGGCGCGGATCGCCATCAGGTTCGGCATCCGCGGCTACACCTCGTCCTCCGGCACGGCCTGCGCCGCGGGCGGGCAGTCGATCGGCGAGGCGCTGCGCATCCTGCGCGCCGGCGAGGCGGACGTGGTCGTGTGCGGCTGCACGGAAGCGCCGCTGTTCCCCACCTTCGCCGACGCGTTCGGCAACGCGCTCGCCCTCGCCCGGGGCTGGCCCGACCCCACCACCGCGAGCCGGCCGTTCGACCGGCGCCGCAACGGTTTCGTGCTCGGCGAGGGCGCGGGCGTGCTGGTGCTCGAACGGCCCGCGTTCGCCCGGGCGCGTGGCGCCGCGGTGCACGCCGAGGTGCTCGGCTGGGGCGCCACCAGCGACGGCTACCACCCGACCACGCCCCGGCCGGACGGTTCCGGTGCCGCGCGGAGCGTGCGGGACGCACTTCGGGATGCCGGACTGTCCACAGGCGACATCGGCTACCTCAACGCGCACGGCACCGGGACGAAGGCCGGCGACGCGGCCGAGGCCGCGGCGATCCGCAGCGTGTTCGGCGACGCGATGCCCCCGGTCAGCTCCACCAAGGGTGTCACCGGCCACCTGCTGGGCGCGTCCGGGGTGGTCGAGGCGGCGATCGCCGTCACGGCGCTGCGCGAGGGCGTCCTGCCACCGACGCACAACCTGGACGACCCGGACCCGGCGTGCGACCTCAACCACGTGCGCGGTGGACCGCTGACCGCCGAGGTGGCCGCGGTCATGTCGAACTCGTTCGGGTTCGGCGGCCACAACGTCAGCGTGGTCTTCGGGCGCGCCGGTGGCTGATCGGGCGTCCTCCCACCGCGCGCGAGCGGCCGGGCCGTGCGACGGGGACCGGGCCGTGCGCCACCGGGAAGCGCACCCGCGGCGGGTGCCGGCGGCCTTCGGCGAGCCGAAGCCCCGACCGCGGCGCCGACCGGCGTCACGGGACCATCCACTTCGGACCGGGGCGAGCGCTCAGCGCTCGACCGACGAGACGGCCGCGACGCTCAGGTAGCGCAACCGGTGGTCGTAGTCGGCGACCACCACCACGTCCGCCCCGCCGTCCAGCGCCGCCGTGAGCTCCCACCACACGCCCGTCGTCGGCTGGCCCTGCGACACGAGCGCGTGCTCCGGCCGACCCGGCCACACGGCGGCGAGCGCCTCGCTCACCACCACCGGGACCGGGCCGCCCGACAGCTCCGCGACGGCGAGCGAGGCGAGCCCCGGCACGGCTCCCGGGGCCACGTCGGCGTGCTGGCGCAGGTCGGTGACCCGCGCGCCCGCGCCACCGCCGTACAGCATCGCGACACCGCGGTGCTCCGCCGGCAGCGGCGCCCCCGCGTCGTACGGCAGCGACGCCTGCTCCACCACCAGCAACAGTGCCCGCCGCGCGCCGTGGGCCCGGACCACCCGCAACGCCGTGAACGGCGCGGCGCTGCCCTGGTCGCAGATCGCGAACGACAACGGCGTGCCGGGGCACAGGTGGCTCAGGTAGGTCGCGGTGGCCCGACCGGGCCACACGTCGTGCACGGAGAACGCCAGCACCAGCAGGTCGACGGGCTCCTCCGGCGACACGACCGCGGCCACCAGCTCCCGGGCCATCTCGCCGTAGGACTGCCCGGCCAGGTCACCGCCGGACTCGCCGCCGAACGGCCGGGCCATGTCGGCGACGTACGCGGCGACGTCGGCGCGGTGGCCGTCGTCGGCCAGGACCTCGGCGCTACCGGCGAAACCCCGCCGCTCGGCGCGGAGCAGGCGCATCCCCGCTCACCACGGCCGGCTGTGGCCGGCGATGAACGTGGCGAGCTGGCCGACGGTGCGCAGCTCGTCCGGCCGCAGCCGCTCCACGTCGATCTGGACGCCGACCCGCTCCTCCACCTCCAGCAGCAGCTCCAGCCCCAGCGCGGAGCCGACGCCCAGCTCGTCGGCCAGGTCCGCGTCCTCGGTGATCGGGCCGTCGTACTCGACCAGGCGCCGCAGGACGGTCGTCATGGCCTCGACCACGCGCCGCCGTAGTTCGACGTCGACCTGTGCGTCGGGTGCGGTCATCGCAGCCTCCTGGCGGAACGGTGGGTCAGTGCTGGAACACCATCGCGGAGAACGTGGCGCCGGCGCCGGCGCCGACGGTCGCGACCAGGTAGTGGTCGCCCTCGCGCAGCAGGCCGCGGTCCCGGGCGGTGCGGTGGTTGGCGAACGCGTCGGCGCAGAACAGGTGGCCGCTGTCGGGCACGTTCGACAGCAGCACGCGCTCCACCGGGAAGTCCATGAGCAGGCACAACCGCTGCCACGTCACGACGTTGACGTTGTGCGGCAGGACCAGGCGGACGTCCTCGAACCCCAACCCCGCCTCGGCGACCGCCCGCCGCATCACCTCGGCCAGCGAGCCGCGGTACTCGCGGTGGAACCGCTCGGACTGCTCGCCGAACTCCGCGTCGAACTCCCCGCGCTGGGCGCAGACGAAGGACAGCAGCCGGTCGCGCGGCCCGTCGGCGCTCACCAGGCACGCGGACGCGCCCTCGCCGAACAGGGACGTGCCCGGCAGCAGTTGGGCGTCACGGGTGAACGCCTTCTCGCCCGTCAGCACCAGCGCCAGCGAGTCACCGGCCCCGTCGGCGGCGAGCAACCGGCCGGCCAGCTCGACGGCGAGCAGCCCGCTCGCGCAGCTCTGCTGCGTGACGGTGAAGGCGAGGGCGTGACCGAGCCCCAGCTCCCGGCACAGGTCGTGCAGCGGGTTGTGCGGGTAGGGCGCCACGACCGGCATCGCCCGGCCGTGCACGACGTACCGGACGCGGTGTTCGTTGCCGCGCAACGCGGTGAGGCCGTCGACCGCCGCGCGCAGCAGCTCACCGAGCGACCGGTCCGGGTCGAGGCGGATCCGGTCCAGCCCGTGGAACCGGCGGAACAACCGGACCTGGATGTCGGTCAACCCCAGCGGCCCGGCCAGTTCCTCGATGGGAACGCGGAAGGCCGGTGTGTACACCGACACCGCGTCGAGAGCGGTCACACTTCGGGATCACACCACGTCGTTCCCGCGAACGTCAACGTGTGCCACCATGTTGCGGTGTCGAGGTTCCTGCTCGTCGTCCTGCCGCTGCAAGGCCACCTCTACCCCATGCTCGCGATCGGTCGGGAACTCGTCCGCGCGGGGCACGACGTCGTCTGGTGCGGCCCGGAGCCGGTGCTCCGCCCGCTGGTTGGTCCGGATGCGACGGTGCACCCCACCGGCACGCGCGCCTACCGCCGTTACGACGAGACGGGCATGGCCGGGCTGCGCGCGCTGTGGGACGGCTACCTGATCCCGTTCGCGCGCTTCACCCTCGGCCCGGTGGACGAGGCCGTGGCGCGGTACGAGCCGGACGTCGTGGTCACCGAGCAGTACGCCCTGGCCGGCGGTCTGGTCGCGCACCGGCGGGGCGTGCGGTGGGCCACGCTGTGCACCGGCACGCTGGAGCTGACCCCGCCCGCCGACCTGCCGGGCTTCGCCGACTTCGTGGCCGACCGGGTGGCGCGGGTCGTGGAGCTGGCCGGCCTGCCCGCCGGCGAGCCGGTCGACCCGCGGTTCTCCCCGCACCTGGTGGTCGCGCTGATGACCGAGGGGCTGGTCGGTGACGCGGAGCTGCCCGACAACTGCGTGCTGACCGGCGCGGCGCTGGGCCCGCGGCCCAACGCCCCGGACTTCCCCTGGCACCTGTGGGACCACGACCGCCGCCACGTGCTGGTCACCGTCGGCACGCTGGTCGGCCACATGATCGGCGACTTCTACGAGCGGGCGGCGGCCGTGCTCGCCCCGATGGCGGACCGGGTGCAGGCGGTGTTCGTCACCTCCGGCGTGGCCGCGACCTCCTTCCCGGACGGCGCGATCACCGCCGAGCTGGTGCCGATGCTGGACCTGATGCCGCGGCTCGACGCGCTGGTGTGCCACGCGGGCGGTGCGGTGAACGAAGCGCTCGCCTTCGGGGTGCCGATGGTCGTCGCGCCGGTCCGGGCCGAGCAGGTGGCGCTGGCGCGCCAGGTCGCCCGGTCGGGAGCGGGCGTCGAGGTGCCCATCCTCGACGTGACGGTGGCGGAGCTGGACGCGGCGGTGCGGGCGGTGCTGGACGAGCCGGCGTACCGCGACAACGCCCGCCGGATCGCGGCCGAGTTCGCCGCCGCCGGGGGAGCGGCCGCAGCCGCGGGGCACCTCGTCGGGCTGGCCGCCGGCGCCCAGGGGAGGGGAGACCTCGCGTGGACGTGACGAGGACGAACGCGCTGCCCGCGGCGGCCGAGTTCGCCTGGGCCCGGCAGCGCCGGGCCGACCTGCGCACCGCGGGCGGTGTCCTCGACCCGGTGCTCACGCTGCGGGCCGGCGGCGATGCGCCCGCCCTGTTCTGCACCCCGCCGCTGGTCGGGGCGAGCTGGTGCTACCTCGCCCTGCTGCCGCACGTGCCCCCGGAGCACCCGGTGCACGGGCTCCAGTCGCGCGGGCTGCGCCGGCCGGAGCCGCTGCCGGTGGACATGGCGGAGCTGGCCCGGGACTTCGCCGACCGGATCAGGATCACCCAACCGCACGGGCCGTACCACCTGTTCGGGTGGTCTTTGGGCGGGAACACCGCACACGCCGTCGCGGAGGAGCTGGAGCGCCGCGGCCACGAGGTGGGCCTGCTGGCGCTGGGCGACGCGACACCGCACCTGCCGCACACCGTCGGCGTCGCGGACGACGACCTCTGGCTGCTGTGCGACTTCGTGCTGCGCGAGTTCGGCTACCAGCCCCTGGTCGAGCCGGACGACCCGGACCCCGCGCGACGTGTGCTGGAGGTGGTCCGGGCCCGGCCGGGACTGGGCCTGCACGAGTGGCCGGACCGGCAGCTGCTGGCGCTGCCCCGGGTGATCCGCAACAACATCGCGGTGGCGCAGCGCCACCGCCCGGGCCGGGTGGACTGCCCGGTGCTGTTCTTCGCCGCGACCGACGGGACGCGCACCACCGAGGCGAAGCTGGCGGCGTGGGACGGTCACGTGAGCCGGCCGATCGAGGTGGTGGAGGTCCCCGGCAAGCACGAGCACATGCTGCTGCCCGAGCCCGCGGCGCGGATCGGCGCGGGCCTCGCCGCGCGGCTCGCGGTGTCGCGCTGACCGTCCGAAGGCGCCCGCGCGGACGGCGGGCGCGTCCGAAAGCCCGATTGCCACGCCGGAAGCGCGAACCTAGGGTCGAGGGCGGCCCCGCCGGTTCACGAGACCGCCGGGTGCGCGCACACCGTCCACACCCGCTCCGGTGCGCAGCCCGTTCGCCCCCCGACGGCGGTCAAGCCACTTCTTCGACCGGGAGGTCCCATGGGTCGGCCGAACCTGCGCACGGCGTTGGCGCGGGACCCGCGGGTCGGCGCGGGCAACGTGCTGCCGATGCTGCTGGAGCACGGAGCGGACCTCGACGCACCCCGGATCACGTTCGACGTCGACGTCGACGGCATCCCGGCGTGGACGCCGCTGTCCCTGCGGGACCTCGCCGAACGGGTCGCCGCCCGCGCGGAGTGGTTCGCCCGCAAGGGGATCGGCCGCCGCGACCCGGTGGCGGTGTTCGTGACGTCGGCGGCCGACGTGTTCCTCACCTTCTTCGCGCTCAACCACCTCGGCGCGATCCCGGCGCTGGTGAACGGCGCCGTGCCGATCCCGGTCGCCGCCGAGTTCGTCCGCGGGCTGCGCGGGGTCGGCGTCGTGCTGGACGCGGACCACGCGGCGCTGCGGGACCACGAACTCGGCGTGCCGGTCCTGGGCGATGCGGCGGAGGCGGGCACCGGCGACCCCCGCCAGGCGCCGCCGCCGTACCGCCACCACGCCGACGACCCCGTGGCGATCACGCACTCCTCCGGCACCACCCGGACGCCCACCCCGGTCGTGCACTCCCACCACAGCCTGTTCGCCGCCGTGCGCGCGGTGCGGCTGACCGAGGCCAGGCCGCACGGCCGGGTGCGGGAGCTGTCGGTGCTCCCGGCCGCGCACGCCGCCGGGATCATCGTGGTCAACCAGGCCCTGTGCAACGGCTACGAGCTGCTGTGCCTGTCCGCGCAGGGCGGGCCGTTCGAGCGCAGCGGCGAGGTGGTGCTGGACGCGATCGAGCGGTGGCGTCCCACCGGCGTGTTCGGCTTCGCCGTCACGTGGGCGGAGCTGGCGCGGCACGACCTGTCCCCGCGGGACCTCCGCTCGGTGCGCAACTGGTCCAGCACCGGCGACTGCGCGCACGAGGCGCACATCCGCAAGCTCGTCGCGGTCGGCAGCCACCCGGTCTGGACCCCGGACGGCGTGGTCGACGCGCCGGGCTCGAAGTTCATCGACACGCTCGGCTCGACGGAGATGGGCCACAGCGCGTTCGCGATCAGCCACCGGCCCGGCAGCGACCGCTACGACCGGTGCGTCGGCAAGCCGTACCCGTTCGCCGAGGTGGCGCTGCTCGACGTGACGACGGGGGAGGAGGTGCCGGTCGGCCAGGTGGGTCAGTGCGGCCTGAAGTCCCCGACGCTCGCGCCCGGCTACTGGAACGACTCGACGGCCACCTACCGCAACCGGCTCAACGGCTACTACCTGACCGGCGACCTGATGTACCGGGACGAGGAGGGCTACTACTACCACCTCGACCGGGTGAACGACGCCGTCGACCTCGGTGGCGGCGACTGGCTCTACACCGCGCTGTCGGAGGAGCGGATCCTGGCGCGGTGCCCGGACGTCCGCGACTGCACGGTGCTCGCGGCGAGGCAGGAGGACGGTCCTCCGGTCACCGACGTGCTGCTGGTCCTGCACGAGGGCGCGGACCCGTCGTCGGACCGCGGCGGGGCCGTGCGGGCGGCGTTGGGCGAGGCGGTGGCCCGGACCGTGCGGCGGGTCGTCGTGGTGCCCGACGACGAGCTGACCGTCGGGCCGACCGGGAAGGTCCGCAAGTTCCTGATGCGCCAACGGGTCCTGGCGGACGCGCCCCGCGGGAGGTAGCTCGTGCGGTACCCGCTGTCGTACGCCCAGCGGCGGGCGTGGGAGGACCCCGCGCCGCCCCTGGCGTGCGCCTTCCTGCTGGAGGGCGAGGTGGACCGCGGCCGGCTGCAACGCGCCGCGGACGCCGTGGCGGCCAGGCACGCGGCGTTGCGGACGCGGTTCGCCGTCTCGGGCGGGCTGGTGGAGCAGGTGGTCGCGCCCTCCGGCGGGATCGAGGTGCGCCCCGATCCCGTGGACGTCGCGGCGGAGCCGTTCGACCTCGACCGTGGTCCGCTGGTGCGGGCCGCGCTGGTCGCGGTCGGGACGGGGCGGTGGCGGTTCGAGCTGGTGGCGCACCGGCTGGTCGCGGACGACGTCTCGGTGGCGATCGTGCTGGCCGACCTGGCGGCGGCCTACCGGACCGGCGTGCTCCCGGCCCAGCCCTGGCTCGACTACGGGGACTACGCCGTGTGGCAGCGGGAGCGGCTGCGCGGCGAGGAGCTGGAACGGCAGCTGGTCCACTGGCGCGAGGCGCTGCGCGACGCGCCCGCGCCCTTCGTGCGACCCGCGTTCCCCGGCGAGTCGCTGACGGCGGTGGCCCGGGGTTCGGCCGAGGCGGTGTTCGCCGCGTACGCGCTGGTGCTGGCGCGGCACACCCGGCAGGAGGACGTGGTGGTCGGTGTCCCGGTGAGCGGGCGCATGCGGGTGGAGCTGGAACCGGTCGTCGGCCCGTTCGCCGACGTCGTGCCGGTCCGGGTGCCGCTCGCGGGCGTGCCGACGTTCGAGGCGCTGCTGGGTCGGGTGCGCGAGGCCGTGGCGGGTGCCCTCGCGCACGCCGAGCTGCCGGTGGACAAGCTGGCGGAGGAATTGGGGACGGACCTGCCGGGGCACGCCGTGCGGTTCGCGTTCGAACCGCCCGTCCCGCCGGTGCTGGACCTGCCGGGCGTGCGGAGCCGGGTGGTGGGCACCACGACCACCGGAGCGGCCCTGGAGCTCCGGGCCGAGGACGACGTGCTGACGCTGGAGCACCGCGTCGACCGGCGGTTCGCCGGGTGGCTGCTGCGCTCGGTGGTGGCCGTGCTGGACCACGTCGACCGCGCGCCGGACGCGCGGCTCGCCGACCTGCCCCCGACCGACCACGACCTCCCTCCCGCGACGGCGCCGACCGCCGCCACGCCACCGGAGCGCCGGCCGCCCGAACACCGGCCGCCCGCCGAACCTCCCGCCGCGTCGGGATCGCCCGGCCGTTCGCGGGAGCAGGTCGAGGCCGCCATGGTCGACATCTGGGCCGAGCTGCTGCGCACCACCGAGCCGATCGGCGTGCACGACAACCTGTTCGGCCTCGGCGTCGGGTCCTTGACGGCGGTGCGGTTCGCCGCGCGGGTCGCCGACACCTACGGCGTCACCCTGCCCCTGCACCGCATCATCGGCTCGCCCACGATCGCCGCGCTCGCCGACGTCGTGGCGGCCGAACTCGCGCCCGTCGACGCCGGGGACGACCTGGCCGGGTTGTCCGACGACGAGCTGGACGCCCTGCTCCGCGCCGTCACGGCGGCTCGCGAACGACGCCGTGCGGGCGGAGGGGATGCGCGGTGAGCACGGCGTGGTTGCGCGAGCTGCTGGGCGAGGACGGGCGCCGCGACCCGTTCCCCCTCTACGCCCGGTTGCACGAGCACGGGCCGGTGGTCGGGCTCCCGGCCGGCAGCGGGCACGCCGCCATCGTGCACGGGCACGACGCCGTCGGCCGGGTGCTGCGCGACCCCAACTTCCACGTGCTCGACGCCGACTACCTCGACCGGGGCAGCACGCGGTGGCGCGCGCACCCGGCCGTGCGCACCATGCAGCACTCGCTGTTCAACGACAGCGGCGACCACCTGGTCCGCACCCGCCGGGTGTTCGGCCGGGCGTTCGCCCCGACCCGGGTGTCCGAGCTCGAACCGCTGATCACCCGGCTCGCGGAGCGGCTCCTCGACCGCCTCGCCGAGCACGGCGACGACCCGGTGGACTTCATGGCGGCCTTCGCCGTGCAGCTGCCCGGCGACGTCATCGGCGAGGTGCTCGGCGTGCCGGAACCGGACCGGGCCGCGTTCCCCGACCGGGTGAGGACCTTCGACGCCATCCTCGAACTGGGCCAGCGCACGTTCCGCGAGTTGCGGGCCGCGGACACCGCCGCCGAGGAGCTGACCGCCTACTTCGCCGGCCTGGTCGCCGCACGCCGGGAGCAACCGCACGACGACCTGGTCTCCGCCCTCGCCGCGAACGACGCGCTCACCGAGCCGGTGCTCCTGGCCAACCTCGTCGTGGTGTTCAACGCCGGGTTCCGCACCACCGCCACCCTGCTGGGCAACGGCCTGCACCTGCTGCTCACCCACCCCGACGCGCTCGACGCCCTGCGCGCCGACCCCGCCACCGCGCCCGCCTGCGTCGAGGAGGTGCTGCGCTTCGACCCGCCGGTCCACTTCGCCGTCCGCCACGCCGTCGAGGACACCGAGGTCGACGGCGTGGCGGTGCCGGCGGGGCGGACGGTGCTCGTGCTCACCGCCGCGGCCAACCGCGACCCCCGCCGCTTCGCCGACCCCGACCGGTTCGACCCCACCCGCGCCGACAACCACCACTACGCGTTCGGCGCGGGCCCGCACCACTGCCTCGGCGCGGTGCTGGGCCGGGTCGAGGGGCGGATCGGGCTGGCCCGCCTGGTGACCCGGTTCCGCGCGATCACGCTCGCCGAACCGCCGCGACCGCGCGACCGGTTCATGCTCCGGGGCTTCGACCGGTTGGCGGTCCGGTGCCGGTGAACCCCGAGGACGCCGACCTCGCCACGGCCGCGCTGTTCGGCGCGCTGGAGGACCCGGCGCTGAACTCGATGAATTTCCTCAACGAAGTGGCGATCCACTATCCGGACGCGATACCGCTGGCTGCCGGCAGACCGAGCGAGGAGTTCTTCGACCTGGCCGACGTACCCCGATACCTGGACGTGTTCTGCCGATATCTCGCCGACGAACTCGGGCTCACCGGGGAACAGGTGCGGCGCACCGTATTGCAATACGGTCGGACGAAGGGGATCATCCACGAACTGGTCGCGAAGAATGTGCGGCTGGACGAGGGCATCGAGGTCGACCCGGAATCCGTCGTGGTCACCGCCGGCTGCCAGGAGGCGATGTTCCTCGTCCTGCGGGCGCTGCGCGCCGACGAGCGGGACGTGCTGCTGGCCGTGTCGCCGACCTACGTCGGGCTCACCGGCGCGGCCCGGCTCGCGGACCTGCCGGTGCGACCGGTGCGCACCGGGGAGCACGGCGTCGACGTGGCCGACCTGGTCGCCGTGATCCGGCGGGAGCGCGCGGCGGGCCGCCGACCGCGGGCCTGCTACGTGATGCCGGACTTCGCCAACCCGTCCGGGCTCAGCCTGGACCTGGCCGCCCGGCAGCGGCTGCTGGAGGTCGCCGCGGCCGAGGACGTCCTGCTCGTCGAGGACAACCCGTACGGCCTGTTCCACGGCGACGCGGCCCGGGTGCCGGCGCTGAAGGCCCTCGACCGGCACCGGCGCGTCGTCTACCTGGGCTCCTTCGCCAAGACCGTGCTGCCGGGTGCCCGCGTCGGCTACGTGGTCGCCGACCAGCGGGTGGCCGCGGCCGACGGCTCGGTCGGGCCGTTCGCCGACCAGCTCTCGAAGATCAAGAGCATGGTCACGGTGAACACCTCGCCGATCGCGCAGGCCGTGGTCGGCGGCAAGCTGCTGGCCCACGGGTGCCGCCTTGCCGACGCCAACGCCCGCGAGCGGCGGCTGTACGGCGGGAACCTCCGCCGGCTCGTGGCCGGGCTGGCCGAGCGCTTCCCCGAGGGCGGTGGCGTGACCTGGACCGCGCCGTCCGGCGGCTTCTTCGTGGTCGTCACCGTGCCGTTCCCGGTGGACGACGAGCTGCTCGAGGTCTCCGCCCGCGACTACGGCGTGCTGTGGACGCCAATGGGGCATTTCTACGACTCGGCGACGCCCGTCCGATCACTCCGACTTTCCTGCAGCGCCGTTTCCGCCGAGCAGATCGACAACGGTCTCGACCGGCTGGCCGCGTTGATCGCCGACCGACGCGGCCGGTCGGCGGATGGTGCCGCCACAACGGTGTGACATACGATTCGCCTCACCCGATCCGCCGTCGAGCGGAGACCTTTGCGCAACTGTTTCGGCACGGGCGCGACCAGGCGGGAGAGCTGATGACGAACGGCCTGGCGCCGACCGGAATCGAACCGGCGACGAGTCCGGAATGGGTTGACGAGATCCTCCTGCGCGGGCCTGACGACGATATCTGCCTGTATTCCGGCGGCCCGGTCGACCGGGGTGCGCTGCGCCGCATGGTCGCGCGGCGGCAGGAACGCCTCGCGGAGGCGGGGCTGCGCGCGGGCGGTTCGCTCGCGCTGCGGCTGCCGCCCTCGACCGCGTACGTCGCCACCCTGCTCGCCGGGTGGCGCACCGGGGCGCAGGTGAGCCTGCTGGACCACCGGCTGACCGCGTTCGAGGTGGACCTCGCGCTGCGGCGGCTGGCACCGCAGGTGGTGGTGGAGGCCGGGCGGGTCACGAGCAGCCCGCTGAGCCCGTTCGCCGACGTGGAGGAGACCGTCACGGCCCGCGCCGGCCGCCCCGCGGCGACGCCGCACGCGGTGATCCAGTTCAGCTCCGGCTCCACCGGCCCGTCCAAGGTCATCGGCCGCACGGCCGCCGACCTGGTCGCCGAGGTCGAGCGGTACACCCGGATCGACGGCGTACCGCTGCCCGGTGAGCGGATCGTCGTGCTCGCGTCGGTGGTGCACGTGCTCGGCCTGGTCGGCGCGCTGCTGTACGGGCTGCACGCCGGCGTCCAGGTCCGGTCGCCCGAGCGCCTCACCGGCGACAGCGTCCTGGACGCGGTGGCGGCCGAGGACTCGCCGGCGACCGTGCTCGGCGTGCCGTTCCACATCGGACTGCTCGCGTCCGTCGTGGACCCGCCGCGGCTGCCGCAGCTCAAGCGGATGACCACCGGTGGCGAGGCGGTGCCCGCCGCGACCGCCGCCGCGTTCACCGCGAAGTACGACGTGCCGCTGGGCAACATGTGGGGCATGACCGAGGTCGGGGTCATCGCCACCGACCTGTTCGGCGCGCACCGGCCCGCGCTGGAACCGGCACCCGGCATCGCGGTCGTCGAGCGCGACGGCGAGCTGCTGGTGAGCCGGCCGCGGTCGCCGTACGTGGGGCTGTCCGACCCGGGCCGGTGGGCCGACGGTTGGCTGCGCACCAGGGACGCGGGGACGGTCGACCCGGCCACCGGCCTGGTCACCGTGAAGGGCCGCCTCGACTCGCAGGTGTCGGTCGGCGGCCTGAAGGTCGACCTGACCGAGGTCGAGGCGACGCTGGCCGAGCTGCCCGGCGTCGTGGCGGCCGTCGTGCTGCACGACGACGTGATCACCGCCTACGCGCAGCTCGACGCGCGGGCCACCGCCGAGTCCGTGCGGGCGGCCCTGGCCGAACGGCTCGCCCCCTACAAGCGGCCGCGCCGGCTGCACGTGCTCGACGCCCTGCCGCGCACCACCACGGGCAAGCTGGTCCGCGACCGCGCGGTGCTGCGCGAAGCCGTGCGCGAGGAGTCGCGGTGAGCGGCGCGCCCGACCGCGACGACGTCCTGGCGATGCTCGCGAGCCTCGACGGCCGGTCCGCCGACGACGTGCCCGAGCTGATCGAGTCGATGGAACTGGCCTGGCTGGTCCACCAGGTCGAACAGCGCTACGGCGTGCGCGTGGAACTCGACAGCGGCCAGTACGGCCGCATGACCACCGTCTCGGGAGCCGCTGACGTGCTCCGGGAAGTGATCGGGAAGCCTGATGAACATCTCCGGGATTGACCACATCGAGCTGTACGTCGGCGACGCGAAGCAGGCGGCGTTCTACCTCGGCGTCGCCTTCGGGTTCACGGTGTGCGGGCAGGGCGGCCCCGAGACCGGGCTGGAGGGGCAGCGCTCCCTGCTGCTGCGCCAGGGCGACATCCAAGTAGTCCTCACCACCGGCCTGGTGCCCGACCACCCGGCCACGGAGTACGTGCGGCGGCACGGCGACGGCGTGGCCGTGGTGGGCATCGGCGTGGACGACGCGGCGGCGGCCTACCGCGCCCTCACCGAGCGCGGTGCCCGGCCGGTGTCGCCGCCCCGCGAGCACGTCCGCGGTGACGAGCGGGTCGTCGTCGCCGAGGTGTCGGGCTTCTCCGACGTCACGCACCGGCTGGTCGAGCGGCACGGCTCGCCGCGCGAGTTCCTCCCCGGCGCGATCGTCGTCACCGACCCGGAACCGGACTCGGCCGCCGACCTGCTGCGCAGGATCGACCACCTGGCGATCTGCGTGCCGGTCGGCGGCCTCGCCCCGACCGCCCGCTACTACGTCGACGTGTTCGGGTTCGAGCAGATCTTCGAGGAGTACGTCGAGGTCGGCGGGCAGGGCATGGACTCCAAGGTGGTGCAGAGCCCGTCCGGGCACGTCACCTTCACGCTGATCGAGCCGGACCCGCGACGGCAGCCGGGGCAGATCGACGACTTCCTGACCTGGCACGCCGGCGCGGGCGTGCAGCACGTCGCCTTCGGCACCGACGACATCGTCCGGGCGGTGAGCGCGCTGGCCGAGAAGGGCGTGCGGTTCCTCGGCACGCCCGGCTCCTACTACGACGCGCTCGAGGAGCGGGTCGGCCACCTCGACACGCCCGTGGACGAGCTGCGCCGGCTCGGCGTGCTGGTCGACCGCGACCACTGGGGCCGGCTGCTCCAGATCTTCACCGAGTCCGTGCACGTGCGCCGCACCCTCTTCCTGGAGATCATCGAGCGGCGGGGCGCGTTGACGTTCGGCAGCGGCAACATCAAGGCGCTGTACGAGGCCAAGCAGGGCGAGCTGTCCGGCACGACGTCCAGGTGAGGGAGACCCCGGTGAACGAGTTCGCGCTGACCGAGCGGGAGCGCGCCCTGCTCCCGTCCGACGACGACGTCCGGTTCTTCGCCGAGCACGGCTGGTACCTGTCCCGGAAGCTGCTCTCCGACGACGAGGTGGACGAGCTGGCCGCGGCGGTCGACCGGTACTACGCGGGTGAGCGCAGCAGGAGGCTGCCGACGCGCCCGCCCCGGCTGGCCTACTGGACGCCCGAGCACGGCGACGTGCAGCGGCACAACGACTACGTGCACTACGAGAGCGACGCCATCGCCGAGGTGCTGCTCAAACCGCTGATCGGCGCGGTGGCCGCCCGCCTGGCGCGGACCGACGAGATCCGGGTGTTCCAGTCGACCCTGATCCACAAGCCGCCGATCACCGAGGAGCCGTCCAACGTCGTGCCCTGGCACTTCGACAAGCACTACTGGTCGTCGTCCTCGTCGGACCGCATGCTCACCGCGTTCATCCCGTTCCACGACTGCGACGAGGAGCTGGGCACGATCACGATGGTCGACGGCAGCCACCGGTGGGAGGAGGTCGGCTCGGACGACAGCGCCACCAAGCACTTCGCCGAGCGCGACCCGGCCCACCTGGAGACCCTGCTGGAGGTCAACGCGGCGCACAACGGCACCCGGGTCGACAAGATCCCGATGATCATCCCCAAGGGGCACATGAGCTTCCACCACTGCCGCACCTACCACGGCAGCGGCCCCAACCGCGCCACCCGGCCCCGCCAGGCCATCTCGCTGCACCTGCAGGACGGCGACAACGCCTACCGCGAGTTCCCGCTGTCCGACGGGACCCTCGCGTTCTACAACCACGACTCCCTCGTGCGGCGCACCCCGGACGGCAAGCCCGACTACGCCGACCCGGAGTTCTGCCCGCCCGTGTGGCGCGCTTGACCGCCGTGGTGGCGCACGCGCCGGACACCGACGTCGGCCTGTACCGCACGGTGCGGCTGATCCGGCGGTTCGAGGAGCGGGCCGTCGAGCTGGTCCGCTCGGGCCACGTCGTCGGCGGCATCCACCCCTGCACCGGCCAGGAGGCCGTCGCCGCGGGCGTCTGCGCGGCCCTGCGCGCGGACGACGTGATCACCAGCACCCACCGCGGGCACGGGCACGTGCTGGCGAAGGGCGCGGACCCCGCCCGGGTGCTCGCCGAGCTGGCCGGGCGGGCCACCGGGCTGAACCGGGGGCGGGGCGGGTCGATGCACGCGGCGGACTTCGCGCTGGGCGTCCTCGGCGCGAACGCGATCGTGGGCGCGAACGGCGCGATCACCGCGGGCGCGGCCTGGGCCGCCGCGCGGGCGGGGCGGGACCTGGTCGCGGTGAGCTTCTTCGGCGACGGCGCGGTCAACCAGGGCGTGCTGCTGGAGGCGATGAACCTGGCCGCGCTGTGGCGGCTGCCGGTGCTGTTCGTCTGCGAGAACAACGGGTACGCCACCACCCTCGCGGTGGCCGACGCGGTGGCCGGCACGATCACCGGGCGCGGCGCGGCGTTCGGGATGCCGGCGGTGACGGTGGACGGGACGGACCCGCGCACGGTCCTCGCGGCGGCGCGCGAGGCGGTGGACCGGGCCCGCGCGGGCGGCGGGCCGTCGCTGGTCGAGTGCCTGACCTACCGGTTCGACGCCCACCACACCTGGGAGCACCGGGCCGGGCTCCGCTACCGCGACGAGGACGAGGTCCGAAGTGGGCGCGAGCGCGACCCGGTGGTGATCCAGGGCGCGCGGGTGCCGGACGGGGAGCGGGTGCGGGTGGACGGCGAGGTCGAGTCCACCGTGGACGCGGCGGTCGCGTTCGCGCTCGGCAGCCCGCACCCCGACCCGGTCGGCGCGCTGGACCACCTCTACGCCACGGGGACGCGGGCGCGGCCGGGCGGTGGCGGCTGATGCCGTGGCTGTCCTACCAGAAGGCGCTCAACCGGGCGCTCACCGACGAACTGGCCCGCGACCCGGCGGTGTTCGTGCTCGGCGAGGACGTCCGGGTCGCCGTGTCGAACGTGACCGCCGGCCTGCTCAAGCGGTTCGGCCCCGACCGGGTGCTGGACGCGCCGCTGTCGGAGCAGGCGTTCACGGGGTTCGCCACCGGCGCCGCGCTCGGCGGGCGGCGGCCGGTGGTCGAGTTCCAGATCCCGGCGCTGCTCTACCTGGCGTTCGAGCAGATCGTCAACCAGGCCCACAAGTTCTCCCTGATGACCGGCGGCCAGGCCCGCGTGCCGGTGACGTACCTGGTGCCCGGCTCCGGGTCGAGGACCGGCTGGGCCGGGCAGCACTCCGACCACCCGTACGCCCTGTTCGCCCACGCCGGGGTCAAGACGGTCGTGCCGGCCACGCCCGAGGACGCCTACGGCCTGCTCGTCACGGCGATCCGCGACGACGACCCCGTGGTGGTGTTCGCCCCGGCCGCCGCCCTCGCCGTCCGGGTCGACGTGGACTTCGACACCCTGGGCCCGGTGCCCCTCGGCGTCGGCCGCGTGCACCGCGAGGGCGAGGACGTCACGGTCGTCGCGGTCGGGCACCTGGTGCACGACGCGCTCGCGGTCGCCGAGGAGCTGGCGGGCGAGGTGTCGGTGGAGGTGTTCGACCCGCGCACCGCGTACCCGTTCGACTGGGACGGGCTGGCCGCGTCGCTGGCCCGGACCCGCAGGTTGGTGGTGCTCGACGACGCCAACCGCATGTGCGGCCTCGCCGCCGAGGTCCTGGCCTGCGCGGCCGAGCGGTCCGACCTGCTCGCCCCGCCGGTGCGGGTGACCAGGCCCGACGGCACCGTGGTGCCGTTCGCCCCCGCGCTCGACCGCGCGGTGCAGCCCGATCGCGCCCAGCTGGTGGCCGCGGTGCGGAAGGTGCTCGGGCGATGACCGAGGAGGTCGGCGGGCCGCCGGACCCGAGACCGCCGTCACCCCGCGAGGACGACGTCCGGCCGCTCTACGCGATGTCGGTCGGGGAGGCGCGGGCGGCCGACCTCGCGGCGATCCGGGCGGCGGCCGGCACGGGGGAACCGGTGCGGCACGTCACCGACCGGACCCTGCCCGGGCCCGGCGGCGACCTGCCCGTCCGGGTCTACCGCCCGGTCGACGGGACCGAGCCCCTGCCGACGGTGGTCTACTTCTTCGGCGGCGGCTGGGCGCTGGGCAGCGTCGAGACCTCCGACGAGATCTGCCGCGCCCTGGCCAACGCGGTGCCGTGCCAGGTGATCACGGTCGGGTACCGCCTCGCGCCCGAGCACCGGTTCCCCGCCGCCGTGGACGACTGCCGCGCGGCCGTGGCCTGGATCGCCGGGCACGCCGCCGAACTCGGCGTCGACCCCGACCGCCTCGCCGTGGCCGGCGACAGCGCGGGCGGCAACCTCGCCGCCGCCGTGACCCTCGACCGCGGTGGCCGCGGGCTCGTCGCCCAGGTGCTGGTCTACCCGAACACCGACCACCGCGGCGACACGGCGTCGATGCGGGAGCACGACGACCCGGCGACGTTCAACCGCCACTCCGTGGCCTGGTACTGGGGCCACTACCTGGCCGACCCCGACGACGGCCGCCACCCGCTGGCCTCGCCGCTGCTGGCCGAGGACCTGTCGGGCCTGCCGCCGGCGCTGGTGATCACCGCCGAGCGCGACCCGTTGCGCGACGAGGGGGAGCGGTACGCCGAACGCCTGCGCGAGGCGGGCGTGCCGGTGGTCGCGACGCGCTACGCCGGGGTGGCGCACGGCTTCTTCGCCGTGCCGGACGCGGCCCGTGCCGCGCGGGCGGAGGTCGCTGCCTTCCTGCGCGGGCACTTCAGCCGGTGACCCTCACCGCACCGAGGCGGTGAGGGCGCGCGCGGACGCCACGTCCGGGCAGCCCGCCAACCGCATCGCCGTGCCGAACTCCTCGCGCAGCACGTCCAGCACCGCCGTCACGCCCCGCTCGCCGCCCGCGCCGAGGCCCCACAGCACGGGCCTGCCGACCAGGACCGCCGCCGCGCCGAGCGCGAGCGCCCGCAGGACGTCCACCCCGGTGCGGACGCCGCTGTCCAGCAGCACGGGGCACCGCCCGCCCACCGCCGCGACCACCTCGGGCAGCGCGAGGACGCTGGGCACCGCGCCGTCGAGCTGCCGCCCGCCGTGGTTGGAGACCACCACGCCGTCCGCGCCCAGGTCGACGGCCCGCGCCGCGTCCGCCGGGTCGAGGACGCCCTTGACCAGCAGCGGCAGCCGGGTCCGCGCCCGGACCCACGCCAGGTCGGGCCAGCTCAGCGACGGGTCGAACACCGCGCTGGTGTGCCGGGCGATCACCGAGTCGCCGGGCACGCGCTCGCCGACGTCGCCGTCGGTGTTCACCGGCTTGACCCAGGACGGCAGGGCGAACCCGTTGCGCAGGTCGCGCAGCCGCCTGCCGAGCACCGGCACGTCCGCGGTCAGCACGACCGCGCGGCAGCCGGCGTCCTCGGCGCGCCGCAGCAGGGTCGTGACGACGTCGCGGTCCCGCAGCCAGTACAGCTGGAACCACGTCGTGCCGCCCGCGCCCGCGACGGCCTCGATCGGCTCGGAGCTGAGGGTGCTCACCACGTACGGGACGCCGGCCGCCGCGGCGGCGGACGCGGCGGCCAGTTCCCCGCCGTCGTGCACCAACCGCTGGTAGGCCATCGGCGCGACGGCCAGCGGGAGCGCCGCCCGCACCCCGAACAGGTCGCACCCGGTGTCGCAGGCGGAGACGTCCACGAAGCTGCGGGGCACGACGGCGACGCGGTCGAACGCGGCCCGGTTCGCCGCGAGCGTCACCTCGTCGCCGCTGCCGCCCGCGATGTAGTCCCACACGTCCGGGGCCAGCCGTTCGGCGGCCAGCCGCTCCACGTCGGCGGTCGACCACACGCCGGGCAGGGGCGCGGTCACGAGCGGGTCGCCGCTCGCAGCGCGCACCGGCCGCCGGCCACCACCACGATCGAACCCGCCGTGCGAACCGCGGACGACCGGTGCTCCACCCGAGCGTCCGCGGGCCGGGGCCGCACCGCCCCGTCCACCCGGCGCGACCAGGCGCGGACCGCGGGTGTTCCGGACGTCACTGGCGCTCCCGAATTCCCGGAAAAGGGCAGGCCGTGCTTTCTCCGCAGCGGTCGAAAGGATGGGCAAAATCGGTTCACGCCCGTGGCGCCACCGACGCGCGGGCAGGCTCAGGCATCCAATCACACGCGCGTGACCAGCATCAAGGAAGCGATTGCGTGAATCCGCACGGTTTCGCCGCGCGAGTCGTCCGGTCGCCCCGGCCGGCGGCCGAACGGTCGACTCCCATTCCGTGAACGGGCCGATCGGTTGACCGTAGTCGACTCGCTCGCGCGCACCGGCCACGATGGGGGGAGCGGCAGGGAGGAGCGCGTCATGGGTCGAGGAAAGCCGATCCCGACGGCACGCGGCGCGCTGCCGCTGGTCGGCCACGCCTGGCCCATGATGCGCGACCCGTTGGGCTTCCTCGGTTCGCTCGCCGAGACCGGCCCGCTGGTCCGCATCGCCCTCGGGCCGGTCAAGGCCGTCGTCGTGTGCGACGCGGAGCTGGTGCAGCGGGTGTTCCTCGACGACCGCACGTTCGACAAGGGCGGGCCGTTCACCGACCGGGTGCGGGAAGTGGTCGGGAACAACCTGTCCACCTGCCCGCACCACGAGCACCGACGGCAGCGGCGGCTGCTGCAACCGGCGTTCCACGTCGGCCGGTTCGACGCCTACGGGCGCACCATGGCCGCCCAGATCGCCGGCCTGGTCGGCGCGTGGCGCGACGGTCAGGTGCTCGACGTGCCCGCGCAGATGGCGGCGCTCACCACGAACGTGCTCACGGCGACGATGTTCTCCGACACGCTGTCGCCCGAGGAGCTGGAGCGGTCGCGGCAGGACGCGGACGTGCTGGCCACCGACGTGCTGCCGCGCATGATGATGCCCAAGGCGCTGACGAAGGTGCCGCTGCCCGTCAACGTGAGGTTCGAACGCGCGCACGCCCGGCTCCGGCGGACGGTCGAGGCCATCGTCACCGCGCGGCGGGCGGAGGGCGGCGACCGGGGCGACCTGCTGTCCGCGCTGCTCTCCGGGTACGACGAGGAGTCCTCCGGCGCGGAGCGGACGCTGTCCGACCACGAGGTCGTGGACCAGATGCTCACCTTCCACCTCGCCGGCAGCGAGACGACCGCCGTCACGCTCACCTGGGCGCTGCACCTGATCGCCCGCCACCCCGACGTCGAGCGCCGCCTGCACGCCGAGGTCGACGCCGTGCTGGCCGGGCGCACGGCCGGTCCCGGCGACCTGGCCGCGCTGGAGCTGACCGGCCGCGTGGTGACCGAGACGCTGCGGCTGCGCTCCCCGGTGTACATCCTCACCCGCGAGGTCACCGCCGACACCGAGCTGGGCGGCCACCCGCTGCCGGCGGGCACGGTCGTGGCCTACAGCCCGTACCCGATCCACCACGACCCGGCCCTGCACCCCGACCCGCACCGCTTCGACCCCGATCGCTGGGACCCGTCCCGCAAACCCGCGCGGCACGCGTTCGTGCCGTTCTCCAACGGCGCGCGCAAGTGCATCGGCGACAGGTTCAGCCTGATGGAGGCGACGCTCGCGCTGGCGTCGATCGTGGCGCGGTGGCGGTTGGAGCACGTGCCGGGGGAGGAGGAGGTCCGGCCCGCGGCGGCGGCGGTGATCAGGCCGCGGCGGTTGCGGATGCGGGTGACGGCGAGGGGTTGAGCGCGGGCGCGGGCGGCTCGGTGCCCGGGTTCGGCTCGACGGGTCGGCCGCGGTCCGATGTGGACGGTTTGGTGCCCGGTGGGCCACTCGATGAGGTGGTCGTGGGCGGTTGTCGGGCGTGAGTCGCCGAGTGGTGCCACGATCGCGGGCGGTGAGTCGGTTCGCGGGTCGGAGGCGGTCGGTGGTTGGTCCGTGGCGGGTCCTGGTGCTCCTCGGCGTCGCCGCCGTCACGGTGGCGAGCACGGCCGCCGCGCCGTCCGAGCCGGTCGGCCGGCGGCACCGGGCGGTGTTCGAGCTGGACGGCGACTCGTTGAGCTGGGCGCGGTTGGTGGAGGTGCTCGAAGCCGACGAGGTGACCGTCCGGCTGGGGCTGAAGGCGCGGCAGGGCATGGTCGCGGCGCGGCGCGGTGCGGAGGAGGCGTTGGCCGCCGGGCAGCGGGTGTACGGGTGGAACCAGGCGTTGGGTCCCTTGAAGGACCAGCCGCTGCCCGAACCGGACCGGGTGGAGTTCCAGCGCCGGGTGCTGCGCTCGCACGCGGCCGGGGTGGGTCCCGCGTTGTCCGAGCGGGTGGCCCGGCTCGCGCTCGTGCTCCGCGCCAACACGATGGCGCGCGGCGCGATGGGGGTGCGGCCCGAGTTCGTGGACCGCATCCTCGACCTGGTCAACGCGGGCGTGACGCCCCGGATGCCCGAGATCGGGTCGTTGGGCACCGGTGACCTCCAGCCGATGGCCGCGGCGGGCCTGGTGCTCACCGGGGAACCCGCGCCGGCCCGGTGGCGCGGTCGGGAGGGGTCCGCGCCGCAGCTCCTCGCCGAGGCCGGGTTGCCGCCGTCGTTCCAGCTCGAGCAGGGCGAGGCCCTCCCGCTGATCAGCGGGAGCAGCGTGGTGACCGCCCGCTACGTGGACGCCGTCGTGCGCGCCGAGCGGCTGGTCGACACCTACGAGGGCGCGTTCGCGCTGTTCCTGGAGGCGACGAGGGCGGAGCAGGGCGCGTTCGACGCCCGCACCCACGACGAGCGGCGCGTCCCGGCCGAGGTCGAGGCGGCGAGGGTGACCAGGGTGCTGATCTGCGGCACGGGCTGGATGACCCCCGACGGCCGCAAGGCGCTCGGCGAGGAGGGCGACCGCATCCAGGACGCGGTGTCGGTCCGCGCCACCCCGCACATCGTCGGCGCGCTGCGGCAGCGGTTGGCCGACGCCCGCGGCCACGTGGAGCGCGAGGCCAACGCCTCGACGTCCAACCCCCTGGTGTTCCCCAAGGCGGGCGGCGGCCACGAGTTCGTCATGGGCGGCAACTGGGACGCCGCGCTGCTCGGTCACGAGATCGACGCGCTCAACGCCCAGGTCGCCGACCTCGGCGTGCTGTCCCAGGAGCTGTCCGCGCGGCTGCTGTCGGAGAAGTGGAGCTACCACCTGCCGGCCAACCTCGCCTGGGGCGAGGTCGGCCTGAACTCGGGCATGGTGCAGGCGCAGACGGTCGCGGTGGCGCTCGTGCCCGAGATGCAGCAGGCCGCCACCCCGGCGGGCACGCTGTCCCGGCCCGCGAAGTTCGGGCAGGAGGACCACAACACGATGGCGATGGCCTCGGTGCGGGCCCTGCACGCCAACCTCGACCGCCTGGAGACGGTGCTGGCCGTGCAGGTGCTCATGGCGGCCCAGGGCATCGACCTGATCAAGGACAGGATGGCCGCCTTCCCGCTCGGCGCGGGCACGGCCCGGCTGCACGGCGCGGTCCGCGCCGCGGTGGAACCGCTGAAGGACGACCGCTACCTCACCCCGGACCTGGAGAGGGTGACCGCCCTGGTGCACGACGGCGTCCTGAGCCGCGAGGTGCGCGCCGCCCTCGCCCCGGACGGGAGCAGGTGCGCGGCCTGACCTACCGGTGGTGGAAGATCTGGATCAGGTTGCCGCACGTGTCGTCCAGCACCGCGGTGGTGACCGGGCCCATCTCCAGCGGGTCCTGGGTGAACCGCACGCCCAGCCCGCGCAGCCGCTCGAACTCCGCGGGCACGTCCTCCACGGCGAACGCCGCCGCCGGGATGCCGTCGGAGACCAGCGCCTCCTTGTAGGGCTTCACCGCGGGGTGCTCGTCGGGTTCCAGCACCAGCTCCGTGCCGTCGGGCTCCTCCGGCGACACCACGGTCAGCCACCGGTGCGCGCCCAGCGGGACCTCGGTCTTCTTCACGAAGCCCAGCACCTCGGTGTAGAAGCGCAGGGCCCGGTCCTGGTCGTCGACGAAGACGCTGGACAGGTGGATCCTCATGGCGTGCTCTCCGGTGGTCGTGGCCTGAGCCATCGCGTCACGACGTGCTCAAGCGGTTCGGTGTTCAGGTCGTGGAACTTGTAGCGGCCCTCGCGCCGGGTGCGGACCAGGTCCGCCGCCTCCAGCACGGCCAGGTGCTGGCTGACCGCCTGGCGGGTGAGCGCCGAGCCGCCGGCCAGCAGCCGCCCGCAGATCTCGAACAAGGTCTGGCCGTCCCGCTCCACCAGCGCGTCGAGGATGCGCCGGCGGGTCGGGTCGGCCAGTGCCTTGAACAGCTCCTCGACCATGGCGCCACGATAGGCAAGTGCCCACTTGCCTGCAAGTGGTTACTTGCCTATTGACTTCACCCGAACGTGGGCGGCTGCGAGGTGGGAAGCGAGGGGACCTGGGGAATTCCTGGTGGGTTCGGCTGGCCGCGAGCGGCCGGCGGGTTGATGCTGGACGCGATGGCAGCCCAGCGGGATCCCTCCGGTTCGGCGCTGGCCGACCTCGTCGCGCGGCAGCGCGAGGAGATCGACCGGCTGCGGGCGGCTGCCCGCAGGCAGGCCGTGGTCGAGCAGGCCAAGGGCGTCCTCGCCGAACGGCTGTCGTGCCGCCCGCACGAGGCGTTCGAGGACATGGTCCGGCTCGCCCAGGCCACGGGCAGCGACCTGGGGGTCATCGCGGCCGGGGTGCTCGGCGTGCCGCCGCCCGCCGGCCCGCCGCCCGCGCCGGCCGAGGGCGCCGACGACCCGGCGCGCTACCAGCCGCCGGTCGAGATCCCGCGGCCGTCGCCGACCCCGCCGGGCGAGCGCACGCCGCAGCCGGTGGCCCTGGCCGCGATCGGCACCGCGGTCGACCCCGAGGACCTGGCCGAGCTGGTCCGCGAGCACGTCGGCTGCGACGGCGTGCTGGTGTACGTGCTCGAACCCGACGGCGGCCTGCGGTTGCGGTGCGCCGCCAACGTGCCCGCCAAGGTGCGGCTGGAGTGGGAGCGGGTGCCCCGCCAGCTCGACACGGGCATGCTCGCGTCGGTGCGCAGCGGCCTGCCGACGTGGCTGCCGGACCTGGCCGACGCCCGCCGCCGGTACAACCTGATCGGCGACCCGGAGACGGTGTGGCGCTCGCGCGCCTGGCTGCCGTTCCGCGACCAGACCCGCACCGCCGGGGTGATCGGGGTGCTGTGGGACGAGGACCACGGGTTCACGCCCGAGGAGCGGTGGGAGCTGGACGTGCTGGCCCGCGCGGCGGGCTCGACCCTGCTGACCCTGCTGCGCGCCGAGGGCGTGGCGCGCGGCGCGAACTGGGCGCTGTGGGCCCAGCACCTGCTCGACGTGCTGCCGGGGTCGGTGGCGCTGCTGGGCGCGGTGCACGACGAGTCCGGCGAGGTGGTCGACTACCGGTTCGAGGCGACCAGCCCCGACGCCGTCGACCTCGCCGGCCGCCGCTACCGCCAACTGGTGGGCCGCACCATGCTCGCCAGCTACCCGACCATCGCCGGCACCGCGTTGTGGGAGACCTTCCACCGGGTGCTGCGCACGGGCGTCCGCGAGGTGGTGGACACGTTCGAGTACGAGGAGACCTCGCCGGGGGTGCCGCAGCAGGGCCGCTACGCGCTGACCATCGGCAAGTTCGGCGACGGGTTGATCCTGTCCTGGCGCGAGCACGAGGACCCGTTGCAGCTGGAGCGGCTGCGCAGCGTCCAGCGCCTGGGCAACATCGGCTGGGGCGAGTGGAACCTGGTGACCGACGAGATCGTCTGGTCCGACCAGCTCTACGTCATCTTCGACCGCGACCCGGCGCTGGGCCCGATGTCGTTGGACGAGATCCGGGCCTCGGTGGTGGGCGAGGACCTGCCGATCCTCCAGAACGCCGTGCGCGGCATGATGGAGCGGGGTGAGCGCGCCGACTCCGAGCTGCGCCTGAAGGCGGGCGACCAGGTCCGGTGCGGCCGGTTCATCGGCGAGGCCGTGCTCGACGTGCAGGGCAGGCCCGTGCGGCTGGACGTGGTGCTGCAGGACGTGACCGCGATGCGGCGGGCCGAGAAGCGGGTGTTCGACCTCAGCGAGCAGTTCGCGCAGGAGCACCAGGTGGCCGACCACCTCCGCTCCGCCGTGCTGCCGCTGCCGAGCCGGCCGGTGGACCTGCCGGGGATGCGGGTCGCGGTGCGCTACCTCGCGGCCGAGCAGTGGGCGGAGGTCGGCGGCGACTGGTACCACGCGTTCCCCATCGACGACGGCAGCACGCTGCTGGCGATCGGGGACGTGGCCGGGCACGGCCTGGCGACCGCGGCGGCAATGGCGAAGCTGCGGTTCGCGCTCACCGGCGCGGCGTTGACCAACCCCGACCCGGCGGGCGTCCTGGACGTGCTCAACCGCATGCTGACCGGCGGCGGGGGCGTGACGCTGGCCTCGGCGATCGTCGCCAGGTTCGAACCGACCACCCGCAGGCTGTCGTGGGCGCAGGCCGGGCACCCCAACCCGCTGCTGCTGCGGTCGCACGACGTGCACCGGCTCGACCGCCCCGACGGGCCGATCCTGGGCGCGGTGCGGGGAGCGGTGTACGCGACGGCGCGGACGCTGCTCGCGCCCGGCGACACGGTGCTGATGTTCACCGACGGCCTGATCGAGCGCCGGCCCTCCTCGGGGGCGCGCGGCGACGACCTGGAACGCCTGATGGACGAGATCCGGGGCTTCATCGCCGACCTGGACCCGGTCGAGATGCCGGAGGCGCTGACGGCGCGCCTGGTGCCCGCCACGCCGCTGGACGACACGTGCATCGTCGCCGCGACGATCATGCCGTGACCGCCGTCGCCGATTGCGCCGCGCCGGAACGGGTACACGTCACGGTATGAGCACGGAGGACCTGAACTCTTACGCGGAACCCCAGGCCAGCGGGTCGCCCGACGCGGTCGAGACCGATCCGGCGGCGCTGAACAGCGCCGAGGACCTGGACGAGGACCGCATCCGCAAGGACCCGCTCGAAGCCGGGATGGACCCGCCGGAGCAGTGGTCCGGCGTGACCAAGTACGGCATGACGCCGTGGGAGGAGTCGCACGCCCGTCCGCTGGCGGACCGGTTGGCTGAGGAGCAGCCGGACGTGGCGGTGGAGCAGCCCGCCGGCGAGCCGGTGTACCCGGGCGACGGGGTGGTGAGCCGGGACGCGGAGGAGAACCCGCGCGAGGCGGAGATCCGCGCCGAGGCCGAGCAGCGCGGTCAGGCGGCCGACGACAGCTGAGGTTCCCGTGCCGGGGTCGTGGTCCGCTCGCGGGTCAACGGCCCCGGCACCGCCGGTCACACCTGCTCGCGGGCCACCTGACGCGGTGCGGGACGGTCGGGCCGCACGGCCGCGAGCGCCTGGTCGAGGGTGGGGTGGATGTCCACCGTCTCGTTGACCAGGGTGATCTCCAGGGGGCGCAGGACGGCGCGCCGGTCGGTGGCCACGGCCAGCGCCACGCCGCGGCGCTCCGCGCCGGCCAGGGCCTCCACCAGCAGCTGGATGCCCGCCGAGCCGAAGAAGTCGACTCTGGTGAGGTCCAGGACCAGCGCGACGGGGTCGCGGCCGAGCTGGTCGGCCAGCAGGGCGCGGATCGGCTTGTCGGAGGCCATGTCGATCTCGCCGACGACCTCGACCACAGTGGTGCCGTCGTGGTGGTGGTGCACGCGGGTGGTCGTGGCGAGCGCGGTCTCGGTGCGGGTGTCGCTCATCGGACACTCCCTCGGTTTGGTACGAGAACCAACAACCGAGCTACTGCTCAACCCGAATCGTCGCTCCGCGCAGCGTGTAGTGGCGGTCGGACACTTCAACTTTACGGCCCTGTCCATGGAATCACAACCGAGTACCGGTGTGCCCGTGCTTCACCGGTGCGCCGGTCAGCCCACCGGGTGAAAGTGCAGCGGTGGCGGCCTGCGGGGCCGGGCGCGCGGACCCAGACTGCGGTGATGGGCGAGGAGAAGTTCCACAAGGGCGACGACGTCACGTGGTCCAGCCACGGCCAGACCGTGCACGGCGAGGTGGTCGAGGAGATCACCGAGGACACGGAGGCCGCGGGCAGGCAGGTCCGCGCGTCGGAGGACGACCCGCAGTACCGCGTGCGCAGCGACAAGAGCGGCAAGGACGCGGTGCACAGGCCGTCCGCTCTCGACGAGGACTCCTGATCGGCGCGAACCGGACCGTCGGCGACACGTGATCTCGGACACACCTGCCGCCACTGGTCCGGTTGGTCACGGTCGGCGCAGCCGTTCGGCGGCCAACCGGCCCGACACGAGCACCGGCGGGATGCCGACGCCCGGGGTGGTGCCGCTGCCGGCCAGCACGACGTTGCCGTCGCGGAACGGCAGGTTCCGCGGCCGGAACGGGCCAGTCTGGCCGAAGGTGTGCGCCGCCGAGAACGGCGTGCCCGCGGCCTGGCCGGACCTGGCCCAGTCGTCGGGCGTCACCACGGACAGCACCTCGACGTCCGGGTCCAGCAGCTTGCGGGCGACCAGCTCGCCGACGACCTCCTCGGCGTAGCGCGGCCCGACGCGGTCCCACCGGATCGGCGCGGCGTCGAGGTTCGGGCACGGCGCCAGCAGGTACTGCGCGTGCCGCCCCTCCGGGGCCAGGTCGGGGTCGGTGAGCGTCGGCGTGGTCAGCAGCAGTGACGGGTCGCTCATCAACCGGCCCTCGCGGATGATCTCGGCGAACGTGCCCTCCCACGCGGCGCCGAAGGAGATGGTGTGGTGGGCCAGCCGGTCGACCGCCCGTCGCGCGCTCAGGTGCACCACCACGGCGGACGGGGACCAGCGCAGCGGGCGCGGCCGGCGTGGCCGCCCGTGCAGCAGCCGCGTGCTCTGGGCCGGACCGGTGGCGAGCACCACGGCGTCGCACGGGATGCGCTCGTCGGCCGTGCGGACCGCCCGGACCCGCGCGCCGGCGCGTTCCAGCCCGACCACCTCGACGCCGTACCGGAACCGGACGCCGGCGGCGGCCGCCGCGTCCGCCAGCGCCTGCGGCACCGCCCGCATGCCGCCGCGCGGGAACCAGACGCCCGCGACCGTGTCCATGTAGGCGATCACGGCGTAGGCGGCGAGCGCGTCGGCGGGGGAGACGCCGGCGTAGAGGGCCTGGAACGTGAACACGCGCCGCAGCCGGTCGTCGTGGACGAACCGGCCGACCGCCCGGGACAGCGAGCCGAAGCCACCGAGCCGGGCGAGCGCGACGAGGTCGCGGCCGAGGAGGTCCAGCGGCGAGTCGAAGCTCGCGCCGATGAACCGGTCCCGCTCCACCCGGTACAGCCGGGTCAGCCAGTCGCGCAGCTCGCGGTAGCCGGCGGCCTCCCGGTCACCGGCGAACTCGGCGACGGCCTGGGTCATCGCGTCGGCGTCGGTGTGCACGTCGAGGGCGCTGCCGTCGGCGAACTCGGCCCGGTAGGCCGGGTGCAGCGGCACGAGGTCGAGGTGGTCGGCGCGGCGCGCGCCCACCGCCGTGAACGCCTCGTCCAGCAGTTCCGGCATGGTGAGCACGGTCGGCCCGGTGTCGATGCGGTGCCCGGCGACGTCCAGCCTGCCCGCGAGCCCGCCCGGGTGGTCGTGCTGCTCCAGCACCACCACCTCGTGCCCGGCCCCGCGCAGGTGCAGGGCGGCGGACAGGCCGGCCAACCCGGCGCCGACCACGACGACCGACTCGGTGCGTCCCTTGACGACGTGTGCCACGGCGTTCCCCTGTCAGTCGCGACGGTGGACGGCCTTGGCCGCCAGGTGCTTGAGGTGCTCGCGGGCGGTGTCGTCCACGTCCGCCCGGTCCAGCGCGGCCAGCCCGCTCGCGGCCAGCGCGTCGATGTGCCGCTCGACGGCCTCGACCGCGCCGAGGCCGACCAGCGCCGACCGCGCCTCGGCGACGGTCCGGTCGGTCACCGCGCCGTCGCCGAGGCAGCGCCGCAGCACCCGGGCCGCGGCCCGGTCGCCCGTCGCGGTGGCCCGGGCGATCGCGATCGCCATCAACGGCGTCCGCTTGCCCTCGCGCAGGTCCTCGCCGACCGGCTTGCCGGTCACCGCGCTGTCGCCGAACACGCCGATCAGGTCGTCCCGCAGCTGGAACGCGACCCCCACGTCACGGCCGAACTCGCGCAGGCACTCGACCACGTCGGCCGGCGCGCCGGCGAGCGCGGCGCCCAGGTGCAGCGGGCGTTCGACGGTGTAGGCGGCGGTCTTCAGCGCGGCCACCCGCAACGCGCCCTCCAGCGAGCCCTCGCGCCGGGCGGTCGCGAGCAGGTCGAGGTGCTGGCCCGCCATCATCTCCGCCCGCATCTCCTGCCACGGCCGCCAGGCGCGGCGCAGCGCGGGACCGGACAGCCCCGCGGTGACGAGCGCGTCGTCGGCCCACGCCAGCGCGAGGTCGCCGACCAGGATCGCGGCGCAGTCGCCGTAGTGGCGCGCGCTGCCCGCCCAACGGGACCGCTGGTGCCGTGCGGCGAACGCCTCGTGCACCGCGGGCCTGCCGCGCCGGGTCGCCGAGCGGTCCATCACGTCGTCGTGGACCAGGGCGCAGGCCTGCAACAGCTCCAACGACACCAGTGCCCGCACGGTGGCCTCGGCCGCGTCGCCGCGCACCTCGCCGCCGGCCGCGCGCCAGCCCCACCACGCGAACGAAGGCCGGACCCGCTTGCCGCCGGACAGGACGACCGCGCGCACCTCGCTGGCCAGGTCCGCCGCGGCGTCGACGTCGCGGCGGTCGCGGAAGTAGCCCTCCAGCGCGGCGGCGAACCGCGTCGCGAACTCGTCGGGCGCCGGGGGAGCGGACGTGCGGGTGTCCATGCCGGCCAACAGCGACATCGTCGCCCCCTCGCCTGTCGATCTGGTCTCGGTGGGTCGAGCTAAGCAGCGCCACGAGGGGTCCGCACAACGAGCGGGCTGGTTGTGCGGCGCGCTGCCCGCCGACTTAGCGTGAGGGCAGTGCCCACGCCGGAAGGAACCCCCACGCATGTCCGCAGATCGTGAAATGGATGCCGCGGGCATCACCGGACCGCTGCTGCGCGACGCCTATCGGCGGTGCCGCGCGCTCAACGCCGAGCACGGTCGCACGTACTACCTGGCCACGAGGATGCTGAGCCCCGAGCAGCGGCCCGCCGTCCACGCGCTGTACGGGTTCGCCCGGTACGTGGACGACATCGTGGACGACGTGCACAGTGGACCGGAGCACAAGGCCGCCGAGCTGGCGGTCGTCGAGGCCGCCGTGGCGTCCGCGCTGGAGCGCGGCACCAGCTCCGACCCGGTGCTGATCGCGTTGCTGGACACCGCGCGGCGCTACGACATCCCGAGCGCCTGGTTCCGGGACTTCATGGTGTCGATGCGGATGGACCTCACGGTCACCGACTACGCCACCCGCGCCGACCTGCTCCGGTACGTGCACGGTTCCGCCGCGGTCATCGGGTTGCAGGTGCTGCCCGTGCTCGGCACCGTCGTGCCCCGGGAGGAGGCCGAACCCGCCGCCGCCGCGCTCGGGATCGCCTTCCAGCTCACGAACTTCATCCGCGACGTCGGCGAGGACCTCGACCGCGGCCGGGTCTACCTGCCCGCGGACGAGCTGGCGGCCTTCGGCGTCGACCGGGAGCGGCTGCTGCGGGCGCGTGCCGCGGGCCGGGCCGACGACCGCGTCCGGGAGGCGCTGCGCGACCAGGTCGCCCGCGCCCGCCGGGTGTACGACGAGGCCCTGCCCGGCATCGCGATGCTCGCGCCCCGCTCGCGCCCGTGCGTGAGCACCGCGTACCGGCTCTACGGCCGCATCCTCGACCTGGTCGAGGACGCCGGCTGCGACGTGCTGTCCCGGCGCGTCGCCGTCTCGAACGGCAGGCGGCTCGCCGTCGCGCTGCCCGCGTTCGCCAGGGCCGTGCTCGCCCGCACGGCGTGATCCGGAGGAGAGACATGCCGTACCGCTCGCCGCTGCGCAGGGTCACCGGACCCCCCTGGTCGCAGCAGGAACCGACGTGGCGGGACGCGAAGCCCGCGCTCATCGAAGCGGCGCTCAAGCGCGCCACGGCCCGGCCGTCGGGCAACTGGTTCGTGGTCGGCGCGAGCCGTGACGTGGTGCCCGGCCGGCCGCTGGGCCGCACGGTCGCCGGGCGCGAGGTCGTGCTGTGGCGCGGCCCGGACGGCGTGCCGCTGGCCGGTCCCGGCTCGTGCCCGCACCTGGGCGCGCCGCTGTGCGACGGCGCCGTCGCGGACGGCAGGCTGGTCTGCCGCTGGCACGGGCTCGCGCTGGACGGCGGGCGGTTCGGCGCGTGGAGCCCGTACCCGGCGCACGACGACGGCGTGCTGGTGTGGGTGCGCCTGGACGAGGTCGGCGGTGAGCTGCCGCTGCCGGAGCCGGTGCTGCCCGCGCGGCCACCGGCCGGCTCGGTGGCGGCGGTGGCCACGCTGATCGGCCGCTGCGAGCCCGAGGACGTCGTCGCGAACCGGCTCGACCCGTGGCACGGCGCGTGGTTCCACCCGTACTCGTTCGCGAACCTGCGGGTGCTGCGGACGCCGACCGAGGAGCAGGACCGGTTCCTGGTCGAGGTGACGTTCCGGGTCGCGGGCAGGTTCGGCGTCCCGGTGACGGCGGCGTTCACCTGTCCCGAGCCGCGCACGATCGTCATGCACATCGTCTCCGGCGAGGGGGAGGGCAGCGTGGTGGAGACGCACGCCACACCATTGGGCAACGGGCGGACGGCGGTGGTCGAAGCCACCATCGCCCACTCGGAGCGGCCGGGGTTCGCGCTGGTCAAGCGGGCCGCGCCGGTGGTGCGGCCGCTCATGCGCCTGGCCGCCGCGCGGCTGTGGCGGGACGACCTGGCCTACGCCGAGCGCCGGTACGCCCTCCGGTCGAAGGGTGTGTTCCCGACCTGACGTCCGCCAAGTTGCATCGTTTCTGAGTCGATTTTATGGTGGTGTCGTCACCGCAATTCGACTCCAGAGGACGTGCGCCATGCCCGAGCTCTCCCGTCTGCCTCGTCCCGTCGCCGAGTCCTGGGACTGGCAGCTGTCCGGTCTGTGCCGCGGCATGGACAGCGCCTACTTCTTCCACACGCCCAACGAGCGCGGGGCCGCCCGCGAGCGTCGGGAGGAGATGGCCAAGGCCGTCTGCCGGCGCTGCCCGGTGATGGACAAGTGCCGCCAGCACGCGCTGGAGGTCCACGAGACGTTCGGGATCTGGGGTGGCCTGGGCGAGAGCGAACTGCGGGCTATCCTTTCCGAACGCGCCAGGAAGTGAGTCGATGAGCTGGACACCCCGTGCGGTCGCGGCGATGCTCGGCATCTCGCCCACCACGCTCCGCACCTGGGACCAGCGCTACGGCCTGGGGCCGTCCGACCGCACCGCCGGCGGTCACCGCCGCTACCAGGACGACGAGGTCGAGCAACTGCGCCGGATGGTCGCGCTGACCGCGCAGGGCGTCGCGCCGGCGGAAGCCGCGCGGCAGGCTCGGGAACCCGGAGCCGTCCACCCCCGACCGGTCGGGGCCGAGCTGACGGCGGACGCGGCCCGGACCGCCCGGCGCGGCTTCCTGGCCGCGGCCGACCGGCTCGACGAGCCGCGGATCCGCCGGCTCGCGATCGACCTGATCACCCGGCACGGCGTCGTGGCGGCGTGGCAGTCGGTGCTCTTCCCGTTCCTGGTGGAACTGGGGGAGCGGGTGAGCCGGCGCGGCGCGGGCGTCGAGGTGGAGCACCTGGCCAGCGCCGGGCTGCTGCACGCGCTGCGCGCCGTGCCGTACCCCGACGGCACGGGCGTGCTCGCCGCCCTGCTGGCGTGCGCGCCGGAGGAGCAGCACACCCTGCCGCTGGAGGCGCTGGGCGCGGCGCTGTCCGAAGAGGACTGCCGGTGGCTCGGCCTCGGCGCCAGGGTGCCGGTGAGGGCGTTGTGCGACGCGTTGGAACGCCTGCGCCCGGCGGTGGTCGTGATCTGGGCGCACGACCGGGACCTGGCCGCCACCGTGCCGCTGGACCGGCTGCGCGAGCGGACCGACGCGGTGCTGCTGGCCGCGGGCCCGGGCTGGGAGGGCGTCGCCGTGCCGGACCACGTGCGGCGGCCGGTGACGCTGGTGGAGGCCCTGCAGTTGGTCCTCGACCAGGTCCGGGTCTGAGGTTCCGCCCGGTCAGGGCGTGCGGCCCCACCGGCGGGCGGCGGTGCGCAGCAGCGGGCCGCGGCCGGTGGTCGGCACGGTCCACAGGTCCGTCCCGGTCACGCCCCACTGGCGCAGCACCCGGTTGGCCGCGGCGAAGCCGGTGGTCGCGGCGCGTTCCATCAGCGCGACCGGCAGGTCGATCCGCACCAGGTCGCCCGCGAGCACCAGGAAGTCGTCCGGTGTCCGCACGGTCGGCCGGTGGGCGTACCCGCCGACCGGGAACAGCGGGCAGTCGGCGCGCAGCTCGTGGCGCTCGTCGACCGCGTTCGCCCGCTTCGTCTCCGGGTAGACCTCGGTCAACCGCTCCCACAACCGCGCGCGGGCGTCCGGTTCGTCGGCCGGCAGCGCGTACCCGTGCAGCTCCACCACCGCACCACCGGTGCGCGCGGCCCACGCCCTGGCCTCGTGCTCGTAGTGGTTCAGCACGCTCACGTTGTCCAGCGGGCCGTAGCCGCTCGTGCCGAGGAACGCGGGCCGGCCGGGGTCGACCGGGCGGTCCAGCCAGTACCGCGACACCAGGAACGGCGGCGCGGTCCGCAACCCGGCGATCCGCTCCCGCCACGCATCGTCACCCAACCGGGGCGACGCGGCCACGACTCGGCGCAGGCCCGGCACGTCGGCGGCCGGCACGACGGCGTCCGCGTCGACCGCCCGGCCGGCGACGTCGACCGTGAACCGCCTCGGCCCGCCGCGCCGCACCGACCGCACCTCGACGCCCCGCCGCACGTCGGCGCCCAGCTCGGTGAGGTGGCGGCCCAGCGGTTCCCACAACCCGTGCGGGAACGGGTCGGCCGTGACGTCGAACAGCAGGCCCTCCGCCGAACCGAGGAAGTAGATGTGGAACATCACCGCCGGCTCGGCCGCCGACAGCCGGCTCGGGTGGGCGAAGAAGCTGCGGGAGAACACCTCGAACGCCAGGGCGTGCGCGGACCGGGGGAACCCGACGCGCTCCAGGTACGTCGCCGCGTCGAGGTCGTCCAGCTCGCGGTACACCCGAGGCACCGAGACGTCGAGCAGGGGCAACGCCGCCCGCGCGTCCACCGACGGCAGGTCCGACCAGCGGAACGTCGGGCTGCGCCGCAGGAACGCCAGCGCGTTCCACGGCGGGGTGGTGGGCAGCCCGGCGAACCCGTCCCGGTGCCCGTTCGCGTGCCACAGCGGGTAGTCCGGCACGCCGACCAGCGCCCGACCGGCGGGGTCGGCGCGGCGCAGCAGCGCCCGCAGGTTGTAGTACTGCCGGAAGAACGCGTGGAAGCCCCGGGTCATCGTGACGTCGCTGCCGTCGGCGAGGCGGGTCGACCAGCCGCCGACCCGTCCGCCGAGGTGGTCCTCGCGCTCGCACACCACCACCCGCGCGCCGCGCTCGGCCAGGACCGTCGCGGCGGACAGCCCGGCGATGCCGGCGCCGACCACGACCACGGTCGGCGGGTCCTCGTCGAGGTCGAACCGGGCGCGCCCGGCGGGTGCGGCGATCCGCACGGCCTTGCGATCACGAGGGGTCACGGTCGCTCCCGGTCCGGCGCCCGACCGGTGAAGGTGTGCACGACACCGAGCTGGAGGCCGCCCGCGGGCCTGCTGCGGACGGCCACGAAACCGTTGCGCCGCAGCCGGTCCCGCAGCGCGCTCGCGCCGTCGAACCGCAGCACGCTGCGCCACAGGTAGGTGTAGAGCGAGCGGTCCCGGGTGAGCAGCCACCCCGCGGGCACGACCACCAGCCCGCACATCGCCGTCCAGATCACCGTGCGCACCACCGAGTCGCGCACCGAGTACTCGTGCACGACCAGCGGCGCGCCCGGCTTCATCAGCCCGCGCACGGCCGCGAGGGTGGTGTCCGGATCGGGCAGGTTGCGCACGAGGTAGGCGGCGAACACCGCGTCGAACGGCCCGGGCACGTCCAGGTCCTCGACCCGGCTGTGCACGAACGTGACCCGGTCGGGCCACGGCTTGGCGCGCGCCCGTGCGAGCATCCCGGCGGAGGCGTCGACCGCGACGACCTCGGCCTCCGGGGCCGCGGCGAGCAGCGCGGCGGTCGACGCCCCGGTGCCGCAACCGAGGTCCAGCACGCGCAGCCCGGCACCGCGCCGGGGCAGCTCCAGGGCGCGCGCGGAGGCCCGCAGCGCCCGGTGGTAGCCGGGGTTCAGCCTGACCAGCACGTCGTAGTCCCCGGCCGCCACGTCGAACGATCCCGGCACCTCAGCCGCGGTCAACCGCGCCACGCGCCCTCCTCCGCTCCCACAGCGACAGCACCGCGGTGACCATCGCGAACCCGTACAGGAAGTCCTCGACCGGGATGTCCCACGGCGCGCGCAGGCCGGTGATGGCCCAGTCCGCGTACAGCACGATCGGCGCGTCCAGCTTCGTGAGCCACCCGTCCACGGGCACCTGGAACGCGAGCACGATCGCCATCGTGACCCAGTACGCGGGACGCCGGAACAGCCCCGTGCGCAGCACGAACACCTCCAGCAACACCACCAGCAGCGCCGCCGCGGCGGCCGCCAGCAGGTACTCCCTAGTCATCGCGCAGCACCCGGCGCACGGTCTCGTAGGTCAGCAGCGCGCACAGCGGGACGGCCACGAAGAACAGCACCTCCTCGACCGGCAGCACGCCGCCCAACACCAGGCCGGTCGTACCCCGGTGGTGGAAGCTCCAGTGCCCGCGCGAGATCGCCACGACGTCCCACGCCACCAGCACCAGCAGCACGGGCAGGACGGCGCGGACGACGTCGGGCGCGCGCCGGTACACGCGGCCGAACCGCTCCAGCGGCGCGGTGACGAGCAGGCACGCGGCCAGCACGGCCAGGTATTCGTACCGGCCCATGACACCTCCGCGCGTCGGTCCCCCGACGACCGTAAGAGGACCGGAGCCGGCCTGCACGACGGGCGGTGACGCGCCGCCCCCGTCGCCCGATCGTGGCGGCCGGGGGGTGCGGCGTGCCGGGGTTGACGGTCCGCGCCACGGGTAGCCGACAGGCGACCGGAGCACGGACGGAGGGACCGCATGGCCGATCGGATCGCGGACATCTGGGGCGAGCGCACACCGCACGCGAAGGACACGCCGTGGCCGGTGCGGGTGGACCTGCACCTGGACCGGGGCCTGGCCGAGGCGGACGTGGACCGGTGGGTGCAGTCGGCGTGCGTGCTGTGCAGCAACGGCTGCGGCTGCGACATCGCCGTCAAGGACGGGCGGATGGTCGGCGTGCGGGGTCGGGCGGGCGACCTGGTCAACCACGGTCGGCTGGGGCCGAAGGGCCTGTACGGGTCGTGGCAGTGGAACCGCGAGGACCGGTTGACGCGCCCGCTCGTGCGGCGCGACGGCGTGCTGGTCGAGTCGGACTGGGACACCGCGATGGACCTGGTCGTGCGGCGGTCGCGCGAGCTGCTGGACGAGGTCGGGCCGCTGTCGCACGGCTTCTACACCAGCGGCCAGCTGTTCCTGGAGGAGTACTACACGCTCGGCGTGATCGGCAAGGCCGGCCTCGGCACCCCGCACATGGACGGCAACACGCGGCTGTGCACCGCCACGGCCGCGACGGCGATGAAGGAGAGCTTCGGCTCCGACGGCCAGCCCGGCAGCTACACCGACATCGACTCCTGCGACGCGATGTTCCTGTTCGGCCACAACATGGCCGAGACGCAGACCGTGCTGTGGGCGCGGGTGCTGGACCGGCTGCACGGCCCGGACCGGCCGCTGGTGGTCGCGGTCGACCCGCGGCGCACGAAGGTGGCCGAGGCGGCGGTGGCGTCCGGGGGAGTGCACCTCGCGCCGTTGCCGGGCACGAACCAGGCGTTGATGAACGGCCTGGTCCGCGAGGTGATCGCCAACGGCTGGGTGGACCGCGAGTACGTCGACGCGCACACCCTCGGCTACGACGACCTTGCCACGACCGTGGACCCGTACCCGCCCGAGCGCGTGGCGGGCACGTGCGGGATCGACCCGGACGACCTGCGCCGGGCCGCCCGGATCTTCGGCACGTCCGACCGCGTGCTGTCCACGGTGCTGCAGGGTTTCTACCAGTCCCACCAGGCCACCTCGGCGGCCTGCCAGGTCAACAACCTGCACCTGCTGCGCGGCCTGATCGGCAGGCCCGGCTGCGGCATCCTGCAGATGAACGGGCAGCCCACCGCCCAGAACACCCGCGAGGCGGGCGCGAACGGCGACCTGCCCGGCTTCCGCAACTGGGACAACCCCGCGCACGTCGAGCAGCTGGCCCGGCTGTGGAACGTCGACCCGCTGACCATCCCGCACTGGGCGCCGCCCACCCACGCCATGCAGATCTGGCGCTACGCCGAGCAGGGCTCGATCAAGTTCCTGTGGATCTCCGGCACGAACCCGGCCGTGTCGCTGCCGGAGCTGCCGCGGGTGCGGGAGATCCTGGCGGACGAGGACCTGTTCGTGGTCGTGCAGGACGGGTTCCTCACCGAGACCGCCGAGTACGCCGACGTGGTGCTGCCCGCCGCCCTGTGGGGCGAGAAGCAGGGCACGTTCACCAACGTCAACCGCACCGTGCACCTGTCCGACAAGGCGGTCGAGCCGCCCGGCGAGGCGAGGTCGGACCTGGACATCTTCCTCGACTACGCCCGCCGCATGGACTTCCGGGACCGCGACGGCGCGCCCCTGGTCAAGTGGCACGACCCGGCCGGCGCGTTCGACGCCTGGCGGGAGTGCACCCGGGGCAGGCTGTGCGACTACACGGGCCTGTCCTACGACAAGCTGCGCGGCGGCAGCGGCATACCGTGGCCGTGCAACGACGAGCACCCCGACGGGTGCGACCGGCTCTACGCCGACGGCGTCTTCCCCACCGACCCCGACGCGTGCGAGGACTACGGCCACGACCTGCTCACCGGCGGTTCGACGACGCCCGAGCAGTACCGGGCGCGCCGCCCGGACGGCCGCGCGTTCCTCAAGCCCGCGGAGTACACCGCCCCTCCGGAGCAGCCGGACGACGACTACCCGCTCATGTGCACCACGGGCCGCACGGTCTACCACTTCCACACCCGCACCAAGACCGGTCGGTCCCGCAACCTCCGGCGGGCCGCGCCGGAGCCCTGGGTGGAGCTGTCGGCCCGCGACGCCGCCGAGCTGGGCGTGCGCGAGGGCGACCTGGTCCGGGTGGAGTCGCGCCGCGGCCGGGTCGAGGCGCCCGCCAGGGTCGGTCGGGGCCGAGACGGCGTGGTGTTCGTGCCGTTCCACTACGGCTACTGGGACACCGACGGCGACGAGCACGCGCGGGCCGCCAACGAGCTGACGCTGACCGAGTGGGACCCGGTGTCCAAGCAGCCGCTGTTCAAGGTCTCGGCGGTCCGGGTGACGAAGCTGGCCGACGGCGACCGGCCCGCGCCCGCGCCCACCACGACGGCGTCCGCGCCGCACGACCCCGTGGGCGTGCCGGCGACGGTGGGGGAGGACGACGTGCGCGAGGACGTGCCGGCGATCGAGCCGCCCGCGCCGCCACCGACCCCCCGCCGGACCCCCAACGTGCCGCACCCCGCCTCGAAGGGCTGAACCATGCACCTGGCCACCTACCTGGGACTGCTGCACTCGTCGCTGACCACGCTCGCCGACGCCTTCCGGCAGGTCGGCCAGGGCCACGGCGGTGAGCCCGACGTGTGGCACACCTGCCAGGTCCTCGCCGGTCGCGTCGACCAGGAGGCCGAGGCGCTGGCCCCGGTCGTGGAGCGCTACGGGGAGGATCGCGAGAGCGAGCCCGAGCGCCTGCACGCGGCGGGCCTGGGGTCGACCCGCAGCGGGCCGGTCGGCCTGCTGCGCGACCTCCAGGACGTCTACATGCTGGCGGGCCTGGCCGAGATGACGTGGACCGTCGTCGGCCAGGCCGCCCAGGCCCTCAAGGACCGGGAGCTGCTCGACGTCGTCGCGTTCGGCGAGCAGGAGACGAACCGCCAGCTCACCTGGTTGCGCACGCGCATCAAGCAGGCCGCGCCGCAGGCCCTCGTCGCGGCCGGGTGAGGCCGCGCGGGCGCCGTTTGGGCTGAACGGCGGCCGGCCGCGGCGCGGTGCGGCTGCCTATAGTCCGGCGAGATGTTCTGGGAGCGCTCCCAGAACGCGTCCGACGGAAGAGGGATTCTCGATGAGGAGAGTTCTCGCCGGCGTGCTCGCGACCTCGGTCGTGGCCGGCCTGGTCACGCTGGCGGCGCACGCGAGCCCACGGGCCGCCGCCGACCAACCCGTGGTCGTCGTCTCCAGCACGTTCGACGACGGCACGGCGCAAGGCTGGACGGGCCGGGCGGGCGAGGCGGCGACGCCCAGCACCGCCGTCGCGCACGGCGGCACGCACAGCCTGGCCGTCACCGGTCGCGCCCAGAGCTGGCAGGGGCCCACCCTGAGCGTCCTGGACAAGGTGCAGAAGGGCGTCCGCTACGAGCTGTCGGTCTGGGTCCGCCTGGCGGCGGGCGAGTCGGCGACGCAGGCCCGGTTGTCCGTCGAGCGGCACACCGCGGGCACGCCGAGCTACGACCAGGTCGTCGGCGACACCGCGGTCACCGCCGACGGCTGGGTCAACCTGCGCGGCAGCTACACGCTGGCCGCCGACGTCGACTTCCTCTCCACCTACGTGGAGCTGACCAGCCCCACGGCGTCGCTGCACATCGACGACTTCTCGCTCTCCTACACGCCCCTGCCGCCGATCCAGACCGACATCCCGTCGGTGAAGGACGTGCTGGCCGACCACTTCGCCGTGGGCGCGGCCGTCGAGAACGCGCAGCTGCTCAACAACCACGGGCAGCTGCTCGCCAAGCACTTCAACTCTGTGACGGTGGGCAACGCGCTCAAGTGGGACGCGACCGAGCCCACCGAGGGCGCGTTCCGGTTCGCCGACAGCGAGGCCATCGTCGCGTGGGCGAAGGCCAACGGCGCGGCCGTGCGCGGTCACACCCTGGTGTGGCACCAGCAGACCCCGGCGTGGGTGTTCCAGGACGCGGCGGGCAACGACCTGACCGCGACCCCGGAGAACAAGGCGCTGCTGCTCGCCCGGCTGGAAGCCCACATCCGCGGCGTGGTCGGCCACTTCGGCGACGACATCCCGGTGTGGGACGTGGTCAACGAGGTCGTCGACGAGAACCAGCCCGACGGCCTGCGCCGCAGCAAGTGGTTCGACCTCACCGGCCTGGACTACCTGCGCACCGCGTTCCGGGTGGCCCGCGAGGTCGCGCCCCGCGCGACGCTGGTGATCAACGACTACAACACCAACGTCCCGGCCAAGCGGGACAAGCTCTACGACCTGGTCGTGAAGCTGCGCGCCGAGGGCGTGCCGATCGACGCCGTGGGCCACCAGATGCACGTCAACGTGCAGTGGCCGTCGGCGGCCGAGACCGACGCGATGCTGGCGAAGTTCGCGCCGCTGGGCGTCGACCAGCAGATCACCGAGATGGACGTCTCGATCTACACCGACAACGGCCAGTCCTACCCGACCCCGCCGGCCGACGTGCTGCTCACCCAGGCGTACCGGTACCGCGACCTGTTCCAGGTCTACAAGAAGTACTCCGCGAACATCAGCTCGGTGACCCTGTGGGGCCTCGCGGACGACAGCACGTGGCTCGACAGCTTCCCGGTGACCCGCAAGGACCACCCGCTGCTGTTCGACACGCGCCTGCAGGCCAAGGACGCGTACTGGGGCGTGGTGGACCCGAGCCGGATCGGCGGCGGCACCACGACGACCACGACCACCACCACTACGACGACCACGACCACCACGACGACGACCACCACGACCACCGCGCCGCCGCCCGTGACGTGCTCCGTCGCGTACACGATCGGCAGCCAGTGGCAGGGCGGTTTCCAGGCCGAGGTCCGGGTCACCAACCGGACCACCGCGCCGGTCGCCGCGTGGACGCTGGCGTGGTCGTTCGCCAACGGCCAGCGGGTCACCCAGCTGTGGAACGGGCAGCACACCCAGACCGGCGCGGACGTCAGCGTGCGCAACCTGTCCTGGAACGGCTCCATCCCGCCGGGCGGCTCGGTCGCGTTCGGCTTCCTGGGCAGCTGGGCGGGCTCCAACGCCAAGCCGGCCGCGTTCAAGCTGAACGGGACGCCGTGCGGGAGCTGACGCGTCAGCCCTCGGTCACCCGGTAGTACCGGACGGGGGTGTAGGCGTTCGCCGTCCGCGCCGTCCACCTCCGCTCCACCGGCGGCGCGCCGTCGGGGCCGGTCTGCTCGCGCACGACCGGCTCCGACCCGGCGGCGTCGGCCCAGCGCACGAACAGCGCGGCATGGGAGGAGCTGGTCAGGGCGTCGCCGGGGCGCAGGTCGGCCCTCGGGATCTCGGCGGCGACCTCGCGCAGCGTCGTCGTGGTGCGCGAGTGCGTCAGGCCCCACGCCAGCGAGACGTAGCCGGAGCAGTCGGTGCGGTAACTGCCGTACTCGTTCTCGTGGCACGCCTGTTGGCTGTACGGCACCCCGGCGTCCAACCAGGACTGCGACCGGACCAGCGCCTCCTCGCGGGTGACCGTGCGGTCCTCGGCCGTCGTGCCGCACGCGATCAGCGCGCCGGGGTCGTCGGTCGCGTGCGCGACCGGCGCCTGGAACGCGGCCGTGCAGGCGAGTGCGGCGATCAACGTGCGGGTGATCATCGGACCTCCTCGGTCGTGGGTGCGCCGCATGATCCGCGCGGCGGATGGTCACCACGGGGGTTCCCGCCGTCCACCGGTCCGGCGCTCGGACCACCCGGCCGGGTGGTCCGCCCGCCGCGCCGTTTCCCGCCTGACGACCGGGGTAGTCGGCCCGTGTCCACACCGGACACGGGAGGGAACCGGCATGCGCCTCGTCGTCGTGGTGGTCGCGCTGTGCCTCACGACGGGGTGCGCGACCGACCCGGAGCCGGTGCGCGGCACACCGGCCGCTGCCGTGGTGCCCGTGCGCGAGATCGGCGTGCTGGCGCCGGCCGAGGCGGCGGACACCGCGTTCACCTACGACCCGGTGGCCGCGCCGCCCGGCGCGGAGCTGGCGCTGGAGGTGGTCCGGGGCGACGGCACGACCGCCGTGCGGCTGTCCGCCGGGATGCTCCAACCCGACCGCGGCTACGCCGCCCACGCCCACGTCAACCCGTGCGGCCGCGACGACGTCGACGCCGGTCCGCACTACCAGCACGAGGTCGACCCCGCCGCGACGCCGGAGCGGCCGTCGGTCGACCCGGCCTACGCCAACCCCCACAACGAGGTCTGGCTGGAGCTGACCACCGACGCGCGGGGCAACGGCACGGCGGAGACCACGGTGCCGTTCGTGTTCGACGACCGCGTCCCGTCCTCGATCGTGCTGCACGAGCACGCGACCACCGAGACGGAGCAGGGCCGGGCCGGCAGCGCGGGCGGCCGGATCGCCTGCTTCACCGCCCCCTTCCGCTGACCGCCCCGTGCGCGGTCGGGCGGCGGTCCACCCCGGTTACGCGGTCAGCTCGGTCGGCGTGGCGATCACGTCGACCATCGCGCCGTTGCGCAGCACGGTCACGGGCAGCGGCAGGCCGATGGCCTCGGCGAACAGCTGCCGCTGGATGCCCTGCGCGTCGCTGACCGGCGTGCGCGCCACGCTGAGCACCAGGTCGCCGTCCCGCAGCCCGGCGCGCTCGGCCGGGCCGCCCGGCACGACCTGCACCAGCCGCACCCCCGCGCGCTGCCCGGTGCGCTCCGCCACGGCGTCGGGCAGGGGAGCGGGAGCGCCGACCACGCCCAGGTAGGCCCGCCGCACCCGGCCCTCGACCACCAGCGTCGACAGGATGCGCCGGGTCGTGCTGTTCACCGGGATCGCCAAGCCCAGCCCGATGCCCGCCAGCGCCGTGTTGATGCCGACCACCTCGCCCGCGGAGTCGGCCAGCGCGCCGCCGGAGTTGCCCGGGTTCAGCGCCGCGTCGGTCTGGATCACGTCCTCGATCACCCGTCCGGCGCGGCCGTTGCGCACCGGCACGGCGCGGCCCAGCGCGCTGACCACCCCGGCGGTCACCGAACCGGCCAGGCCCAGCGGGTTGCCCACGGCGATGACGAGCTGGCCCACCTGGAGGCGGTCGGCGTCGCCGAACCTGGCCGCGCCCGGTGTGCCACCCGACGCCTTGAGCACGGCCAGGTCGGCGAGCGGGTCGGTGCCCACGACGGTGAACGGCGCCTCGGTGCCGTCGGCGAACACCGCCGTGCCCTCCCGGGAACCGCCGACGACGTGCGCGTTGGTCAGCAGGTGGCCGTCGTCGGTGAACACCACCGCCGACCCCGAACCGCGGGGCAGGCGCACGCTGGCCACGTGCGGCGTGACCGACTTCGCCACCGCGATCACGGCGCGCGAGTAGGCGTCCAGCGGTTCCATCGGCGCCTCCGATCACCCGATCGAGGCTTCAATCGTGCGCCCGGCGGCGGGGTGCTGTCCGGGGCGTTCGCCGACAGCGCAGCCGCCCCGGGCAGCGGTGGTTCAGCGGCGCAGCAGCGCCGCCAGGTCGACGGCGTCCGCCATGGCCCGCGTGCCCGCGTCGTTGGGGTGCAGGTGGTCGCCGCTGTCGTAGGCGGGGTCCAACGTGGCCGGGTCGCCCGGCGCGGCGGTCGCGGCGGCGAAGTCCACCACGCCGTCGAACTCGCCGGACGTGCGGATCCAGTCGTTGAGCGCCCGCCAGGTCGCCTCGCGCTCCCCGGTCCAGATGAACGAGCCCTTGAACGGCAGGACCGTGCCGCCGTAGACCTTCACGCCCGCGGCGCGCGCCTGGGCGATCACGTCGCGGTGCCCGGCGATCAGGTCGGCGACCGGGGCGCTGTAGCCGATGTCGTTGACGGCCTCCAGCACGATCACCGCCGTCACCCCGGTCTGCGCCAGCACGTCGCGCCGCACCCGCGTCACGCCGGCCACGCCCCAGTACGGCTCGTCGCGGTCGGCGATCAGGCGGTTGCCGCCCAGCCCGGCGTTCACCACGGACAGCGTGCGGCCCGGCACCGCGTCCAGCCGCCGGGCCAGGAAGTCGGGCCACCGGTGGTTGGCGTCGCCGGTGGTGCTCGCGGTGTCGGTGATCGAGTCGCCGAACGCCACCACCGTGCCCGCGACCCGTCGCGCCGGCGCCACGTCCACGCCGTCCACGACCATCCAGCACGGCGTGTCGGCGAAGCCGCCCGACAGCGCGCCGGTCCGGTCGCCCGCGGCCAGGTAGTTGCCCTGCGCGGTGAACGGGTGGTTGGTCAGCGGGCCGGTGGCCTCGGGCAGGTAGGCGCTCACCAGCAGCGTGGACAGCGCCTCGACGTCCAGCCGGACGGGGTCGCTGAACAGCTCCCGCCCGACCGGCACGGTCACGCCCGGCCTGCCCTGGAACGTGAGCGTGCGCAGGGTGCCCGGCACGGCCGCGTCGCCCGCCGCCCGCACGGCGACCGTCGCCCGACCCACGTGCAGCGGGGTGGAGCCGAACGCGTTGGTCACCCGCACGCGCACCGACCCGCCGCCCGCGCTGAGGAAGACGACGTTGCGGACGGTCTGGTCCCGCAACCCCCGACCGGCCGGGCAGTCGCTCCACGGGATGTCGCTGCCGACCACGGGACTCGCCGCCCAGCTCGCCACCCACGGCGCGCCGTGCGCGCTCGCCGCCGGTGGCAGCACCGCCGTCGCCGCGAGCGCGACCGCCGCGGCGAGCTTCCCCACGTGTCCTGCCATGAACGTCTCCCAACGCCGGGTCGTCACTCTGGCGTCACCGACGGTGGCAGTGGGCTGATTAACCGGTCAAGTTCGTCACGACGAGCGGCGTCATCGTTGCGACGAGTGGCCGGGCTTACGCGTTCAGCGCCCCCGCCCGACCGCGACCCCAGGTGGCACGGTCGGGCGGGGGCGCCGGGTCGGGCGCGTCGGGTCAGGCGCGGTCGGGCAGCGTGCGGGCCACGTCCTGCGGGGACGGCATGGCGGCCACCTCGTCGGCGATGGCCCGCGCGGCGGCGCGCACGGACTCGTCGGCGAGCAGGTGCCGCGCCTTGGCCGTGACCGCCTCGGGGGTCACGTCGTCGCCGAGCAGGCGGTCGCCCAGCCCGGCCTCGACCACCACCTCGGCGTTGCTGAACTGGTCGGCGCCCTGCGGCAGGAGCAGCTGCGGCACGCCCACGCCGTACGTGCCCAGCGTGGTGCCGCTGCCGCCGTGGTGGACCACGAGGTCCACGTGCGGCAGCACGTCCGCCTGCGGCACCCACTGGCGCGCGACGACGTTGTCCGGCAGCGCGCCGAGGGCCTCGGCCTCGACCGCGGGACCGGCGGCCACGAGCACCTTCACGTCCAGCGCGGCGAGGCCGTCGACCGCGGCGCGCAGCACGTCGACCCGGCCGAAGGCCGTGCCCAGCGTCAGGTACACCAGCGGCTCGTCGTGGTCGAGCACCCACCGCGGCAGCTCGCCGGGCTCGGCGAACGGCACCGGGCGCAGCGGGATGCGGTCGGCCTTCCCGGCCAGGAAGGCCGCGTCCTGCACCGAAGGCGGGCAGATGTCCAGGTACGGGTTGCCCAGGGTCAGGTCGTCGGGCGCGTCGACGCCGAGGTCGGCGGCCACCTCGCCCAGGTGGCGGCGCGCCGCGTCGGACAGCTCGTCGGCCCGCCAGATCCGGCCGAACCCGTGGCACAGCGCGGGCACGCCCGCCACCTTCGCGGCCAGGCCCGCGCCCGGGTTGCCGACCTCGTGCACGACCAGGTCGGGCTTGCGGTCGGCGATGATCGGCGCGAGGTCGGCGGCGAACCGGCGCGGTAACACCGAGCCGAAGACCTGCGCGATCCGGTCGGGGTCGAAGTCCCGCGCCTGGCGGGCCTCCAGGCCCGCGTTCACGGACTCGAACGCCGTGCGCATGTCCAGGCCGCCCGTGACGTGCTCGATGCCGTGCGGGCGCAGGGTGTCGGCGAACGCGGGCGCGGTGACGTAGGTGATCTCGTGGCCGAGCTCGCGGGCGGCGATCGCGAGGGGCAGCAGGGGGTAGGTGTGTCCGTGGGAGCCGAGGCTCGAAAAGAGGATTCGCACTGGTTCGAGCGTAGCCAGGTGTTTTCTACGGCGGGTGAATTTCGTCCGAAAGAGGTACTTCGCGCGATGAGGTGAAGATCACTCCCGCGGGCGCCCGGCGGCGGTGTCCGCCCGGACCGCCGCGGTCGCCTCGATCGTGGCGGCCAGGAACCGGGCGACGACCTCCTTGTCCGCGTCGTCGAACCGCTCCCACGCCCGGGTGTAGGCGTCGCTGAGCGGCTGGAAGAAGTCCGCGCCCAGCGCGAGCGCCTTCTCCGACGCGCGCAGCTCCACCTTGCGCCGGTCGTGGGGGTGGCGCACGCGCGCGACGTGGCCGGCCGCCTCCAGCCGGTCCAGCACGGACGTGGTCGCGGACGCGCTGAGGTGCAGCGCCTCGGCCAGCCTGCCCGGTGACATCGGCTCGCCGCCCCACCGGGCGTCCATGATCACCGCGAGCGCGTTGAGGTCCGTCCGGTGCATTCGCTGCCGATCACCGAAAATCTCCACGAACCGGTCGGTCTCGACCGTGAACTGCCGGAGCAACCTGACCAGGGCCGAGTTGTCGGCCATGCGCCCTCCCGTTAGTGTTTCGACGGTCGAACTATTGGATCGTCGAACTACATGGTTTCGGAGGTCATTGTCCCGTGGACGCCAACCGCTCCCGCGCCCGCTGGCTGCTCCCCGCCCTCGTGGCGGTGGCGTGGCTGGCACTGGGCGGCTTCGCCGGACCGTTCGCGGGCAAGCTCAGCGAGGTCGCGGTCAACGACAGCACCGCGTTCCTGCCCTCGTCGGCCGAGGCGACCGAGGTGTCCGAGCGGGTCAAGGCGTTCGGCGACGGGCGCGGCCTGCCCGCGGTCGTGGTCGCCGAGCGCGCCTCCGGCCTCACCCCGGCCGACCGCGAGTACCTGGCCGGCCGCGACTTCCCGGGCGAGGCGTCGCCGGTCATCCCCTCGGCGAAGGACGACCAGGCCGCGCAGGTCGTCGTCGTGGTCGACCCGGCGGACCCGTCCGGCGCGGTGGAGGAGATCCGGTCCCGGGTCGCCGACCCGCCCGCGGGCCTCACCGTGCTGGTCACCGGCCCCGCCGCGCAGGTCGCGGATCTCAAGGAGGCGTTCGGCGGCATCGACGGCCTGCTGCTCGTGGTCGCGGGCGCGGTGGTCGCGCTGATCCTGGTGCTGGTCTACCGCAGCCCCCTGCTGCCGCTGGTCGTGCTGGCCTCCGGCGTGTTCGCCCTGGGCCTGGCCAGCCTGGCGGTCTACCTGCTGGCCGACGGCGACGTGATCGATCTCAACGGGCAGAGCCAGGGCATCCTGTTCATCCTGGTGTTCGGCGCGGCGACGGACTACGCGCTGCTGCTGGTGTCGCGGTTCCGCGAGGAGCTGCGCGACACCGAGGACCGCTACCGGGCGATGAAGGTGGCGTGGCGCGCCACGATCGAGCCGATCGCCGCGTCGGCGGGCACGGTCGTGCTCGGCGTGCTGTGCCTGCTGTTCAGCGACCTCAACTCGAACAAGGGCCTGGGCCCGGTGGCCGCCATCGGCATCGGCGCGTCGCTGCTGGCCTCGGTCACGTTCCTGCCCGCGGTGCTGGTCCTGCTCGGCCGGGCGGCGTTCTGGCCCGTGCGGCCCAAGCTCGGCTCGCCGCACCCGGAGGCGAGCGGCCTGTGGGCGAAGGTCGCCCGGGTGATCTCCGCCCGGCCCCGGGCGACGTGGGTGCTGACGACCCTCGTGCTGCTGGTTGGCGTGGCGTTCGTGCCGCAGTTGAGGGCGTCCGGCACCGCCCAGTCCGACGTGTTCCTCTCCGACGTCGACTCGGTGGCCGGCCAGGAGGTGCTGTCGCGGCACTTCCCCGGCGGCAGCGGCGCGCCGACGGTCGTGCTCGCCCGTGCCGACCGGACCGACGAGGTGGCCCGCGCCGCCGACGTCGAGGGCGTGTCGCAGGTGCGGCCGTCGGGCGAGGCGGACGGCCTCGCGCGGCTCGACGTCGTGCTGGACGACCCGGCGGACTCCGAGGCGGCGCTGGCGACCGTGCAGCGGCTGCGCGAGGCGGTCCACGCGGTGCCGGGCGCGGACGCCAAGGTCGGCGGGCCCACCGCCACGCAGCTCGACACGCAGACCACGTCCGAGCGCGACCGGCTGGTGATCATCCCGATCGTGCTGCTGGTGATCTTCGTCGTGCTGGCGCTGCTGCTGCGGTCGCTGCTCGCGCCGCTGCTGCTGATCGCCACCGTGGTGCTGTCGTTCGGCGCGACCATGGGCGTGGCGGCGCTGGTGTTCAACGGGGTCCTCGACTTCCCGGGCGCCGACCCCGTGGTGCCGCTGTTCGGGTTCGTGTTCCTGGTGGCGCTGGGCATCGACTACAACATCTTCCTGATGACGCGGGTGCGCGAGGAGTCCGAGGAGCTGGGCACGCGGGCCGGAGTGCTGCGCGGGCTCACCATCACCGGCGGGGTGATCACGTCGGCCGGCGTGGTGCTGGCGGCCACGTTCTCGGCGCTGGCGGTGCTGCCGATCCTGTTCCTCGCCCAGATCGCGTTCATCGTGGCGTTCGGCGTGCTGCTGGACACGTTCGTGGTGCGGTCGCTGCTGGTCCCGGCGCTGGCCGTGGACCTGGGCAAGCGCATCTGGTGGCCGTCGCGCCTCGCCCGGGGGAGTGACTGACGCCGGCGGTGTCACAGCCCGGGCGGCACGATCGTCCTCACCTCGACGGGTTCGGGCGAGGGTGGGGACGGGAGCGGGATGGCTGTGGTGGCAGGCGGGGACCGGCTCGCCGACCTGGCCGCGGAGTACACCCGCGTCCGGCCGCGGTTGGTCGGCATCGCGTACTCGGTGATCGGCACGGTCGCCGAGGCGCAGGACGTGGTGTCGGACTGCTGGCTGCGGCTCACCGCCGCCGACGAGCGGCAGCCCGTCCGCGACGTCGAGGCGTGGGCGGTCGTGGCGGTGGCGCGGCGCGCGCTGGACGTGCTGCGGTCGGCGCGGGTGCGGCGCGAGGAGTACGTCGGCCCCTGGCTGCCGGAACCGCTCGTGGACGCGGCCGACGACCCGGCGGAGCGGGTGACCCTGGCCGACGAGGTGAGCTTCGCGCTCATGGTGGTGCTGGAGACCCTCAGCCCCGCCGAGCGCACCGCGTGGGTCCTGCACGAGGTGTTCGGCCTGCCGTTCCCCGAGGTCGCGGCCGTGGTCGGCCGCAGCCCGGCGGCGGTGCGGCAGCTGGCCGTGCGGGCGCGGGCCCACGTGGCGGCCGGCGCGCCGCGGTCCGACGTCGGCTCCGCCGAGCACCGCCGCGCCGTGGAGGCGTTCCTGCGGGCGGTGGGCCAGGGCGACCTGCGCGGCCTGCTGGCCGTGCTGGACCCGGACGTCGTGCTGACCAGCGACGGCGGCGGCCTGCTCGGCACGGCCCGCCGCCCGGTGCGCGGCCCGGACCGGGTGGGCCGGTTCCTGGTCGGCGTGCGCCGCAAGATGCCCGCCGACCAGCGCATCGCGCCGCTGACCGTGAACGGCGGCCCGGGGTTCGCCGTGCTGATCGGCGCGGCGACCCGGTTCGTCTGCGCCCTGACCGTGCGCGGCGGACGGGTCGCACGGGTGGACATCGTGGTGGCGCCCGACAAGCTCCCGCGCGGGTTGGTCGTCCGGACGCCGCCGGTCCACGGTCGGTGACCGGCGCGCCGCGCAGCGGAACCGGGGCCGGGATTCCCGGTCTTACCGGGACGAAATCGCGGATTCCGGGCATGGCGCTCGGCCGGCTCGTGAAGTAGAAATAGCGCACTCAACATCGCCAACGCCCGACCTCGTCGAACGTGAGAGAGCGCTCTCTCCGGATGGGGTACGGCGTCCCGACCCCAGAGGCATGTCAATGACGATCATGCGCCACGCCAGACGTGAGAGCGCTCCCGCGAGACTGCGCCGGGTGTTCGTGCTCGGCCTCGCCCTGGCTGCCGCGACCACCGCCGCCGCCCCCGCCGTGCACGCCGACCCGCCCCGCACCGGGCAGGACCTCGGCGTGAACGTGCGGGTGTTCGACCCGTCGACGCCGGTCGCCGAGATCCAGGCCGCGCTGGACGCCACGCACGCCACCCAGGTCGACAACGAGATGGGGGCGCAGCGGTACGCGTTCCTGTTCAAGCCCGGCAGCTACGGCACCCCCGAGCGGCCGCTGCAGCTCAAGGTCGGCTACTACACCGAGATCGCCGGTCTCGGCGCCTCGCCCACCGACGTCGTGATCAACGGCAAGGTCGAGGTCTACAACCGCTGCCTGGCCGACGGCGGCACCGGCAACTGCCTGGCGCTGGTCAACTTCTGGCGCACCCTGGCCAACCTGACCGTCAACATCGACGGCAAGGGGCAGGACGGCTGCCGGGCGGGCGCGAACTTCTGGGCCGTCTCCCAGGCCGTGTCGCTGCGCCGCCTCAACGTCACCAGCGGCACGTTCACCCTGATGGACTACTGCACCGCCGGTCCGCAGTACGCCAGCGGCGGCTTCATCGCCGACTCCCGGCTGCCCGCGGTCGTCAACGGCTCGCAGCAGCAGTGGCTGACCCGCAACAGCGAGCTGGGCAGCTGGTCCAACGGCGTGTGGAACCAGGTCTTCTCCGGCGTCGTCGGCGCGCCCGACGACGCGGGGTTCCCGACCCCGCCGTACACGACGCTCGACACCACCCCGGTCAGCCGGGAGAAGCCGTACCTGTTCGTCGACGCCAAGGGCCGCTACAACGTCCGCGTCCCGGCCGCGCGGCGCGACACCAGCGGTGTGTCCTGGGCGAACGGCATCACGCCGGGCCGCACGATCCCGCTGTCGGACTTCTTCGTCGCCAAGCCCGGCGACTCCGCGCGCGACATCAACAACCAGCTCGCGCGGGGCAAGCACCTCCTGCTCACCCCGGGCGTCTACGACGTGTCCCGCAGCATCGAGGTCAAGCGGGCCGACACCGTGGTGCTCGGCCTCGGGCACGCCACGCTCACCGCGGTCGACGGCGCGATCCCGCTCGACGTCGCCGACGTGCCGGGCGTGGTCGTCGCCGGCGTCACGATCGACGCGGGCACCGAGCTCTCGCCGGTGCTCCTGCGCGTCGGCAAGAAGCACGGCGACCGGCCCGGCCGGAAGGACGACCCGACCACGCTGTCGGACGTGTACTTCCGCGTCGGCGGCCCGCACGTGGGCAAGGCGGAGAGCGCGCTGGAGGTCAACAGCGACAACGTGCTCATCGACCACACGTGGGTGTGGCGCGCGGACCACGGCGTCGAGGGCTTCACCGACACGCAGCGCTGGAACACCAACACCGGCCTGACCGGCGTGGTCGTCAACGGCGACGACGTGACCGCCACCGGCCTGTTCGTGGAGCACTTCCAGCGGCACAACACCGTCTGGAACGGCGAGCGCGGCACCGTCGTGCTCTACCAGAACGAGCTGCCCTACGACCCGCCGACGCAGGCGGACTGGATGAAGGGCGACGTCGAGGGCTGGGCCGGTTACAAGGTGGGCGACCGCGTGCGCGAGCACACCCTGCACGGCGGCGGCGTGTACGTCTTCAACCAGAACAACCCGTCCATCCACACCGAGAACGGGTTCGAGGTGCCGCGCACGCCCGGCGTGAAGCTGCACCACGTCATGACGGTCAACCTCAGCGCGGGCGTCATCGACCACGTCGTCAACGGCGTGGGCGGCCCGGCCGACCTGACCAACGTCGGCGCCCCGGTCTACGTGGCGCAGTACCCGACGCCGTGACACCGGGCGGTGCCCGACCCCGCGCCGGGGCCGGGCACCGCTCGTCGGTCACCCGCAGACCGCGCCACCGGAGGCCGAGCCGACGAGCTTGGCGTACTTCGCCAGCACGCCCCGCTCGTAGCGGGCGGGCAGCGGCGCCCAGCCCTCGCGCCGGGCCGCCAGCTCCGCTTCGTCCACGTCGAGGTCCAGCGTGCCGTTGGCGACGTCGAGCGTGATCCGGTCGCCGTCGCGCACGAACGCGATCGGCCCACCGTCCACCGCCTCCGGCGCGACGTGGCCGACGCACAGGCCGGTCGTGCCGCCCGAGAACCGGCCGTCGGTGAGCAACAGGACGTCCTTGCCCAGCCCCGCGCCCTTGATCGCCGCCGTGATGGCCAGCATCTCGCGCATCCCCGGACCGCCCTTGGGCCCCTCGTAGCGGATCACCACCACGTCACCCGCGGCGATCGTGCCGTCCTCCAGCGCGTCCATCGCCGCGCGCTCCCGGTCGAACACGCGGGCGGTGCCGGTGAAGACGTCCGAGTCGAACCCGGCGGACTTCACCACCGCGCCGTCGGGCGCGAGCGAGCCGCGCAGGATCGTGATGCCGCCGGTGCGGTGGATCGGCTCGGCCATCGCGCGCAGCACCGTGCCGTCGGGGTCGGGCGGCGCGATGTCGGCGAGGTTCTCGGCGACCGTGCGGCCGGTGACGGTGAGGCAGTCGCCGTGCAGCAGGCCCGCGTCCAGCAGCGCCTTCATCACCACCGGGACGCCGCCGATGCGGTCGACGTCGGTCATCACGTGCCTGCCGAACGGCTTGACGTCGGCCAGGTGCGGCACCTTCGCGCCGATCCGGGTGAAGTCGTCCAGGCTCAGCTCGACCTCGGCCTCGTGCGCGATGGCCAGCAGGTGCAGCACCGCGTTGGTCGAGCCGCCGAACGCCATCACCACGGCGATCGCGTTCTCGAACGCCTCCCGGGTCATGATCTGCCGCGCCGTGATGCCCCGGCGCAGCATCTCCACCACCGCCTGGCCGGACCTGCGGGCGAACCCGTCGCGCCGCCGGTCGGTCGCGGGCGGCGCGGCGCTGCCCGGCAGGGACATGCCCAGCGCCTCGGCCGCGCTGGCCATCGTGTTGGCCGTGTACATGCCGCCGCACGCGCCCTCGCCGGGGCAGATGGCCCGCTCGATGAGGTCGACGTCCTCGCGGCTCATCAGGCCCCGGGCGCACGCGCCGACGGCCTCGAACGCGTCGATGATCGTGACCTCGCGCTCGCTGCCGTCGGTCAGGGTGACGCGGCCGGGCAGGATCGAGCCCGCGTAGAGGAACACGCTGGCCAGGTCGAGCCGCGCGGCGGCCATCAGCATGCCCGGCAGCGACTTGTCGCAGCCCGCGAGCAGCACCGACCCGTCCAGCCGCTCGGCCTGCATGACCGTCTCCACGCTGTCGGCGATGACCTCGCGCGAGACCAGCGAGAAGTGCATGCCCTCGTGACCCATGGAGATGCCGTCGGACACCGAGATGGTGCCGAACTCCAGCGGGTAGCCGCCCGCCGCGTGCACGCCGTCCTTGCTCGCCTTCGCGAGCCGGTCCAGCGGCAGGTTGCACGGCGTGATCTCGTTCCACGACGAGGCGACGCCGATCTGGGGCTTGGCCCAGTCGTCGTCACCCATCCCGACCGCCCGCAGCATCCCGCGTGCGGCGGTCCTCTCCAGGCCGTCGGTGACGTCGCGACTGCGCGGCTTGATGTCCGGGGTCTCGTTCATGGCAGGAAACCTAACCCCCCGGCGCGGGCGTCGCACCGGCGATCCGCGCCGCCCGGCCGACGACGGGAACCCGCACCCACCGGCGGGGCGCACCGGGACCGCCGCGCAGGTGCGGCCGCCCGACTGCCGGGATCGCGCCCGCCGCCGCGCCCGCCGCCCTTGACCCCCGGCCCGGGCCCGCTGGTAAGAAGTGGTGTCGCGAGACGCTTCCGCCGCTTTCCTTCCGGTTCCACCGGTTGAACGAAGGAAGGTCGACATGGCCGAGCCCGACGCGCGCACCGCCGGACCGGACGCCGACGACGGGCCCACGACGCCGGCGGAGGTCCTGGCCCGGGCCCGCGCCGCCGCGCCGCTGCTGCGGGCGAGGTCCGAGGAGATCGAGCGGGCCCGGCGGCTGCCCGCCGACGTCGTGCGGCTGCTGCGGTCCACCGGCGTGTTCCGGATGGCGGTCGCCGCGGACCGCGGCGGGCCCGAGCTGACGTCCGCGCAGCAGACCGAGGTGATCGAGGTGCTGTCGCACGGCGACCCGGCGGCGGGCTGGTGCGCCATGATCGGCATGGACACCCCGCTGTACGCGGCGTTCCTGCCCGCCGAGGTCGTGGACGACATGTTCCCCCACCCGGACGTGATCACGGCCGGGCTGATCCTGCCCACCGGCCGGGCCGAGCGGGTGCCCGGCGGCTACCGGCTGACCGGTCGGTGGCGGTTCGGCAGCGGCATCACGCACGCCGACTGGGTGTCGGCGGGCAGCGTGGTCACCAGCGGCGGCGAGCCGGAGACCGGGCCGGGCGGCGGGCCGGTGTGGCGGGTGCTGCTGGTGCGGCCCGACCAGGTCGAGACGCTCGACACCTGGCACACCACCGGTCTGCGGGGCAGCGGCAGCCTCGACTACGCGATCACCGACGTGTTCGTGCCGGAGGAGCACTCGTTCAGCTTCGCCGCGCCGCTGAGCCGCACCGGCCCGCTCGCCACGCCGGACGCGTTCGTGCGCAACATGCCGGGCGTGCCGCTCGGCCTGGCCCGGGCCGCCCTCGACCACGCCCGCGAGCAGGTCACGACCCGGGTGGACCGCCTCACGGGCCGGCGCTGGGCCGACGACTACCGGGTGCAGTACGCCATCGGCGAGGCGGAGCTGGACTTCCAGGCCGCGCGGCACGCCGTCTACGGCAGCCTGGACCGGCAGTGGGAGCTGCTGGCGTCCGGCCGGACGTTGGACGACTTCACCCCGGACGAGCGGATCTCGACCGCACTGCCCCGCCTGAACGCCTTCCGCGCCGCCCGCCGCATCGTCACCGGCCTCTACGACCTGCTGGGCACCTCGTCGATCTACGAGCCCTCACCGCTGGACCGGTGGCTGCGCGACATCACCACCATGTGCCAGCACGTCGTCGCGCAGGACCAGGTCGTGCAGTCGGCGGGCGCGCACGTCCTGGGCGGCACACCGCGCTTCCCGTTCGCCCTCGGCATCGTGGACTGAGCCGTCACGACCCGGCGTAGCCCTTGATCCCCACGAGCGCGGTCAGCCGCAGGGAGTTCGCGCCGGCGGGGGAGGGCAGGCCGAACCGCCTGTCCACCAGCCGGTCCACCGCGCCGCAACCCCGTGCGCCGGGCACGGCGAAGGTGGTGTCCTCGATGGTGAACCGGACCACCGGCGGGTTCGCGGAGACGCGGTCCGGGCCGCTGGTGCGGACGGGCCGGAACACGATCGGGTCGTGCTCGTCGCCGATCAGGCACGTGTCGGGCAGCAGGCGGTTCCCGACGCGCAGCCGGAGGTGCTGCACGCCCATCCGGTCGCCGTCGGAGAGGAAGTCGGCGAACCCGGCGTACTCGACGCGCAGGTCGGTGCGCAGCAGCGGGTGGCGGCCGGGTCCGCCGAGCAGCCCGCCCGGCACGGGGGTCGGTTCGGCGCGCAGCGCCCCGAAGACCTGGGCGTACCGGCCGTCGAGCCGCCCCTCGGCGAACGTCAGCCGCATCGCGCCGGCGTCCAGCTCGCCCGAGTCGCCGATCCGCATCGTGCCGCTCGACAGCAGCACCTCGCAGCGCCACTCGGCGGGGTCGGCGCCGGCGGGGATCGCGGGGCAGTCGGAGAAGTCGAACGCGGGGACGGTCTCGGCGGAGGCTTGTCCCGGCGCCGCGGCGACCACCCCGATCAGCGCTGCTCCGGTCAGGGCCGCACCCGCCAGGGCGGCGACGGCGGTGCGGAGGGGGGTTCTCGTCATGCCGCACAGCCTGCCGACCGGCGCCCCGGTCAAGATCCGGGACGACCCCGGTCCCGGCCCTGGCCGGACCCCGGGACCGGGGCCGGGGTCAGCAGGTCTTGACCCAGCTGCACTCCAGGCGCGGGTCGGCGGCCGGCTCCGGGGCGACCCGCGCGGCGGGCGGGGTGGCGCCGGCGCGGTGACCGGCCAGGCGGACCGCGACGGCGTCCTCGAACGGCTTGGCCGAGGTGAGGGTGTCGTTGCTGATCATCGCGAACACCAGGGGCGTGCCGTCGGCGGTCGTCACGTAGCCCGAGAGGGCGCTCACGCCGGTCAACGTGCCGGTCTTCGCCCGCACGTTGCCCTCGGCGGGCGTGCCGCGCATCCGGTTGCGCAGCGTGCCGCCGACCATCCGGTCGCCGCGGCCCGCCACGGGCAGCGCGTCGAACCAGGCGGGGAACCACGGCTCGCGCCTGGCCGCGAGCAGCAGCGTCGCGAGCTGGTCCGGCGACACCTGGTCCATCCGGGACAGCCCCGACCCGTCCCGCAGCGACAACGCGGTCGGGTCGACGCCCCACTCGGCCAGCTTCGCGGTCATCGCGCGCAGGCCCGCGTCCCAGCTGCCCTCGCCGGACGCGGCCCTGCCGACGGTCTTCACCAGGATCTCGGCGTGCATGTTGTTGCTGAGCTTGAGGAACGGCACCATCAGCCGGGACAGCGGCATCGACAGGTGCTCGCCGAGGACCGCGGCGTCGGCGGGGGTCGCGCCGGTGGCCGTGCCGCCGACCACGCGCACGCCGTGCCGGGCGAGCGCGTCCTCGAACAGGGACGCCACCAGGCCGGTCGGCTCCCAGACCGTGCTCCACTCGCGCACGACCGCGCCACCGGCCGGGACGCTGCCGCGCACGGTGATGACGTTGGTCCCGTGCTGCCGTTCCACGGACACGTCCGCCGCCGAGCCGGGCACGCCGGTGACCGCGGTGGTGGCGATCGTGACGTAGTCCGTGGGCGGGTCGGTGGTGACGACGGCCGGTTGGCCCGCGGCGGCGGGCGCGACCCGGACGATGACGGAGCCGGCGTCGTAGTCGGTGTCCGGTGAGACCGTGAGCGCGGAGATCTGCGCGTTGTAGTAGTACGGCTCGTCGTCCCACGCCCAGCCGGTGCCCAGGCGCACGGAATCGAACCACGTGTCGTCGGCGACGAGCCTGCCGCGCACGATCCGGACACCGCTCGCGGCGACCTGCGCGGCCAGCGCGTCGTAGTCGGCGGCGAGCATGGTCGGGTCGCCCGTGCCGCGCAGGTGCAGGTCGCCGGCCAGCACCCCGGCGCGCACCTGACCGGTCGCGGCGGCGGTCGTGCGGAACCGGAAGTCCGGCCCGAGGACGTCGAGCGCGGCGGCGGAGCTGAGCAGCTTGCCGTTGGACGCGGGCTGGCCGCGCTCGCCGCCGTCTCGGGAGAACAGCACGGCGCCGGTGTCCGCCCGGCGCACGACGAGCCCGACGTCCGCGCCGGCGAGGGCCGGGTTCCCGATGATCGCGTCGAGGTCCCGGGCGAGGGCGTCGTCGGCCACGGCGGACGCCGGTGCGGCCAGGTCCGCGGCGGGGACCGCGACGAGCGCGGCGGCGGCCAGGACGAGCGCGAACGACCGTGGTCCGGGCATGGCAGCTCCTCCGGTGTCGCCGTGCGGCTACTGGCGAAGGATTGTCCACTTTGCCGGATGACTTGTGAAGTTCTGACACCGCAGCGTCGCCTGAAGGACGTAAGCCGCCACGGGTCGCGCGGCGCGCGCCGGCATAGGATCGTGGGGACGTCGCCACGGGGCGTGGCGCGTGCTGTGCTGGTGAGGGGTAGCGGTGGTGGTGAAGGGCAAGGTCGTCCGGTTCGACGACGTGCGCGGGTACGGGTTCGTGTCGCCCGAGGAGGGCGGCGAGGACGTGTTCATCCACGTCAACGACATCGACTTCGACAAGCGGCTGATGGCGCCGGGCGCGCTGGTCGAGTTCCTGGTGGAGATGGGGGACCGGGGGCCGAAGGCGTCCCGGGTGAGCCTGGTGCGGGAGGCGTCGTCGCGGTCGGGCTCGTCCCCGACCTACCACTCCGGCGACGACGTCAACGGCAACGACATGTTCTGCGAGGTCGTCAGCACGAGGCGGTTCCTGCAGGAGGTCACCGAGACGCTGCTGGCCGCCGCGCCGGGGATGACGGCCGAGCAGATCCTCAACGTGCGCCAGGGCCTCGTCGGGATGGCGCGCAAGTACAACTGGCTCGAGGACTGAGGGGGCGCGGGCGTCGCCGCCCGCGCCCGGGTCCGTCCCCGGCGGTCACGCCACCCGCGATCCGCCCATCGCCAGCCGCGCGAGCAGGTCGCGGCCCTTCTCGGCGGTGCGCGGTTCGCACAGCACGTCGTAGCGGCCCGCCACGAGCTGCGTGGTGGACGCGAAGTCCCGCCTGCCGCGCATCGAGGCGTAGCCCGCGGCGGCGAACGCCATGCCGAAGCCCACGCCGGTGATCAGGCCGGTCAGGATCGCGATCGGCAGCGGGCCGGTGCCGAACATGCCCAGCAGCAGCCCGACGAAGAGCCCGAACCAGGCGCCCGACGCCGCGCCGCCGGCCAGCACGCGACCCCAGGTCAGCCGGGCGGTCACCCGTTCGACGACCATCGGGTTCACGCCGACGATCGTGACGTCCTGCACCGGGAACTCCTGGTCGGCCAGGTGGTCCACGGCGCGCTGGGCCTCGGTGTAGGTGGCGTAGGAGCCGATGGGCCACCCGGTGGGCGGGGTCGGCACGGTCGCCGGCTCGCGGGCCGGCAGCATTGCGGTCATCAGACGTCCTCTCGGGTCACTCGCCGGTGACGGCGGTACGCCTCGGCCACGACTTCGTCGGCGATCACGTCGTGCGGCGCTGGAGCACTTCGTCTCGTGGCTCACCCGGTACAACGACCTTGAGCGTCGCGGTGTTCCCGAAGTTGAGCCGATGTGGCTCAAGCCCGGGTTGTCGCGGTGGACGGGCGGTCCTGCCGTGGTTCAGCGAGCGGCGGCCTTGGCTCCCGCAAACGGGTGGCGCTGCGCGGACCGGGCGATGGCGGCGCGGTAGACCTCCTCGTACCGTGCCGCCATCAGATCGACGTGGAACCGGCGCGTGACCTCGTCGCGGCACCGGTCCGGCGACAGCTCGCCCACCCGGTGCAGCGCCTCCACCAGTGACTCGTGGCCGTCGCAGAGGTAACCGGTCTCGCCGTCCGCGACGATCTCCGGTACCGACCCGCGCCGCGTCGCCACCACCGGCGTGCCGCACGCCATCGCCTCCACCATCACCATGCCGAACGGTTCGTCCCAGCTGATCGGGAACAGCAGGCACCGGGCCGCCGCCAGCAGTTCCAGCTTCTCCTCGCGGCCCACCTCACCGAGCCACTCGACGCCGGGCCGGTCCAGCAGCGGCACGACCTCGCGCTCGAAGAACTCCTTCTCCTCCGGCTGGCGGCACTTGGCCGCGATGCGCAGGGGGACACCGGCCTCCTCGGCCGCGGCGACCGCCTCGGGTATGCCCTTGTACGGCGCGGACCGCCCGAGGAACAGCGCGAAGTCCTCCTTGTCCCGCCGGAACGGGAACAGGTCGACGTCGACGGCGTTGTGGACGGTCGCCACCCAGCCCAGGTCGGGGGCGATCCGGCGTTGCGCCTCGGAGATCGCCACGAGGTGGACGCTGCCGTCCAGCAGGCGGTAGTAGCGGCCGGGCTCGCCGACGACCGACCCGTGCGCGGTGACCACCGTGGGTTCGGCCCGACCGCGCGCCAGCAGCGGGCCGGCGAAGCTGTGGTCGTGGACGACGTCCACCTCCAGGTCGTCCAGGATGGCGGGCAGCGCGGCGGCGTGCAGGACGTCCGGCACGCCCTGCCCCAACCGGTCCGGGCAGGGCCCTTCCGCGGTGGACCGGAACTCGGCCGAGGTCCCGTTGCGCCCGACGCCGACGAGGACCACGTGGTTCCCCCGCGCGACCAGCCCGTCCACCAGGTCGGCGCACATCGACTCGATGCCGCCGTAAGCCCGCGGCGGCACCTCGAACCAGGGCGGGGCGATCATGGCGATGCGCAGCGGTCGCACTCCGGTTCACCTCCGGTCCAGGCCGGGGTGCACCCCGACGGGGCTGCGGACCAGCTCGACGTCGTCGGGCAGCCCGGTGATCCGGACCTCGGCCCCGTCGACCTCCAGGCCGACCCGGGCGCCGAGCATCGGCACGCCGTCCAGCGCCAGCGGCTCGAACGACTCGGGCAGCGCGGGAGCCAGCCACACCTTGCGGCGGGGCGCGTACGGCTCGATCCGCAGCAGCACGCGCAGCAGGTGCACCGGCGTGGCCGACGCCCACGCCTGCGGCGAGCACGACGTCGGGTAGGGGATGGGGTCGGGGTACTCGGCGCGGTCGAAGCCGCACAGCAGCTCGGGCAACCTGCCGCCGAATGCCTCGGCCGCCTCCAGCACGGCCACCGCCACGCGCTGCGCGTGCTCGACGAAGCCGTACCGCATGAGCCCGTGCACGACGAGCGCGTTGTCGTGCGGCCACACCGACCCGTTGTGGTAGCTCATCGGGTTGTACGCGCCCATCCCGGACGCCAGCGTCCGCACGCCCCACCCGGTGAACATCTCCGGCGACAGCAGCGCCTCCGCGACCCGTTCCGCCTTGTCCTCGTCCACGATCCCGCTCCACAGGCAGTGCCCGACGTTCGACGTGAGCGCGTCCACGGGCCGCTTCCCACCGTCCAGGGCCACGGCGAAGTAACCGCGGTCGGGCAGCCAGAAGCGCTCGTTGAACCGCTGCTTCAGCTCGGCGGCCCGTTCCCGCCACCGCCGGGCGCCGGCCAGGTCGCCGAAGTCCTCGCACACGCAGGCCCGGGCCAGGTAGGCGTTGTAGACGTACCCCTGCACCTCGCACAGCGCGATCGGGCCGCGCGCGATGCGGCCGTCGGCGAAGTTCACCCCGTCCCAGGAGTCCTTCCACCCCTGGTTGACCAACCCGCGCCCGGTCGCGCGCTGGTACTCCACGAAGCCGTCGCCGTCGCGGTCGCCGTAGCGCTCGACCCACTCCAGCGCCCGGTCGGCGTGCGGGACCATCGCCGCGACCTGCTCCCGGTCGATGCCCCAGCGCGACAGCTCACCGAGGAGCATCACGAACAGCGGGGTGGCGTCCGCGGTGCCGTAGTAGACGTTGCCGCCGCCCAGCGCCAGCGAGGCGTCCGCGCCGAACCGCATCTCGTGCAGGATGCGCCCCGGCTCCTCCTCGCTGTTCGGCTCGACCCGCGTGCCCTGGTGGTGCGCGAGGGTGCGCATCGTCCCCAGGGCCAGGTTGGGGTCGATGGGCAGGGCCATCAACGAGGCCAGGATCGAGTCGCGGCCGAACAGCGTCATGAACCAGGGCGCACCGGCGGCGACCGCGGTGTCGGAGGGGTGGTCGGGGTCGAAGATCCGCAGCGCGCCCAGGTCCTGCCTGCTGCGCAGCAACGTGGCGGCCAGCGACTGCCTGCCCGAGCGCCGGAGGACGGGCGCCGCCCGGCGCCACCGGTGCGAGCGCACCGCCGGCACGGACTCGTCGATCGGCCGCTCCGGCGGGAACATCGGCTCGATCGCCCGGCCGTCCACGATCGGCTGAACGGTCACGCGTGTGTTCCACTCGCCCTTGGGCGGGACGACAACGCGGAAGGTGAGGGCGGACGTCGAGTAGTCGGCGCCGTCGGCCAGCACGCGCACGCCCCGGCTGTGGCCGTCGAGCACGCGGGTCAGGAGAAGTCCCTCCGGCTCGGCGTCGGACTCGCTGCTCCCGCGTTGGCGGACGCGACCCTCCTTCACCTCGAACAGGTCGGCGAAGTCGGCGTCGACGTGCACCGTGACCACGTGCGCGACGCTCTCCAGGCCGAAGTTGCGCAGCGTGATGTCCTCGCGCATGCCCGCGCCGACGTACCGCTCGCGCCGGACCAGCAAGGTGCTCTCCGGGGAGTGCGCGCGGGACCGGCCGCGCCCGACGAACGTCATCCGGAACGGGTCGCGCGTGACCGTGGTGATGTGCTCGACCGGTGCGCCGTCCAGTCGCAGCGCCCAAGCGGACACGATCCGGGTGTCCTGGAAGAACACGCCCTGAGCGGCCGCGCCGTCCACGTCGCCGTCGCTGCCGCACACGCAGAAGGACGTGCCGTGGACGAGCGTCACGGTGCCGGGTGACAGTGTGACCGGCGCGCCGTCGTAGGCCCAGCCGCTCTCGGTCATCGTCCTCCTCCCGCGGTGCTCGGCCCGCCGTTCGGGCTCCACCACGGGTGCCACCCGCCACGACCGGCAAACAACGCCCATCCCACCGGGGGACACCCGCATGTGCGAGGGCGTACGGGGGTAGTCCCGGCCCATGCGCGCGCTCACGATCAACCCCGGCACCGCCGACTCGTTGGAGGTCACCGAGCTGCCCGACCCCGAACCCGGGCCCGCCGAACTGCTGGTCGAGGGGCTCGCCGTCGGCGTCTGCGGCACGGACCGGGAGATCGCCCAGGCCGAGTACGGCCAGGCGCCGCCCGGCCACGACCGGCTCGTGCTGGGCCACGAGTCCCTCGGCCGGGTGCTGACCGCGCCGGAGGGCAGCGGGTTCACGGCCGGCGACCTCGTCGTGGGCGTCGTGCGGCGGCCCTGCCCGGAACCGTGCGGGGCGTGCGCGCACGACGAGTTCGACAACTGCCGCACCGGCGACTACACCGAGCGCGGGATCAAGGGGCTCGACGGGTACGCGGCCGAGCGGTGGTGCGTCGAGACCGACTACGCGGTGGCGCTGGACCCCGGGCTGACCGACGTCGGCGTCCTGATGGAACCGACGTCCGTGGTCGCCAAGGCGTGGGAGCAGGTCCGGCGGGTGGGCGAGCGGGCGTGGTACGACCCGAAGGTGGCCCTGGTGACCGGTGCCGGCCCGATCGGGCTGCTCGGCGCGATGATCGGCGTGCAGCAGGGGCTGGACGTGCACGTGCTGGACGTCGTGGAGGACGGCCCGAAGCCGGACCTCGTGCGGCGGCTGGGCGCGACCTACCACCACGGCGACGTGGACGAGGTGGCCGGCCGGTTGCAGCCGGACGTCGTGATCGAGGCGACCGGCGTGGGCAGCGTCGTCTTCGCGGCCATGCGCAACACCGCGCCGTTCGGCGTGGTGTGCCTGACCGGGATCGCGTCGGCGGGGCACGGCATCGTGGTCGACGTCGCGGGCGCCAACCGCGAGATGGTGCTGGAGAACGACGCCGTGATCGGCTCCGTCAACGCCAACCTGCGCCACTTCCGCCAGGCCGCCGACGCGCTCGCCCGCGCCGACCGGGCGTGGCTGGAGGGCCTGATCAGCCGGCGCGTGCCGCTGGACTCGTTCGCCGACGCGTTCACCGGCCGGTCCGACGACGTGAAGGTGGTCATCACGCTCTGACCGGTGCCGCGCTCACCGGAAGTCGCGTGAGGACGGCACCAGCGCCGCGGCGGCGGGCGCGGCGAAGCAGACCACCGCGCACACCGCGAGGACCGGGCCCGCGCCGAACCCGTCGATCGCGGGCGCGATCACGGCCAGGCCGACCGGCGCCAGCCCGTAGGAGAGCAGGAAGTCCAACGAGGACACCCGGGCGAGCATCCCCGGCTCGACCTCGCGCTGCGTGGCCGTGAACCAGGGCACGTTGAACAGCTCGATCCCCGCGCCCGCCACCGCGTAGGCGGCGACGACCACCACCGCGGGCACGGGGAGCAGCAGGCCCAGCGGCACGAACCCGTAGCAGGCCAACCCGGCCAGCGCGGTCCAGCCCTGCGCCCGGGGGTCGTGCCGCGCGGCGACCACCGCGCCGACCAGCGCGCCCACCGCGTACGCGGTCGTCGCGGCGGCGAGCACGGCGCCCGTGCCGTAGCGGTCCCGGCTCACCAGCGGCAGCACCACGCCGGTCGCGGAGTAGCCCGTGGCGATCACGGCGGTCAGCGCGCCGAGCCCGGCGACGAACCACGGGTGCCCGCGGGCCTCGCGGACGCCGTCCAGGAACTCGGCGGTGAACCGCCGCCGTGCCGCGGGGACGACCCGGTCGACGCCCGCGGGCGGGAGCAGCGCCGCCACCGCCCACAGCACCGCCGTGCCGACGACCAGCGCGGACGTGTCGACCACCAGCGCCAACAACGCCGTCGCGCTCGGCGCGACCAGCGTGGTCACCCGCACCGCCAACGTCATCGCCGCGTTCGCCCGCCGTCGCCGCCCCTCGGGCACCACCTCCGCCGCGAGCGCCTGGAAGGCCGGGCGGCACGCGCCCTGCCCGGCTCCGACGACGGCCGCCGCCACGGCCATGAGCACGACCGAGCGCCCCAGCCCGACGGCGATCAACGGCGTGGCGAGCGCCGCGACCAGCCCCGCCCACAGCACCACCCGGCGGCGCGGGTGCCGGTCGGCCAGCACCCCGGCCACCGGCACCGCGACGAGGAACCCGGCCGTGCGCGCGGCCAGCACGACACCCAGCGCGACGGCGCTCATCGACCGCTCCAGCACGGCGAACCCGAGCACGAACGGCAACGCCCACGTCGCCAGGCCGGACGCGGTGGTCCCGGTCCACAGGCGCAGGAACGCCGCGCTGCGCAGCAGGCCGCCGGCGGGCCGGACGTCGGGGTGCACGCGCAGTCAGCCGGCCTCGGTGGCGCCGGACCGGCCCGTCGCCCGCACCAGGTCCTCGCGCGCCCGGGCGACCCGGGACCGGATCGTGCCGATCGGGCAGCCCGCGACCTCGGCCGCCTCGGCGTAGGACAGGCCGAGCACCTGGGTGAGCACGAGGGCCTCGCGGCGGTCCTCGTCCAGCCCGTCCAGCAGCAGGTTCAGCTCGACGACGCCCTCGAAGCCGGAGTCGACGGGACGGCGGTCGGCCTCGCGCCGCCAGTCCGCGCCGGGGGAGAGCCGAGGTCGTGACCGCGCCAGGCGGACCTGGTCGACCACCACCCGGCGGGCGATCGACAGCAGCCAGGTGCGCGCCGACGAACGCCCGGCGAACCGGCGCAGGCTCCCCAGGGCGCGGGCGTAGGTCTCCTGCGCGAGGTCGTCGGCCACGTCGACGTCGGCGAGGTGGGCGACGAACCGCCACACGTCCCGCTGCGTGGCCCGCACGAACCGCTCCAGCGCGTCCCGGTCGCCGGACCGCGCCCGCAACGCCCAGCGCGTCACCTCGTCGTCGGGGTTGATCACGTTGGGGAAGCTCACGACTCCGAATCGTAACCACGCGGTGTCGGGAACTCGTGCGCCGAATGGAGCGACTACTGGGACGTGGACTGCCGAACCTGCCGCGAAGCGTTGTCCGCCCGCCTCGACGGCGAAGCGGAACCGGGAACCGCCGCCGAGGTGGACGGGCACCTCGGCCAGTGCGCGGACTGCTCGACGTGGCTCGTCGGCGCGCAGGCGCTGACCAGGGCGATCCGCGTGCGCCCGGTCGAGCCCGCCCCGGACCTGGTCGCCGCGGTGCTGGCGGACGCCCCGCCGCGCCACGTCGCCCTGGCACCGCGCCTGGCGCTGGCCGCGGTGGCGATCGTGCAGCTGTGGCTGGGGTTGGCCCAGTTGCTGTCGGGCGCGACCTCGCCGCCGGCGCACGGGATCGCCGGGCACCTGTTCAACGAGGGCGCGGCGTGGAACCTGGCGCTGGGCGTGGGCCTCCTGGCGGCCGCCGTGCACGCCGACCGGGCGGCCGGCCTGGTGCCGACGCTGGGCGGGTTCGTCGCGGTGCTGGCCGCGTTCTCGGCGCACGACCTGGTCACGGGAACCGCCACGGCGACGCGCGTGCTGTCCCACCTGCCGCTGGCGGCGGGCCTGGCCCTGCTGTGCCTGGTCCGCCGGGCCCACCGCGACCAACCGACCCCGGGCACCCCGGCCGAGCACGACCGGGGCCGCCCGGACCACCACGACCGCCCCACCGACGACCGCCCGCCTCAGGCGGACAAGCGGCGCGGGGGCGGCCTGCGCCCCGCCGGCCACCACCGCGCGGCCTGAGCGGCTGTGGGCGGGTTGCGGCCGGTGGGGCACCGCCGTGCGGCTTGAGGAGCGTGCGGCGAGGCGGGATCGGTGCCGGGGTGCCGCGCGGCGCCGGGTGGCCGGCCACCGGCGGGCGGGCCGGGTCACGTGACCAGCGGGGTGATGCCGCCCGCCGCGGCCAGGGCGCGGTGCAGGGCCAGCTCGGCGGTGGGGGCCTCGGTCAGCACGATGCCCGTGCAGGACCGTTGGTCGGTCAGGTGCTCCAGCACGTCGCCCGGGCTCGCCGTCGGGTACCACCGGGGGTCGCCCGGCAGGCCCGCCAACCGGTCCAGTCCCGCCCAGCCGGTCAGGACTCCGGGCTTGGCGGGGTAGGACAGCACGAACGCCACTCCGGTCCCGGGCTTCAGCGGCTCGGTCAGCAGCGGCGGTTCGACGTCCAGGGCCATCGCGACCATCGACTCGTAGACGTTGGTGCCCAGCGACCGGCACAGCGCCTCGCCCACCAGCGCGCCACCGATCCGCGCGTTGACCTCGACCACCTCGGGCCCGTCCGCGGTCAGCACGAACTCGGTGTGCGCGAACCCCCGCCCGTGCCCGGCGACCGCCAGCACCCGCCCGATCCACCGCTCCAGCTCGGCGAGGTCGGCCGCGGGGAACGCGACCGGGAACGCCGCCGCCTCCTCCCGTCGCACCGGCTCGGGGGAGAGCTGGCGGCTCAGCACGCCCAGCAGCCGCGTGCGCCCGGCCCACGTGACCGTCTCGGCGCTGTAGAGCGGACCGGCGAAGTACGGCTCCGCGATCAGCCTGCCCTTCAGCGGTGCGCGTTCGGCTTCCCGCAGGGCGGCCTCCAGCTCGGCCCGGTCGCGGACCAGCCAGACCGCGCGCGACGACGTGCCCGCCGAGTCCTTGACCACCAGCGGGAACCCGTCGGCCGACACCGGGTCGACCGGGCCGCCCCGGCTGAGCCCGTGCTCGTGCAGCAACGCCCGCACCGCGCCCTTGTCCCGCAGCACGCGCACCGCCTCCACCGACGGGCCCGGCAGGCCGAGGCGGCGAGCCAGCTCCGCGCCCGGCACGGCCCACGTGTCGGTCGAGCTGATCAACCCCGCCACGTCGGGCACCGCCCGCAGGGCGGCCTCGCACGCCGTGACGTCGGTGGTGTCGACGTCGAGGACGCGCACCCGCCCCGGGCCCGAGACCGCCAGCTCGTGCGCGTAGATCGACCGGTCCCCGGTGAGCAGGCACAGGTCGTGACCCGCGCCCTCGGCGGCGTCGGCGAGCCGGCCGAGGCCGAAGGTGAGGGCTTCCAGCAGCACGACGGTCACGGCACGGGGTCCTTCCGGCGTTCCTGCGCGGGCACGAGCGGGCCGTGCGCCCGGCGGGCCCACTCCATCGCGGCCCACGGCGGGGTGAGGTCGTCCAGCGAGGCGATCTCCACCGGCATCAGCGACGCCGGGTCGAGGGCCTCGCGGTGGCGGGTGAACACGCGCGCCGCGTACCGGTGTCCGGTGTCCGCGCCGATCACCACGTGCGTGCGGGCGGGGTCGCGTCCGGCCTCCCAGCGCGCGGCGAGGTGCGCGGCCCCGGTGGACAGCCCGGCGAACACGGCGTGGTCGCGCATCAGACCGATGGTGGCGGCCATGGCGTGCTGGAAGTCCAGCCAGTGCACCCGGTCGTACAGCTCGTGGTGGACGTTGCCGAACGGGATCGCGCTGCCGATGCCCGCGATGATGGCGTCCGGGTCGGTGAACCGCTCGCTGCCGAACGTGACGCTGCCGAACGGCTGCACGCCCACCAACCGCACCGCCGGGTCGTGCTCGCGCAACGCGCGGGTGAGGCCACCGCTGGACGCCCCGGTGCCGACGCTGCCCACGACCGTCAACGGTTCGGCCGGCAGGGCGCGCCGGAGGAGGTCGGCCAGCTCGGCGTACCCCAGGTGGTGCACGGGGTCGTGGTACTGGCGCATCCAGTGCAGGTCGGGATCGCGCGCCAGCAGCTCGCGGACCTTGGCGACCCGGCGGTTCTGGTCCAACCGCAGGTCGTCCGACGGCGGCATCTGGTCCACCGTGACGCCCAGGATCTCCAACTGCGCGCGGATCGTGTCGTCCACCGTCGTGGAGGCGACGATGTGGCAGCGCAACCCGTGCCGGTGGCAGGCCATCGCCAGCGCGAGCGCGTAGATGCCGCTGGAGCTGTCCACCAACGTCTGTCCTCTGTGGACCACTCCGGTGTCGAGGAGGTGGCGCACCGCGCCCAGCGCGGCGTACACCTTGAGCGTTTCGAACCGGATCAGCACGACGTTCGGCGCGAGGCGGACGAGCGAGGGCGCCTTGAGCGCGTCGGTGATGTGGTCGTGCACCGGTAAGCCGGGGTGCCGGGGCAGGGTCATCGTCGATCCCCTCGTGTGCTCGGGCTCTGCGGGCTCAGGCGCGCCAGACGGTGCCCCGGCGCTCGTACTCCAGCACGGTCTCCACGCGCTGCGCCGTCTTCGCGCCGAGGAACCGTTCGACCAGCCACAGCGCCACGTCGAGCCCGGAGGTGATGCCGCCGCCCGTGATCAGGTCGCCGTCGTCCACCACGCGCGCGTTGACGACGTTCGCGCCCTGCGCCGCCAGGTCCGCCTTCGCGGCCGTGTGCGTGGTCGCGTTGCGGCCCCTGGTCAACCCCGCGGCGGACAGCACCATCGTGCCGGTGCAGATGCCGGCGACCAGCGCCTCCACCGCCGCCAGGCGGCGCAGGAAGACCTGGTCGGCGATCAGCCGGTTCACCCCGGGCCCGGTCTTGTCGCCGTACCCGCCACCGGGCACGACGAGGACGTCGGCCCGGCCGGGCGACCACCCGTCGGCCACCTCGACCCTGGTGCCGTAGGCGCACGTGACCGTGCCGGGACGACCGGTGGTCACGAGCGTGGTCGTCACCGCGCCACCACTGGCCCGCCCCGCGAGCCCCAGCACCTCCACCGGTGCGACGAAGTCCTGCTCCTCGACACCCTCGAACAGCAACACCTGCACCCGCAGCGGTGCCGCTGCCGACGCGGTTCCCGCCCCGCCCGCCACCGCTCCCACCGACAGCGCCGACGCGCGCAAGAACGTACGACGTTCCACTGCGACCTCCCAGTCCGCCGTTCATTCCAGTGGTCGGTCACGACCCCCTTCCGGTTCCGGGACAATGGACTCTATAGCTTCAGTGTTGATCGAAAAGCATCTTCAGGCGAGACCTCCGTTGGCGAAGAGGACCTGGCCGTTGACCCAACGGGCAGGGCCGGCCAGGAAGGAGACGGCTTCGGCGATGTCCTCCGGCTGGGCGAGGCGTTCGAGCGGGGTCGCCTTGGCGAAGTTGGCGACGGCCGCGTCGTCCTTGTCCTGGAGGAACAACGGGGTGGCGGTGGGGCCGGGTGCGATCGCGTTGACGGTGATGTCCTTGCCGCGCAGTTCGCGGGCGAGGATGAGGGTGATGCTCTCGACGGCGGCTTTGCTCGCTACGTAAGCGCCGTAGCCGGGCAGTTGGGTGCGGGTGACCGAGGTGGAGAAGTTGACGATCGCCCCGCCGGGCCTGATCCGGCGCGCGGCCTGCTGCGCCACGACGAACGTGCCCCGGACGTTGGTGCGGTGCACGCGGTCCAGGTCGGCGAGGTCGAGTTCGGCGATGGGCGCGAGCACCATGATCCCGGCGGTGTTCACGACCACGTCGACGCCGCCGAACGCACCCTCGACCGCGTCGAAGGCGGCGCTCATGTCGTGCTCGTCGGCGACGTCGCCCCCGACGGCGATGGCCTGACCACCGCGGGCGGTGGCGTCGGAGACCACGGCTTCGGCGCGTTCTTTGTTCCCGGCGTAGTGGACGCCCACCGCGAAGCCGTCGGCGACGAGCCGCTCGACCACGGCTCTCCCGATGCCGCCGCTGCCTCCGGTGACGAGGGCGACTCGGGTGGTGGTGTTGTCGGTCATGGTGGTTCCTCTCGGTTGTGGGCCGCGCCTCGGCCGGGCACGACCGCGGAAGGCATGGGTGGGCAGCGGTCATGGCAGGGCTCGGGGCTGCCGGCGGGTGGTTCGCGGGCATGCGGGAGCCGGCTGCAGGGACCGGGGGCCGGGCTGCAGGGAATTGGACGCAGAGAATCGGACGCAGAGAAGCGGGCGTAAAGAATCGGGCGCAGAAAATTTGGGCACAGAAAATTGGGCGCAGGGAATTGGCCGCAGGAATCCGGGCCGCAGGGCATTGGGCCGCAAGGATCGGGCTGCGGGCGGCAGGGCTCGGCTGCAGGGTGACGCGAGTCGGGCCGCGCTGTGGTGAGTGGCGCTGTGGTGAGTGGCGCTGTCGGGTGCTTGACGGGCGGGCGCTGGGGGTGGCCGGCCGTCGTGGTGGGCGTGGGGTGGTGGGTCAGTGCTCCTTCGGGGTGGCGAGGTGGGTCAGCCATTCGGTCAGCAGGGCGAGTTCGGCCGGGCTGAAGGTGGTCGGTTGGTCGGAGCGCAGCAGTGCGCTCAGCGTGGTCGCGACGTGGGCCACGGAGGGTGCCGCGGCTGTGCTCGCGCCGGGTTCCGGGGTCAGGATGCCGGGCAGGACGATGTCCCTCACGCGGGCCGACAGCTCGGGGTCGCGGTCCGCCGGTGGGCGGTTGAGGAGGGAGAGGGCGACGCCGGTGTTGGCGGCCGTCACGATGTCGGCGGCGTGGTCGGGGTCGGTGGTCAGGCGGCCGGCTCGGGCGACTCGTTCGAGTGCGCCGCGCAGCAGGCCGTGTGCCTCGCGGACGGCTTGTGGCGGGGAGGTGAGCCTGGGGGTGTACATGAGGCGGTAGACGTTGGGGTGGTCGAGGGCGAAGCGGGTGTGGTCGTCCCAGCCCCGGTGGAGGTCCGCGACGGGGTCGGGGCCGGGTTGGGCGGCTCGTTTGGCGGCGAGGTACTCGGCGAAGCCGTGGTCGGCGACGGCGGCGAGGAGGCTGTCCTTGTCGCCGAAGAGGCGGTAGATGACGGGCTGTTGCACGCCGGCGCGTTCGCCGACGGCGCGGGTGGAGATGTCGCCGGTGGTCGACGTCTCCAGCAGCTCGGTGGCCGCGGTCAGGATCGCTGATCTGTTGTCCACGTTAGCAACGGTAACACGTCATCGAATCACTGACAACAGGTCTCCGTTATCGGCGATCCAGCCAGGTCCGGAGCGCCCACCAGTGCCGCAGGGTGCGCAGGACCGTGGGCGTGCCGTCGTCCCACGGCGTGCCGGTCAGCTCGGCGAGCCGGTCCAGCCGGTAGCGCACGGTGTTCGGGTGCACGTGCAGCGCGGTGGCGGCGTGGCGGAGGCGTTGGCCGTGGTCGAGGTAGACCAGGGCGGTGGCGACGAGTTCGCGGTGGAAGTCGTCGTGCCGGTCGAGCCCGGTGAGCGTGCCGCGCAGGAGGTCGGCGAGCACCGGTTGGGCGGTCAGCGCGACCGCGCCCGCCAGGTCGGTGAGGTGGTGCACGCCCACCTCCGCGGTGACCCGCAGGGCGGCGACGCACAGCGGGTGCACGTCGCGCACCCGGTCGAGCCGCGTGGCGGGGGACACCACGAGCCGGACGGCGAGTTCGGTGGTCGGGGGGTGGGGTGCCAGGCCGGTGAGCCGTCCTTCGACCAGTCCGTACACGCCGCCGGCCGGGAGGCGTCGTTCGAGGGCGCGGGCCGCGCCGGGTTCGGTCACGTCGGACACCAGGCAGTGGTAGGGGTTGTCGGGGGACAGGCCCGCGCGTCGCAGGTCGGCGGTGTCGGGTGGTGGTCCGTCGCCGGGCAGGAGCAGTCGGCGGAGCAGGTGGGTGTCGGCGTCGCGGTTGGTGCGGGACAGTTCGAGTTCGGCGGTGTGGTAGCCGTTGACGACGTGGCGTTCCAGGGCGCCGGTGTAGCGGTCGAGGTCGACCACGCCCTCCAGCAGGACCTGGTCGGGCACGCCGGCGGCGCGGCTGCGGGCGATGGCGATCTTCATGGCGCTGGTGCGGCCGGCTTGGACACCGCGCAGCAGGCCGTCGATGGAGATGCCCTGGGCGGCGCGGTCCGCGCCGAGCGCGTGGGCGGCCTCGAAGTCCGGTGCGCCGGGTTCGTCGGCGCGTTCGAGGAAGTCCAGGCCGGTGGCGAGGAGGACGGCGACGTGGCGGCGGTTCTCCGCTTCGGGGAGTCGGGCGACCTCGGGTGACCGGTCGCGTGCGGCGTGGACGAGTTCTTCGACGACGTCCCGGTCGGTGGCCATGGCGCGGAGCACCCGGGTGAGCAGTGGGCCGCGGTCGTGGGTTGTCGGCACCGGTCCGCCCTTCCGCCGCGATGTTGTGGCAGTGGGATAACGAGTGGTCGGCTCGTTGGGCGTCGGCCCCTACCGCGGTCGTGCCGCGAGCCGGTATCTATTGCCTACCGAACGGTAACAGTTCGACCGGGCTCGGCCGCCGCGAGTTCGGGATTCGGTGTTGGCGAATCGGAAAACCCGCACGGGTGTGATAAAAGCGCACCCGGGTTTGGAGCTGTCGTGGACAAGAATTCCGGGACCAAGGGGCGGGCCCTGTCGGGGCTGTTGGCCGCGTGCGCGCTGGTCGCGTCAGCCGTGCCCGCCGCCGCCGTGCCCGTCGCCGGGCCTGCCGTCGCCGGGCCTGCCGTCGCCGCGCCCGCCGTCGCCGGGCCCGCCGTCGCGCCTGGCGCGGGTGCGGCGCTGCGTGAGGTGATGTTCGTCGGCAACAACTGGGACGGCACGGCCGACGTGATCGCGTCGAGCGGTGATTTCGCGAGGATCGGCCGGGTGGACGTGATCCCGGACCGGCAGGAGCGGTTGTGGGAGATCTACCTGAACCCGATCAGGTTGGCGTTCTTCCTGGGCATCCGGTCCGGGCCGGGCGAGGGGCACGACCAGTTCGTGGACGACGTGTACACCACTCCGGACGGTCGTGCGGTGGTCGCGTCACGGCCGAGTTTCGCCGACGTGGTGTCGATCGACCTGGCGACGGGTCGGGTGAACTGGCGGTTCCCGGTGTCGGGGTTCCGGTCGGACCACATGGCGGTCTCGCCCGACGGGCGGCGGGTGGCGGTGTCGGCCTCGACGTCGAACACCGTGCACGTGCTGGACATCGTGACGGGTCGGGAGCTGGGGTCGTTCCGCACCGGGGACAAGCCGCACGAGAACGTGTTCACCGACAACGGCCGCTACCTGTGGAACATGTCGATCGGTGAGGTGAACACCGATCTGGACGACCCGGCGTGGGACTTCACCAAGGGCGACCGGCGCATCACGGTGGTGGACGCGACGACGTTCCAGCAGGTGAAGGTGATCGACATGCGGCAGCGGCTGGACGCGTTCGGCCGGTCGGACCTGTCGGACTCGGTGCGGCCGGTGGCGTTCGCGCCGGACGGGTCGGCGCTGTACTTCCAGGTGTCGTTCTTCAACGGGTTCCTGGAGTACGACGTGGCGTCGGACCGGATCACGCGGGTGAAGGAGTTGCCGAAGAACCCGGACACCAGCGAGGACCGCACGACGTGGGTGAACGACTCGCGTCACCACGGCCTGTCGATGAGCCCGGCCGGTGACCGGTTGTGCGTCGCCGGGACGATGGACGACTATGCGGTGGTGGTGGACCGGGCGACGTTGCGGGAGGCCGCTGCGGTGCCGGCGTCGAAGCCGTACTGGGCGACGGTCAGCGGTGACGGGCGCAGTTGCGTGATCTCGGAGAGCGGCGCCGACCGGGTGACGGCGATCGACTTCGCGAGCGGCCGGAAGGTGGTGTCGGTGCCGGTGGGCGACCACCCGCAGCGGGTGCGCCTCGGGCACGTGCCGACCGGCTGGACGGGGCCGGTCACCGGGTGATCCCGGGGTCGTGCGCGACCGGGCCGCGTGCTGTGGCGGCCGCGGCCCGGTCGCGCGATGATCTTCCCGTGACCGGGAGCCTGTGGGACGCGACGCCGGCCGACCTGCTGCCGGGGTCGGTGTCGGCCGCGGTGCGGGGCGCGCGGGCGAACGTGGCGCTGGTGGACGACGCGGCGGAGCTGACCGCGAGACTGGACGCCGTGCGCCGGGCCGCCGTGACCGCGCACGCCCGCATCGACGGCACCCCGGAGGAACGCAGATGACCGCCCGCACGATCGACCCGGCCGACCTCGCCGAGACCATCCGCGCCGAGATCCGCGCCGACCTGGCGACGATCCCGGAGCGCCTGACCGTCGTCGGGTTCCTGGTCGACGGTGACCGGCCGGCGCGGACCTACGCCGAGTACACCCGGCGGGCGTGCGCCGAGGTGGGCATCGAGTTCGACCTGCGCACGCCCCGGGCGGACGACGTGGAGGCGGCCGTGCGGGACGCGGGCGCCGACGACGGCGTGCACGGCGTGTTCGTGTACTACCCGGTCCGCGACCCGGAGCGGGACCGCTGGTTGCGGGAGCTGGTCGACCCGCGCAAGGACGTGGAGGGCCTGCACTCGTTCTGGAGCCGCTGCCTGTACGAGAACCGGCGGTTCGTCGACGACGCCGGCACGCGGCGGGCGGTCCTGCCGTGCACCCCGCTGGCCGTGATGAAGCTGCTGGGCGAGGCGGGCGCGTTCCGCGGGTCGGGTGACACGCCGTTGGCGTCGGTGAAGGCGTGCGTGTTCAACCGCAGCGACGTCGTGGGCCGCCCGTTGGCGGCGATGCTGGCCAACGACGGCGCGGAGGTGGTCTCGTTCGACGTGTCGGGGTCGTTGGCGTTCCGGCACGCGCCGGGCATCCAGGGCCACCACGTGGACGCGGTCGAGGTGGACCGCGCCACCGCGCTGGCGGAGGCCGACGTGGTCGTGACCGGGGTCCCGTCGCGTGAGTTCCCGCTGGTGCGGGCGGAGGAGATCAAGCCGGGCGCGGTGTGCGTGAACTTCTCGACGCTGAAGAACTTCGCCGACGACGTCGTGGACCGCGCGTCGGTGTTCGTGCCGCGGGTGGGTTCGATGACGGTGACGATGGCGATGCGCAACGCCGTCCGGCTCTACCGCAACGCCCACCCCGCGCCCGGTTCCTGACCTCACCGGCCCAAGGTGGTGGTGACCGGGGTCCAGAGGGTGGGCCTGGTGGTGCTGTCCGTGCCGGTGGTGTGGCCGACCACGACGCCGTGGTCGTTGATCGCGACCGGCATGCTGTAGTGGCCGGTGGGCGGGTCGAGGTAGGTGACCCGGCCCTCGCGCCACAGGAACCCGCGGGGCGTGGCGGACTCGCCGGAGGCGACCCAGCCGACGACGTCGCCGCGTTCGTTGATCGCCACGGCCTCGGACGGCCCGGGCACGCCGAGGTCGACCTGCTTGCCGCCGGCGGGCCACAGCACGGCCCGCGGGGTGCCGTCGGCGTCGGCGGCCCAGCCGACGGTGTCGCCGCGTTCGTTGAGCGCTTCCTCGCCGTGGGCGACGCGGCCGTTGTCCGACAGCACGGTGGCCGTGTCGCCTTCCCAGCGCAGGGCGACCGTGCCGCGGTTGCCGACGACGACCCCGGTCTCGTTGACGGCCTCGGGGGTGTAGGAGCCGTAGCCGGGGGAGCCGCCCAGTCGCGTGCAGGTGCCGGCCGCGCAGCGGACGGCGGCGAAGTCCTGGGCGGCGAAGGAGGCGTAGCCGCCGGCCACGACACCGGCGTCGTTGATCGCGTACACCCACAGCTCCGGCCCGGACGGCGACAGCTCGGTGTGCCGGCCGTCCTGCCACACGGCGACGCGGTCGTGGTCGGTGCGGGTGGCGGAGATCGAGTAGTTCACCGGCACCGCGCCGCTGTCGTTGATCGCCGGCGCGTAGGCCCACGCCGCGTCGGCCGGTGTGACGGCCGTGCGCCTGCCGTCGGTCCAGATCCACGGCTTGTGCCGGTAGGGGGTGGTCGGCGCGCGGAGTTCCAGGCCGAGCACCTGGCCGCGCTCGTTGACGTCCGCCGCCAGCCCCGGGCCGAGGTCGGTCGCGCCGCCGCGGGGCGACCACAGCACGGCGTGCGGTGCCAGGTCGCCGCCCTGCGCGCTGCCGACGACCTGGCCGAGGTCGTTGATCCCGACGACGTAGTGGTCGGGGAAGCCCGCGAGCCGGGACAGCTCGACCGGGACCATCCCGGGCGGGGCCGCGGCGACCGCGGCGGGCGTCGACCCCAGGGGGAGGATCGCCGCCAGCGCCAACACGGCCAGCGACGCGCGTAACTCGGGCATGATCGCTCCGTTGCGAGGATGTCCTTGCGGTGGTTCTGGATCGATCAAAACGGTAACTCCGCCGCGTCGGCGGCGGTGTCGGCCGGACAGCGCAATCCTCGACTCCGGCCGGGGTCGCGTGATCCGGTCCTGGGTGCCGGGTCGGCTCCCGTCGTTTCGGCGCGTATTTTCCCGAATTCACCCACGTGACCCGTCGTTGACGTTGCGGAATCGAGCCATTACCTTCGGTCGGCAGGTCCGACTCACTTTCGACAGCGTGCCGCCAACCGCCGCCTCCATTTGTCGGCAACCACCGTTCCGTCCCGGTCGCCCCCTGTTCACCAGCGTGAACGATGTCATCCTCGTGAACCGCGCCGGTCCGGCCGAATCGGGTTGCCGACCACCCGATAAGCGAATCGGAGGCAAATGTGAACAAGCACGGAAGAGTGGCGTCGCTCGTCGCCGCGGCGAGCGGGGCGCTGTTCGCCGCGGCGCTCCTCGTAGTGCCCTCCGCGTCGGCCGCCGCGGTGTTCGCCGACGATTTCGAGGACGGCGACTCCACCGGCTGGAGCACCAGCGGCGGCAGCTGGTCGGTCGTGCCCGACGGCTCCCGCGCCTGGCGGCAGTCCGGTACCGGCTCCGACGCCAGGGCACTGGCCGGCACCACGTGGACCGACCAGTCGGTGCAGGTCCGCGTCAAGCCGACCGGGTTCAACGGCGGCGACCGGCACGTCGCCGTGACCGCCCGCGCGCAGAACACCGGCAACTACTACTACCTCGGCCTGACCGGCGCGGGCGGCGCCGTGCTCGGCAAGCGGGTCGGCGGCGGGTTCACCACCCTGGCCACCGCGCCCGCCACCGTGACCCTCGGCTCCTGGCACACCGTCCGGCTGGAGGTCTTCGGCAGCACCCTGCGCGGCTTCGTCGACGGCACGCCCCTGCTCAGCGCCGGCGACACCACGTTCGGCAGCGGCCGGATCGGCCTGGCCACCCACTACGCCGCCGCCACGTTCGACGACGTGGTCGTCACCGACGTGCCCGGCCCGGGCGACCCCACCGGCACCACCACCACGACGACGACCGCGCAGCAACCGGGCTCCTGCGCCACCTCCGGCCGCCCGATCGGGTTCGCCTCGGTCGCCGCGTGGGGGCAGAGCGGCACCACCGGCGGCGCGGGCGGACCCACCGTCGAGGTCGACACGGCCGCCGAGTTCCTCGCCGCCATCGCCCGGACCGGGCCGTTGAACATCTGCGTGCGCGGCATGATCGCCCTGCCCGGACCCATGCACGACGTCACCTCGGACAAGACGATCGTCGGCATCGGCTCGGCCTCCGGGTTCACCGGCGGCGGCCTCAACATCGGCCTGCCCGTCTCCGACACCACCACACCGCCCGCCGACGCCGTGCACAACGTCGTCGTGCGCAACCTCGTCTTCCGCGACTGGGCCGACGACGCCGTCAACGTGCAGATGTTCTCCCACCACGTGTGGATCGACCACAACGACATGTCCCGCGGCCACGACGGCGCCATCGACATCAAGCGCGGCTCCGGCCACGTCACCGTCTCCTGGAACCACACCCACCACCACACCAAGAACATGCTGCTGGGCCACGACGACGGCAACGCCGCCCAGGACGTCGGCCGGCTCAAGGTCACCTACCACCACAACTGGTTCGACCGCACCCCGCAGCGCAACCCCCGCGTCCGGTTCGGCGAGCCGGTCCACGTGTTCAACAACTACTACCTCTACAACACCGACGTCGGCGTCGCCTGCCAGGCGGACTCCGGCTGCGTGGTCGAGGGCAACTACTTCGAGGACGTCGAGGAACCCGTGAGCAACAGCTACGCCGGCCCCACCGGGCGGTGCGTCGCCCGGGACAACGTCTTCGCGGGCGAGTCCGGGCAGCCCGACTGCGGCGGCACCGTGCAGGAGCCCGGCGACTACTACGCCTACACCCTGGACGACCCGACCACCGTCAAGGCCGTCGTCACCGCCGGCGCCGGCGTGGGCAAGATCGGCTGACCCCCGCGTGTGTCGAACCCCCGCGCCCCGTGTGTCGAACCTCCAGGACCGGTGTGTCGAACCTCCAGGACCGGTGTGTCGAACGTTCGGGACCCCCGAGTCGCACGTCCGGGACGCAGCCGGGCCGTCCCGGGTGGACGCGGATGTGGAGTTCGGGGGGCCGAACGTTCGACACGCCGGGCGCGGGCGTTCGACACACGGGACCTGGAGGTTCGACACACGGGACCTGGGGGTTCGACACACCGGTCAGGAGGGCGGGGTGGTGGCGGTGGAGGTGGCGGTGGTCCAGGAGCGGGCGCGGTCGGTCAGGGTGACGCCCAGGCCCGGCCGGTCCGACAGGTGCATCCGGCCGTCCCGGATCTCCAGCCGCTCCTCGAACAGCGGGTGCAGCCAGTCGAAGTGCTCCACCCACGGCTCGCGCGGGTAGGCGGCGGCGAGGTGGACGTGGACCTCCATCGCGAAGTGCGGCGCGAGCTGCAGGTGGTGGTGATCGGCCAGCGCGGCCAACCTGAGGAACTGGGTGATGCCGCCGACCCGGGGCGCGTCCGGCTGCAGCACGTCCACCGCCCCCGCCCGGATCAGCTCGTAGTGCTCCGCCACGCTCGTCAGCATCTCCCCGGACGCCACCGCCGTGGTCAGCGCACGCGCCAGGTCCGCGTGCCCCACCACGTCGTAGGCGTCCAAGGGCTCCTCGATCCACACCAGGTCGAACTCCTCCAACGCCCGACCCACCCGCATCGCCGTCGGGCGGTCCCACTGCTGGTTGGCGTCGACCATCAACGGCACCCCGTCGCCCAGGTGCTCGCGCACCGCCGCGACCCGCCGCAGGTCCTCGGCCGAGTCCGGCAACCCGACCTTGATCTTGACCCCGCCCACGCCCGAGCCCAGCACCCGGTCGGCGTTGTCCTTGATCCGCTCCACGCCCTCGTGCAGGAACCCGCCCGAGGTGTCGTAGCAGCGCACCGAGTCGCGGTGCGCGCCCAGCAGCTTCGCCAGCGGCAGACCCGCGCGCTTGGCCTTGAGGTCCCACAACGCGATGTCGAACGCCGCCAACGCCTGCGTGGCCGCGCCGCTGCGCCCCACCGACGCGCCCGCCCACACCAGCTTCGTCCACAACCGGCCGATGTCGTTGGGGTCCTCGCCGACCAGCTCCGGCGCGACCTCGCGGGCGTGCGCGAACTGCGCCGGCCCGCCCGCGCGCTTGGAGTAGCCGAACCCCACCCCCTCCAGCCCTGCCTCGGTGCGCACCTCGGCGAACAGCACCGCCACCTCGGTCATCGGCCGCTGCCTGCCGGTGAACACCTTGGCGTCGCTGATCCCCGTCGGCAGCGGCAGCCGCACCGACGACACCGTCACCGACTCGATCCGGTCGGAACTGGCGGACATCGCACTCCTTCGCCTCGCGGGGTAACGGTCAGGCGACCCGCCGGACCAGCTCGCCCAGCCGGGCCCGCTCGTCGTCGGTCAGGTCGCTCAACGGCGGACGCACCCGGCCGCCGTCCCGGCCGACCGCCGTCAACCCGGCCTTCACGATCGACACCGCGTACCCCCGCGCCCGGTCGCGGAGGTCGACGTAGGGGATGACGAAGTCGACCAGCATGCGGTACACCGCCACCCGGTCCTGCGCCCGCACCGCCGCGTGGAACCGCAGCGCGAACTCCGGCACGAAGTTGAACAACGCCGACGAGTACGTGCTCACGCCGAGCTGCAACAGCGGCAGCGCGAACGTCTCCGCGGTCGGCAACCCGCCGATGTAGACCAACCGGTCGCCGACACGGGCGTAGGTGCGCGTCAACCGCTCGACGTCGCCCACACCGTCCTTCAATCCGATCAGGTTCGGGTTGCGGTCGACCAGCTCCGCGACCGCCGCGTCCCCCAGCACGGCGTTGGCCCGGTTGTAGACGACCACCCCGAGCCCGGTCGCCCGGCACACCGCGTCGACGTGCCCGACCAGCCCCCGCTGGCTCGCCTCGGTCAGGTACGGCGGGAACAGCAGCACCCCGGACGCGCCGGCGGCCTCCGCGGCCCGCGCCTGCGCCACCGCCGTGGCCGTCGCACCCGTCGCCGGCGCGATCACCGGCACCCGGTCGCCCACCTCGTCCACGGCCACGCGCACCACCCGGTCGACCTCCGCCGGCGTCAGCGAGAACCCCTCGCCCGTGCCGCCCGCGGCGAACAGCCCGGCCACGTCGAACCCCGCCTGCCAGGCCAGGTGCTCGCGGTAGCGGGCCTCGTCGAACCGCAGGTCGGCGTCGAAGTGGGTGACCGGGAAGGAGAGCAACCCGGAGGCGAGTCGGTCGGCGAGAACGGCTGGGTGCGTCACGACCCCACCGTATGGACCAGCCGCGATGCGTGTCCAAGAGCTGTTCGGCATCGCGTGATACCGCCACGGCATCACGCGAACGGCGTGCGGCCCTCCAACACGCCCAACGTCCGCCACAGCGCCGGGTTCGCCGACGCGCGCAACCACAGCAGGTGCAGCTCCACCGGCCGCGGCGCCTCCGTCCGCAGGCCGACGAACGCCACCCCGTCGATGCGCAACCGCGCCGCCGACTCCGGCACGAACGCGATCCCCCGCCCCGCCGCCACCAGCCACAGCATCGTGAGCACCTGGCCCACCGTGTGCACGGTGTTCTCCGACGCCACCGGCACCGTCCGCACCACCAGGTCGTAGAAGTACCGGGCGTCGGTGGGGGAGTGCATGATGACCGGCTCCCGCGCCACGTCCGCCGCCGTCGCCGCACGACCCAGCCCCGCCAACCGGTGCCCGGACGGCACCGCGACCAGCAACCCCTCCCGGTACAGCGGGCGCGACCCGAACGTCGAGTCGTCGAACGGCGGCCGACCCAACCCCAGGTCGATCTCCTCGTTCACCAACCCCGCCACCTGCTCGCGCGTCACCAGCTCGACCAGCTCCACGTCCACCCCCGGCAGGTGCGCGGCCACCTCGTCCAGCAGCCGGCCGAGGATCCCGTACGCCGCCGCCGCGGTGAACCCCACCCGCACCACGCCGCTGGACCCGGACGACACCCGCCGGGCCAGCTCCGGCGCGCTGTCGGCCAGCGACAGCAACCGCCGCGCCTCCACCAGGAACACCGCGCCCGCCGCCGTCAGCGTCACCCGCCGGTTGTCCCGGACCAGCAACCGCGCGCCCACCGCCCGCTCCAGCTTCTGGACCTGCCGGCTCAGCGGCGGCTGCGTCATCGCCAACCGGGAGGCCGCCCGGCCGAAGTGCAGCTCCTCGGCGACCGCCACGAACCCCCGCAGCTGCTCCAGCGTGAACGCCATGCCGCGAAGGTATCAACGCCCCCTCGGCCATGCCCGGTGCGCACACCCCGAAGTCGCGACCGCCCCGGCGGTACGGCCCACGCCCGGCCGGGTGTGAGCATGGTCGGCATGGCCTCCCCGCGCCGAACCACCGGCCTCCTCCTGGCCGCGTCCCTGCTCTGCGCCTCCCCGGCGGTCCCCGCCGCGGCCGCCGCGACGTTCACGGTCCTGCAGCTGAACCTGTGCAACAGCGGTGTCGCCGGCTGCTACCAGAACGGCCTGGCCGTCGACGAGGCCGTCACCGTCATCGGGCGCCGCCTGCCCGACGTCGTGTCGGTCAACGAGGTCTGCCTGTCCGACCTGCCCCGCCTGACCGCCGCCGTCGGCGCCACCGCCGAGTACGGCTTCGCCCACGTCGGCAACCGGTCCACCGGCGGCGACTACCAGTGCACCGCCGGCCGGGGCGCGTACGGCAGCGGCGTCATCGTCAAGGAGGGCATCAGGACCACCGACCACGGCACCTACACCGCGCAGGACGGCGGCAACGAGATCCGCGCCTGGGCCTGCGCTCTCGGCGAGGTGCGCGGCTTCACCGCCTGCACCACCCACCTGAGCACGACCGGCACGACCGCCCTGGCCCAGTGCCGCGAACTCCTGCCCGCCATCGCGCTGGCGCACGACCCGACCGGCTCGCCGACGACCCGGCACGTCGTCGCGGGGGACCTGAACCTGCGCTACAGCCCCGGGTCCGCGACCAACGCGCAGAACTGCGTGCCGTCGGGCTGGTTCCGCAAGGGCGACGGCGACGTGCAGCACGTCACCGCCCGCACGCTGACCTTCGTGTCCACCCAGACCTACCCGATGTACCGCACGGACCACCCGGCGTTCGTGGTCAACTACGCGTTCTGACCGCCCGACCGCGCCCGCAGGGCCTCGCGCAGCACGCGGACCGCCTTCGGCCCGACGCCGTGCAACGCCGGCAGTTCCGCGTCGCCCAAGCGCGCGACCTGGTCCAGGGTCGTCACGCCGGTCGCGGCCAGCGCCCGCGTGGCGGGCCGTCCGATGCCGGCGGGCAGGTCCGGGTTCGTCGTCACGCCCCCATCCCACCACGGCCCGCCCGCCGACGTGGGTCACGCCGGCGGGCGGGCGCCGCCGCGATCAGCTCGCGGTGCAGCTCAGCGTCGGGGCGCCGAGCGTTCCCGAGGCGACGAAGCCGAACGTGGTGCTCGCACCGGCCGCCACGGACCCGTTGTAGTTGACGTTGCGCGCCGTCACCGACGTGCCGCTCGTGGTCGCCGCGGCGCTCCAGATCGAGTTGATCCGCTCGCCGTTGGCGAAGGTCCACGTCACCGCCCAGCCCGTGATGGCCGCCGAACCCGCCGTCACCCGCACCTCCGCCTGGAAACCGCCCGACCACTGCGACGTGGTCCGCAGCGTCGCCGAGCAGCCGCGCGAAGGCACGTCGGTGGTCGTCGTGGTCGTCGTGGTGGTGGTCGTCGTCGTCGTGGTGGTGGGCGTGGTGGTCGTCGTCTGCTGCCCGCCGTCGGTGAAGTTGACGTCGCTGCAGAAGTAGTACGACTGGTCCAGGTGGCTGGCCTGCCACACCGTGTAGATGATGTGGTGACCGGTGCGGCCGGGCGCGTTCACCTCGACCGGCGTGGTCGTGCCGGTCGGGATGCGACCGGTCTGGCCCACCAGCTCCAGGTCGCTCCAGCGCAGCTTCTGCGTCTTCGGGTCGAAGCCCTGCTTGGTGGCGTAGATCCGCATGTAGTCCGCGCCGTGCGAGGACTGGTCGTGCAGGTTCAGGGTGAACCGGCTCGGCCGGTCGACCGTCTTCCAGTTGCCCGGCTCGTCGAACGCGGCGTAACGGCCGTTCTGCGTCAGGCCCGCGCTGCACAGCTGCCCGTCCGGGACCGCCGCCTGGTGGTTGCCCGCCACGCCCTCGCGGAACAGGCCGTTCCAGTTGTACATCGCCGACGGGTCGGCCTGCCACGCCTTGTAGCACATGGGGTCCTCGGTGGCCGTCTGCTGCGTCGGGCCGTTGGGCCAGCGCTGGTAGCAGGCGTACTGGCGCGCCGGCGGGTCGCTCACCGCGCCGTGGGCGGACGCCGTGCCCGCGCCGAAGGTCACCAGCAGGGTCGTCAGCAGCGCCAGGCACGCGCCGAGCACCGCCGACACCCGCCACAACGCGCCGGGACGGGACGGCAGCCGCACGGCCAGGACCCCTCGCGGCAGGGTGGGAGCGCTCCCAGAACGGTGAAGCATGTGGACCGCCAAATCTTCGTTGATCGACGAGGTGGACAACCGGAAACGCCGACGCGGAACACGCGCGGCGGGGCTGAGCACGACCTCCCGCACTTTCTGGGAGCGCTCCCAGCGCAGTCAGTGTCGGCAGCCCGCGGAACGTCCTGCATCGGCCGTTCGAGTGATGTTGCGCAAATCGTCCGATCGGCCGGTGTGGGCGTGGGGGAACCGGGGGTAGCCCGGCCGCTGTTCGGGGCCTTGCGCGCCACCCGGCGACGGGTGGTGGGCCTCCGCCTTACTGCCATAGGGTTGCGACAATGACGAGCACGATCGACGCGGACCTCGAAGACCTGGTCCGCCGCTGGGAACGCGGCTGGAGCACCTGCCGCGGCTGGATCCGCCCCCGCGAGGCCGGCGACGCCCTGCACCTGCTCCAGGACCGGCCGGGCCGCCACCGGGAGATCGTCGCCCTGCGCCCGGACCTGCCGGCCGGCCTGCGCGCCCTGGCCGACGAGGCCGCCTCCGCCCGGGAGGCCACCTGGCTGACCGTCCCCACCACCCGGCCCGACGCGGTGGAGGACGTGCTCGGGCACGCCGGCCTGCACGTCAAGCCCGCCCGCGAGTGGCTGATGACCCGCTCCCTGGTCGACCACCCGCGCCGCGCCCTGCCTGGGGACTACCGCGCCACCGTCTCCGCCGCGGAGTTCCTCACCGTGCGGGTCCGGCACGACCCCGACGAGCCCGCCGCGAGCGGCCAGGCCGCCGTCACCGCCGGGGACGCCGTCTTCGACCGGATCGAGACCGCCCGGCCCCACCGCCGCCGCGGCCTCGGCAGCGTCGTCATGGGCACCCTGGCGGAGGAGGCCGTCGCCCGCGGCGCGCGGCACGGCCTCCTCGTCGCCAGCGCCGGCGGCCGCGCCCTCTACACCCGCCTGGGCTGGCGGACGCGCGCCGCGGTCGTGATCGCCACCAACCAACCCGGGTGACCGGGCCCGGTCACCCGGGCGACGCGACGGTCCGCAGCGGGCCGCCCGGCTCGACGACCGGGCCCAGCGAGTACACGAACCGGTCCGGCCGCAGCACCGCCACCCGCGCGCCGTGCCGGGCGAACCACGCGGTCAGCACCCCGTCCACGTCGACCACCGACGCCACCTGCGACGTCGCCTCGGCCGGGTCGCGCAGCACCCGGACGAACCGGGCGGGCGGGCCCTGCCACCCCGTCGCCGTGCCGCGGTCCACCCCCGGCCCGATCACGGTGAACTCCGCGCCCAGCACCGAGTCCAGCGGCCGCGGGTCCGGCGAACCCGGCACCGCCACCCGCGGCTGCGGGAACATCGTGCCGACCGCGCCGCGCCGCCTCCCACCCGCCAGCACGCCCCGCCGCAGCGCCGGCAGCGGCTTGAACTCGAAGTGCCGCACGAAGCGCCGCACCCTCGGCACGGTCTGCACCGCCCGCAGCACGGCGTCGCGCGCCGCCGCGGCGAACCGGCGGCGCACCAGGAAGACCCGACCGAGGCGCACGCTCGTCGCCGCCATCTCCTCCACGTGCGGCCGCCGCTCCACCTCGTAGCTGTCCAGCAGCGACTCCTCGGCGTGACCCGCCAGCACCAGGTGCAGCTTCCACGTCAGGTTCGCCGCGTCCCGCAACCCGCTGCACAGCCCCTGCCCCAGGAACGGCGGCATCTGGTGCGCCGCGTCCCCGAGCAGGAACACCCGCCCCGACCGCCAGCGCGTCGCGACCAGCCGGTGGAACGCGTACACGGTCGCCCTGGTGACCTCGAACCGCGCCGGGTCCACGTAGGGGGCGACGAGCCGGGCGACGGTCCCGGGCGCGGTCATCCCCTCGGCGGTCTCGCCCGGGCGCAGCATGAACTCCAGCCGGTAGGTGCCCGGCGCCCCCGGCGACACGAACGCCGGACGACGCCAGTCGCACACGAACCGGGTCGTCGGCACCCGCACCGCCCCCGGTTCGACCGTGCCGGACACCGCGAGCCACGGCTCGGCGTAGGACGACCCCGACAACCCGATCCCCGCCGCCGCCCGCGTGGCGCTGCGCGCGCCGTCGCACCCCAGCACGTACCGGGCGCGCACCGCGCTCCGCTCACCCGTCCGCACGTCGCGCAGCACCACCTCCCCGTCGTCCAGCTCCACCAGCTCGACCCCGGTCCGCAGCGCCACGTGCGGGAACCGGTCCAGGCCCGCCCGCAGCGCCGCCTCCAGCCGCGGCTGGTCGAAGAAGTGCAGCGGCGCCGCGCCCAGCCCGAAGTCGATCTCGTCCAGCGCGATCGTCGCGAACGGCCGCCCGTTCGCGCCCACGTACTCGACGGTCGAGGGCCGGTGCATGTCCCGGGCCACCCCGAGCCCGGCCCGCTGGTAGATCCGCAGCGCCTCGTCGTCGCACGAGAACGCCCGAGGCTGCCCGTGCGGCCCGGTGGACCGCTCCACGACCAGCGTGCGCACACCGTGCAGGCCCAACAGGTTCGCGGTCACCGCGCCGACGGGACCGCACCCCACAACTACGACGTCGAACTCCATGCGCCCAGCTCACCGGCACGCCGTGGAAACCGCGTGGAGGCCGCCTCCACGCGGTCCGCCAGCAACCGCGCGCCCTGCGCGGCGGCCAGCTCCGCCGCCGCGGCCAGCCCGGCCGCGTCACCCGCGGCGAGGGCGCGGACGCGGCGCAGCTCCGCCGCCAGCACCCGCTCCCCGGTGGCCTCCGCCAGCGCCAACCCGTCCTCGGCCAGCCGCCGCGCCTCGGCGGGACGCCCCGCGACCAGGCACGCGTCGGCCATCGCGGCGGTCGTGATCGTGCGGGTCGACCGCAGGCCCAGCCGGTAGATCCCCTCGCCCGCGGACAGCATCGCCTCCACCCCGCCCCGCCCGCCGCGCACGGCCGCCCACCGGGCCACGAAGTCCCCGGTCGTCACGAAGTGCCGCATGCCCTGCCGCTCGCCGATCTCCCGGCAGCGCCGGGCCGCCTCGCCGCCCAGCTCCACGTCCTGCTCCTGCAGCGCCAACCAGGCGGTGAACAGGGCGGCGTTGGCCCGCCCGTACGGGTCGTCGGCCCGGTCGGCCAGGTCCCGGGCGGCGGCGAGGTCGGACCGCGCCGCCACGCCGTCACCCCGCAGCGACCGCACCAGCGCCCGGAAGTTGTACGGCGACAACGTGGGCGTGCGGCCCGCCTGGCCGACGAGCCGCCGCGGGCCGAGGTCGCGCAGGCGCTCCGCGGCCGCGCCCAGGTCCGCGTCGGCCTCCGCGAGGCGGCCGGTGAAGTAGCCGACCACGCCGAGCAGGTAGTGCCCGGCGGCGTGGACCAGGCCCTCGCCGCCCACCAGCCGCCGCGCCAGGTCCGCCGCGAGCGCGAACTCCGCCCGGTTGCACGCCAACTCGCCCAACGCCCACAGCGCGGGCCGCGGATCGGTGTCGACGTGCGGCAGCAGCGCCCGGGCACGGGCCGCGGCGCGCTCCACGGCGTCGCTGCCCACCCCGACGGTGATCTGCAGCAGCGCCACGCGGCGCAGGTGCACGTCCAGCTCCCGAGCGGGGGAGGGGCCCAGCAGCGCGGCGGCCCGGTCGAGGTGCGCCAACGCGTCCTCGTAGGCCAACCGCAGCGTGGCGTCCTCGGCCGCGGCCAACGTCCACCGCAGGTGGTCCTCCCCGCGGCCCAGGCCCACCGCCTGCCCGTAGTGGTGCGCCAGCTCCGCCCGCGTCAGCACGTCCACGCCCGCGTCGGCCAGCCGGGCGTGCAGCGCGGCCCGGCGCGGCGGCGCGAGGTCGGCGTAGGCGGCCTGCGCGAACAGCGGGTGCCGGAACCGCACCACCCCCGGACCGGCCTCCGCGACCAGGTGCGCCGCGCCGGGGCGCGCGAGCAGGGGCGCCACGTCGACCCCGGCCGCCCGCGCCAGCACGTGCAGGCCCAGGTCGCGGCCGGCGACGGCGAGCAGGTCGAGGCAGTCGCGGGTGGCGTCGTCCAGGGCGTTGAGGCGCACGCGGACGGTGTCGCGCACGCCCGGCGGCGGCTCGCCCCCGGCCGGGTCCGCCGAGCTGAGCAGCTCGGTGATGAAGAACGGGTTGCCGCCGGTGCGCTCGACCAACCCGTGCACCAGGCCGGGCGACGGCTCCACCCCGCTCCGGCGCACGAGGTCCGCGACGGCGCCCGCGTCCAGACCGGCCGGGCGCACCTGCCGGAAACCGGGCGCGCGGGCGAGGTCCGCGAGCGCCGCGACCAGGTCCGGGTCGTGCTCGTAGGGCCGCAGCGTGGCCACGACCAGCGTCCGGCCGGTGTGGACGGTGGTGCTCAGGAAGCGCAGCAGCAGCAACGAGTCCCGGTCGGCGGCGTGCAGGTCGTCCAGCACGACGACCAGCCCGGCGGGCGCGGCGACGGCCCGCACCAGGTCCGCGACGGCCTCGTAGGTGCGGAACCGGGCCGCCGGGTCGACACCGGAATCGGCGAGGGGCCCGTCGGCGAACCCGGCCAGCGCCGCCGCGCGCCCGGCCGCCCCCGCCCGCGGCGACGCGACCAGCGCCCGCACCACCTGCGCCCACAACCAGAACGGCGGTGCCTGCCCGAGGTCGGGACAACGCCCCCACACCACGGGCACCCCCGCCGCAGCGGCCCGCTCGCCGACGGCCCGCGCGAGGCTGGTCTTCCCGATGCCGGCCTCACCGACCACCGCCACCACCCGACCCGAGTCGAGCGACGCGGCCAACAGGTCGTCCAGGACGGCCAACTCGGCGACCCGCCCGACGAGCCCGGCACCGCCCGCCGGCGCGCCCCGGCCCGGCCGCGCGGGCCCGGACACCGCCGACGGCGGCGGCACGTCGTGGTCCAGGACGCGGCGATGCGCCTCGCGCAGCTCCGCGCCCGGCTCGACCCCGTACTCCTCGACCAGCAGCCGGCGGCCCTCGGCGTACACGGCCAGCGCCTCGGCCTGCCGACCCGCCCGGTACAGCGCCAGCATCAACCGCGCGCGGGCGGTCTCGCGTTCCGGGTGGGCCGCGACGAACCGGCGCAGCTCCGCCACCGGGGCGTGCCCCGCCGCCACGGCCGCCGCGAACCGGCCCTCCTCGGCCGACACCCTCGCCTCCGCCAACCGCTCGAACTCCGGCCGCACGGCGGCGACGTCCGCCGGGTCACCCCGCCACAGCGCCAGCGCGTCCGCGTACAGACCCTCCGCCACCACCGGGTCGGTCGCCTCCCCGGCCCCCCGCACCAGGTCGGTGAACTCCACGAAGTCGATCGCCCCCGGCGGCACGCGCAGCTCGTACCCGCCCGGGTGGTTGCGCACCAGCCCGCCGGACGCCCGCGCCCGCCGGTCCGGTTCCAGCGCGCGGCGCAACCCGGCGACGTAGGTGCGCAGCGTGACCTCGGCACTGGCGGGCGGCCGCCCGTCCCACAGCGCGTCGACCAGCCAGTCCGCGCTGCAGGGCCGGTTGTGCCGCACCAGCAGCAGCACCAGCAGCCGCTGCTGCTTCGGCCCGCCCACCGCCACCGGCAGGCCGTCGCGCGTCACGCGCAACGGCCCCAGCACCCCGAACCGCAACGGCGATACCCCCTGGCAGCGAGGGCAACAGCCTACCCGCCGCCCCGCGCGCCCGACGGCCGTCGCGGCACGGCCAGTTGAGACTCGAAACATCCGCGAAACGTCTGGTAGGCGGGTTGATCGCGCGCTGATAGTGGTCAGCGCTCGTCCGACGGAAGGGGTTCCGCGATGCGGTGGAGAACCGTGCTGTTGACCACTGGCCTGCTGCTCGGCCTCGGTTCGGCGCCGGCAGGCGCGGCCGAACCGGTGATCGTCGACTCCACCCGGCACGGCGGCCGCACCGTCGCGTTCACCTTCGACGACGGACCCAACCCGGCCGACACCCCGCGCCTGCTCGACGTGCTGCGCCGCCACCACGTCAAGGCCGTGTTCTGCCTGTGGGGCGACTACGTCGAGGCCAACCCGCGGCTGGTCCGCGAGATCGTCGCCGGCGGGCACACCCTGTGCAACCACACCATGCACCACGACGACATGGCCACGTGGACGCCCGAGCGCGTCGAGGCCGACCTGCGGCAGACCAGCGCCGCCATCCACCGCGCCGCGCCGGGCGCGCCGATCCGCTACTTCCGCGCGCCCTACGGCAGCTGGGGGCAGACCCCGGTGGTCGCGGCGAAGCTCGGCATGACCCCCCTCGGCTGGAAGCTCGCCATCGGCGACTGGGAACCGCCGGGCGTGGACGAACTGGTGCGCCGGGTCAAGGACGGCCTGACCGACGGGGCCGTGGTCCTCATGCACGACGGCCCGAACGACCGCGGCCAGACCGTGGACGCGGTCGCCCGGCTCATCCCCGAACTGCGCGCCGACGGCTGGCGCTTCGAACGACCGGCCCGGAGGTGAGCGGGGTGAAGCGCGCCACGACGGCGGCCCTGACCGCCCTGCTGCTCCTGCTGCCCGCGACGGCCTCCGCCGCGCCCAAGGCGACCTGGGTCGGCGCGTGGGCCACGTCCCCCACCACCGTGCCCGCCTCGGACACCACGTCGTTCGAGGACCAGACCCTGCGCCAGGTCGTGCACCTGAGCGCGGGCGGCGACACCGTCCGCGTGCGGCTGTCCAACGAGTTCGGCACCCAGCCGCTCGTGATCGGCGAGGCCCACGTCGCCCGCCGCGCCGGCTCCGGCTCCGCGATCGCGGCGGCCACCGACCGCCGGCTGACCTTCGGCGGCCGCGCGTCGGCCACCCTGCCACCCGGCACGCCGCTGCTCAGCGACCCCGTGGCGCTGCCCGTGACCGCCGACTCCGACCTCGTCGTCAGCGTCCACCTGCCGCGGCGCACCCCCGGCACCACCGTGCACGCCTTCCCGTACCAGGACGGCTACCTCGCCGACGGCAACGTCACCGGCCGCGCGGAGATCACCCCGACCGCCGTGCTGGGCAAGTGGCACTTCCTCACCGGCGTCAGCGTCACGGGCAGGCGCGGGTCGACCGTGGTGGCCTTCGGCGACTCCATCACCGACGGCGCCGAGACCACCCGCAACGCCAACCGGCGCTGGCCCGACGTCCTGGCCCGCCGCTTCCAGGCCGAGCGCGGCCTGCGCGACCTGGGCGTGGTCAACGCCGGCATCAGCGGCAACCGGCTGCTGCACGACCCGAACCCGCCCGCCGGGCACCCGGCCGAGGGCTACGCGGCCTACTTCGGGCAGGCCGCCCTGCGCCGCTTCGACCGCGACGTGCTGGCCCAGCCCGGCGTCGGGCACGTCGTGGTGCTGCTCGGCGTCAACGACCTCGGCCACCCCGGCACGAGCGCGCCGCCGTCGGAGAAGGTGGGCGCCCAGGACATCATCGACGCGCACCGGCAGCTCATCGCCCGCGCCCACGCCCAGGGCGTCCGCGCCTACGGCGGCACGATCACGCCGTTCCGCGACGACACCTTCGGGTTCTTCAGCCCTGAGAACGAAGCCGCCCGCCAGACCGTCAACCGGTGGATCCGCACCGGCGGCGAGTACGACGGCGTGATCGACTTCGACCGCGCCGTCCGCGACCCCGGCCGGCCCGACCGCCTGTTGCCCGCCTACGACAGCGGCGACCACCTGCACCCGAACGACGCCGGCATGGCCGCGATGGCCGCCGCCGTACCGCTGCGCCTGTTCCGGTGACCGACCGCGGGGCCGCCTACGACACCGGGCGGCCCCGCCCCCCTCATGGGGTCACCTCGCCGGGCCACCTCACCGGGCGAGCCCACCGCACGGCCTCACCGCGCGGCCGAGGAAGCCCGGGGCAGCGGGCCCACGTCCGACCGCCTCCCGGGGCGCAGCGCCGCGTGCCGCTGCCCCGGACCCGGGCCGCGCCGCCCGGCCAGCGCGTCGGCCACCGCACCCGCCGCGAACGCGTACACGGTCTTGTGGAGCACGTCGACCACCAGTTCGGACCGCGGCCACGTCTGCGGCGGCGCGCCCACCCCGGTGGCGTTCTCCAGGATCTGGTCGCTGGTCAACCGCACCACCGTGAACATGGCCGACGCCACCGGGCCGCGAACACCCGCGTTGGCCATCAGCGAGCGCACCACACCGAGCACCGCGCCCTGCCCGAAGTGCATCCCCAGGTTCAACGCGCGCGGCTGCCGCCCCGGCCGCTCGGGCAGCCCCGCCAGGCGGGCCAGCACCCTGGCGGGCACGTGGGAGTCCGGTCTGCCGGTCAGCCGCTGCTCGACCTTCTCCACGACCGTCATGACCGCCGCCCCGGCGAAACCGGCGACGAGACCCTGGCCCAGCGCACGCGTCAACATGCCCGCCGAGTACCCGCCACGGGACAGGGCAACCAGGGAGAGGTCGTGCGCCGGAACGCCCTGTTAGGGTCGGATTCATACCCCGGCAGGGTATGGAACCGGAGGAGTGGGAACCGCATGTCCGACAGGAACGACGCGCTGTCCGACGAGGCGCAGCAGACCGGGCTCGAGTTCGTGGTCAAGGGGATGACGTGCGAAGGGTGCGCGGCGACCGTGACCAACGCGGCCCGGCGGGTGTCCGGGGTCACCCGGGTCAAGCTCGACCTCGACGCGGCCACGCTGCGCGTCGTGGGCTCGACCGACGTCGAGGCGATCACCGCGGCCGTCAAGGACGCCGGGTACGTGCTCGAACGCGTCTGAGCCCCGGCCGGCGCCACCGCGGCCACGGTGGCGCCGGACCGACCGCCGGATCGACCGCTAGACCGACATCGACGGCACGAGCGGACGACGGCCCGGCTCCGCGCCGAACACCCGCCACGCGGCGGCCAGCGCCGCCACCGCCGCGTCGACCACCGGCGGTGCGGCGGTGAACGGCACCCGCAGCCGGTCGGCGCTGCCACCGGTCGGGTCGAGCGACCCGCCGGGCAGCACCGCCACCCCGTGCCGCAACGCCACCTGCGCGTACGACGCGGCGTCCACCCCGGGCAGCCGCACCCACAGCGTCTGACCGCCCGCGGCCGGCTCGAACTCCCACTCCGGCAGCTCCGCGCGCAGCCGCGCGCACAGGTGGTCGTGCTGCCGCCGCAACGCGGTGACCCGCTCCGACCGCACCGCGGCGAAGTCCGCCAGCAGCTCCACCGCCGTCACCTGGTCGAGCACCGCGCTGCCCAGGTCGTGCACCGCCTTGAACCGCGCCAACCGCGCGACCAGCGCCGCGTCCGCCCGCACCCAGCCGACCCGCAGGCCGCCCCACACCACCTTGCTCAACGACCCCACGGTGATCACGCCGGGCGTGGGCGGCGCCACCGGCGCGCCGGTCAGGTCCAGCTCGGCCAGCACCTCGTCGAACACCAGCGGCACGTCACCGACCGACCGCACCAGCCGGGCCCGCTCCAACGGGCTCAGCGAGGTGCCCGTCGGATTGCGGAACGCGGGCATCGCGTACACCAGCGCGGGCGCGCACCGGCCCACCGCGCCCGCCAGGTCCCGGTCCGCCCGGACCACCGCGCCGACCTCGCGGAACAGGTCCAGCGCGCCGGGGTAGGTGGGCGCCTCCACCAGCACCACGTCACCCGGCCGCACCAGCGCCCGCGTCAGCAGCGCCAACGCCTGCTGCGCCCCGGTCGTCACCAGGACCTGACCGGGTGCGGTCGGCACGCCCAGCTCGTCGTACCGGGCGGCCAGCGCGGCCCGCAGCGCCGGGTGCCCGGACGGGTGGTAGCCGAGGCCCTCGCCGCCCAACCGCTCCACCGCCCGCCGCTGGGCGCCCACCAGCCGCGCCGACGGCTCCGTCGGCCCGGCGCAGGCGAACTGCAGCACGCCGTCGGGTGGCTCCAGCAGGTTCACGAACATCGGGTTCGCCGTCTCCGCCCGGGCCGCCGCCGCGCCACCGCCCGGCGACACCCACGTGCCGCTGCCGCGCCGCCGGGCCACCCGGCCCTCCTGCCGCAACAGGTCGTAGGCGGCGATCACGGTCGTCCGGCCCACCGCCAGCCCCGACGCCAACGCCCGGTCCGGCGGCAGCACCGTCCCCGCGGGCAGCAGCCCCTCGTCGATCAGCTCGCGCAGCCGCGCGGCGAGCAGCAGGTACAGCGAACCGCGCCCGGCCGACCAGCGCCCGAGCCGCCCCGCCAGGTCGTCCACGGAGATCGGGTTCATGATGGGACCAATCTAGGGGAATTGGACCTGACGGCGAACCACTTCGTGAACCATGCTCGCCGGCATGAAGCCCGACACCCGCGTCGTCCACACCCCGGCGCCCGTCCCGACCAGCACACCCCTGTCCGTCCCGCTGTACCAGACCTCCGGCTTCGCGTTCGACGATCCCGACGCCTTCGCCGACGGCATGACCAGGCCGGACGGCGCGTTCGTGTACACGCGGTTCGGCAACCCGACCGTCCGGGCCCTGGAGGACGCCGTCGCCGCGCTCGAAGGCGGCACGGCCGCGCTGGCCACCTCGTCCGGCATGGGCGCGATCAACGCCGTGCTGCTCGCCGCCCTGGGCGCGGGCGACCACGTGATCGCGCAACGCGCCCTCTACGGCGGCACGCTCGCGCTCCTGCGCGACTTGGCGCAGCGCTGGGGCGTCGAGGTCACCTACGTCGGCGGCCACGACCCGGAGGAGGTCCGGGCCGCGCTGCGACCCCGGACCCGGGTGCTCTACCTGGAGACCATCGCCAACCCGACCGGCCACGTCAGCGACCTGCCCGCGGTGAGCGCCGCCGCGGGCGACGACGTGCTCGTGGTCGTGGACAACACCTTCGCCTCACCGCTGCTGTGCCGGCCCGTCGAGCACGGCGCCGACGTCGTCGTCCACTCCACCACCAAGTACCTCGGCGGGCACAGCGACGTGACCGGCGGCGTCGCCGTCTTCGCCGACGACGCCCGGTACCGCGAGACCTGGCGGCACTCGGTCGAGCTGGGCGTCACCCCGGACCCGTTCGCGGCCTGGCTCACCGTCCGCGGCCTGCGCACCCTCGCGCTGCGCGTCCGCAGGCACGAGGAGAACGCCGCCGTCCTCGCCCGGCGGCTGGCCGACCACCCCGCGGTGCGCGTGGTGCACTGGCCGGGCCTGGACACCCACCCCAGCCACGCCGTCGCCGCCCGGCTGCTGGGCGGCTTCGGCAGCACGTTCTCGTTCGACCTGGCCGACGCCGAGGCCGGCCGCGCGTTCGTCACCGGCCTGGACCTGGTCCGGCTCGCGCCCTCGCTCGGCGGCACCGAGACGCTCGTGCTGCACCCCGCCGCCACCTCCCACCGGCAGCTCGACGACGCGCAGCTGGCCGCCGCCGGCATCACCGGCGGCACGATCCGGCTGTCGGTCGGCATCGAGGACGCCGACGACCTGTGGGAGGACATCGCCGGGGCGCTGGCGCGCTGAGAACGGGTGGCCGCCACGACGGCGACCACCCGTTCCGCGGCGGATCAGCAGGCGCCCTCGTCCCGCCACACGGCCCACGAGCCGGCCGCGCCGGGCTCCGCGCCGGTGGAGTACCAGGTGGACGTCCACCGGTGCGCGTTGTGCGACACCACGTCGTTCGGCGCGTACGCCCTCGTCGCGCTCCACGGGGTCAGCCCGGCGCAACCGCCCGGCGTGCCCTCCCGCACGGTCAGCGTGAAGGTGACCGAGTGCGACACCGCCGGCCCCGACCCGGTGACCGTGACGGGGTAGGTGCCCGCCGGCGTGGTCGGCGACGTGGTGATCGTCAGCCGCGACGACTCACCGGACGCCAGCGTGGCCGGCTCGAACGCCGCCGTCGCGCCCGCGGGCAGCCCGGACGCCGACAGGCTGACCTTCTGCGACGCGCCCGCCGTGGTCGCGGTGGCGACCGAGGACGTCACCGCGCCGCCGGGGTCCACCGAACCGGCGGTCGGGTCCAGCGCGAGGGTGAAGTCGTCCGTCGGCGGCTCGCCGCCGCTCACCGTGAGCTGGTAGGTCACCGTGTGGGTCGCCGACCCCGCGCCGCGCACGGTGATCGGGTACGTGCCGGGGGCGACGTCCGCCGCCGTCGTCACCGTCATGGCGGAGGTCCCGCCCGAGGTCACCGACGCCGGCGCGAACTGCACCGCCACGCCCGCCGGCTGGCCCGCGGCGCTCAGGGCCACGGCCTGCGGGTCACCGGACGTGGTGGTCGTGCGCACGGTCGACTGCGCCTTCCCACCGGCCCGCACCGAGCCCGACGCCGGGTCCAGCGCCAGGCTGAAGTCGCCCTCGGGCACGGGGGCGCACGTCGGCTCGCCAGCCTGGGCGGGCAGGCTGATCGCGTTCCACGCCGCCTTGACCGCCGCGAACTGCCGGCACGTCGGGTCGAGGTTCTTCGCCGCCGTCAGGGTCGCGACCCGGTAGCGGAAGTGCGTCATGCCCGAGGTCTTGAGCAGCATGGCGTTGTAGAACACCCGGCCCGCGGCCCGGATGCCGATGCCGGTCACGGTCGAGCCGTCGCACGTCGGGCTCGCCGCCGAACCCTCGGCCAGCAGGTGGAACCAGTGGTTGAGCGGCCCGGCCGCCGCGTGGACCTCCGTGTTCGGGATCGAGCTGGACCAGCAGTTCGGGTGCCCGACGGCCGCCGGGTTCGCCATGTTCCGGATCGGGCCGCGCCCGACCAGGTTGATCGACTCGCCGACCAGGTAGTCCGGCGTGTCGAACGGCGCGGGCTCGTTGGCGTACGCCTCGGTCAGCGCGCCGAAGATGTCACCGGTGGCCTCGCCCAGCCCGGCCTCGCGGCCCGCGCCGCCCGGCGTGTACTGGTCGACGGCGTGCCCGTGCTCGTGCGCCACCACGTCCATGGACGCGATCCACTGGTTGGCGTTGTTGTGGCCGATCTCGATCTGCTGCCCGGTCCAGTAGGCGTTGACCGCGTCGAGGCCGACCTTGACCGTGACACCGCGGCCGTTGCCGTCGATGCCGTTGCGGCCCAGCCAGCTCTTCATCATGTCCCACTGCTTCTGCGTGGACCACAGCACGTCCGCGCAGCCGGTCTCCTTGCTGGTCGCGTTGCCGTTGCCGAAGGAATTCGTCGACTTGGTGAACGGCGCGTTGGTCGCGTAGTCCACGCACCGCAGGCCCGGCCGGGTGTCGTCCACCGTGCTGTTGTTCGAGGTGTCGATCGACAGCGGGTTCGGCCCGTTCCACTGGCTGGTCCCCGAACCCGCCCGCACGTCGTCCACGGTGTCCTCGACCACGCCGGTGCGCGCGTTCACGTAGACGTGCAGGCGGCTCGGCACGCCGTCCTTCCGGCCCGCGACGACGGTTTCGTAGACGAGCGTGCCGTGCCCGCCCGCCAGCACGGAGAGCGTCGTGCCCTCCACCCGGTCCACCGCGGACAGCCGCGTGCGGGCCACGGCCGCGGCCTGCGCGGGGGAGAGGGTCGGTGTGGTGTCGACCGCGAGCCCGCCTACGGGGGCGGCGACGGTGTCCAGCACCGCGCCGGACGCGTCGGTGGCCACGACGGCGTCACCGTTGACGACCGGGAGGCCCTGGTAGGTGCGGTCGTAGGAGACGTAGAACAGGTCCCTCCGGCCGGGCACGCCGCCCTGGTAGACCGTCCGCCTCCGGAACTGCTCCTGCGGCCCCTTCGCCAGGGCGTCCAGCCCCGACGCGGCGGCCCGGTCGGCCGAGGCGACCGCGAGCGACAGGGGGCTCGCCGGCTCCGGCGGCGCCGCGTGGGCGTCGACCACCTGGACGGACAGCGCCGCCAGGCACGCGACGAGGTATGCGCCGATTCTGCGTTTCACGCCAACTCCTCAGGCATGCAGGGAAATCCCGAGTGGCGGCCTCATGGACAACTCAGTGTCTAGTGCCTCGGCGCGTTCCCATCGAGGGTTGACCGTTGCCGGCGAAAATGGCGGGAATTATTGCCCATAACATCACCCACATCCCCCCGGCATTATGCCGCCAATGGCGCGCGCGGCATTCCGGTGGAAATGCGACAAAATTGGCGCGCGACCCGGGTCGGCCGGTCCGGGGCGCACCGCCGCGGCCCGGCTCGGCCGCCTGGACGGCACGGCCGGCCCCGACCCGCCGACGAGGCCGGCGGTCGTCGGCTCCCGCGCCGACCCGTCAGCGCCGCACCGGGCCGCGGCGGAAGTGGCCGAAGAGGGGTTAACGGCCCACCCGCCCATACGTTACGCACGGGTTCTTCGTCCATTCGGGTTGCCGAAGTCCCGTCGCGCGTCGGGTCGCCCCGGTGCTGCCGGGCGGGCCCGCGAATGGTGAGGTCGGGTCGGTTGGGCCGTAGGGGTGCATCGGTGGGACCGACCGCCACCGGGTTCTATATGGTCCGCGTGGAATCGCTCACCTAACGTGCTGGGGAGGTAGCCGTCCGGTGATCGGGCATCCCGACGAGCGCGACCTGGAGCGGTGGGCGAGCGCGGACCTGACCGCGCTGCGCGACGACCTGGACGAGGCGCTCACCGCCGACACCGGCCCGTCGGGCGGGTCGCGGTCGGCGCGGCCACCGTCGGACGCCGAGCTGATCGACGCCGTGCGGGGCGGTCGCATCCACGCCTACGGCCAGCTGTTCGAGCGGCACGTGCGCGCGGCCCGCAACTTCGCCCGGCAGCTGGCGTGGTCCGACGCCGAGGCCGAGGACCTGGTGTCGGACGCCTTCGCCAGGGTGCTCGACACGCTGCGCGCGGGCGGCGGCCCCGACTCGGCGTTCCGCGCCTACCTGCTGACCGCCGTGCGGCACACCGCCTACGACAAGACCCGGCGCGACAAGAAGCTCAAGCTGGCCGACGACGTGGAGGCCGTCTCGGGCGTCGAGAAGGTCACCACGGTGCCGTTCCACGACCCGGCCGTGGCTACGCTGGAGCGGTCGCTGGCGTCCCGGGCGTTCGCCAGCCTGCCCGAGCGGTGGCAGACCGTGCTGTGGCAGACCGAGATCGAGGGCCAGTCGGCGTCGGAGCTGGCCAAGCTGCTCGGCTTGACGGCCAACGGCGCGTCGGCCCTGGCCTACCGGGCCCGCGAGGGCCTCAAGACCGCCTACCTCCAGGCGCACCTGGCGCACAACCCCACCAGCCGCTGCCGCGCCACCGTCCTCAAGCTCGCCGCCTGGACCAGGGGCGTGCTCACCAAGCGGGAGACCGCCCAGGTCGAGGCCCACCTGGACGAGTGCGCGGACTGCCGGGCGATGGCCGCCGAGCTGGCCGATGTCAACGGCACGATGCGCGCCGTCGTCGCACCGCTGGTGCTCGGCGCGGGCGTGACCGGCTACCTCGCCGGCACCGCCAAGGTCGCCGGCGTGGCGGCGAACTCGGCCACCACGGCGGCGCAGTGGCTCGGCATGGCGGCCTCGGCCACGGCGGTGGTGGCGGCCGTGGCGCTCGGGGTCAACACCGGGCAGGGGGTGGTCGTGCCGACGGTCGAGGCGCAGTCGCCCGCGACCGCGCTGGACGCCACCTCCGCGGTCGACCCGGGAACGTCGTCCGTGCCGGTCACGACGGCGAACGGCGCGCCGGCGACCACCACCCCGGGAACCGCCGCGGGACGACCCGCCCCGGAACCCCTCGGCGTCACCACCACGACCACCGCACCCGAAGCGACCCCGCCACCGCCACCGCCACCGCCCGTGCCCGACGTGCCGGACGGGTTCACCATGTCCACCGGAGGGCCGCCCGTCGACCTGCCGGTGACCGTCCACAACCCCGGCCCGACGCCGCTCGCCCCCGCCACGCTGGTGCTGTCCCTGCCCGAGGGGGTGCAGGTGGTCGGCGCGGGCAACGACAAGCTGCGCGGCAAGCCGCTCGTCGGGTTCGACGGCGCGGCCCAGCGAACGGTCGGCTGCCCGCCGGGCAAGGGCACGGTGACGTGCACGGCGGACGCCGGTGTGCCCGCCGGCGGGTCGGTGACCTTCGTGTTCCGGGTGCACGCGGGCCCCAGGGCGGTCGGCGGCACGGTCCGCGGCACCCTCACGGCCGGGTCGGGGCAGCCCGTGCCCGTCGAGTTCCCGCTGGTGGTCACGCCGAAGAAGGCCGGGTGAGGGCACCGTCACCGGTTGCCCGCCGGGCGACGGGGAACCCGGTGGGTGCGCCCCGGCCCGGCAGGGCGGCGTCGAACGGTGGAAGGCTCTGGTGATGAACGGCGTCGAACGGTCCGGTGCCCACGTCGACTTCGCACTGGAGGGTTCCGTCCCACCGATCCGCCGCGCGCGGGGGTGGATCGTGGACAACGTCTCCGACCTCGGGCCCGCCAAGCTGCTCGACCTGCTGCTCATCGCCGACGCGTTGCTCACCAACGCCTTCGAGCACGCCGCCGCGCCCCGCCGGTTGCGGCTGAGCCGCGGCGACGGGCGCGTGGTGCGGGTCGAGGTGCACGACGCGAGCCCGGAACTGCTGCCCGTGCTGGGCAGACCCGGCGGTCGCGGCACCCGGGACCGGGGCCTGCTCCTGGTCAACCGGCTGGCCTCGCGCTGGGGCATCGACCCCGGCAGCGGCCACAAGGCGGTCTGGGGCGAGGTCGCGGGCTGACCGGCGCGCCGGTCAGCCGTCCAGCAGGTCGGCGAGCAGCGCCCGGACCCTGCGGTCGATCTCGTCCCGGATCGGCCGCACGGCGTCGACCCCGCGGCCCGCCGGGTCGTCCAGCTCCCAGTCCAGGTACCGCTTGCCGGGGAAGACCGGGCACGTGTCCCCGCACCCCATCGTGATGACGACGTCGGAGGACTCGACGTCCTCGGTGGCGAGCTTGGCCGGCACCGCGCCGGTGATGTCGAGGCCCAGCTCGGCGAGCGCGGCCGCGGCGGCCGGGTTGACCTCGTCGGCCGGGGCGGAGCCGGCGGAGCGCACGGTCACGCGCCCCAGCGCGTAGTGCCGCAGCAGCGCGGCGGCCATCTGGGAGCGACCGGCGTTGTGGACGCAGACGAACAGCACTTCGGGCTTGGCGCGGCTCAACGGACCTGTCCTCCGGTGGATGTTCAGCGGTGAACGTTCAGGGGTGAATGTTCAGGGGCGGACCCGGGCGGCCGGGTCCGGCACCAGGGCGAGCAGCTCCTCGGGCGCGGACAACCGCCACGCCTCGAAGACCAGCTCGGCCAGCTCGTCGGCGTCGACCCCGGCCAGGCGCACCACCACCCAGCCGAACCCGCCCGCGGTGAACTGCTCCTCGAACACGTCCGGCCGCTCGGCGACCAGCGCTCGCTGCTCGGACAGCAACTGCTTCAGCCCGACGGTCCGCGTGCGCGGCCAGTGGTACCCGAACCGCCTGCCGCGCACGCTGAACGCGCTGTAGTCGCGGCTGTCCGACCGCTCCACGTCGACGAGCGCGTCCACCACGCGGAAGAACTCGTCACTGCCCACAGCCACCGCGGCCCCCACAGACGTCCCGGCCCTCAGTCTAGGGCGACGGGGAGCGGCCCGGCGCAGCACCCGACGGCCGCGCCGGGCTCGGCGTCGAACACCCCGGAACCGCCGCAGACCCCGGTCGGGGGCAGCACCAGTCCGACCGCGGCGGCGGACCCGCGGTCGCCCGCGATCTCCGCGACGACGCTGCGGACCTGCTCGTAACCGGTGAGCGCCAGGAACGTCGGCGCACGGCCGTAGCTCTTCGAACCGACCAGGTAGACCCCCGGCTCGGGGTGGCGCAACTCGGCCGCGCCGTGCGGCGGGACGGTGCCGCACGAGTGGACGTTCGGGTCGATCAGCGGCGCGAGCCGGGTCGGCGCGCCCAGCACCGGGTCCAGGTCGAGCCGGACCTCCGACAGCCACGAGTGGTCCGGCCGGAACCCGGTCAGCGCGAGCACCTCGTCCACCGGCCCGACCCGGCGGCCGTCCTCCGACCGCAGCACCAGGCCCCCGCCCGACCGCTCGACGGCGGCCGTGCGGAACCCGGCGACCACCTCGACGTGCCCGGCCCGCACCGCCGCACGCGCGCGCAGCCCCAGCGCGCCCCGCGCCGGCAACCGGTCCGCCTCGCCCCCGCCGAAGACCGCGGGGGCGGGACCGCGCCGCAACAGCCACGTCACGCGGGTCCCGGGGTGTCGCCCGGCCAGGTCCGCCAGCGCGATCAGGGCGGTCAGCGCGGAGTGCCCGCTGCCCGCCACCGCGATCCGCCTGCCCGCGTACCGCGCCTCCGCGCCGGCCACGTCCGGCACGCGGTAGCCGATCCGGTCCGCCGCCTCGCGCTCGCCGGCGGCGGCCAGCCCGTCGGCGCCCAGCGGGTTCGGCGAGCCCCACGTGCCGGAGGCGTCGACCACGGCCCGCGCGGTGATCCGCTCGCCGCCCTCGACGTGCACCGTCAACGGCTCGCGGTCCCGGCCCGGGTCCACCACCCGGTCCCGTCCCCGACGGGCCACCCCGACCACGCGGGCGTCCAGCCGGACGCGGTCGCCCAACGCGGCGGCCAGCGGCACCAGGTACCCGTCCGCCCACCGCGCGCCGGTCGGGTGGTCGTCGGGGTCGGGGGCGCGCCACCCGGCCGCCTCCAGCAACCGGCGCGAGGCCGGGTCGACCAGCTCCGACCACGCCGAGAACAGGCGCACGTGCCGCCACCGGGCCACCGCCGCGCCGGCCCGCGGGCCCGCCTCCAGCACCAGCGGCCGCAGCCCGCGCTCCACCAGGTGGGCGGCCGCGGCCAACCCGACCGGGCCGGCGCCCACGACGACCACGGGGAGCTCGTCCATCACGACTCTCTTTCATCGATAAAGCTCGATCAAACGGCGGAGAATGTATCGAGGTTCATAGATGGATGCAACCATCGTCACCGATCGATAGCCTGGGCGCATGACGACCCTGCCCGTGGTGGGCCTCGCGCCCGAGGACGCCGCGACCTACGCCGAGTGGTTCGCCTGCCTGGCCGACCCGACCCGGGTGCGCCTGCTGCACACCGTCGCCACCCACCCGGGCGAGATCACCGTCGGCGCGCTCACCGAGGCCGTCGGCATCAGCCAGTCGACGTGCTCGCACCACCTGCGCAAGCTCGCCGACGTCGGCTTCGTGCGGCTGCGCCGGGAGGGCACCGCGACCCTGGTGTCGGTCAACCGGGCCTGCTGCACGGGCCTGCCGCACGCCGCCGACGCCGTCATGGGCACGATCGTGACGCGGCCGTGCTGCCCGACCGACCTGCCCGCCGACGTGGTGGTGCGGGCGATGGCGGAGGACGACTGGGCCGACGTGCGCCGGATCTACGGCGAGGGCATCGCCACCGGCAACGCCACCTTCGAGACCGAGACCCCCAGCCGCCGCACCCTGGAGGCCAAGTGGCTGCCCGACCACCGGTGGGTGGCGGTGGTCGACGGGCGGGTGGCCGGGTGGACCGCCGCCACCCCGGTGTCCACGCGCGAGTGCTACTCCGGTGTCGCCGAGACCTCCGTGTACGTCGGCGACGGCTTCCGCGGCCGGGGCGTCGGCAAGGCGCTGCTGCACCGGCAGGTGACGGCGGCCGACGCGGGCGGCCTGTGGACGCTGCAGACGGCGATCTTCCCCGAGAACCGGGCGAGCATCGCCCTGCACCACGCGGCCGGGTACCGCACCGTCGGCGTCCGCGAGCGCATCGCCTGCCACCACGGCGTCTGGCGCGACACCGTCATGCTCGAACGGAGAGCCTCCGCGACCAACGCCTGCTGACCGGGTACCCCGATCGGTCCGCCGATGTGCGGCCCGCGGCGGCGCGGGTGACACTGGGCCGGTCATGATCTGTCTACAAGGGACGGTCGCATGCCGCTGCGCGCCGAGTCCGCCCCCGGGCCGATCCCGCCCATGCTGGCCACCGCGGGTCCGGTCCCGACCGGGCCCGGGTGGGCGTTCGAGTTCAGGTGGGACGGTGTCCGCGCGGTCGCCTACGCGTGCCGCCGCGGGGTGCGGGCGGTGACCCGCTCCGGCTCGGAGGTCTCGGCGACCTACCCGGAGGTGCGCGCGCTGGCCGACCTGCTGCGCGACCGCGACGCCGTGCTGGACGGCGCGATCGTCGCCCTCGACGCGCGCAAGCGGCCCGACCCCCGCCGGCTGCGGTGCCGGTCGCACGTGATCCGGCCGGGTGACGAGCTGCTGGCCCGCGTGCCGGTCGTGTACTACGCGTTCGACCTGCTGTGCCTGGACGGCCGGTCGCTGCTGGCCGAGCCCTACGCGCGGCGGCGGCGGGAGCTGGCGGCGCTCGGGCTCGGCGGCCGGGCGGAGGTGCGGGTGCCCCCGTCGTTCGCCGGCGCCGACGGGGCGGACGTGCTGGCGGTGGCCGGGGACTACGGGCTCGGCGGCGTGGTCGCCAAGCGCGTCGACTCGCCCTACGAGCCGGGCCGTCGGTCCGCCGCCTGGGTGGAGGTGCCGGTGGCGCACGGCGTCCGGCGGTCGTCCTGAACCCCTCGGTGACCCCTGCCGGCGTCCCGCCGACCGGACGACGGGACGGAGGCGGAGGGGCCGCGCCAGCGTGGTTCCCCGACGCGGTGCGGAACACCCCCGGTCGACCGGCTAGAGCGGCGCGTTGCCGTGCTTGCGGCGTGGCTGCTCGGTGCGCTTGTCCCGCAGCACGGCCAGGCCGCGCGCCACCGCCGCCCGCGTGTCCGCCGGGTCGATCACGTCGTCCACCAGCCCGTGCTCGGCGGCGTGGTAGGGGTGCATCAGCTCCGCCCGGTAGTCCGCGACCAGCGCCGCGCGCAGCCGCGCCGGGTCCTCCGCGGCCGCCAGCTCACGCCGGTGCAGCAGGTTCACCGCACCCTCCGCGCCCATCACCGCGATCTCGTTCGTCGGCCACGCCAGCGACAGGTCGCACCCGACCGACCGCGAGTCCATCACGATGTACGCGCCGCCGTACGCCTTGCGCAGGATCACCTGCACCCGCGGCACGGTCGCCTCGCAGTAGGCGTACAGCAGCTTGGCGCCGTGCCGGATCGCGCCGCCCAGCTCCTGCTCGGTGCCCGGCAGGAACCCGGGCACGTCCACCAGCGACACCAGCGGGATGGTGAACGCGTCGCAGAACCGCACGAACCGCGCCGCCTTCTGCGACGCGGCGATGTCCAGCACGCCCGCCAGCACGATCGGCTGGTTGCCGACCACGCCGACGACCTGCCCGTCCACCCGCGCCAACGCGCACACCACGTTGCGCGCCCAGTGCTCGTGCACCTCCAGGAAGTCGCCGTCGTCCACGACCTCCGCCAGCACCGCGCGGATGTCGTAGGGCCGGTTCGGCTCCACCGGCACGACGTCCGCCAGCCGCGGCCGGCGGTCGGTGGTCGCCCCGCACGACGGGCGGGACGGCGGCGCCTCCAGGTTGTTCGACGGCAGCAGCGACAGCAGCTCCCGCACGCCCTCCAGGCAGCTCTTCTCGTCGTCGTGCACGAACGTCGCCACCCCGGACCGCGAGCCGTGCACGTCCGCGCCGCCCAGGTCCGCGTGGCTGACCCGCTCACCGGTCACCTGCGCGACCACGTCCGGCCCGGTCAGGTACAGCTGCGCGGTGTCGCGGACCATGAACGTGAAGTCGGCCAGCGCGGGGGAGTAGGCCGCGCCGCCCGCGGACGGCCCGAGCACCACGGAGATCTGCGGGATCACGCCCGACGCGGCCACCTGGCGGTGGAAGATCCCGCCGTAGCCGTGCAGCGCCAGCACGCCCTCCTGGATGCGCGCCCCGCCGCTGTCGTTGAGCGCGACCACCGGCGAGCCGGTCGCGACCGCCAGGTCCAGCACCTTCTGGATCTTCGCCGCGTGGGCCGCCCCGAGCGAGCCGCCGGAGATCGTGAAGTCCTGCGCGTACACGAAGACCCGGCGCCCGTCGACCGTGCCCGACCCGGCCACGACCCCGTCGGTGTCCGCGCCCGTCGTGCCCCGCCGGTACAGGTCGACCTCGACGAACGAACCGACGTCCAGCAGCAGGTCCAGCCGCTCCCGCGCGGTGAGCTTGCCCAGCGAGTGCTGCCGGGCCACGGCCTCCGGCCGCCCGGCGGCGATCCGCGACCGCTGCCTGCCGTGCTCCTCGCGCAGCGCCGCCATGGACCGCGCGGCCGGTTCGGCGTCGGCGTCCGCGGTCGGCCGGGCCCTCGGGAAATCGAGTTCCGAAGTGCTCATCCGGACACCCCCTGGCGTCGTTCGGGAAACTCCGACGATAACCGGGACCGTCTATACGGCGGCCATCTTCCGGCGATGTCGGGGGCGCGTCGAAAGCATTCACCGGCGCGGCCCGCGACGCGAAAGGCCCGCGAGCCGACAACCGACCCGCGGGCCTTTGCCGCCACGCCGTCAGAACGCCTGGTTCGCGAAGCCCTTGCGCGCCGCCGCGGACAGGAACGACTGCCACACCGAGGTGGTGGTGTGCGGGTCACCCGTGGTGCCCAGGCGGGACTTCGCCGTGGTGAACGCGCTCTGGGTCAGCGGACCCCAGATCCCGTCCACCTCCAGGCCCGAGCCGAGGAAGTTGTTGCACAGCGACTGCACGAACTTCGTGTCGCTCTCCGAACCGGTCACGCAGCGGACCGGCAGCCCGCCGAAGTCGGAGTGGATGTGGTCGGCGTGGTCGGCGTTGTACCAGCCGTCCAGCACGTACCGGAACCGGCGGCGGCACGTCGCCTCCAGCGCCAGGTAGCGGCGGCGCGTCGCGGTCGTGCCCGACGCGTGGTCGTGGTCCAGGGGCGAGGACACCTGCCCGCCACTCCACCGCACGTGGTCGAGGTCCATGGCGGTGCCCGTGCCGTGCTCGCCGGGCTTGTTCACGTAGAACCCCGCCGACACGAGGTAGGTGATGCTCCCGTACGCCGAGGACAGCGACCTCAGGTCCCTGATCCACAGCACCAGCGAGTCGTAGAACTCCTGCGTCACCTGCCAGTTGCGCAGCGCCGTGTCGCCGCGGCTGGACCGCCAGTAGTAGACGGGGGTGCCGTCGATCCGCTGGAACGTGATCATCGGGTCGCCTCCGCGGTGATCAGCCGGCCGCCGGTGAGCCAGCCGGAACGGGTGCCGGCCACGCCCAGCGCCTTCGCGTCGCGCGGCACAGCCGGGCTCGTGCGGCCCTCGTCCAGCACCCCGACCAGCGGGGTGGCGTCGACCACGTCGTTGCCGACCCAGTGCACGCGCCCGCCGACCGCGGCGAGACCGCGCACGGCCACGCCGTCCAAGCGCGGGCGGGGCGTCCACGTGACGCCGTCGCGGGAGGTGTGCAGGACCGTGCCGGAGATGTCGACGGCCGCCACCACCCAGCCGTCGGCGGTCGCGGTCACCGCGGTGGCCGAGATGCCGTCGGTCCACTCCAGGCCGCGGACGGGGACGGTGGTCCAGCCCGACGCGGTGCGGCGGGCGGCGATGCGCACCACCGGAGCGCGCTCGTCCTTGACCACGGAGCCGAACGCCAGGCCGCCGCCGACCGCGGTGAACTCCGAGCGCACGCCGTGCAGGCGGCGCGCCTCGTGCCACGCGAGGCCGTCGGCGGACTCCCAGATCGTGGCGACCGGGTCGCCGCGCAGCGCGCCGACCGCGTGGCAGCCGGTGCCGTCACCGGTCACGTCCACGAGGTCCGCGCCGGCGAGGCCGGTGGTGATGCGCACCGAACCCCTCTCGTCGGCGACGACCCACTGGCCGTCCCGTTCGGTCACCATGAGGGTGGCGCCGCCGGGTGCGAGGAACACCCCGGCGGCTTTGCGCGGATTCGCCACGGCGTCCGACGCGGGTGCCGCGGCAGCCGCGTGGGCCGGTAGCGCGCTGGTGAGGGCCGCGGTGGCGGCGGCTCCCAGCACGAAGGTTCGCCGATCGAGCACGTCAGTCCTTTCGGGGCAGGGGGAAGTGCTGACGTGTAGCAGGGACGGTTGGAAGTTTTCCAACCCACAAAATATGGGCGGCCGACCGCGGCGGCAATGGCCCGTTCCGCCCAAAAGCGCCACCCGGTCCGCGAGAGCCGCCGGCCGGTCGAACGGGCCGGGGTAGGATTCCCGGTGTTCGCGACTGGCGTGCCGAGGGTGGGAACGACCACCGGGGAGCGTTGAGCCGGATCGCACCGCGCGCCTGGGTGCTACGGCAGCGCCCCCGCGCGCGTGGAGGTCGTCGTGCACGAACCCGCCATCCCGTCGTTGACCGGAGCCGACCCCGAGGTCGCCCGCCTGGTCCAGGCCGAGGCGCGCCGCCAGTTCGAGAAGGTCCGCCTGATCGCCTCGGAGAACTACGTCTCCACGGCCGTCCTCGAAGCGACCGGCACGGTGCTGACCAACAAGTACTCCGAGGGCTACGCCGGCCGTCGCTACTACGAGGGCCAGCAGGTCGTCGACCCGGTCGAGGAGTTGGCCGTCGCCCGGGCCAAAGCCCTGTTCGGCGTCGACCACGCCAACGTCCAGCCCTACTCCGGCTCCCCGGCCAACCTCGCCGCCTACCTCGCGTTCCTCGAGCCCGGTGACGCGGTCATGGGCATGGCCCTGCCCGCCGGCGGGCACCTCACCCACGGCTGGGGCGTCTCGGCCACCGGCAGGTGGTTCCGCGGCGTCCAGTACGGCGTGGCCAGGGAGACCGGCGTGGTCGACCTCGACCAGGTCCGCGACCTCGCCCTCGCCGAACGCCCGAAGCTGATCTTCTGCGGTGGCACGGCCATCCCGCGCACCATCGACTTCCCCGCGTTCGCCGCGATCGCCGCCGAGGTCGGCGCGGTGCTGGTCGCGGACATCGCGCACATCGCGGGCCTGGTCGCGGGCGGGGCGCACCCGTCACCGGTCGGGCACGCCCAGGTCATCACCACGACCACCCACAAGACCCTGCGCGGGCCGCGCGGCGCGATGATCCTCACCGACGCCGAGCACGCCAAGGCCGTCGACAAGGCGGTGTTCCCCGGCCTGCAGGGAGGGCCGCACAACCACACCACGGCCGCCATCGCGGTCGCGCTCGGCGAGGCGTCGGAGCCGTCGTTCGGCCTCTACGCCCACGCCGTCGTGCAGAACGCCCGCGCGCTGGCCACCGCGCTGCTCGACCGGGGCTTCGACCTCGTCTCCGGCGGCACCGACAACCACCTCGTCCTGCTCGACCTGACGGGCAAGGGCATCGGCGGCAAGCCCGCCGCCAAGGCGCTGGACCGGGCCGGGATCGAGGCCAACTACAACACCGTCCCGTTCGACCGGCGCAAGCCGTTCGACCCGTCCGGCGTCCGCCTCGGCACCGCCGCCGTCACCACCCGCGGCCTCACCGAGGAGCACATGCCCCGCATCGCCGACTGGATCGACCGGGCCGTGCGCGCCGCCGACGACGAACCGGCGCTGGACCGCATCGCCTCCGAGGTCGCCGAGCTGATGGCCGGCTACCCGATGCCCGGCTGGGCGTAGCGGACCACGTCCGCCAGCCGCGCCACGTCCGCCCGGAACGTCTCGTGCCGGACCGTGACGTGGTCGGCGGCGCGACCGGCTCCCGGGAGCTGGTCGACGGGCAGCGCGGCGCCGTCGACCAGCACCGGGATCACCGGCACCGCCCGGCGCGCCGCCCGGTCCACCTCGGCCCGCATCAGCTCCGTCGGCGCCCAGTCCGGCCCGACGACCGCGAGCAGCACGTCGCACTCGCCGACGTCGCCCACCACCGACCGGCCGAAGTCGTCCAGCCGGTCGGCGATGCGCCCGGCCAGGTGCAGGTCCTGCGGACGCCGGTAGCTCAGGAACAGCCGCGCGGCCCGCGGCGCGGGGGACAGGTCGATCCCGGCCAACGCGGCGAACGCCCGGTCCCGCACGTCGGCCGCGTCCACGCCGCACCCGGTCAGCACGTCGGCCGCCACGCCCTCGCCCTCCGCCAGCACGCCCAGCAGCAGGTGCTCCGTGCCGACGTGCCGGTGCCCCAGCGCCAGCGACTCCCGCACGGCCGACGCCAGCGCCCGCTTCGCGCCGGGCGTGAACGGCAGGTGGCCCGCCACGGGCAGGCTGCCCCGCCCGTCCACCCGCAGCACCCGATCCCGGCACGCCTGCCACGACAGGCCGGCCGCCGCCAGGACCGCCGCCGCGCCCCCCTCGCCGATCAGGCCGAGCAGCAGGTGCTCGGTCCCGATCGCGGTGTGGTTGAACCCCCGAGCCTCCCTGAGTGCCACCACGGAGACCCGGCGCGCGCTCTCGGTGAACCTTTCCAACATCAATCCTTCGCCACCGTCGACCAACCCCCAGGACGGGCCGCCCACCACTCCATCGCACCGAGTTTCCGGGTGTTACCGGAATTTGTCAGCAGCCGCGCGACGGGCTTCCGCCATCGCGTCGCTCCCGCCGTGCGCGGTCTCGCCGACGAGCACCAGTTCCGCCTCCGGCCAGGCGTGCGCGAGGTCGAACGGCGTGCCGATGAGATTTCCCAGGTCGAGAACACCTTGAACGATCACGCCGGGAATTCCCGCGAGCTTCCACGCCTCTTCCAGGACGATCCCTTCGGGAAGCCACGACCCGTGCGCCCAGTAGTGCGTCACCAGCCGGGCGAACGCGAGCCCGTCCTCGGGCCGGTCGAACCGGAACGCGCCGGGCGACAGCGGCTGCATCGCGTCCTCCCACGCGCACCACTCCTCGGCCGCGCGCAGGTGCACGGCCGGGTCGGGGGACAGCAGCAGCTCCAGGTACCCGGCCGCCGGGTCGCCGGTGGGCGCCAGCTCGAGGAACCGGGCGTGCGCCTCCGGGAACATCGGGCCCAGGCCCGTGGTCAACAGGTCGGTCTCCGCGCGCCGGCCCGTCGCCACGCCCGCGTGCACCATCTCCGAGACCCGGTGCGGGAACCGCTCCGCGTACACCAGGCCGAGCACCGAGCCCCAGGACGCGGCGAACACCAGCCACCGGTCGATGCCCAGGTGCTCGCGCAGCCGCTCCAGGTCGCCGACCAGGTGATCGGTGGTGTTGGCGGACAGGTCCACGACCGGCAGGCCCGCGTGCGGCGTGCTCCGGCCGCACCCGCGCTGGTCGAACAGCACCACCCGGTACGCCCGCGGGTCGAAGTACCGGCGGGCGCGGGGCGTGCAGCCCGAGCCGGGCCCGCCGTGCAGCACCACAGCCGGTTTGCCGTCGGGGTTGCCGCACACCTCCCAGTACACGTGGTGCCCGTCGCCGACGTCGAGCATGCCGTGGTCGTACGGCTCGATCTCCGGGTACAGCACTTCGCCTCCTCATGGATATGACAGTGCTGTTATATTAGCGCTTACGGAACCGTCGGGAACAACGACCTCACGTCCGCGCCGCCGACCCACAGCCCGATGGCGAACGCCGTCGTCGCCTCCAGCAGCTCGGCCCGCTCCAGCGGCCCGCCGTCGACCGGAACGCACCCGATCGACCGCACCAGCTCCCGCACGACCGCCAGCGCGTCCTCGGAGTCGCCGCACAGCGGCACGCCGAGCGGCCGGCCCTCGAACACCAGCGGGCCGCGCCACACGTCCACGTGGCAGAGGTTGAACGCCTTCACCACGTGCGCGCCCGACCTCGCCGCGAGCCGGGCGGCGGCCCGCGGCTCGTCCAGCACGAACCGGCCGGGCACCACCGAGTTCGTGCAGTCCACCACCACCTGTCCCGGCGCGTGCCCGAGCACGTCCGCGGCCACCGCCGCCGGCACGGCCACCAGCACCGCCTCCCCGAACGCCACCGCGTCCGCCGGCGTGCCGGCGCTCGCGCCGATCCGGGCCGCCAGCTCCGCCGAACGCATCGCGGAACGCCCCCCGATCAGCACCTCGTGCCCCGCCCCGACCCACCGGCCGCCCAACGCGTCCGCCATCCCGCCCGACCCCAGCACACCGATCCGCACCGCTGCTCCCTCACCATTGGTCGCCGTTGACGCTAGGGAGACCGGTGGGCACCGAACGGTGCCCACCGCCGAGGGGAGTGCCCGTGGAGTTCCTCGCCGACTGCCGCGCCCGGCAGGCGTTCGACCTGCTGGCCAACACCTGGAACCCGGTGGTGCTGCACGCGCTGCGGCACGGCCCGCGCCGGCCCGCGCAGCTGCGCCGGACCATCGGCGGCATCCGGTCGAAGGTGCTCACCGAGACCGTGCGCCGGTTGGAGGCCGCGGGGCTGGTGGCGCGCACCGCGTGGCCGGACCGCGTCGAGTACGCGCTCACCGACCTCGGGCGCAGCCTGCTCGACCCGATCGACGCCCTGGGTCGGTGGGCGCACGAGCGGGGTGACGAGCTCACGCTTGACAAATGAATCGAAACGGCGTTTTATAACGATGTTGTGTAACACTGTCACACGAAGGTGGGTCACCATGGGCGCGCGAACCGGGTTCCAGACCCTCGACCAGGAGGTCGACGTCGACCTCGAGGTGCGCGGCGAGCTGCCGAGCTGGCTGGCCGGCACGCTGGTGCGCAACGGACCGGCGAAGTTCGAGACCGACAAGGGCTCGTTCCGCCACTGGTTCGACGGCCTGGCGATGCTGCACCGCTTCGCCTTCACCGACGGCGCGGTCACCTACCGCAACCGCTACCTGCGCACGCCCAGCCACGACGCCGTGCGCGAGGACGGGCACATCGCGTTCGGCGAGTTCGCCACCGACCCGTGCCGCTCCCTCTTCAGCCGCTTCTTCACCCACCCCCGCCTGCGCCGCACCACGAACGCCAACGTCAACGTCACCACCGACGGCGACCGCGACTTCGCCCTCACCGAGACGCCGATCGCCGTCGAGTTCGACCGCGAGACGCTGGCCACCGTCGGCCTCACCGACTACGACGACGCCCTCGACGGCCACGTCACCACCGCCCACCCGCACCGCGCGCCGCTGACCGGCGACCTGGTCAACTACGTGCTCAAGTTCGGCAGGCGCAGCGTCTACCAGCTCTACCGGCAGCGCGACCTGACCCGCGAGGTGCTCGCCGCGATCCCCGCCGACCGACCCGGCTACATGCACAGCTTCGCCATCACCGAGCGGCACGTCGTCCTCGCCGTCTTCCCGCTCGTCGTCAACCCCTTGACGCTGCTGCTGCGCGCCAAGCCGTTCATCGAGAACTACCGCTGGCGGCCCGAGCTGGGCACCCGGTTCATCGTCGTCGACCAGCGCGACGGCAGGGTGGTGGCCGACGCGCGCGCCGACGCCTGCTTCGCGTTCCACCACATCAACGCCTACGACGAGGGCGACCGGGTCGTCGTGGACCTCTGCGCCTACCCCGACGCCACCGTGGTCGACGCCCTGTACCTGGACCGGGTGCGGGGCGAGGCCGAGCTGCCGCCGGCCTTCCCGACCCGGTACGAGGTCAGCCTCACCGGCGGCGGCGTGCGGTCACGGCGGCTCGCCGAGGACTCGCTGGAGCTGCCGCGCATCGCCTACGACACGCACAACGGGCGCGACTACCGGTACGCCTACGGCGTCGGCGCGCGCGACAACGGCACGCGCGACTTCGTCAACCAGCTGGTCAAGGTCGACGTCCGCAACGGGCGGACGTGGCGGTGGCACGAGGCGGGCGGGTACCCGGGCGAACCGGTCTTCGTGCCCGCGCCCGACGCCCGGGCCGAGGACGACGGCGTGCTGCTGTCCGTGGTGCTCGACAGCGGGGCCGGCCGCTCCGGGCTGCTGGTGCTGGACGCGGCCACGTTCACCGAACTGGCCCGCGCCTCGGTGCCGCACGCGATCCCGTTCGGCTTCCACGGCCGGTTCACGTCGCGTCGATCGTGAGCACGCACCCGTCGGGGTCGACCGTGGGGACGTCCGGCTCGTCGAACCAGTGGCCGCCGTCGCCGAGGTAGCGGAACCGGTGCGTGCCCGGCGGGAGGACCACGGTCACCGTGCGCGTGCCGTCGCGCCGCGGCACCAGCTCGTGCACGCCGGGGGTCCAGTCGTTGAACGTGCCGACGACGCTCACCGGCCCGCGCGGGTCGTCGAGCGGCAGCGAGAAGGTCACGCGGCGCTTCGGGCCGAACAGGCGAGTGCTGCGGAGCATCGTTCCCCTCGCGAGTCGATCTTGCCAGGCCTTCGGCCACCAGGGTTCCGCCACCGTGCGGGCGTTTCAACCCGGCACGCCCGTCCGAACCGCACCCTCACCCGACGAGGTGACGCGACGCCGCTACCGGGCGCCGACGTGCGCCGCCGGCGCGGCCAGGTCCTCCAGCAGGGCTCGCGCGCCCCTGCCGCGCAGCGTGTCCAGCGCGGAGGTGTGGGCCCCGTCGGGCAGCCCGCTCTTGATCAGCTCGTAGGGCGCGACGTCCGGCACGAACCGCACGCCCACCCGGTCCAGCGGCGGCCGGTCGTTGCAGAAGGCGTCCTCCACGACCCACTGGCTGAACGGCTCGGTGATCACCGGCCAGCGGTCGTCGATGCGGAACTCGCGCTCGACCTCGTCCCGGTCCTCCGACGTGGTCGCCGGGGTGATCCGGTCCGCCATGCTCCCGGGGAAGGTGACCCGCTCCGCGATCCACCGCGCGAGGGCCGGGTCGCGCCGCCGGGCCGGCGCCATGACCGACTCGCGCACCGCGGCGGCGGAGTCCGGCAGGTTGTCGCACGACAGGACGGTGAACGGCGCGCGGCGGGCGCGGCGGCGGGCGCCCAGGGCGTCGACCAGCAATCCGAACACGGAGTCGCGCGCCCGCTCGGGGTCGTCGGGCACGGCGTAGCCGTCGGCGGTGATCGTCAACGTCACCAGCCGGATCTCCGGGTCGGACAACCGCTCCCGCACCGCGTCCGGGTCGTCGGCCGGCAGGAGGTGCTCGACCATGCCGGCGACCACCCTCGCCTGGCCGGCGTGGGACCCGCGCCGGACCACGGTGAACAGGTTGTCCTGCGCGCTGAGCACCTCACCCGTCTCGGGGTGCTTCATCCCCACCTCGATGACGCCCCAGTGGGTGAACCCCAACTCGGCCGGCTTGTCGAAGTACATCGCCTGGTGCGCGCGGTGGAACCCGCCGACCCCGAAGTGGACGACGGCGGGCCGCAGTCGCGAGCGGTCGTAGGCGGGCACCACCACGCGGTCAGCGGAAAGGCCGAAGAGTTCATTCGAGAGTGGGACAGCTGCTTCAGCTTCAAGATTTTCCGTCACGGCAGTCTCCGCAAGTGATCGGCCGTCCGGCGAAATCCCCCCTACCGGGTGGCACCACGAACAATCGTGAACGAGGTGCCCACCGTTCCCGGCCGCGCGGGCCTGGGGGTCATCGGGTCGAATCCGTGTGGACGGCGAGGGTGGTCGGCGCGCTTTTGACCGATGCACCGCAGCGATGATTCCGACTGCCCCGCATCGGGCGGGGCAAACTCGCCGGCGGAAAGCGTTTTGCGTCACCGACGGTCCACTGTGGATCACGCCGGTTACCGATCGGTCCGGAAATCTCACTCGTTCGAGTGGTAAGCCGAAACGCCGGACCGAGCGGGGGGTGAGGTGGGGATCAGGAGGGCGCGGCACTCCTGCCCACTTCGAACATATATCACACCGGGGGTCTTGTGGCAAGGCCCCGTTCGTGCCGCACAATCGCCCGGCCGAGGCGGACGTGCGGAACACGGGCGGAGGGGTCGGTGGTGCGAGTGCCGGACGAGGGTCGGATCACAATGGTGCAGTCCCTGCAAACTTGCAGTGAGTGCACTTTTATTCCTACGCTGGCCCGGTGACCCCGCAGGGAGCCGAGGGGCTCCGCGACCGCAAGAAGCGGCAGACCCGCGAGGCGCTCGGGCGCGCCGCCGTCCGCCTGGTCGCCGAGCACGGCCTCGACCACGTCACCGTGGAGGACATCAGCGCCGCCGCCGACGTCTCGCCGCGCACCTTCTTCAACTACTTCCCGAGCAAGGAGGACGCCGTCCTCGGCCCGGACCCGGACGCCGGCCCGCGCGTCCGCGCCGCGGTCGTCGCCCAGGCCCCGGACCTGTCCGCGGCCTCGGCGGTGCGCGAGGCGCTGCTGGCGGAGGTCTCGGCGGAGCTGGCGGACGACCGCGAGCACTGGCTGCTGCGGATGCGGGTGGTGCAGCAGCACCCCGTGCTGCTGGCCCGCCTGTTCGCCGGGGGCGAGGCCCTGGAGCGCCAACTGGTCGAGGGCATCGCCGAACGGGTGGGCCTGCCCGCCGACGACACCTACCCGCTGCTTCTCGGCGCGGCGGCGGGCGCGGCGTTCCGGGTGGCGGTGGCGCGCTGGTCCAACACCGCCGCGTCCCTGCACGACCTGCTCGCCGAAGCGCTCGACCTCCTCGCGGCGGGGCTCGACAACCCACCCAGCGCCCGATGAACCGACCACGCGATCACCGACCACGCGATCACCGACCACGCGATCACCGAACGAGCGATCACCGAACGAGCGATCACCGAACGAGCGATCACCGAACGAGCGATCACCGAACGAGCGAACACCGAACACGCGATCACCACATGGGGGAATCGATGTCCACCGAAACCGGCACGACCTCGCGCCGGGACGTCGTGCAAGCCATGTCCGGCCTCATGCTGGGCATGTTCATGGCCATCCTGGCCTCGACCATCGTGTCGAACGCGCTGCCGCGCATCATCGCCGACCTGCACGGCACGCAGTCGGTCTACACCTGGGTCGTCACGACCGAGCTGCTGGCGATGACGGCGACCGTGCCGCTGTGGGGCAAGCTCGCCGACCTCTACAGCCGCAAGCTGCTGATCCAGCTCTCCCTCGGCCTGTTCGTGGTGGGCTCGCTCATCGCGGGCTTCTCGCCGAACGTCGAGGTGCTCATCGCGAGCCGCGTCGTGCAGGGCCTGGGCGCGGGCGGCATGACGGCGCTGGCCACCATCGTGATGGCGGCGATGATCCCGCCGCGCGAGATGGGCCGCTACGCCGGCATCTTCGGCGCGGTGTTCGGCGTCGGCACGGTCGCCGGCCCGCTCATCGGCGGCCTCATGGTGGACACCTCGTGGCTGGGGTGGCGCTGGTGCTTCTTCATCGGCGTGCCGTTCACGCTGGCGTCCATCGTGCTGCTCCAGCGCACGCTGAACCTGCCGGTGGTGCGCAAGGAGGTCACGATCGACTACCTGGGCGCGGCCCTGATCGTCGGCGGCGTGTCCACGCTGCTGGTGTGGTCGACGCTGGCGGGTCACCAGTTCGAGTGGGCCTCGGCGTGGACGGCGGTGCTCGTGGCGGTCGGCGTGGTGCTGCTCGCGCTCGCGGTGTGGGTGGAGTCGCGGGCGGCCGACCCCATCGTGCCGCTGACGATCTTCGCCAACCGCACGGTCGCGCTGACGACGCTCGCCAGCGCGCTGGTCGGCGTGGCGATGTTCGGCGGCACGGTGTTCCTGTCCCAGTACTTCCAGATCGGCCTGGGCAAGTCGCCGACGCAGGCGGGCCTGATGAGCCTGCCGATGATCTTCGGCCTGCTGGTGTCGTCCACCGTCGCCGGGCAGCTGATCACCAAGTGGGGCCGGTGGAAGGCCTTCCTCGTCGCCGGTGGCGTGATCATGATCGGCGGGATGCTGCTGCTGGCCACCATCGACGCCGACACCGGCGTGCTCGTGGTCAGCGTGCACATGGCCGTGCTGGGCATCGGCGTCGGCATGCTCATGCAGAACCTGGTGCTGGCGGCGCAGAACGACGTGCCCGCCCGCGACCTCGGCGCCACCACGTCGACCCTCACGTTCTTCCGCAGCCTCGGCGGCGCGATCGGCGTGAGCGCGCTCGGCGCGGTCCTCGCGAACCGGGTGACGTCGTTGAGCGAGGAGAAGTTCGGCCCGGCGCCCGGTGGCGGCGAGGGCACGGTGCCCGACCTGGCGCTGCTGCCCGAGCCGGTGCGGCTGGTCGTGCGGGAGATCTACGCCACGGCCACCGCCGAGCTGTTCCTCATCGGCGCGCCGATCGCGGTGCTGGCGCTGGTGGCGGTGCTGTTCATCAAGGAGAAGCCGCTCAAGACCCTCAGCGGTGACGAGCGGTTGGCGGCCGAGATGGCCTCGGGGCACTAGCGAGACCTCGGGGCACCGGCGACACGGTGTCGCACTTGTCCGGCTCGCGGTCGGGCGGGTGCGACACGGTGTCGCACTTGTCCGGCTCGCGGTCGGGCGGGTGCGACACTTTCGCCCGTGTCAGGACTGCGCGAACGCAAGAAGCTGGCCACGCGGACGGCGCTGGCCGACGCCGCCCTGCGGCTGTGCGTGGCGCACGGGCTCGACGGGGTGACCGTGGAGCAGGTGGCCACCGAGGCGGGCGTCTCGCTGCGCACGTTCTTCAACTACTTCTCCTCCAAGGAGGAGGCGGTGGTCGCCGGTGACGTCGCCACCGCCGCCGCGTTCGTCCGGGCGTTCCAGGACCGGCCCCGGGAGGAGCCGGTCCTGCACGCCCTGCACGCCGCGCTGGTCGCCGTCGTGCCCGACCGGGTAGACCCGGACCGGGTGGCGCAACTGCGCGCCCTGCGCCGCACGCCCGCCCTGCTGCCCCACCAGATCGCCGCGTTCGCGGTGCAGGAGCGGGAGTTGGCCGAGGTGGTCGCGGCCCGCGTCGGTGTCGACCCCGCCGCCGACCTGTACCCGGCCATGTTCGCGGCCACCGTCATGGCGACCCTGCGGGTGATCGTGGGCTGGTGGCTCGACGCGGCCGAGCGGCCCGAGATGGCGGACCTCATCGACGTGATGATCGCGAGGTTGGAGGTCGGCTTCGCCGCCGTCCGCCCCGATCCGGCCTGACGCCGGGGAAACCGGTCACGCCGGGGGTCAGTCGCCGATCGTGACGGGCTTGGCCTCGACCGGGTCCACGGTGGTGACGCCCGCCGCGCCGCACGCGCCCAACAATTCGGCGCGCTTGCCCGGGTCGGCGTACTCCTGGCCGAAGTGGAACGGCACCACGAATTTCAGCTCCTCGATTCAGACGACGACGTGTCGAATGCCCGACCGCGCCGGCGGCGCGGTCGGGGCGAAACGATCGGAAGACGAATCGCGGAATGTGGACGCCCGTGGCGATCCGGCGTCAAACGCCGCCGTTCGGGGCCGCAGCGCGTTCGTCGTCCCACGTGATCGGCAGTGAGTGCACGCCGTAGACGAGCATGTCGTCGCGCATCGGCACGTCGGCCGCCGGCACGGCGAGGCGCAGGCCGGGCAGGCGGGTGAGCAGCCCGGTGAACGCGACCGCCATCTCCACCCGGGCCAACTGCTGGCCGAGGCACTGGTGCACGCCGTGGCCGAACGCCAGGTGCGGGCCGCGCGGCCGGTTGACGTCCAGCACCTCCGGCCGGGGGTACTGGTACGGGTCGCGGTTGCCCGCGGGCACGGACACGAGCACGGTCGCGTCGGCGGGGACGACCTCGCCCGCGATCTCCACCTCCTCCAGCGTGGTGCGCACGACGCCGAGGTGGACGATCGACAGGTAGCGCAACAACTCCTCGATCGCGCCGGCGATCAGCGCCGGGTCGGCCCGCAGGGCGGCGAGCTGCTCGGGGTGCTCCAGCAGCGCGAACGTGCCGAGCGCGAGCATGTTGGCGGTGGTCTCGTGGCCCGCGACCAGCAGCAGGTTCGCCATGCCGACCAGCTCGTCGTCGGTGAGCGTCGGGTCGGCCTGGATGAGCCCGGACAGCAGGTCGTCGGTGGGCTCGGCGCGCTTGCTCCGCACCAGGCCGTGCATGAACGCCCGCAGCTCGTCGGCCAGCCGCATCACCTCGTCCACCGGCGTGCCCAGGCGCAGCAGCTTTCCGGTGCGCTCCTGGAACTCGCCGCGGTCGGCGTACCCGACGCCGAGCAGCTCGCAGATCACCAGCGACGGCACGGGCAGCGCGAACGCCCGCACGAGGTCCGCGCCCGGTCCGGCGGCGATCATCGCGTCGAGGTGTTCGGCGACGATCTGCCGCACGCGCGGTTCGAGCTGCCGCATCCGGCGCACGGTGAACTGGCCGGTGAGCAGCTTGCGGTACCGGGTGTGCTCCGGCGGGTCCATGGTGATGAAGCTGCCCGCGCGGGCCCGATTGTCGGTCAGCCGGGCGCGCACCGGCTGCGGCAGCTTCTCCAGCACGCGGCGGCTGCGGAACCGGTCCGAGCTCAACCGCGGGTCGCCGAGCAGGGTGCGGGCCAGTTCGTGGCTGGTCACGAGCCACGCCGGGTCGCCGTCGAGCATGGTGACCCGGTGCACGGGGCCCTGCTCGGTCAGGCGGGTGAGGGCGGTCGGCGGGTCGAACGGGCCCGCGTCGCGCACGGTGAGCTCGGGTGGCAGGGGGACGGTCGGCCGACCGGTGGCGGCGCGCTTGTGCGGGGGAGCGGTGGTCATCGGCGTCCGTTCCCGACCCGGGGCGTCACCGGGCCGTTGCTCGGCGTAGTGATGACTTACGGTACCAAAACGTGCACGCCGTGCAGCTTTCAAAGTGTAACTCACTGCACTCTGGGCAAACTTGCACAACGTGCAACTTGGGGCGATAGTTGTATGTGGCAAGCAAAGCGAGGAGACAGGGGGACGGCATGGACGCCGTCGCGCGTGAGCTGGAGGACCGGTTGCGCGACCTCATGCGGGTCGTGCGGATGGTCAAGCAGCGACCTCATCCCGTGCCGAGCGGCTTGATCGGCATCCTGGCGCAGATCGACCGGGTGGGGGAGAACCCCACCGGCTGCCACGCCAAGGAGCTGGCCACCAGCGCCGGGCTCGACCCGTCGACGGTCAGCCGGGCCGTGGCCGCGCTGGTCGCCAACGGGTTGGTCGAACGACGGGCCGACCCCGCCGACGGCCGCGCCAGCATCCTCGTGGTGACCGGCCGGGGTCGGGCGGCGCTGGCCGACGCCCGCGACTGGTACGACCGGCTGCTGGGCCGCGCGCTTGCCGACTGGACCCTGGAAGAGGTCGAGGCGCTGACCGGGTCACTCGGGCGCCTGACCACCGACATCGAAGGAGCCCTCGGCTCCACCTTGGAGGCCGCGCGATGAGCGCACCCGCCACCACCGACGGCACGATGAGCCACCGCCAGGTCCTGGAGGCCCTGAGCGGACTGCTGTTGGTGTTGTTCGTCGCGATGCTGAGCGGCACCGTGGTCTCGACGGCCCTGCCGCAGATCATCGGCGCGCTCAACGGCTCGCAGACGCAGTACACCTGGGTGGTGACGGCCACCCTGCTGACCGCGACCGCCGCCACCCCGATCTGGGGCAAGCTCGCCGACCTGTTCGACAAGAAGACCCTGGTCCAGGTCGCCATCGTGATCTTCGTGGTCGGCTCCGCGATCAGCGGTTTCGCGCAGAGCGCGGGCCAGCTCATCGCCGCCCGCGCCTTCCAGGGCATCGGCGTCGGCGGCCTGCAGGCGCTGGTGCAGGTGGTGATCGCGGCGATGATCCCGCCCCGCGAGCGCGGCCGGTACAACGGCTACCTCGGCGGCGTGATGGCGCTGGCCACGGTCGGCGGCCCGCTGCTGGGCGGCCTGATCGTGGACACCTCGTGGCTCGGCTGGCGCTGGTGCTTCTTCATCGGCGTGCCGGTGGCCGTGATCGCCCTGTTCGTGCTCCAGGCGACGCTGAAGGTGCGGACCGTCCGCCGGGAGAACGTGAAGATCGACTACCTGGGCGCGAGCCTGATCGCGGTGGGCGTGAGCGTGCTGCTGGTCTGGATCTCGTTCGTGGACGGCTCGTTCGCGTGGCTGTCGTGGCAGACGTTCGCCATGGTCGGCGCGGCGGTGGTGCTGCTCGGCGCGGCGATCGCCGTGGAGGCCCGGGCGGCGGAGCCGGTGGTGCCGCTGCGCATCGTCAAGCAGCGCACGACCGCCCTGGCGATCCTGGCCAGCGTCGCGGTGGGCATGGCCATGTTCGGCGGCGCGGTGTTCCTGGGCCAGTACTTCCAGATCGGCCGCGGCTACACCCCGACCGAGGCCGGCCTGCTGACCATCCCGATGATGGTGGGCGTGCTCGGCGCGTCGATCGTGTCCGGGCGCCTGATCACCAAGACCGGTCGGGTCAAGCCCTACATCGTGGTCGGCGCGATCACGCTCGTGATCGGGTTCTTCGCCCTGGGCCAGATCGACCACGCCACGTCGCTGGTGCTGGTCGGCGGCGCGATGCTGCTCGTCGGCGTCGGCGTGGGCATGACGATGCAGAACCTGGTGCTCGCGGTGCAGAACACCGTGCCGCTCAAGGACATCGGCGCGGCCAGCTCGACCATCGCGTTCTTCCGGTCGCTGGGCGGCACGATCGGCGTGTCGGTGCTCGGCGCGGTCCTGGCCCGCCGGGTCGAGACGGCCATCACCCGCGACCTGACGGCGGCGGGCATCCCGGTCACCGGCGGTGGCGGCGGCAGCCTCAACCTGAACGTGCTGCCGGACGCCGTGCAGCACATCATCCGCGCCGCCTACGGCGACGCCACCGGGCACATCTTCGTGATCTCGGCGGCCATCGCGGTCGTCGGCGTGGTCGCGGCGCTGCTGCTCAAGCCGATCACGCTGCGCTCCAGCCTCGACCTGGGCGAGGCGCAGCCCACCGAGGCGACCCCCGTCCGGTAGTTGGCGAGAACCCGTTGGGGTCTGGCACCGCGGCCACTGCCCAGTCGGCCGCGGTGCTCTTAACGTCCGGGGGGTACCTGTCCCCCGGACGTTGAGGACTTCCCAAGATGGTCGTGGTCTCGGCACTGCTCATCGGTGTGCTGTACGTGCTGGCGAACTCGCTCGTGCCCGAGCGGCACCGCCGGCCGTTCAACGCGGTCATGGTCGGCGGCGCCGGCGCGGCCTACCTCAGCGGCGGCGGGCTCGGCGGCTGGGAGTTCGCCATCACCGCCGCCATCACGTACTGCGCCTACCGCGGCCTGACGTCCTGGACGTTCATCGGCGTCGCGTGGCTCCTCCACACCGCCGCGGACGTGGCGCACCACCTGTACGGCAACCCGATCGTGCCGTTCGCCGAGCACTCGTCGCTCGGTTGCGCGATCTGCGACCCGGTGATCGCCCTGTGGGCGTTCGCGGGCGGCCCCGGCATCGGGTCAACGACCCCCGCGGCACTCGTGCGGGCTCTCGGCCTCCGCCGGGCGCGGCACGCCTCCGGCCGCGGGCTCCGCGAGTAGCGGCACCTCGCCGTCCCGGCAGACCGGCCGCGGGAACCCCAGCGCCTCCACCCGGTCGGTCGGCGCGACCTCGACGCCGATGCCCACCACCCGGTCGATCGCCGACGCCGCCACCACCTCGGCCGCCGGGTGCGTGCCGGTGAGCGCCGACCGGCCGGGGAACCGGGCGCACCGGCCGTCGAGCCGGTCCCGCGCCGCCCTGGCGGCCCGCGCGGCCGGCGTGTCCGAGTCGTCGAGCACGACCACCGGCCCGCCGAGCGCCACCGCCGACCCGGCCACGTCCACCTCACCCGACACCCGGGCGGACAGCGCGGGCACGGCGCCGAGCCAGGTCATCAGATGACGTCCACGAACACCGGGTTGGCGTAGAACCACAGGTCCGACCACGGGTCGGCGTCGCCGACGACGTCCATCACCGGGTTGCCGTCGGAGGTCAGCCGCTTGCCGTCCGACCCGCGCACCCGCAGGTAGAACGCACCCTCGACACCGCGGAAGGTGTGCGTGAACTTCACCGTGCCACGGGCGCCGCGGGCGACCTCGAACGTCTTGACCACCTTCGTCGCCGGCGCGGAGAACGCGTCGCGGTCGACGACCGGGCCGGTGACCGGACCGGCGATCAGGTCCACCTTGGCGAGCCGGGGCACCACGCCCGAGAAGTTCGGGCCCCGCGCCAGGTCGACCTCGACCACCACCTCGACGTCGTCGCCGCGCCGGACGAACGTGCGGCCGCCGATCGTGACGCCCCGGTTGTCGCCCTCGCCGAGCGAGCGCACCCGCAGGTTCAGCCCGTTGACGATCCGCCCGTGCACCGCGACGACCCGGCCGCCCTGCATGCCGCGCATCACGTCCACGTAGGACTTCGAGTCCGCGCCGACCAGGGTGGAGCTGTAGAAGCCGGGCCAGTAGTCGCCGTAGACCTGCGGCGTGCCGGTGTCCACGGGCGCGCCGCGGCTGCCGGTGGTGTTGTGGTCGCCCGGACCCGGCTTGTGCGTGTCCAGGTGCACCTGGTGCGCGTCGGAGGTCGCCGTGACCCACCACGGCCTGCCCTCGGCCAGCAGCGAGTCCCACAGGCCGCCGACCTTGGCGGTCATCCAGTCGAACCCGCCGTAGGTGCGGTACGGGTTCTCCGCCGCGTTCGGTGCGAAGCCGGGGAAGCTGTCCTGGTTGGGGGCGCCGTCGTAGTAGCCGCGCGCGCCGCCCCGCCCGCCGTCGGCGGTCCGGATGCCCGCCGCCTGGTGACCGGGCGCGCCCTCCATGCCGACCGCCACGCCGGGCGCCGCGTCGCGCCACCCCCGCAGCTCGTGCGGGCTGTCCACGCCGCGCCGGGCCGGGTGGTTGGCGAACATCAGCGCGATCTCCGTGCGCCCGGCGAGCACCTGCGCCTCCAGGAACCGCAGGGCCGCCAGCGCGTACGGCTCGCCGTCGGCCGAGGTGGCGCGGGCGATCAGGCCCTTGCCGCCGCTCGCGACCGGCGTGGACAGGACGCCGCCGTCGTAGGCCGCCTCGAACGCCCGCAGGACGTCCACCGCGGAACCGCCGGGCGGCAGGAACACCGTGGCGTGCTCGGCGCCGGGGATGTTCCACTCCAACCCCTGGTAGACCAGCACGTCGCGGTGGGCCTCGCGGGCCTGCTCGACGTCCGGCGCGACCTGGCCGACGGAGAACTTCTCGTGCGCCACGCCGCCGTGGTCGGTGATGACCACCCAGTCCAGCCCGTGCTCGCGCGCCTTGGCGACCTGCTGGGCCACCTCGTACTGGCCGTCGGAGGAGTACTTGGTGTGGATGTGGTGGTCGCCCGCGAACCAGCGCCCGCGCCCGCCCCACGGGTTCACCGGCACGGGCGGCCGGTCGTCGTGCGCGTGCGCCGGCCCGGCACCCAGCGTGGTGGCGACGCCCGCGGCGCCCAGACCCGCCAGGAACCGACGTCGCGCCACCGACAGCGGCCGGTCGTCCCGCTCGTCGCGCCAACCGCCCTCCACCTCTTCGTGGTGGTGCTCGTGGGTGTGGTCGTGGTGGTCGTGAGACATGCGGTGCTCCGATCCTGACCGAACGCGGCAGGCCGAAGTATCGGTTTCCGCCCGCGCGCCGGGGTGGTGCGCGGAGCCGAACTCCGCGTGAACACTTCGACCGGGCGTCAAGACCGCGTAAAGGGACGAGGTCCGGTCCCGCGCCCCGGTGGGCACGAGCACACTGTGCCCGTGGCAGGCAAGCGCAAGCGCGGCGAGCTGAGGATCTACCTCGGCGCGGCGCCCGGTGTGGGCAAGACGTTCGCCATGCTCGGCGAGGCGCACCGCCGCCTGGTCCGCGGCACGGACGTCGTCGTCGGCGTGGTCGAGACGCACGGCCGGGAGAACACCGCCGCGCTGCTGGACGGGCTGGAGCAGCTGCCCCGCCGCCCGGTCCGCGGCGACCTCACCGAGCTGGACCTCGACGCGCTGCTGGCCCGGCGGCCCGAGGTGGCCGTCGTGGACGAGCTGGCGCACACCAACGCGCCCGGTTCCCGCAACGCCAAGCGCTGGCAGGACGTCGAGGAGCTGCTGGAAGCGGGCGTCGACGTGCTGTCCGCGGTCAACGTGCAGCACCTCGAATCGCTCACCGACGTGGTCGAGCGCATCACCGGCGTGCGGCAGCGCGAGACCGTGCCCGACGAGGTGGTGCGGCGGGCCGAGCAGGTCGAGCTGGTCGACCTCACGCCGGAGGCGCTGCGCCGCCGCCTGGCCCACGGCAACGTCTACGCCGCCCACAAGATCGACGCGGCGCTCGGCAACTACTTCCGGCTCGGCAACCTCACCGCGCTGCGCGAGCTGGCGCTGCTGTGGCTGGCCGACCAGGTCGACGTGGCGCTGCAGCGCTACCGCTCCGAGCAGAGCATCACCGACACGTGGGAGACCCGGGAACGGGTCGTGGTCGCCATCAGCGGCGGCCCGGAGAGCGAGACGCTGATCCGCCGGGCCCGCCGCATCGCCGCCCGCGCGGGCGCGGAGCTGATGGTCGTGCACATCCTGCGCGGTGACGGGCTCACGGGGGTGTCGCCGCAGCTCGTGGCCGCGTTCCGGCGGGTGACCGAGGACGTGGGCGCGACGTTCCACACCGTCGTCGGCGACGACGTGCCGACCGCGCTGCTGGACTTCGCCCGCGGCGTGAACGCCACCCAGCTCGTGCTCGGCACGTCCCGCCGGTCGCGGCTGGCCAGGGTGTTCGACGAGGGCATCGGCGCGGCGACCGTGCAGGCGTCCGGGCCGATCGACGTGCACATGGTCACCCACGACGAGTCCCGGCGCGGCCCGCGCTGGAGGTGGGGCGGGGTGGCCCGGCCCCGGTCCCGCGTGCTGCTCGGGTGGGTCCTGGCGGTGCTGCTGCCGGCCACCGTGACGGCGCTCGGGTTGCTGTGGAGCGACGGCCTGCGGTCCTCGACCGACCTGGTCGGGTTCTTCCTGGCCACCGTCGTGGTCGCGCTGGTCGGCGGGCACGGCCCGGCGCTGACGGCGGCGTTCCTCGGCGCCGGGCTGCTGAACTTCTTCTTCACCCCGCCCTACTACAGCCTGGCCGTCGCGACCCCGGGCAACGTGGTCACGCTCGTCGCCATGCTGGTGGTCGCGGTCGTCGTCGCGCTCGTGGTCGACCGCGCGTCCCGGCTGGCCGAGCAGGGCGCGCGGGCCCGCACCGAGGCAGCGCTGCTCGCCTCCTACGCCCGCACCGTGCTGACCAGCCCCTACCCGCTGGCCCGGCTGCTGGAGAAGGTGCGGGAGAACTTCGCCCTGGAGTCGGTGGCGCTGCTGGAACGCCGGGACGGCGAGTGGGAGCGGGTGGCGTGCGTCGGCCCGCGGCCATGCGCCGAGCCCGACGACGCGGACGTGGACGTGCCCGTGACCGCGGACGTGCACCTGGCGCTGCGCGGCCGGGCGCTGCCCGCCGCCGACCAGCGGGCGCTGGAGGCCGCGGCCGGTCAGGCGCTGATGGCGCTGCGGCAGCAGCGGATGGCCGCCGAGACCGCCGAGGCGCAGCGGCGCGCGGAGACCACCGAGCTGCGCACCGCGCTGCTGTCCGCCGTCGGCCACGACCTGCGCACGCCGTTGACGTCGATCAAGGCGGCGATCGGCAGCCTGCGCGACGCGGACCTGGCGTTGTCCGCCGAGGACACGGCCGAGCTGCTGGAGACCGTGGAGGTGTCGGCGGACCGCCTCACCGGCCTGATCGACAATCTGCTCGACTCCTCCCGGCTGGCCACCGGCGCGGTCGTGCCGCAGTTGCGCGCGGTGACCTACGACGAGGTGGTGGCGCGGGCCCTGGCCGGCATCGACGAACGCCGCACGGTGTCGGTAGACGTGGCCGAGCACCTGCCGCCCGTGCTCGCCGACCTCGGCCTCCTCGAGCGCGTGGTGGCCAACGTGGTCGACAACGCGCTGCGGCACGGCAGGCTCACCCCCCGCCGCCGCGTCGACGTCAACGGCGACGGCCTGATCCGGGTCGACGAGCCGGAGGTCGCGGTGCGCGCCAGCGCCTACGGCGACCGGGTGGAGCTGCGGGTGGTGGACCACGGGCAGGGGTTGCCGAAGAACACGGCGAGCGCGGTGTTCGCGCCGTTCCAACGCCTCGGCGACCGGGACGCCACGCCCGGCGTCGGCCTCGGGTTGAGCGTGGCCAAGGGCTTCGTGGACGCGATGGGCGGCTCCATCACCGCCGAGGACACGCCCGGCGGTGGTCTGACGATCGTCATCTCCCTGCCGATCGCGGCGGCGAAGACGGCATGACCACGGTCCTGGTGGTGGACGACGACCCGCAGATCGTGCGCGCGCTGCGGATCAGCCTCAACGCCCACGGCTACCGGGTGCTGACCGCGGCGGACGGCGCGTCGGCGTTGCGGGCGGCCGAGGAGCGCCCCGACGTGGTCGTGCTCGACCTCGGCCTGCCCGACCTCGACGGCGTCGACGTGATCACCGGGCTGCGCCGGGTCACGACCGCGCCGATCGTCGTGCTGTCCGCCCGGCTCGGCTCGGCGGACAAGGTGCGGGCGCTGGACGCCGGCGCGGACGACTACGTGACCAAGCCGTTCGGCGTGGACGAGTTCCTGGCCCGGCTGCGCGCGGCCGTGCGGCGGGCGACCACGCGGCAGGCGCGGGCGGACGAGCCGACCGTGCGCGCCGCGTCGTTCACCGTCGACCTGACCGCGAAGCGCATCCACCGCGACGGCGCCGAGGTGCACCTGACCCCGACCGAGTGGGGCCTGCTGGAAGCGCTGGTGCGGGCGCGCGGCGAGGTGCTCAGCCCGCGGCGGCTGCTGGCGGAGGTGTGGGGGCCGAACCACACGTCGGCCACCCACTACCTGCGCGTGTACCTGGTGCAGCTGCGCCGCAAGCTGGAGCCGGACCCGGCGCACCCGCGGCACCTGCTCACCGAACCCGGTCGGGGCTACCGGTTCCAGCCCTGAGCCACCGGACGGGCGTGGCGGTCGGCGGGGTCCACTTCGCGGCCTTCAGCGCGCCGTCGGGGGTGGTGGCCTCGCCGACGACCACACCCCGGTCGTTCAACGCCGTCGGCAGGCTGTGCGCGCCGCCCAGGGAACCCGGGTGGACGACCTTCCCGGCACGTTGAGCGCCTGCCGGCCGAGGGCCACGCCGCCGGAGGCGCTGAGCACCGTCACGCCGGCGCCGTCCCAGCGCAGCGCCTGCGGGTCCGGGCTGCCGACGACCACGCCGGGTTGAGCCCGGAGGGGCGTCCCGCGCCCAGGTCGGTGGCCGCGCGGTGGGTGGGGCAGTCGGGGAGCCCGGGCAGTTCGGCGACCAGGACCGCTGCCCCGGCCGCGTGGGAGGTCACCAGCGGCAGTGCCACGGCCGGCGCGAGGACCGCCGCGGGCGTGCGTGACTCGGGCATGATCGCTCCAGTGCGAGATGTCCGCTGAATCGATCTCGACGCCAGCCCCGCCGGTTCTCCCGATGGGCGGGAATCACCCCCGTCGCGCTGGGCCAACCGGGTGGGACCTCATCACCGTAACTCCCCGAGGTGGTCAAGTCACTTGAGGTGACGGTCCGGTGAGGGGAGTTCCGATGGCGCGCAGGACACGGGCACTGCTAGGGCCGGTGGCCGTGGCGGTGACGATCGCCGCGGGCGTCCCGGCCGCCGCCGCACCGCCGGAGCCGGCCGCACGACCTACGGCCCCTCCGGCCGACGCGGGACCGGAGGGCACGGTCACGCTGCTCACGGGCGACGTCGTCGCGCTGCGCGGCGGGCGTGCCGCGGTGCGGCCCGGTGCCGGGCGCGACCACGTGCGGTTCGTGCAGCGGCTCGACGAGCACGGCGACCTGAGCGTGCTGCCGACCGACGTGCTGGGCGACGTGGCCTCGGGACGGCTGGACGCGCGCCTGTTCGACGTCACCGGCCTGGTCCGGGCCGGCTACGACGACCGGTCGACCCGCGTGACGCGGCTGATCGTGACCTCGACCGGGCCGGGGGTGGCCGGCGAGCCGCTGCCCGTCATCGGCGGGTACGCCGTCGAAGTGCCCAAGGGCACGACCGCCTGGGCCGGCATCCGGGGCTCCGGGGTGGCGAAGGTGTGGCTGGACGGCCGGGTCGAGGCGGCGCTCGACCGCAGCGTCCCGCAGATCGGCGCGCCGGTGGCGTGGCGGGCCGGGCACACCGGCGCGGGCGCGCGGGTCGCGGTCCTCGACTCCGGCGTCGACGTCACGCACCCCGACCTCGCGGGCGCGGTCGTGGAGTCGCGCAACTTCACCGACAGCCCGGACACCGACGACCGGGTCGGCCACGGCACGCACGTCGCCGCGACCATCACCGGCTCGGGCGCCTACCAGGGCGTCGCGCCGGGCAGCTCGGTGCTCAACGGGAAGGTCCTCGGCGACCAGGGCGGTGGCTACGAGTCCGACGTCATCGCCGGCATGGAGTGGGCCGCGGCGGCGGGCGCGGACGTGGTCAACCTGAGCCTCGGCGGCTCGACGCGCACCGACGGCACCGACCCGGTGTCGCTGGCCGTCAACCGGCTGACCCGCGCGAGCGGCGCGCTGTTCGTGGTGTCGGCGGGCAACAGCGGGCCGTCCGAGCAGACGATCGGCAGCCCGGCGGCGGCCGACCTCGCCCTCACCGTCGGCGCGGTGGACCGGTCGGACCGGCTGGCCGACTTCTCCTCGCGCGGGCCCCGCTGGGGCGACGAGGCGGTCAAGCCCGACCTCACCGCGCCGGGCGTGGGCATCGTGGCCGCCAGGGCGGCGAACGGCCGCATCGGGACGCCGGTCGACGCCGGGCACGTGGCGCTGTCCGGCACCTCGATGAGCGCGCCGCACGTGGCGGGCGCGGCGGCGATCCTCGCCGCCCAGCACCCCGACTGGACGGCCGCGCAGCTCAAGAGCGCGCTCATGACCAGTGCGAGCCCCAACCCCGACCTCACCGTGCACGACCAGGGGGCGGGCCGGGTCGACGTGGCCGCGGCGATCACCCAGGCGGTGACCACCGAACCCGCGTCGCTCGGCCTCGGCGTCGCCCGGTGGCCGCACCACGACGACGAACCCCTCCGGTCGCGGGTCGACTACCGCAACACCGGCCCGACCGCCGTCACCCTCACCCCGACCGCCGACCTGCGCGACCCGAACGGCGACCCCGCGCCCGCGGGCATGGTCTCGTTCACCCCGTCCTCGCTCACCCTGCCCGCCGGCGGCGAGGCCACCGTCCGCGTCACCGTCGACACCTCCCTGGACGCGCCCGACGGCCGCTACACCGGCGCCGTGGTCGCCACCGGCGGCCCCGCGCCGCTGCGCACGCCGATCAGCCTCACCAGGGAGGTGGAGAGCTACGACGTAAAGCTCACCTTCCTGGACCACACCGGCGCGCCCACCCCCGAGCACTCCTTCCGGCTCGTCGACGTGGAGCACCGCCGCACCTTCGCGGCGCACGACCCCTCCGGCACCGTCGTCACGCGCGTGCCGAGGGGCACGTACTACGTCGACGCGTCCGTCCTGACCCCGGCCACCGGCCGGCTGACCCAGGTGCTGGAACCCGCCCTCGCCGTCACGGGACCGACCGAGCTGGTGGTCGACGCCCGCGCCGGCAGACCCATCGGGCTGTCGGTGGACCAGCGCGAGGCCCGGGCCGGCTACACCGAGGTGTTCTTCCACCGCACGGCCTCCTGGGGCGAGACCGGCACCGGCTTCGTCGGGTTCCTGCCCGGTGACGTGCTGTTCGCACCCTCCCGGACGTCCGCTCCGGGCGCGGCGGGCTTCACCGTCACCGGACGCCTGGCCCGGCCGGACGGCGCCGGCGGCTTCGTCGGCAGCCCTTACCAGTACTCGGTCGCGTGGCGGCACGACGGCGCGGTGCCCCGACGCCTCGACCGCGCGTTCCACCGCCGCGACCTGGTCCGGGTCGACTCCGTGGTCGCCTCGGCCGCGCCCGGCACGTCCGGCTTCCGCGACCAGGTCGCGGGCGGTCCGCTGCCGCTGCGGATCACCGAGTTCTACGCGCCCGGCGTCGACTGGCACGGCGACTTCCTCCAGATGCCCGCGCCGCACGCCTACCCGCCGCAGAGCTACCAGGCCACGGCGCGGCCGCGCCGGTTCACCCCGGGCCGGGCGGTGGCGGAGAGGTGGAACGCGGCGGTGTTCGGGCCGGCGTTCCCCGAGTCGGCCCGGGTCGCCGAGTGGGCGGGCCGGCTCGGCGACGGGGTCGCGGTCTCCGTGCCGCTGTTCACCGACCAGGACGCCAACCACTACGGGCACTCCGAGACCACGGCGGCGAGGACCACGCTGAGCCGCGACGGCGTGCTGCTCGGCGAGTCGCCCTACGCGGGCTCCGTGTCCGGCGTGCTGCCGCCGGAGGAGGGCACGTACCTGGTGCACGCCGAGGCGGAGCGGGTGGGGCTGTCGTCACGCGTGGTCGCCGACTGGTCGTTCACCTCGCGGCACGTCGCCGGCGCGGAACCCGCGGCGCTGCCGCTGCTGGCGGTGCGGTTCGCCCCGTCGCTGGACGCGGACAACCGGGCCGCCGCCGGCCGGCCCTTCGTGATCCCGGTGTCCGTGCGGCGCAACGGCGTCACCGGTGTCGCGGACGTGGCCAGGCCGGTCGTGCAGGTCTCGTTCGACGACGGCGCGTCGTGGCGGCCCGTGCCGCTGGTCGGGTCGGGCGGGCGGTGGCTCGCGGCCGTCGCCCACCCCGCCGGCGCGCGGTTCGTCTCGCTCCGGGCACGGGCGCGTGACGCCGCGGGCAACTCGGTCGACCAGACGATCATCCGGGCCTACGGGCTGCGGTGAGCGCGTCAGCCCGGTTGCCCCGGCACGACGCCGTCGGCGACCAGGCCGGCCCAGATGGCCTCGCCGACCGCCGTCAGCGCCGACTGCGGCCGGATCATCACGGTGAACGTGCCGATCCGGCCGTCCGCGTCGAGCCCGATGAGGTCGATGCCCTCGACCTGCTTGCCGTTCACGGTGGTGCGGAAGTGCAGGACGTGACCGTCGGTCCCGTCGTAGCGGCCCACGTACCGGAAGTCCTCGAACGTCCGCTGGAGCACCCGGAACAGGGCGCGGACCGCGTCGATCCCCTCGAACGGCCGGAACTTCACCGGGCTGTGGAACGTGATGTCGTCGCTGAAGAACTCCGTCGCGCCGACGACGTCGCCCGCCTCGACGGCCTCCTGGAACCGCAGTGCCGCGTTCACCGGTCCTCCTGGTCAGATCGTGGCCGCGAGTCGCGTGCCCTGGTCGATGGCGCGCTTGGCGTCCAGTTCCGCGGCGACGTCCGCGCCGCCAATGACGTGGGTGACGACGCCGCGCGCGGTGAGCGCGTCCACCAGGTCGCGCACCGACTCCTGCCCGGCGCACACCACGACCGTGTCCACGTCGAGCACCCTGGGCCGCTCCCGGCCGGGCCCGAACGTGACGTGCAGGCCGGCGTCGTCGATCCGCTCGTAGTTGACCCCGGTCAGCTGCTCGACGCCCTTGGCCGCCAGCGCCGCCCGGTGCACCCAGCCGGTCGTCCTGCCCAGCCCCTTGCCGATCCGGGACTCCTTGCGCTGCAACAGGTACACCCGGCGGGCGGCGGGCGCGGGCCGGGGCGCGGTCACGCCGCCGCGCACGCGCTCCGGGTCGGTGACGCCCCACTCGGCCCGCCACCGCTCGACGTCGAGGGCGGGGGAGGAGGCGTGGGTCAGGAACTCGGCCACGTCCACGCCGATCCCGCCCGCGCCGATGACCGCCACCCGGTCGCCCACCGGCGCGCCGTGCCGCACGACGTCCACATAGGACAGAGCGCGCTCCACGCCGGGGATCGCGGGCACGCGGGGCACGACGCCCGTGGCGACCACCACCTCGTCGAAGTCGGCCACGTCGTCGGCGGTCACCCGGACGCCGAGCCGCAGCCGCACCCCGGTCAGCTCGATCCGCCGCCGGAAGTAGCGGATCGTCTCGGCGAACTCCTCCTTGCCCGGGATGCGGCGGGCGATGGCGAACTGGCCGCCGATGTCGTCGTCGGCCTCGAACAGCACCACGTCGTGGCCGCGTTCGGCCAGCGCGGTCGCCGCGGCCAGCCCCGCCGGACCCGCGCCGACGACGGCGACCCGCTTGGCGCGGCGGGTCGGCAGCAACCGCAGCGTGGTCTCGTTGCCCGCGCGCGGGTTGACCACGCAGGACGCCTTCTTCAAGGAGAACGTGTGGTCCAGGCACGCCTGGTTGCACGCGATGCAGGTGTTGATCTCGTCCTCGCGGCCGGTCTCGGCCTTGCGCACCCAGTCCGGGTCGGCCAGGAACGGTCGCGCCATCGACACCAGGTCCGCGTCGCCGCGCGCCAGCACCTCCTCGGCGACCTCGGGCATGTTGATCCGGTTCGAGGTGACCACCGGGATGCCGAGGTGCGGGCGGAGCCCGGCGGTGACCGTCGTGAACGCGGCTCGTGGCACGGAGGTGACGATGGTGGGCACGCGGGCCTCGTGCCAGCCGATGCCGGTGTTGACGATCGTCGCCCCGGCCGCCTCGACCTCCCGGCCGAGCGCGACCACCTCGTCCCAGGTCTGGCCGTCCTCCACCAGGTCGAGCGCGGAGAGCCGGTAGACGAGGATGAAGTCCGGTCCGGCGGCCTCGCGGCAGCGGCGCACGACCTCGACGGCGATCCGCCGCCGGTTCTCCGCGCTGCCGCCCCAGCGGTCCGTGCGCCGGTTGGTGCGCGGCGCGAGGAACTGGTTGATGAGGTAGCCCTCGGAGCCCATGACCTCGACGCCGTCGTAGCCCGCCTCGCGGGCCAGTGCCGTGGCGCGGGCGAACGCGTCGACCTGCGCCCGCACGCCCCGGTCCGACAGGGCCCGTGGCCGGAACCTGCTGATCGGGGCCTTGAGGGGTGACGCGGACACGCTGAACGGGTGGTGGGAGTACCGGCCCGCGTGCAGCAGCTGGAGGGCGATCTTGCCGCCGTGCTCGTGCACGGCCTGCGTGACGACGCGGTGGCGGCGCGCTTCGCGGTGCGTGGTCAGCTTGGACGACAACGGGTAGAGCGAGCCGACCAGGTTGGGGGAGAACCCGCCGGTCACGATGAGTCCGACGCCGCCGCGCGCCCGTTCGGCGAAGTAGGCGGCCAGCGCGTCGAAGTCCTTGGCGCGGTCCTCGTTGCCGGTGTGCATGGAGCCCATCACGACGCGGTTGCGCAGGGTCGTGAAACCCAGGTCCAGCGGTCGCAGCAGGGTGGGGTAGGGGGTCATCGCCGGTCGTCCTCCCGCATCGCGGCCAGCACCTCGTCGCACCACTCGACCAGCGCCCGCTCGGCCCGGATGCCGCCGCGCAGCACCAGGTGCTGGTGCAGCCGCCGTCCCGACAGCGCCGACCGGTCGGGGAAGTCCTTCGCCTCGATCGCGAGGTAGACCCCGAGGCGCTCGGCGTGCAGGTCCCGGTGCCGGGCGACCTCGGCGAGCAACGCGTCCCGGTCGCCCAGCGACGCGCCGCGGACCTTGACCGACAGGTCGTGCCGGATCGTCTCGGGCTCGCCGGGGGAGGCCAGCCACCGGGTCAGCTCGGCCCGACCGGCCTCCGCGACCTCGTACACCTTCTTGTCGGGCCGACCGTCCTGCGCGACCTCGTGGCAGGACACCCAGCCCAGCTCCACCATGCGCTTGAGCGTGCGGTAGATCTGCTGGTGGGTGGCCGCCCAGAAGAAGCCGATGGACTTCTCGAACCGCTGGGCCAGCTCGTAGCCGGAGCCCGAGCGCTCGTCCAGCGACACGAGGATCGCGTGCTCCAACGCCATGCCGACGACCGTAGCCGTGCAACGGGGTGCAGTGCAACTAGTTGCATAGGAGGCGGTGATCACGCGTCGACGAGGGCCGTTACCCTTCGCGGTGGCGATCCACTGGGCTGTTCGGCCCAGTCGAAAGGGGCGGGTGTGTCCGACGGGCGGCGGAGTGCGGGGTGCTCCGCCGCCGCGCGGTCCGCGTCAGAACTGGAGGGACCAGCCGTTGATCCGGCCGGTGTCCGCCGAGGCGACGTCCTGCACGCGCAGCTTCCACGTGCCGTTGGCGACCTCCGAGGACGCGTTCACCGTGTACGTCGTCACGATGTCGTCCGCGCTGTCGTTGCTGGAGCTCTTCAGCCGGTACGCCGAGCCGTCCGGCGCGACCAGGTCGATCACCAGGTCACCCCGGTAGGTGTGGGTGATGTCCACGCCCACCGCCAGCGCCGCCGGCGCGTTGCCCGTCACCCCGGTGACCGTGATCGGGCTCTCGACCGTGGTCAGGTCGGGGATCGTCACGTCGGTCGGGTTCTCGAACCGCGGCCCCGGCGGGGTGCCGCCCGAGCCGGCCAGCGTCCACAGGGCGTAGGCGATGGCGTCGCTGTTGCGGTCCAACGCGGTCACGTCGATGTTGCCGATCGTGTCGCACGAGCGGTGGTAGCAGCGGTCGAAGGCGACGCCCGCCGTGCCGCCCCACTTCTGCGCCTGCGCCGAGGTCTTGGTGGTCTCCGCGCCGGTGAACGTGCCGCCGACCGGGATGCCCGCCCGCGCGAACGCCGCGTGGTCGGACCGGCCGCCCACGCTCGTCAGCTCGGTCGGCACGCTGAACGCGGCCTGCAGGGTCTGCTGGAGCTGCAACGACCCGGTCGGCTGGCCGGAGGCGCTGTAGACGAAGTAGCCCGGGTTCGGCGAACCGATCATGTCGAAGTTCAGGTAGGCCTTGATCCTCGACCGCTCGGTCGACGGCAGGTTGTCGACGTAGTACGTCGAGCCCACCAGGCCCAGCTCCTCGGCGCCCCACCAGCCGAACCGCAGGTGCTTGGTCGGCGCGAGGGACTGCCGCGCCACGGTCAGCGCGACCTCCAGCAGGCCCGCCGAGCCGGAGCCGTTGTCGTTGATGCCGGGGCCCGCGGTGACGCTGTCGAGGTGGCCGCCCAGCATCAGCACGTCGTTCGGGTCGCCGCCCGGCCAGTCGGCGACGAGGTTGTAGCCGGTCGCGCCGCTGCTGCTGAACGACTGCACGGCCGTCTGGTAGCCGGCCGCGTCGAGCTTGGCCTTGACGTAGTTGACCGACGCCAGGTAGCCGGGCCTGCCGTGCGCCCGGTTGCCGCCGTTGTTCGTGGCGATGGCCTGCAGGTCGTTCAGGTGCGCCTGGACGTTGGCCACCGCGATGTCGGGCACGGCCGACGCGCCCGGGGCCGCGGTCGCGACCGGTGGGCTCAGCAGGGTGGCCGCGAGCAGCAGGGCGCTCACGGCCGGGGTGGTCCTTCTCGAGTGCCTCAAGGGCATGGCCGCCTCCGCAGGGTGTTGGGAAAGCCACGCACGAGCGTGCGTGCTGGAACACCACCGCGGTAGCGACTTTCGTCGTGGCACGTTCGGACGCAGAGCGGACACCACTGTCCGCTCGATAACTTCAGTGCAAACCGAAAATCATTGGTTGGCCCGCTGGGCGCGAGCGCGGCGCTTGCCCTCGTGCATGGCCTGGACGCGGGCCACGGGGATGGTGTGCCCCTCGGCCACCAGGTCGTCGGGCAGCGGCTGCGGTTCGGGCATCCGCGCGTTCCACGGGTCGTCGCCGCCCAGCAGCGCGGGCGCGGTCTTGACGGTGAAGTCGGCCGGCGTCACGGAGCCCAGGTCGTCCCAGTCGACGGGGAACGACACCGTCGCGCCCGGACGGATGCGCGGGCTGTACGCGGCGGCCACGGTCGCGCCGTAGGCCCGCGTCGAGTCGAGGAACACCCGGCCGCCCCGGTCGTCCTTGATGAACGCCGTGGTCGCCAGCCCGGGGTCCAGCCGTTCGGCCCGCGCCGCCAGCGCCCGGGTCGCCGCGGCCACGTCGTGGTCCACCCCGGTCACCGGCACGAACACGTGCACGCCCTTGGAACCGCTGGTCTTCACCACGCCGGTCAGCCCGTCCTCGGCCAGCGCGCGGCGCACCAGCCCGGCCGCCGCCACGACCACGTCGAAGCCCGCGCCCTCCGGCGGGTCGAGGTCGAGCACCAGGTGGGTGGGCCGGTCGAACGCGCCGGCCGGGGCGAGCGTGACGTGGTACTCGACGGCGCGCTGGTTGGCGAACCACAGCAGCGTGCGGCGGTCCTCGCACACCGCGTACCGGATCTCGCGCTTGGACGTCTCGGCCCACAGCGTCACCGACGGCACCCACGGCGGCGTGTACTTGGGCAGATTCTTCTGCGTGAACGCCTCCTGCCCGGGCCGGATCCGCACCACCGACAGCGGTCGCCCGGCCAGGCCGGGGATGATCCGGTCGGCGACCGCGTCGAGGTAGTCGACGAGGTCGCCCTTGGTCGCGTCGGCACCGTCGAACAGCGGCTGGTCGAGGTTGGTCAGCGACACGCCGTCCCGCTCTTCACCCATCGCACCACCCTTGCGGTTGGGCGGGTCGGGGGCAAGCCGGGCGCGGCCCGCTCCGCGGGGGAGCGGGCCGCGCGGGCGGTGGTCAGGCGGGGAGCCGCCAGACCTGGTTGGTGCCGGCGAAGCAGTCCCAGATCTGGAGCCGGGTGCCGTCGGCGGAGCTGGGGCCGGTGGCGTCGAGGCAGCGGCCGGAGGCGGGGTTGCGCAGCGTGCCGTCGGAGGCGGCCTGCCACTGCTGGGCGCCGGTGCCGTTGCAGTCCCAGATCTGGACGGGGGTGCCGTTGGCGGTGCCGGCGCTCGCGACGTCGAGGCACTTGCCCAGGGCGCGCAGGGTGCCGTCGGAGGCGACGGTCCAGTTCTGGGCGGTGGTGCCGTTGCACGTCCACAGCTGGACGGCGGTGCCGTTGGCGGAGGAGGCGCTCGCCACGTCGACGCACTTGCCGGCGATGCCGGTGACGGGTCCGGTGCGGCCGGGCGGGTTGGTGGTGCCGCCGGTGGCGGTGTCGTAGATGGCGCTGACGAGGGAGGTGCTGCCGGTGGTGTCCTGGGAGAGTTCCCAGTTCATGATGCCGCCGGCGTTGGCCGTGGCCCACTGGGTCTTGCGCTTGATGGTGGGCACGCCGTTGTAGCACTGCTGGACGCCGCTGACGGTGGTGCAGTCGCGGTTGGCGTTGGCGGGGTCCAGGGCGACGAGCTGCGAGTAGGTGTAGTAGGTGGGTCGGCTGTAGAAGGGGACGCCGAGGACGGTCTTGGCGGCGGGGAGGCCGCGGGACTTCCAGTAGTTGGCGGCGGCGATGGACCAGTCGTAGTTGGCGTGGGGGCTGCCGCCGTCGTAGGCCATGATGTTGAGCCAGTCGACCTGGCCGAAGACGGCGGTCTGGACGCCTTCGGCGGTGCCGCCGCCGGAGACGACGGCGGCGGTGAGGAGCTTGCCGCGGCTGTGCAGGGCGGTGCCGAGCTGTCCCATGAGGGCGGTGAAGTTGGCGGCCGAGGCGCCGGGGTCGGGGTACTCCCAGTCGATGTCGATGCCGTCGAGGTTGTACTGGGTGACGGCGTTGACGGCGCTGTTGACGAAGGTGGTGCGGCTGGTGGCGTTGGCGGCGAGGGCTTCGAAGGCGGAGTCGTTGCCGTCGTTCCAGCCGCCGATGGCGAGCGAGACGCGGACGCCGTTGTTGTGGGCGAGGGTGACCAGCGAGGAGAGCTTGCCGGTGTCGGGGATGGCCTGGAGCGTGCCGTTGGAGTTGGGCAGCGCGAAGGCGTAGTTGATGTGGGTGAGCTTGGTGTACTGGACGGCGTTGACGCTGCCGGCCCAGGAGGGCAGGTAGCCGACGCTCTTGAAGCCGTTGGGCAGGGCGGCGGCCTGGGCGGTGGGGGTGGCGGCGGTGGTGAGGCCGGCCGTCGCGGTGAGGAGGGCGAGTGCGGTGGCGGCCCACCGGGTGGTGCGCCGCGTCGGTGCGGGTGGTCGCATGGGGCGGGGGTCCTTTCGCAGGGGGCGGCCCACGGCGTCGTTCGCGCGCGGTGGCGGCGGGTCCGTGCGGTTCGGACGCGAGCAGGGTGGTGCGGCAGCCGCGGCCGACCTTACTAGCGCACTTGATTCAAGTCACGATAAAAGTGTGATCGCGAGTCGGCGGAGGCGGGCGGGGTCGGCGACGACCTCGTAGGCGGCGATCCGGTCGCCCCGGACGGTGAGGGTGAGGGCGAGCCGCGCGCGGCCGTGCCGGGCGACGACGATGCCGGGGCGCCCGTCCACGAGGGCCGGTCGCGCGGCGCGGGCGTTGGCGGTGAGCAGCACGGTCTCGGCGGCGACGGCGTGCGCCCCACGGACCTCGGCGGGCGCGCCGGGCGGCAGGGCGGTCGGGTCGGCGCGGCGGACGACGTCGGGGGCGAGCACGGCGAGCAGCGCGGCGAAGTCGCCGGCCCGGGCGGCGGCGAGGAAGGCGTCCACGACGTGCCGGTGGCGGGTGGTCGGCTCGGGGGCGGGGTGCGCGCCGCGGACCTTGTGGCGGGCGCGGCTGGCGAGCTTCTTGGTGGTGGCGGTGGTGCGGCCGACGATGGGGGCGATGTGCTCGAAGGGGACGGCGAAGGTGTCGTGCAGGACGAACGCGACGCGTTCGGCGGGGGTGAGGGTGTCGAGGACGACGAACAGGGCGCGTTCGACGGCGTCGGCCAGGACCGCGTCGGCGGCGGGGTCGTCGGCGGCGGGGGTGTCGGGCAGGTGGTCGACGGTGTGCTCGGGGCGGGCGCGGCGGCGGCGCAGGGCGTCGAGGCAGACGCGGGAGAGGGCGGTGCGCAGCCAGGCGGCGAGGTTGTCGATCTCGTCGGGGTGGACGCGGCACAGGCGCAGCCAGGTCTCCTGGACGGCGTCCTCGGCCTCGGCGGGTGAGCCGAGCATCCGGTGGGCGATCGCGCGCAGGTGCGGGCGGTGCTCCTCGAATCGGTCCGCCGTCTGCTCGCGCATGGGTGCCCTCCCGGCTCGTCCACCCCTTCGACGTGCCGGGCGGCGGAGAGGTGACAGGCGGGTGTCGGACCTGGTAGGAGAGTGGTCACGGCCGCCGCCGGAGACCTGAGGAGATCGTCCGATGGGTAATCGCCTGGTGGCGGTGGGTGTGGTGGTCGCGTGCCTGGTGGTGGGGCACGTGGCGGCGGCGCGGGCCGAGGTGGCGCGGTTGACGGCCTCGTTCAGCCGGCCGTCGGTGTGGGGCACGGGGTACGGCGGGCAGTTCGTGGTGACCAACACCGGTGACGCGGAGAGCGCCGGGTGGGTCGTGGAGTTCGAGCTGCCGGCCGGGTCGTCGGTGGGCAACGCGTGGAACGCGGTGCTCGGCCGGGACGGGCAGCGGTACCGGTTCGCGAACGCGGCGTTCAACGGTCGGCTCGCGCCGGGTGGGTCGGCGAGCTTCGGGTTCACCGTCTCCGGGGTGGGGTTGCCGACGGCCTGCGCGGTGGGCGGGGTGCCGTGCGAGGGCGTGGGCCCGGCCCCGGACGGGTCGGCGCCGTCGGTGCCCGGCGAGCCGCGGGTGACGGGGGTGACGGCGGGGTCGGTGTCGTTGGCGTGGGCGGCCTCGACCGATGACGTCGGGGTGGCGGAGTACGAGGTGCTGCGCGGGTCGACGGTGGTGGCGACGGCGACGTCCCCCGCGGTGTCGGTCGGCGGGTTGCTGCCGGGCACGGGGTACGCGTTCCGGGTGCGGGCGCGTGACGCGGCGGGCAACGTGTCGGGGTCGAGCGCCGAGGTCGTCGCGACGACGGCGCCGGCGGCGGGCGGGTCCGCGGTGGACGTGTCGACGGCGGGGCAGTTGCGGGCGGCGCTGGACGCGGCCGTGCCGGGGCAGACGATCCGGATGGCGCCGGGCGTGTACCGGGGCTCCTTCGTGATCACCCGGCCGGGTTCGGCCTCGGCTCCCGTGACGTTGACCGGGCCGGCGGACGCGGTGCTGGTCAACGACGGGCCGTCGGGTTCGGGGCCGGGCTGCCCGGTGCCGACGGCGGGCTGGGACTCCGGCTACGGGCTGTGGCTGTACGGCGCGCCGTACTGGAACCTGGCGGGGTTCGCGGTGCGCGAGTCGAAGAAGGGGATCGTGGTGGACGACTCCCACCACGTGGTGATCGACCGCGTGCGGGTGGACCACGTGGACGAGGAGGGCGTGCACTTCCGGCGGTCGTCGGCGGACGGCGTGCTGCGGGACTCGGTGATCACCGACACGGGGTTGGCGCAGCCGGGGTACGGCGAGGGCGTGTACCTCGGGTCGGCGTCGTCGAACTGGGCGTGCCACGGCAACTCCGGCGGCGTGGACCGCAGCGACCGGGTGCAGGTGCTGGGCAACCGGGTGGGGCCGGGTGTCGCGGCGGAGCACGTCGACGTCAAGGAGGGCACGGTCGGTGGCGTGATCCGGGGCAACGCGTTCGACGGCACGGGCATCTCGGGGGAGAACTCGGCGGACTCGTGGGTCGACGTGAAGGGCGTCGGCTACCTGATCGAGGGCAACACGGGCACGTTCGCCGCGCCGGGGGTGTTCGCCAACGGCTACGAGACGCACAACCCGGCCACGACGCCGTCGTTCGCCAACGGCTGCGGCAACGTCTGGCGCGACAACCGGTCGGACCTGGGCGGTGTCGGGCAGTACGCGATCCGGATCACCTCGACGTCGAAGTGCGCGGACCGGCCGAACGTGGTGCACGCGTCGAACGCGGTGACGCGGGCGGTGAGCGGGTTGACCAACATCGCGGTCACGCCGTGACGCGCTCCGCGAAATGCATTTCCGGGGTCGACCCGAAGTATTTTCCCGCTTTTAGGTTAGGCTCTCCTCAATGTTTTCGTGTTGCGGTACCCGCTGGTCGGTGGCACCGTCGCCGGTGAGGAAACTGCTGCCCGGAGGAGCTGTCATGACCACCACGGAAATGCCGGCCGTCAACGAGTGCACGGTCACGGGTTGTTCCTACAACCACGACGGGTGCCACGCTTTCGCGATCACCGTGAACGGTGCGAACGGCGCCGCCGACTGCGGGACGTTCATCCCGCTGGCCCGCAAGGGCGGCCTGTCCAAGGTCGTCGCGCAGGTCGGCGCGTGCTCGCGCACGGACTGCGTGCACAACTCCGACCTGGAGTGCACCGCGTCGGGGGTGCGCGTCGGTCCCGGCCCGGGCGACCACGCCGCCAACTGCCTGACCTACACCCGGGCCACGGACGTGCCGACGCCCGCCCTGTCCTGAGCGCCCGGACCGCCGGCCGGTCGGCACCCCTCAGAGCCGACCGACCGGCGGGACGGCGTCGTCGACGCCGTCGGCGGTGGTGCCCCGGCCGCGCCCCCCTGCGGCGGCCGGCGGCACCAGGTCCTTCAGCAGCCGGGTCGCGTCCGGCCCGGTCGCGTTCGGCCCGGTCGGGTCAGGGCCGGTCGCGTCAGGGCCGGCAGGGCGGGCGTCCCCGGCGCGGTCACGTCGCCACCCCCTCGACCTCGACCAGCAGGTCCGGGCGGCAGACGTCGACGGTGAACACCGCGAGGTCCGCGCGCCGGGAGAACTCGTCCCGGCACAGCCGCGCCACCAGCGGCACGTCCTGCGGCCGCTTGACGTAGACCTTGATCGCGCGCAGGTCGCCCAGCGCGTACCCGGCGTCGACACCGTGCCGCGCGAGGTTGTCCGCGCCGATCAGCGCGGCGATGTTGGCCAGCGTCACCTGGACCTGGCGGGCCACGTCCCCCGGCGCGACCGTGGCGTGGTCCAGGATGCTCGCGGTGCCCGACACGTACAGCGCACCGCGGCCGCGCTCCGGCTCGAGGTAGGTCCCCCGGGCGAAGCTGGGCGACCTCGGCCCGTACCGGCTCGGGTACTCGTGCGCGGGCACCTGCAACGGGTTCTCCAGGTGCACGGCCGCGTGCGACCGGTGCGCCAGGAAGTAGAACGCGACACCGCCGCCCAGCGAGCCGATGCCCGTCGACGCCGGCATGGCGTGCCCGCGCGCGTCGAACGCCCTCCCGCGGCCCACGCAGAAGTCCGCGTACACCTCCGTGCCGCGAGCGGTGCGGTCGGTGATCCCTTCGAGGGTGTTCCACATCCGGAACACCGTCGGGTAGCCCAGCCGCTCCACCAGGTCGAACGCCGCCAGGTACGCCCGGCGGGTCGCCTCGCCGCAGTCCGCCGACGGCCCGATCCACCCGGCGCAGAACAGCGTCTCGCCGTCGTGGGCGTACCGCAGCCCCTCGTGCTCACCCGTGCGCACCACGTCGCCCCCGGCGTGCCAGACCTCCACCACCTCGGGCTCACCCGGCCGCGCCATGTGCAGCGGCAGCACGGGCAGCCCGTGCTCCCATCGCGGCGGACCGCCCGCGGTCGAGTAGCGGACGGCGCCCAGCACCCCCGTGCCGGCCCGCTCGGCGAACTCCCCCGCCGTCCGCAACGCGCACGGCGGCGTCACGATCACGTTGCCACGCACTGGTTTCCCCCTTCGTCGTCGGTGTCCCGCGTCGGTGTCCGGCGTCGCTGTCAGGGCCCGTGCCACGCCGCGACCACGGCGAGCGCCTGCGCCGGGTCGAGCCGCGGGTCGCACAGGCTCGTGTACGGCCCGGTCGGGAACTCGTCCCACCCGCACTCGGCGACGTCGTCCGGCGTCGTCTCCAGGTGCAGCCCGCCGGCCACCCCTCCGGCGTCGCGCACGGCCGCCAGGAAGCCCGCGACCTCGCGGACCGCCGTCGCCACCAGGCGCGTCTTGCGGCCCGCCGCGTCGGCCACCGTGTTGCCGTGCAGCGGGTCGCACAGCCAGACCACCGGGTGGCCCGCCGCGCGGACCGCCGCCACCAGCGACGGCAGCAGCCCGGCCACCAGGTCCGCGCCCGGACGCGCGATCAGCGTGAGCCGACCCGGCTCGCGCCCCGGGTCCAGCCGCTCGCACAGCGCCCGCAGCTCGTCCGGCCGCGTGCCCGGACCGACCTTGCACGCCACCGGGTTCGCCACGGAGGCCAGCAGCCGCACGTGCGGCCCGTCCACCGCCCTGGTGCGGTCGCCGATCCACGGCCAGTGCGTCGAGGTGAGCAGCGCGGCGCCGTGCTCGTCGGGGCGCACCAGCGGCAGCTCGTAGTCCAGCACCAGCGCTTCGTGGCTGGTCCACAGCCACGGGTGGTGGACCCGCAGCAGTTGCGTCGCCGACCTGGCCGCGTGGTAGCCCGCGAGCAGCCGCGCCGGGTCCGCCTGCCGGGCCAGGACGTGCGGCTGCGGCGCGTTGACCAGGTCGCCCCGGTACACCGGCAGCTCCACCCCGGCCACCACCTCCGTCGGCCGCGACCGGGGCTTGGCGAACTGCCCCGCCACCCGGCCCACCCGCACCACCGGCGACCCGCCGCCGAGGGCCCGGGCCAGCCGGTCCACCAGCGCCGCCTTCGGCGTCACGTGCCGCGGCCCGCACTCGGCGAACGGCTCGGCGCAGTCACCGGCCTGCAGCACGAGCCGCCGCCCGGCCGCCACCTCGGCCAGCTCCGCCCGCAGCGCCGCCACCTCAGCCGGCGCCACGAGGCCCGGCAGCCGGGCGAGGCGGGCCCGGAAGGCCCGCGCCCGGTGTTCCGGCCACGGCGGCTGCTGCGCCGCCGGCGCCGATTCCTCGCGCACCGCCTCCCATTCGGACAAGACCGCCGCCCGGGCGCGCACAACGGGTTCGGTGGACACTAGTGCCTCCGTTGATCCGGTTCGACCTGCTGCCGTCACCGGACAATCGTGCGCGACGGCCGGCGGCCTTTTCGTCGGACCGCCGGGGGAATCGCGGTGTCCTCTTTCCCCTGGTGCGTCGCCCGATCGAGGTAAGCCCGGAGGGGGATCGTCAAGCTCCGACGCAGGGTGGACGATATTCCGGGGGAGGGGGTGGTCCCCTTGTCTGCGGCGCGTGGTGAATAGCGCGCGGTGAACGCGGGGGATCGCGTGACAAGGGGAGGAACAATGCCGGTTTCCGACGTGCGACTCGTGGTGTCGGTCCAGGCTCGCGGTTTCGAGGAGAAACCCTGGGAGGGCCACCTGGCCACCGGGCTGCTCACCGGGCCCGCCGAGGTGCTCGTGCCCGCAGCGGGCGACAACCTCGCCGAGGCGGTCGACGGCATCGACCTGCTCGTGCTGCCGCTGCCGCTGGGCCCGGGCGGGCGCGTGGAGCGGCTCGTCGCCGAGCGCGTCGCGTTCTGCGCGCCGTCCTGGGGCGACGGCCGCCGGTTCGCCGTCCTGCGCGCGGCCAACGACTCGCGGCACGAACCGACCGTCGGCCGGTTCACCGAGTGCGAGCTGGCGGAAGCGCTGCGCCGCCACGAGGGCGACCTGTGGGCCGCGCTGGAGTCCCTCGGCGCGATCGAACCCGGCTCGCGCGACGCGGTGACACCCGAGCTGCTGCGGCAGGTGCCCGAGGTCGAGGCGGCACAGCGGCGGCCGGTCTTCGACGAGCCGGAGGACGGCGTGCTGCCGGGCGACCCGTGCGACCTGCTGCCGACGTGCCGCAAGGAGCCGGCCTGATGGTCGGTCGGGGACGGCCGCGGCGGTTGTCCCGCGCCACGGCGGTCGACGTGGCCCTGGCCGCGTCGGCCGCCGTGGTGGACGCCTTCCTGTTCTCCGCGGTCAGCAGCCGCGACCCCCGGGGCGCGGACCTGTGGCTGTTCGTCGCGCTCGTCCTCGTCGGCTTCGCCGCGCTGCTCGTGCGCCGCAGGCGGCCGGTGCTCGTGTTCGCCGCGGTCTGGACGTGGGCGGTGCTCGTCACGCCCACCAGCCACCTGGAGTTCCAGCCCACCGCCATCCCGTGCGTGGCGCTGTTCACCGTCGCGCTGCGCGCCAGGGCCAAGGTGTCGACCGGCGCGCTGCTCGCCTGCGCCGTCCTCGCAGTCCTGGCCGCCCTGCGCGAGGCCGCGTCCCGCCCGCCCGAGGCGCGCGCGGTCGCCACCTACGCCACCCTGGCGTTCTACCTGCTGGTCTACGGCTGCGTCTGGGCGGGCGGCCGGTGGGCGCGGCTGAGCCGCCAGCACGCCGACGACCTCGAGTTCCGCCGCCGCGTCGAGGCCCACGAGGCCGTGACGGCCGAGCGCACCCGCATCGCGCGCGAGCTGCACGACATCGTCGCCCACTCGGTGACCGTGATGGTGCTGCAGGCCGCCGGCGCCCGCCGCGTCCTGGACACCGACCCCGTCCGGGTCCGGGACGCCCTGGGGCACATCGAGGAGGCCGGGGAACAGGCGATGGGCGAACTGCGGCGCATGCTCACCGCCCTGCGCCTGAGCGACGACCAGCACGGCGGCGCGACCGGCCGGCCCCAACCGGGCCTCGCCGACGTCGAGCACCTGGTCGGTGCCGTCGCCGCCGCCGGCGTCCGCGTCGACACGCGCGTGGAGGGCGAGCCGCGCCGGCTGGCCGCCAGCGTCGACCTCGCGGCCTACCGGGTCGTGCAGGAGGCGCTGACCAACGTGACCAAGCACGTCGGCCCCGGCGCGCACGTCGACGTGCGGCTGCGCTGGGCGCCGGAGCAGCTCACCGTCGAGGTCACCGACGACGGCCGCGGCCGCCGGCCGGAACGGCGGCTGTCCACCAACCACGGCCTGGCCGGGCTGCTCGAACGCCTCGCGATCGTCGGCGGCAGGCTCGCGGCCGAACAGGTGCCGGCCGGCGGGTTCCGGGTCACCGCCGTGCTGCCCGTCGCCGGGCCCGCCACCACCGAACCCGTCCGGGAGCCCGGGTGATCCGGGTGATGCTGGTCGACGACCAGCCGCTCGTGCGGGCCGGGTTGGCGATGCTCCTCGACGCCGAGCCGGACATCGAGGTGGTGGCCGAGGCCGACGAGGGCGCGGACGCCGTGGCCCGGGTCGGCGAGGTGCGCCCCGACGTGGTCCTCATGGACGTGCGGATGCCCGGCGTCGACGGCGTGGAGGCCACCCGCCGCATCATCGACGCCGACCCGCCGGGGGAGGGCCACGCCACCAAGATCATCATCCTGACGACGTACCACGTGGACGAAGCCGTGTACGCGGCGCTGCGCGCCGGGGCGTCCGGGTTCCTGCTCAAGGACGCCGTGCCGCGCGAGCTGGTCGACGCCGTCCGCACGGTCGCGTCCGGCGAGGCGTGGCTCGACCCCACCGTCGCGAAAGGACTGATCCGCGAGTTCGCCGCCCGCCCGCGCCACGAGATGCCGACATCGGCCGAGATGTGCGAGCTGACCGCCCGCGAGCGCGAGGTCCTGGTGCTCGTGGCCCACGGGTTCTCCAACCCGGAGATCGCCGCGCACCTCGTCGTCGGCGAGGCCACGGTGAAGACCCACCTGGGTCGAATCCTGATGAAGCTCGGCCTGCGGGACCGGGCCCAGGCCATCGCCGCCGCCTACCACAGCGGCCTCGTCGCGCCCGGGAGCAGCCCGCCCCCACCGGCCGGCCGGCCGTGACACCGCGACGACTTGTTATCGCTAACAGATGGGCCGGACGGCCCAGTCTTCGACGCCTTCGACCGCACTCCGTCGAATCACGGCGTTCGACACTCGGCTGTTGAATCGTCGCCGCGTGTGCTGTTAGCGTTAACACGTCGCCTTCGAAGGCGGTGCCGCACCACCCCGGGACGCCGTGCCGGGGCTCGTCGAAAGGCACACGGCCGATGCTGCTGCAACGACGCACACCGCTCGCCGGAGGCTTGGCCTCGCCGGCCCCGACCCGCACCGGGCTCGCCGCCGAGAACGCCAACCCGCTGTCGAGGTGGGGCGCGCCGACCTGGAACCCCTGCCAGGACTCGACGTGGCGCCCGGTGCCGGGCCTTGGGTCGTCGCCCGAGGCGTCGTTCTCCCCGCACAACCCCCGCGACCGCCACCTCCGGCACACCAGGTGCGTCCCGCGCTGCGACCCGATCGGCACCACCGCCGAGCGCGCGGACGCCACGTTCCAGGTCGGTCACCGACCGCTCGGTCGGCCCGACCGGGCCGTGGGCGCGACACCTCGGCGGCGTGCCGCGCCCACGGCAGCTCCACCCCGGCAGTTCCGCCGGGGCACGGGCGGTGTTCGGCCCCGCGATGCGCCCGGGTCGGTGAAGTGCCGGTAGCGCGGTCCGAAGCGCGGTTCGGGCAACGCGTGCGCCCGCTCGACGTCGAACGCGGTCGCGCCGGCACCCCTCGGCCCGCCCCGATCCCGCCGGCCGGCCCGGTCACGCCGGCCGGCCCGGTCACGGCGGCCGGCCCGGTCACGGCGGCCGGCCCGGTCACGGCGGCCGGCCCGGTCACGGCGGCCGGCCCGGTCACGGCGGGATCGGGGTCACGGCAGGATCGAGTCGACGTAACCCCCGTCCACCCGCACGGCCGCGCCCGTCGTCGCCGACGCCTGCGGCGAGGCCAGGTACACCACCAGGTTGCCGATCTCCTCCGGCTCGATCAGCCTGCCGAGCAGCGACTGCGGCCGGTGCAGGCGCATGAACTCCCGCTGCGCCCGCTCCCACGGCAGCGACCGGTCCACCAGCTGGTAGACGAACTCCTCCACGCCACCGGTGTGCGTGGGGCCCGCGATCACGCAGTTCACCGTGACCCCGCTGCCCGCCGCCTCCTTCGCGAAGCCGCGCGACACGCCCAGCAGCGCCGTCTTCGACACCCCGTAGTGGATCATCTCGGTCGGGATCACCACCGCCGAGTCGCTGGCGATGTACTGCACGCGCCCCCAGCCGCGCTCCCGCATGCCCGGCAGGTAGGCGCGGGTCAGCCGCACGGCGGCCAGCACGTTGACCTCGAAGTAGCGCCGCCACTCGTCGTCGTCGACCTCCAGCGCCGGCCGGGCGCCGAAGATGCCGACGTTGTTCACCAGCACGTCCACCCCGGGCAGCGCCGACGTCAGCGCCGCCGCGCCCTCGGCCGTCGACACGTCCGCCGCCACGCCCACCACGTCCGCGCCCGGCACGGCCTCGCGCAGCCGCGCCACCGCCCGGTCGACCGCGTCGGCCTTGCGCCCGTTCACCGCCGTCCGCGCGCCGGCCCGCGCCAGCGCCACCGCGATCGCCTCGCCGATCCCCTGCGTCGAACCGGTGACCAACGCCGTCCTGCCGCTCAGATCCAGGTGCATGCCGACCATGATCGCGCAGCCGGCCCAACGCCGCCGCTCACGAGTACAGCGCGCTCAGGAACTCCACCAGCAGCCGCTCGCGCAGCGCGGGGGAGGCCGCCGCGAGGAGCGTGTTGACCGTGGCCATCCGCTCGGGCAGCACCCCGCCGTCGCCGCCGCCCATGCCGGCCGCCGCGAGCAGCCCGGCGAACTCCTCGGGCGTCAGGGCGTCCGGCTCCAGCCCGCCCACGAACGCCAGCACCTCGGGCGCGACGCGCACCGGCCCCGCTTCGACCGCCGCCTCGACCGACGCGCGCAGGTCGGCCAGCAACTCCGCCTCGTGCCCCGCGTTCGCCGCCGTCACGGTCAGGTGCAGGTTGGCGGGGGAGGAGCGGTGGGCGAACTGCGGCTGCACGTACCAGTTCCGCGCCTTCATCTCGTCGGCCACCGTGAACACGTCGAAGTCGTCGCGGGACGCCGCGACCGCCAGCAACGTCGCCGTGGGCGTGCCCAGCACCCGCAACCCGTCGATGTCCGCGATGCCCTCGCGCAGCACCCGCGCGCTCTCCAAGGCGCGCAGCGCCAGCGAGCGGTAGCCGTCGTCGCCGATGTGCCGCAGCACCGCCCAGGCCGCCGCGAGCGGTCCACCCGATCGGGTGGACTGGGTGGTGGAGTTCAGCATCGTGTAGCCCGGCCAGGCCGCCGAGGCGAAGAACTGCGCCCGGCGCAGGTCGGCCGACGCGTGCAACAGCACGGACGTCCCCTTCGGGCAGTACGCGTACTTGTGCAGGTCCACCGAGATGCTGGTGACGCCCGGCACGGAGAAGTCGAACGGCGGCGCGTCCGGCGCGTGCGGCAGCACCCACCCGCCGATGCAGGCGTCCACGTGGCAGCGCACCCCGCGCTCCAGCGCCGCGGCGGCGATCTCCGGCACCGGGTCGACCACGCCGTGCGCGTACGACGGCGCGCTCGCCACCACCAGCACGGTGGTGTCGTCGATGGCGTCCGCCACGGCCCGCGGGTCGGCGCGGAAGGTGACCGGGTCGACCGGCACCGCGACCACCCGCACGCCGAAGTAGTGCGCGGCCTTGTGGAACGCCGCGTGCGCGGTCTCCGGCAGCACCATCGACGGCCGCGCCACCTCCGGCCGCGAGTCGCGGGCCGCGACGACGGCGAGCAGGCACGACTCGGTGCCGCCGGAGGTGACCGAGCCGACCGTCCCCGCGCCGCCGCCCAGCAACCGGGCCGCCGTGCGCACCACGTCGTTCTCCAGCGCCAGCAGGCTCGGGAACGCCGTGGGGTCGAGCCCGTTCACCGAGGACGCCAGGGCGTGCGCCGACGCGGCCAGCTCGTCCAGGCCCGGCAACGCGCTGTCGTAGACGTAGGCCAACGTCCGCCCGCCGTGCGTGGGCAGGTCACCGGCCCGCAGCGCACGCAGCTCGGCCAACACGTCACCGGTCACGCGGTCTCTCCTCACGCAGCAGGGGCAGGGCCGCCAACGCCAGCACGGCCGGGATGGCGGTGAAACCGAGCAGCGCGGCCGTCACCGCGCCGGGGGACTGCACGGCCGAGCCGTCGGTGCTCGCGACGTACCCGCCGGCGGCCAGGACCAGCCCGTACACGCCGGGGCCCAGCGCCAGGCCCAACGTCTCGCCCGCCGTCCACACCCCGGAGAACAGGCCCGCGCGCGTGCCGCCGGTCCGCCGTTCCTCCGCGGTGATCACGTCGGGCAGCATGGCCAGCGGGAACACCTGCATGCCCGCGTACCCCACGCCGATCACGGCCATCAGCGCCAGCACCGCCGCCACCGGCAGCACGCGTGCCGCGGTCAGCCCGGCCACCGCCGCGGCGAACAGCACCGACGCGGCCACCAGCCCGACGCGCTTGCCGTGCCGCCGCCCGACCCGCTGCCACAGCGGCATGACCAGCAGCGCGGGGCCGACGAACCCGGCGAACAACGCGGTCTGCAACCCGGGCTCGCCCAGCACCAGCCGGGCGAAGTAGTCGACGCCCGCGAGCATCGTGCCCAGCCCCACCGCCTGCACCACGAACGCCGCCAGCAGCAGCCGGAACGGCCGCGACCCGCGCACCGCCGCGACGAGGTCGCCCACCCCCGCCGCCGCGTGCACCCGCCGCCCGACCGGCGCGCCACGCGTGCCGAGGAACGTCGCCACCGCGCCGAACACCATGAACACCGCCACCGCGACGCCCATCGCCGGGTAGCCGACCGCGTCGCGCACGGCGGGCGCGCCCGCGCCGCTGACCAGGATCGCCAGGGCCAGGAACGCCATGCGCCACGCCATCAGGCGGGTGCGCTCGTCGTAGTCCTCGGTGATCTCCGCGGCCATCGCCACGTACGGCACCTGGAAGAACGCGAACGCCGTCGCGCACGCCAGGAACACCAGCGCCACGTACGCCACCGCGCCGCCACCGGTGAACGGCCCGGCGAACAGCAGCGCGAACAGCACCGCGGTCGCGACCCCGCCGCGCAGCAGGAAGGGCCGCCGCACCCCGGCCCGGTCGCTGATCCGGCCGGCGACCGGGTTGAACACGACGTCCCACGCCTTCGGCACGAGGACGAGCAGGCCGGCGACGGCGGCGGGCACGGCCAGCCCGTCGGTCAGGTAGGGCAGCAGGAGCAACCCGGGCACGGTGCCGAACGCGCCGGTCACGAAGGACCCGGTCGCGTACCCCACCCGAACACCACGCGTGATCTGCCGCATAGGCGGAGAAGTTTCGCATTTCCCGCTTGTCGACGCGAGGACCACTTCGGACGCCCGGATCACGGGACGCGCCCGGCGGCGCCACCCGGCCGGCGGCCCGGCGTCAGGCCCGGGTGGGCCGGGTCAGTTCGGCCACCAGGGCCACCGCGACCTCGCCCGCCCGTTCCCCGCCCGGGTGGGCCGCGCTCGCGTACATCCCCTCGATGGCGAGCCAGACCCGTTCCGCCAGCAACTCCGGCCGCGCCGCGCCGGTCCGCCCGGCCAGCTCGCCCACCTGCGCCCGCACGTCCGCCAGGTGCTCCGCGGCGAACCGGCCCACCCGGTGCCGGGGGAACTCGGTCAGGCAGTTGCGGAACGCGCAACCCCGGTAGCCCGCCTCCGCCACCTGCGCCGCGGCCAGCTCCGCCAGCGCCACGAGCTGCGCGGCCGGGTCGTCCGCGAGCGGCGCGAGGGTGGCGTGGACCTGGGCCAGCCAGATCTCCCGCAGCCGCGCCAGGTGCGCCACGACCAGGGCGTCCTTGCTCGGGAACTCGCGATAGAGGAGGTTCTTGCCGCAGCCGCACTCGTCGACGATCCGCTGCATCCCCACGGCGCGCACCCCGTGCGCGGTGAACAGCCGGGCGGCCGTGTCGAGGATGCGCTCGCGGGTGCCCGGTGCCTGTTGACGCGCCACCACTGCCTCCCCCGACCGCGCAACCCCTGTCACCCAGTCTAGTGGACCGGTCGGTCCGCCCGGTTTGACGCGGTGCCGCGACCACCGCAGGATGATCGGACCGATCGGTCCGGGACCGGTCGGTCCGCGACCTGAGAGGGAGATCCACACCGATGTCCGCACCCAGCGTGCTCGTGTTCGGCGCCACCGGCAGGACGGGCGGCGCCGTCGTGCGCCGCCTGCTCGGTCAGCACCAGGCCGGCGAGCTGCGGCTGATCGCCGCGGTGCGCCGTCCCGAGGCCGCCGCGCCGTTCGCCGAACAGGGGATCGAGGTCCGCCACCTCGACCTGGACCGGGCCGAGCGGCACGGGGTCGGGCCGGTCGTGGCCGCGCTGCGCGACGTGCGGCGCGTGTTCCTGGTGACCGGCAACGACGTGCGGATGCTGACCCACGCCAAGACGGTGATCGACGCGGCCCGCATCACCGGCGTCGAGCACCTGGTCTACCTGGGCGCGCACGCCGTCCGGGACACCACCGTGGTGCACTTCTCCTGGCACCAGCTCGTCGTGGCCTACCTGGAGCGGTCCGGGGTCGCGCACACCGTGCTGCACCCGACGTCGTTCATGCAGAACCTCCTGATGCCGGCGGTGACCGACCCGCGCTCGGGCGTGCTCACGCACTACGTCGGTGACGCCGCGATCAGCCTGGTCGACGTGGAGGACGTCGCCGAGGTCGCGGCCGTCGTGCTGCGCTCCCCGGAGGGGCACCGCGGCCGGACCTACGGCCTCGGCACCGAGGTCGCGGCGTTCGACCGGGTCGCCGCGACGCTGTCCGAGGTCACCGGGCAGTCCTGGAAGTACGAGCCCGAGGAGCCCGCGCAGTTCGTGGCGAGGATGACCGCGGCGGGTGCCGACCCGATCTACATGGAGTGCGTGCGCAACGTCTTCGAGCGCACCCGGGACGGTTCGCTGGTCGAGGCGGCGGACACGTTCGACACGGTCGAGCGGATCACCGGGCGGCCCGGCGGCTCGCTGCGCGACTTCGTCGAACGCCACCGCGCCCACTTCGCGCAGCCGGTGTGACCGGGGGTCGGGCGACGTCGCCCGACCCCCGGGTCCGGCTCACCCGGCGGGAACCGTGTCGACGTGGTCGACACCGGCCGTGCGGTAGCCCGCCACCCGCGACTGCACCTGCGCGGGGCTCAGCGCCTGGTCCTCGGCGAAGTACACCCAGTCCACGTGCTGCTGGTAGGCGCGGTCGCCGGGCGCGCCCGCCAGGCCGCCCGAGATGAACCACAGGTTGAAGTTGATCGACATCGGCGTCTCCGGGTAGTACTTGTCACCGTGGTCGGCCACCTGCGCGCCGTCCACGAAGTACTTCACCCGCCCGCCCGCCACCTGGATCACCAGGTCGTGCCACCCGGCGTGGCTCTGCCGCTGCTCGGAGTGGACGTTGTCGGCCAGCCACGGCTCGTTGCGGTAGGTCTCCCAGGTCGTCTCGTACAGGATGTTCGCTGGCTCGCCCCACCCGCCGTTGGGCAGGTACTCGAAGTCCAGCTCGCCGTAGTTCGGGTCCAGGTCGCTGTTCAACGGGGTGATCGTGAAGAACGTCTCCACCACCTGGTCGCCGTCGGGGCCGTAAACGGGCGCGTCGGAGAACTTCACCCGCGCCGCGTACGTGCCCTCGAAGAACTTCCGCTGGTGGTACAGCTCGGTCTGCCGCGCCGACGACCCGTTGTTCGACGACTCCAGCCGCAGCGACTTCTGGCCGTCCACGGTCGGGAACGTCACCAGCGCCGGGTCCCACACCGCGCCCGGCACGCCCGGCCCGCCGCCGCCGGAGCGGACGGTCCAACCGCGCTGCGCGATCCGCGCGTCACTCGATCCCGTGTAGTTGAAGTCGTCGAACAACGCCGGGCCGTTCGGGTTCGGCGGCGTCGACGTGGTGGTGGTCGTCGTGGGGCCGGTGCCGCCGGGAGGCGTGCCCCACAGCAGCGCCCCGCCCCGGTGCACGGTCACCCGAGACCACGCCGAGTAGGTGCTCGCCGCGCGGAACGAGTAGTCGTCGGACTGGGTGATCTGCCCCCAGTTGGCCCGGTAGAACCGCAGCTGCAGGTCGCCGGTGTCGGCGCCCGGGCCCAGCGAGCCCGCGCCGGAGGTGAACCCGACCTCCAGGTAGCGGTCGGCGGGCCCGCCGGTCAACGTGCCGAACGAGCCGGTGACGTTGCCGCACCCGCGCACCGCCCACGAGCACGCGAAGCGGTAGCCGACGTCGGGCGTCTCGCTCTGGAAGTAGTAGCGGACCTTCAGCTCGCTCAGCGGCACGGTGGTGCCGCCGGTGTTGACCAGCTTGAGCCACGGCTCGACCTGGTCGGTCGTCGCACCGGACGCGCTGGTGCGGTACTGGGCGGTGACCGAGTCGGCGGCCAGCGCCATCGGCGCGGCCACCAGCGCGGCGACGGACACCGCGGCGGCGCCGAGCGCGGCGATCATGCGTGCGTGCACTTCGGTTCTCTCCTCGAGTCAGCAGGGTGGGACAGGGGAGCGCGCTTCGTCCTCCTTCCTCTCGTCCTCCTTCCTCGACACGGGCACGGACAGCGCGCTCAGGCGGCCGGTGTGCGCGCGCATCCGTTCGCTGAAGTCGGCCCACGACGGGCGTTGCGCCCACAGCGTGTCGGCCGGCGCCGCCGGCCGCGGGTACGCCAGCCGTTCCAGGTGGTGCGCGGTCGGCGCGTACTCCGTCCACAGGGCGCACTGCGCGCCCAGCACGCCGTCGGGCAGCGGCAGGTCGTACACGTCCCGCGCGGTCACCACCAGGCCGGGCTGCCCCCGCGGCTCGTCGGGTTCGGCGGACTGCGGGTAGTCCAGGTAGGTCGACCGGTGCGGTGCCATCACCACGTCGTGCCCGAGGTCCAGCGCGGTCCGCGCGTCCGCCGCGTCGCGCCACGGCATCACCACCACGCGGGGGGCGCCGACCGGTTCCCACGACATCGGCGTGCGGCCGCGCGCCACCACGTGGTCGGCCATCGCCGCAGGAACCAGCCGTGCAGCTCGTGCGGCCCGGCCAGGCCCTCCTCGCGCACCCGCCGCAGCGCCGGGGCTCGACCCCCACTCGGCGGTCGTGCACTCGTCGCCGCCCAAGTGCATGTGCGGGCCGGGGAACACGTCCACCACCTCGTCCAGCACGTCGCGGCAGAACTCCAGCACGGCGTCGTCCACGCCGAACACCGCCTCGCTTACGCCCCACCGCGTCCACACCGGCAACCGCCGGCGCGGGAAGTTGCCCAGGTGCGGGTAGGCGGCCGGCGCGGCGCGGGCGTGACCGGGCATCTCGATCTCCGGCACGACCCGCACCCCGCGCTCGTCGGCGCAGGCCACCAGCCCCGCCAACTCGGACCGGGTGTACGAGCCGCCGTGCGGCACGCCGTCGCCCGTGCTCTCCGCCCGCCACCCGCCGACCGACGTCAGCCGCGGGTGGCGCGGCACGGGCATCCGCCGGCCCTGGTCGTCGGTGAGGTGCAGGTGCAGCACGTTCAGCTTGTGCACGGCCATCAGGTCGACGAACCGGCGCAGCACCGCGACCGGCTGGAAGTGCCGCGCCACGTCCAGCAGCACCCCGCGCCACGGCCGCGGCGCGTCCCGGACGTCCACCCCGGGCAGCGACCAGTCCACACCGGACACCGGCCGCGAGCCCGGCGCCACCGGCCACACCAACTGCCGGATCGTCTGCACGCCGTGCGCCAACCCGTGCCGCGTGGCCGCGCGCAGCACCACCGCGTGCTCGTTCACGGTCAGCGAGTAGCCCTCGTCGCCGAGCCCCACCAGCCGCTCGTCCAGCGCGAACACCACGCGGCCGTCCTCGTGCAGCGGCAGCGGCAGGCCGGTCGCCGGTCGCAGCGACGCGCGCAGCAACCGGGCCGCGCCCTGCGCGCCGGGCGTGGCGCGGATCGCCGTGTCGCGGTCGAACGCGAACCGGCCGTGCCGCCGGATCAACCGCGTCGGTCGTGGCACGATCACGAGGACCCCCGATCAGCCTTTCACCGCGCCGCCGACGATCCCGGTGGTCACCCGGCCCTGGAGCACGAGGAACACCAGCAGCACCGGCAGCATGAACAGCGTCGAGGCGGCCATCGTGGCGCCCCAGTCCGTGCCGAACGTGTTGCCGAACGACGACAACCACACCGGCAGCGTCCGGTCGTCCTGGTCCTTGATGATCAGCACGTTGGCGAAGGCGAACTCGTTCCACGCCGTGATGAAGCCGAACAGCGAGGTCGCCAGCAGGCCCGGCGCGAGCAGCGGGAACACCACCCGCCGGAACGCCTGCGCCCGCGAGCACCCGTCGACCAGCGCCGCCTCCTCGAGGTCGACCGGGATAGCCGCGAGGAACCCGCGCAGCGTCACCACCGTGAACGGCAGCGTGATCATGAAGTAGACGAGCGTGAGCATCCACAGCGTGTCGAGCATCCCGGTGTCCCGCGCGATCACGTAGACCGGGATCAGCAGCGCCTCCCACGGGGTCATCTGCGCGATGAACACCACCAGGACGAACCCGCGCCTGCCCCTCCACCGCAGCCGCGCCACCGCGAACGCCGCCGCCAGGGCCACCACCAGCGCCAGCAGCACCGCACCGCCCGCGACCAGGGCGCTGTTGCGCCAGAACGACCAGAACCCCGGCGCCGACACCGCCGTGCCGAAGTGCTCGAAGGTCACCGACAGCGGCAGGAACGCCGGCGTCGGCGCCTGGATGTCGCGGGTCGGCTTGAACGCCGTCAGCACCATCCAGTACACCGGGAAGACCGACACCGCGAACACCACCGCGGCCGCGGACCCGCGCAGCACCCGGCCGGTCACGACGCCCCCTCCTGCCGGTACAGCTGCCGGAAGTAGGCCAGCAGCGCCAGCACGAGCAGCAGCACCATCAGCATCGACACCGCCGCGCCCAGGTCGTAGCGCTGCAACGACTGCGCCACCTGGAACGCGTACACCGGCAGCGTCGTGGTGGCCCGCCCCGGCCCGCCCTGCGAGATGACCCAGATCTGCACGAACGCCTTGACGACCCAGATCACCTCCAGGCAGGTGATCAGCCCGAACATGGCCCGCAGCACCGGGAAGGTGACGGAGGCGAACACCCGCCACGCGCCCGCGCCGTCCATCCGGGCCGCCTCGTACAGCTCGGCCGGGACCGTCACCATCGCCGCGTACAGCGACAGCGCCGCGAACGGCACCGACTGCCAGACGATCAGCGCCACCAGGATGACGAACGTCGCCGTGCCGTCGGCGAACCACGCGTAGTCGCGGTAGCCCTCGAAGCCCAACCCGACCAGCGCCCAGTTCACCACCCCGAGCCGGGACTGGAACAGCCACTGGAACACCGTGGTCGCCGCGATCACCGGCGTGGCCCACACCAGCACCAGCCCGGACATCACCAGCAGCCGCGCCCACCGGCCCAGCCGCACCAGCAGCAGCGCGACGAGCGTCGACAGCACCACGATCAGCACGACGTTGACCGCGGTGAACACCAGCGTCCGGCGCACCACCGCCCAGAACTCCGGGTCGCGCAGCACCCGCGCGTAGTTCGCCAGGCCGACGAACCGTGCGTCGCCGCGCACCAGCTGCGGCAGGCCGAACTCCTGCACCGAGATCAGTACGTTGCGCGCCAACGGGTACAGCAGCAGGAACCCGGTGGCCGCCAGGGTCGGCGCGATCAACAGGTACGGCCACCAGGACGTGCGGCGGCGCGGCGGGGGAGGGGCGGCCCGCGGGTGGTGCTCCACCGCCCGCGTCAGCGTCGTCGTCACGGCTACGCGCCCGAGTCGAGGGCCTGGGTGATCACCTGGTCGGCCCGCGCGGCCGCCGCCGCCGGGTCCGCACCGGTCAGCACCGCGGTCAGGAACTCCTTGATCGGGTTGCGCGCCTCCACCGCGGCCCAGTTCGGCGAGTTCGGCGTCGCGTGCCCGTTGACCGCGCCCGCCGCCATCGCCGCCGCGCCGGGGTCGTCGCCGACCGAGCCCGCCAGCGACGTCCGGTTCGGCACGTAGTTCATCGCCCTGGCCAGCTCCACCTGCCACTTCTCGCCGGCCAACGCCTTGACCACGGCGTAGGCGCCGTCCTGGCGCGGCGAGGCGAGCGGGATGATCAGGTCCGAGCCGCCGGTGAACACCGCGCCCGGCGTGGCGGCGGTCTTGCCGGGGACGGGGAAGAAGCCGAGCCGGTCGGCGAGGTCGGGGTTGGCCTCGGCGACCAGCTTCGCCGCGCCCGGCACCGCGATGAACTGCGCGACCTGCCCGGCCGCCACCACGTCGGTCTGCTGCGGCCTGGCCTCGTCGGAGTCCTTCGGCCCGTCGCCCAGCGCCTGCAACCGCCGGTAGAAGTCCGCGGCCGCCAGCCCCTGCGGCGTGTTCAGCGCGCCGGTCCACCGGTCGCCGTCCGGCACGGCGAGGTCGCCGCCCTCGTCCCAGACGAAGCCGGACAGCACGTACCAGTTCTGCCCGGGCAGGTAGATGCCCTGGGTGTCGCCCCGGTCCAGCTTCGCGGTGGCGGCCAGCCACTCGTCCCGGGTCTTCGGCGGGGTGACGCCGGCCGCCGCGAACAGGTCCTTGCGGTAGACGACCACGCGGTTGGCCGCGTAGAACGGGATGCCGAACTGCTTGCCGCCCACCGCGCCCGGCTCGGCCAGGCCGGGAATCCAGTCGCCGCCGCCCAGCTCCTCGACCTTGCCGGACAGGTCCGTGACGCCGTCGCTGGAGGCGTACTGCGCCACCTGCGTGTTGCCGACCTCGATCACGTCGGGCGGGTCGGTGCTCGCCAGCGCGCTCGTGACCTTCTGGGTGATCCCGTTCCACTCCTGGACCTGGACCCGGAGGTCGAGCCCGGGGTGGTCGCGCTCGAACTCGGCCTCGAAGCGGCTGACGAAGTCGTCGGTGGCGGAGTCCTTCATCAGCCACACGGTGATGTCCTGCCCGCCGCCCGACCCACCGGGCCCGGGAGCGCAGGCGGACAGGGCGAGCAACGACGCGAGGACCAGGGCTACGGGGCGGTTCGGCACGTCTCACCTCTCAGTTGACCAATTGGTAACCTCGGTGGAGCCCGTCCGAAGATGGCATAGACCAATGTGGCAGTCAACACCCCAGTTCACAGCCGTGAGAGCGCTCTCGATCTTCAGCTGGCCAGACCTGACCACTGGTCTGCCATACTGGTCGGTGACCGGGCAAGACGAAGCGAGGCGGCATGGCCGAACCGATCCTCAAACGCGAACGGGTGCGCGACTACCTGCTCGAACTGATCGAGACGCACCCGCCGGGCGCGCCCATCCCCGCCGAACGGGTGTTGTGCCGCCGGCTGTCGGTGTCCCGGCCCACGCTGCGCTCGGCCGTGGACGAGCTGGTGAACACCGGCCTGCTGGTCCGCCAGCACGGTCGCGGCACGTTCGTCGCGCCCGCCAAGATCACCCAGGAGCTGGTGTCCGCGGACCGCGCGATGACGCTGCCGCAGGCGAACGGCGTGTGGACCAGCCGGGTGCTGGAGCACGCCCGCGTCCCGGCGGGCGCGCGGGTCGGCCGCAGGCTGCGCGTGTCACCGGCCGCCGAGATCCTCTACACCGCCCGGCTGCGGCTGGTCGACGGTGCGCCGATGGCCGTCGAGTACCTGCACGTCCCCGTCGCCGTCGCGCCCGACCTCACCGTGCGCGACCTGGAGTCGGGCAACTTCTACGACCGGCTCGCCGACCACGGCGTGCACGTCAGCGACGCGGTGCAGTCCATCGAGCCCACGGTCACCAACGACGCCGAGTCCGAGCTGCTGGGCGTGCCGGTGTTCGCGCCCGCGCTGCTGTTCGAGCGACTGACCAACGACACCACCGGCCGGCCGGTCGAGTACGTGCACTCGCTGTACCGCGGCGACCGCTACCGGATCGTCTCCCGGCTCTCGCTCGCGCCCTCGGCGCCGCCGCCCGGCGCGCGGACCGGGCACCACCCCGGCATCCCGCCCGGCGACCTGTCCTCCGGCCCGGTCCGCTCGGCCACGACCGGCGACGTCCAGTGACCCGCCCGGGATCGCTCCCCGCTGCGGCTGCGGGTGGGTGCTGCCACGATGGGCTGCCACGGGCTGCCACGACGGGCAGTCCCGCGCCGGCGTCGAGGAGGAACCGGTGGCTTCGCGACTCAACCCCTACGTCCACTTCGCCGGCAACGCCCGCGAGGCGCTGGAGTTCTACGAGTCCGTGTTCGGCGGGACGCTGCGGATCAGCACCTCCGGCGAGTACGGCCAAGCCGACGCGCCCGAGGCGGGCGAGGTCGTGCACGGGCAGCTCGAGACGCCCGGCGGCTACACCCTGATGTGCGCCGACACCCCGCCCGGCATGCCGCACAACCCCGGCGACACGATCAGCATCAGCCTCAGCGGCGACGACGCCGACGAGCTGCGCGGCTACTGGTCGAAGCTCTCCGGCGGCGGCACCGTCACCGTGCCGCTGGAGAGGCAGGCGTGGGGCGACGAGTTCGGCTCCTGCCAGGACCGGTTCGGCATCCGCTGGGTGGTCGACATCGCGGGGTCCTGAGCGCACGGCCCTACCCGGGGGCGGTGCCGCGGAAGGCCGAGCGGTAGGCCTGCGGGTTCGTCCCGACGACCCGTCGGAACCGGTCGCGGAACGCGGTCGGCGAGCCGAAGCCGACCCGCGCGGCGATCCGGTCCACCGGGTGGTCGGTGGCCTCCAGCAGGTGTTGCGCGCGGCGGATGCGGGTGCGGTGCAGCCACCGCACCGGCGTCGTGCCGGTCTGCTCGCGGAACCGGCGGTTGAGCGTGCGGGTGCTCATGCCCGCGTGCGCGGCGATCTCGGCCAGGCCCAGGTCGCGCGCGCTGTTGTCCTCCAGCCACCGCAGCAGGGGCTCCAGCGCCGAGCCGCGCGGTGTCGGCGGCAGCTCGTGCGCGATGAACTGCGCCTGCCCGCCCTCGCGCTCCAGCGGCATCACCGACAGCCGGGCGGCGTCGGCGGCCACCGCGGAGCCGTGGTCCCGGCGGATCAGGTGCAGGCACAGGTCCAGCCCCGCGGCGGCGCCCGCCGACGTGAGCAGCCGGCCGTTGTCGACGTAGAGCACGTCCGGGTCGACCTCGACCCGCGGGTGGCGGGCCGCCAACGCCGCCGCGCCCGCCCAGTGGGTCGTGGCGCGCAACCCGTCGAGCAGGCCGGTGGCCGCGAGCACGAACGCGCCGGAGCAGATGGACGCCAGCCGCGCGCCGCGGGCGGCGGCCTCCCGGAGGGCGTCCAGCACCGCGTCCGGCACCGGCGCGGTCGCGTCGGCGCAGCCCGGCACGATGACCGTGTCGGCGTCGACCAGGGCGTCCAGGCCCCACGGCGCCTGGAGCGTGAACGAGCCCGCGTCGACGGTCGGCGTCGCGCCGCAGACCAGCACCCGGTAGGCGGGCGTGCGGTCGGGCAGCAGGGTCCGCGTGAACACCTCGATGGGCGTGGACAGGTCGAAGGGGACGACTCCGTCGAGGGCGAGGACGGCCACCGTGCGCATGCCGCGACCGTAGCGGCCCCGCTGTCCCGGGCGAGGGGTTGTCCACGTGGCCCGGATCACCTACCGTCGAGTAAAAGTGAAGATATTTCGCGTATCGCGTCGGCTCGGGGGAGTGCTCATGCGGGTGTCGGGACGGTCGTCGGCGGCGGCGCTGGTCGGCGCGCTGGTCGTGGTCGGGCTGCCGGTCGTGGCGTGGTCGCCGGCGGCCGCCGCACCGCAGCCGTACCTGGTCGGGCGGGGCATCTCCGACGTCACCGGGCCCGCCGCCGAGAACGGCATGATGGGCTGCTCGGCGTTCGACCAGAAGACCACCGGCATCCACCAGCGCCGGCGCTCCCGCGCCTTCGTCGTGGTCGACCGGGCGACCGGCAAGCGCGTCGCCTACGTCAACGCCGACCTCGCGATGATCTCCCGGCGGTGCAGGAGGGCGTCCTGGCCGGGCTCCAGGCCAGGTACGGCCCGCTCTACACCCGCGAGAACGTGCTGCTCTCCGCCACCCGCACGCACGCCGGACCGGGCGGCTACTCGCACAACCTCGCCTACAACCCCTCGATCCTCGGCACGCAGCCGCAGACGTTGGCCGCCGTCACCGACGGCATCACCGAGTCGATCGTCGAGGCGCACGAGGACCTCCGGCCCGGCGAGCTGTCCCTCGGCCGCGGCGAGCTGACCGACGCGAGCGTCAACCGCTCCCGGGTCGCGTTCGAGCGCAACCCCGACAAGGGCCACTTCCCGCTCGGCATCGACCTCGCGATGACCGTGCTGAAGCTCCGGCGCGTCGGCGCGGACGTCGGCGCGATCAGCTGGTCCGCCACCCACAACACGTCGATGACCAACGAGAACACGCTCATCAGCCCCGGCAACAAGGGCTACGCCTCCTACCGGTGGGAGCACGACGACCGGGGCGTGCGCTACCTGGACCGCCCGCCCGGGTTCGTCGCCGCCTTCCCCAACACCAACGCGGGCGACATGTCGCCCAACCTGAACCTGCGCCCCGGCTCCGGCCCGACCGAGGACGAGGTGGAGAACACCCGGATCATCGGCGAGCGGCAGCACCGCGAGGCGCAACAGGTGTTCGCCGGCCCCCGGACCCCGGCACCGGCCCCCAGACCCCGGCACCGGCTCCGTGGACCACCGGATGCGGTTCGTGGACATGCCCGCGGTCGACGGCCGGTACACCACCGACGGCAGGCCCGGCACCACGTGCCCCGGCGTGGTCGGCGCGTCGACCATGGCGGGCAGCGTGGAGGACGGCCCGGCGATCCCCGGCTTCAGCGAGGGCATGACGAGCCCGTGGGAGGCCCTGTTCGAACCGCTCGCAGTCGAGGTGCCGCAGTGGCTGCGCGACTGCCAGTACCCCAAGGCGTCGCTGGTGCCGACCGGGCTGGTGCGGGCCACGCCGAACGTGCTGCCGCTGCAACTCGTGAAGATCGGGCCGCTGCACCTGGTGGCCGTGTCCGGCGAGGTCACCATCGTGGCCGGCCTGCGCATCCGGCGCGCGGTGGCCGCCGAGGTGGGCGTGCCGCCGGAGGACGTGCTGGTGCAGGGCTACGCCAACGACTACAGCCAGTACATCACCACCCCGCAGGAGGACGACCTCCAGCAGTACGAGGGCGGCTCGACCCTCTTCGGCCGCAACACCCTGCCCGCCCATCGGCAGGAGTTCGCCGCCCTCGCCGCGTCCCTGCGCGCCGGCACGCCCCCTCGCGCCCGGCCCGGCACCGGGCAAGCCGCCGTTCACGGAGCTGAACCTCCAGACCGGCGTGGTCTTCGACGACGAGGCGCCGTGGCACCCCTTCGGCCAGGTGCTCACCCAGCCCGCCGCCGCGTACGCGCGCGGTCGGACGGCCACGGCGGTCTTCGTCACCGGGCACCCCAAGAACGACCTGCACCGCGACGGCACGTTCCTGGAGGTCCAGCGCCTCGTCGGCGGCACGTGGGTCCGGCACGCCGACGACGGCGACTGGTCCACGCGCTACCGGTGGCGGCGCGAGGGCGTGGCCGCCTCCACCGCCACGATCACCTGGACGATCCCGGCCGATACCCCGGCGGGGGAGTACCGGATCGCCCACCGCGGCGACTGGAAGAGCGGCTGGACCGGTGCGATCACCCTGTTCACCGGGGTGATCGCGACGTTCACCGTGGGCTAGCTAGCCCTCGCGGTCCAGCGGGCCCCAGCTCGTGGCGGCGTGCTGGTCGACCAGGTGCTCGCACTCGACCAGCACGTCGTCCGCGATCCACCCGATCGGGTGGTGGCAGCGGACCAGGGGCTCGTTGTCCGGGCCGCGGCCGACCTCGGACCCCTCCAGGATCCACGGCCGCGTGCCCGCGGCCCGGCGCTCGCGCAGGTGGCGGTAGTCGTGCAGGCGGCGGGCGACCCACAGCCGCAGCGGTCGGTCACCCCACCACGGCTCGATGGCGAGCGAGTTCGCGGACAGGCCGGGCAGCCGCACTCCGCTCAACCCGTCGCGGCTGCGCCGGTCGCTGTCCGCCTCCGGGCCCTGTGACCAGCGGACGTACAGCTCGCGCGCGGGCGCGTGCCGCTCGACCAAGGCGACCAGGTCGGTGAGATCGGAGAAGGTGCGCATGGGCCCGGGTTACCGCGTGCGCGGAGGTTCGAACGCGAACAGCCCGGGTATGAGCTAGGACATGACGGAAGCGACCACGACCGCCCTCCACTCCCTCTGGGCGGAGGCGATACCGCACGGCGAGTTCCCCGTGCTCACCGGCGAGACGGCGGTGGACGTGGCGGTGGTCGGCGGTGGCATCACCGGCGTCACGACGGCGTTGCTGCTCAAGCGCGCGGGCCTGCGGGTCGCCCTCGTGGAGGCCGACCGCGTCGGCAGCGGGGTGAGCGGCAACAACACCGCCAAGGTGACCGCGTTGCAGTCCACGGTGTACTCCACGATCGTCAAGAAGCACGGCGCCGCGGCGGCGGCCGACTACGCCAACGGCAACACGGCCGCGGTGGAGCGGGTCGCCGCGCTGGTGTCCGAACTGGACCTCGACTGCGACCTGCGCCGCGCGCCCGCCTACACCTTCGCGTTCGACGCGTCCGAACTGGCCGCGGTCGAGCAGGAGGCCGCCGCGGCGACCGAGGCGGGCCTGCCGGTGGTCCGCGACCGCGGTGAGCTGATGGGCGTCCCGTTCCCGGTCGCGGGCGCGGTGCGGCTGGACGACCAGCTGGTCATCCACCCGGTGAAGTACGTCCGCGGGCTCGCGCGCGTCGTGGACGGCGGCGGTTCCCGGGTCTACGAGGGCGGCCGGGTGCTGCGCATCGAGGACGGCAAGCCCAGCCGCGTCCACACCGAGCAGGGGACCGTGGTCGCCGACCGCGTCGTGGTCGCCACGCACTACCCGATCCTCGACCGGGGCCTGTACTTCGCCCGGCTGGAGCCGATGCGCTCCTACTGCATCGCGGTGCGGCTCGCCTCGGGCACGCCGCCGACCGGCCTGGCCATCAGCACGGGCAGCCCGTCGTGGTCGCTGTCGCACCACCACGACCTGCTCATCGTGTGCGGGCAGGGTCACTCGACCGGGTCGTCACCGGGCGAGCCGTACGAGGAGCTGACCAAGTTCGCCGCCGAGCACTGGGACATCGCCGAGGTGACCCACCGCTGGTCCGCCCAGGACCCCTCGGCCTACGACAACCTCCCGATGATCGGCCCGTACACGCCCGGCTCGACCACGCTCTACGGCGCGAGCGGGTACATGAAGTGGGGCCTGAGCAACGGCACCCTGGCCGCCGAGCTGCTGACCGACCTCATCGTCGGCCGGGAGAACCCGCTGACCGACCGGTTCAGCCCCCACCGGTTCACCCTCGGCGCCACGCCGAAGCTCGCCAGGATGAACGCGAAGGTGGCCGCCGAGCTGGTCGGCGACCGGCTCAAGTCGGCCGAGGTCGACTCGGTCGCCGACGTGCCGGTCGGCGAGGCGCGCGTGGTCCGCGACGGCTCCGGCAAGGCGGGCGTGTACCGCGACGAGGCCGGCGGCGTGCACGGCGTCTCGCTGCGCTGCACCCACCTGGGGTGCCTGGTCCGGTTCAACCCGGCCGAGCGCAGCTGGGACTGCCCGTGCCACGGCTCGCGGTTCGACGTGGACGGCGCCGTGCTCGAAGGGCCCGCGACCAAGCCGCTGCCCCGGCGGGACCCGTCCTGACATGACGATCGGGGTCGAAGAGGAGTTCCTGCTGGTGGACCCGTCGACGCGCCGCCCGGTGGCGCGGGCGGCGGACGTGCTGGCACGGGTGCGCGACCTGCCGCCGGGCGCGAAGGCGCACCGCGAGCTGAGCGGCGTGCAGGTGGAGTTCGCCAGCGGCGTGTGCGCCGACCTCGACGAGCTGCGCGAGCACCTGGTCGCCGGCCGCCGCGCGTTGACCGAGGCCGCGCGCGCCGAGGGGCTGTGGCTGGTCGCCTCGGGCACCCCGCCGCTGGCCGACCCCAGCCCGGCGTTGAGCGCGGGGGAGCGGTTCGAGCAGATCGAGGTGATGTACCGCCGCCAGGTGACCGGCTACCAGTGCTGCGGCTGCCACGTCCACGTCGGCGTGCCGGACGTGGAGACCGCCGTCCACGTGGTGGACCACCTGCGGCCGTGGCTGCCGACGCTGCTCGCGCTGGGCGCGAACTCGCCGTTCGACGACGACGGCGACACCGGGTACGCGAGCTGGCGCATGATGGACCAGGCCCGGTTCCCGAACTCGGGCGTGCCGCCGCTGTTCGGCTCGGCCGCCGCGTACGACGCGCGCCTGGCCCGCCTGGTCGACTGCGGCGTCCTGGTGGACCACACCCAGACGTTCTGGCTGGCCAGGCCGTCGCCGAAGTACCCGACCGTCGAGGTCCGGGTCGCCGACGCGGCGGCCACCGTCGATCACGCCGTGCTCCAGGCGGGCCTGACCAGGGCCCTCGTCGACACCGCCCGCGTCGCCGGACCGGCGCCCGAGCTGGACGACCAGGTGCTCGCCGCGGCCGTCTGGACGGCCGCTCGGTACGGGCTGTCCGGCCCGGGGGTCGACCCGTTCACCGCGCGCCGGGTGCCCGCGGTCGAGCTGCTGGAGGCGCTGCTGGAGCACGTCTCGGACGCGCTGGGCGAGGACCGCGAGCCGGTCCGGGCCCTCGTGGACGACGTGCTGGAGCACGGGACGGGCGCGCAGCGGCAGCTGAGGGCGGGATCACCCGACGAGGCGGTCGACCTGCTCGCGTGCGACCCCGCCGGAGCGGGTAGTCCACGGGCATGACCACTGTGGACCACCCCGTCGACCGCGCGGTGCTGCCCGCGCCGCGCGGCCCCCTCTCCGCCGCGGTGCTGGACGCGCTGCGCGGCGACCCGCCCGCCGCCGGCCTGCCCTCGTCGGTGTCGGGCGACCCGTACGGCGAGGACGTGCAACTGGCGTTGCACCTGTGCTACGAACTGCACTACCAGGGCTTCGCCGGCGTGTCGGACGACTGGGAGTGGGACCCGGAGCTGCTGCGGTTCCGCGCGGCGCTGGAGCGGCTGTTCCTCGACGCCCTGCGCGCCGACGTGCCCGGTGGCGCGGACATCGGGGGCGTGCTGGACGAACTGCTGGTCGAACCGGTCGACGGCAGGGGCGTGAGCCACTTCCTCAAGGACGAGGGGCAGTGGTGGCACATGCGCGAGTACCTCGTGCTGCGCTCGATCTACCACCTCAAGGAGGCCGACCCGCACGCGTGGGTGATCCCGCGGCTGCGCGGTGCGGCGAAGGCGGCGCTGGTGGCCGTGGAGTTCGACGAGTTCGGCGGCGGGCGCGGCGACCGCATGCACTCGCGGCTGTTCGCGGACCTGCTCGCGGGCGCCGGGCTGGACAACGGCTACCTGCGCTACCTGGAGCACGCGCCGGCCGTGATGCTGGCGACGGTGAACCTGATGTCGTTGTGCGGGCTGCACCGGTCGTTGCGCGGGTCGCTGGTCGGGCACTTCGCCGCCGCCGAGATCACCACCGCGCCCAGCGCCACCCGCATGGCGAAGGCGCTGGAACGGCTGGACGCCCACCCCGCGTGCGTGGAGTTCTTCACCGAGCACATCGAGGCCGACGCGGTGCACGAGCAGGTGATGCGGCGCGACGTCATCGGCGACCTGCTGTCCCGCGAGCCGGAGCTGACCGAGTCCGTCGTGTTCGGCGTGCAGGCCACGGAGCTGTTGGAGCAGCGGCTCGGCGACCACCTGCTGGGCGCGTGGGAGAAGGGGCAGACGGCGTTGCGCCTGCCCCTCGCCGAGAACCCGAACGCCGAGAACCCGAACGCCGGGAACCCGAACGCCGGGAACCCGAACGGCTAGGACCCGAACGGCCGGGACGGGCCGGTCACCGTCGTTTGCGGTGGCTCGTGTCGCACAGCGGGTAGCGCTTGCTGCGGCGGCACGCGCACACCGCGACGACGAACCGGTCCGAGCGGACCACCGTCCCGTCTTCCAACCGCACCTCAACAGGCCCCTCCACCAGGACGGGCCCACCGGGCACGACGGTCACCACCCTCGGCTCACGCGGCGTCGGCACGGATCACCACCAGTTCCTCCTGCTCCTGGCCGCGGTCGATGAGACCGCGGCGGGCCAACCACTCCGCCCGATCGCGCATGACCGGCCCGAACGGGACCGTGCGGCGCGCCACCACCGAGGCCTTCAGGCCCCCGCCGCGCAGCTGCCGCAGCGTCACGTCCGGGTCGGACAGCGCGGAGTGCACGATCAGGCCCATGCCCCTGTCCGCCAACAACAGCGGCAGCACCGCGCACAGCCGGTCGAGCACGCGGCGCCCGTCCAGCCCCGCGTCCCAGGCCCGTGCCGCGCCGCGGTCCGGCACACCGGCGCTCGGCACGTACGGCGGGTTGGCCGTCACGACGTCGAACTCGCCCTGACCCACCAGGTTGCCGAAGTCGCCGCGCAGCACGCGCACGCGCAGGCCGCGCAGCCGGGAGTTCGCCCAGGTCGCGGCCAGCGCCCGTCGGCTCAGGTCGACGGCGGTGATCTCGCCGGCACCCGCCATCGCCGAGGCGATCGCCAGCGCGCCGGTCCCGGTGCACACGTCGAGCACCCGACCGCCGCGCGGCATCCCGGCTTCTTCCAGGGCCTCGGCCATCAGCCACGTGTCTTCTTGGGGCCGGTACACGCCCGGCGGCCTCAACAACCACATAGGACTGTGGTTCCCGCCGCTCTGGCGGGCAAACGGCAGGAATGGACCGCGCCGGACGGGGAACCCCGGTGGCCCGGACGCAGGGAGGACGGATGGGCGTGGTGGAGGCGACCCGTGCGGTCGCCCGCGAGCAGCTGCTCGTCGCGATGGCGCTGGGCATCCCCAGCCTGCTCTCGCACGAGGCGTGGCGCGCGACGGAACCGGACGAGGGCCGGGGTCTGGGCGTGCTGCTGGTGCCGGGCTTCGGCTTCGGCGACTGGAGCCTGCGGCTGACCGCCACGTGGTTGCGCAAGCGCGGCTACGTGCCGACGGGTGCCCGGATCGGGATGAACGTGGGCTGCACGTCCGAACTGGTGGACCGGTTGGAGCGCAGGCTGGAGGGGCACGTCGAGGCGACCGGCGGGCCGGTGGTGCTGTTCGGGCAGAGCCGCGGCGGCGGCCTGGCCCGGCTGCTGGCGGTGCGGCGCCCGGAACTCGTGCGCGGGCTGGTCATGATGGCGAGCCCCGTGCTGGACCAGCTGGGAGCGCACCCGAGCGTGATGCGGGTGGCGCGGTCGCTGGCACGGCTGTCGCGGGCCGGGATACCCGGGCTGCTGAACCAGGACTGCTTCGAGGGCACGTGCTACGACACGAACTCCACCGCCCTGGCGCGGCCCCTGGAGGTGCCCGCCATCGCCGTCTACTCGCGCAACGACCTCATCGCGCCGTGGCGGCTGTGCGCGGACCCGTGCGCCGAGTGCGTCGAGGTCACCAGTTCGCACACCGGCATGGGCCTGGACCCCGAGGTGTACCGGCTGCTGGGCCCGCGCCTGGCCGCGTGGGCGCGCAGCCGCGAGCCCGCCGCCGCGACGGCCTGACCTACCGCGTCGGCGGCACGTGCAGGCGCGACCCCGTCGCCTCCGTGCTGGGCCACCACGCGCCGTCCTCGGCGACGTAGAACAACCGCGGGCCGATCTCGCTGATCGTGCGCACGGCGTCCACCAGGCGGTCGACGTGGTCGACGCCGATGCCCAGGCCCAGGCTGGCGCGCACGGCCGTGCGCTCGCCGGCCAGGTGGCGGGCCAGCGGTCGGGCGCAGAAGTCGCCGTGCCGCACGCCGATGCCGTACTCCACCGACAGCGCGGTGGCCAGCAGCGCGGAGTCCACGCCGTCCACGGTGAACGCGACCATCGCCACCCGTTCGCTGGCCGGGCCGAACAACGAGACCTCGACGACCTCGGGTATCTCGGCCAAGCCCGACCGCAACCGGTTGAGCAGCACCGACTCGTACGGCATCACCGCGTTCCACGCCGCGTGCAACGTCTGGCACGCCGCCGCCAGCGCCACCGCGCCCACGACGTTCGCGCCGCCCGCCTCGTGCCGCGCAGCGCCGGACGCCCACGTGACGGTGCCCTCGCCGACGTCCACCGTCGCGCCGCAGCCCGCCAGGTGCGGCCGTGCGGCCTCCAGCCAGTCCGGCCGCCCGGCCAGCACGCCGATGCCGAACGGCGCGTACATCTTGTGCCCGCTGAACGCCACGTAGTCCACGTCGAGCGCGGCGATGTCGATCGGTTGGTGCGCGGCCAGTTGCGCCGCGTCCACCGCGATCCGCGCGTCGTGCCTGCGGCACAACGCGACCACGTCCTCCAGCGGCATCAGCTCGCCCGTCACGTTGAGCACCGCGCTCACCGCCACCAGCACCGGCCCGCCGATCGCGCCCAGCGCCTCGTCCAGCGAGGCCAGCATGTCCTCCACCGACGACGGGATCGGCAACCGGCGCACGTCCCGCCACGGCAGCAGCAGGGCGTGGTGCTCGCTGTCGAACACCACCACCGTCGTCCCCTCGGGCACGGCCATCGCCAGCAGCTTCACCGCGTCCGTGGTGTTGCGCGTGAACACCAGGTAGTCGTCGTCCCGGCAGCCGATGAACCGCCGCACCACCCGCCGCGCCTCGTCGAAGCGCGCCGTGGACATCGCGGCCAACGTGCCGGAACCCTCGTGCGCACTGGCGTACCAGGGCAGGAACGCCTGCGCGGCCTCGGCCACGGCCACCATGCACGGCGCGGTGGCGGCGTGGTCGAAGTTCGCGAACGACGCCGTGGCGCCCGAGCCCAGCGGCACCTGGAGGTCCGCGCCCAGCACCGGCGGCAGCACGGACCGCGTCCCGTCGGCCGGCCGGTGCGGCGCGAACGGCCGGACGGTCCGGTCCGGGTCGAGGAACAGGGTCACCGCGGTTCCCCGGTGAGCGAGCCCTCGGTGAACGCGACGTCGTCGGGCAGCGCGTCGAGGTAGTCGTGCACGCCGTCGTAGGCGAAGGTCAGCACCCGCGACCCCGCCGGCAGCGTGCGCGCCACCCGGCACGCGGCCACCAGGTTCGCCGCGGAGGAGATGCCGACGGCCAGCCCCTCGGTGCGCATGACGTGCCGCATCATCCGCCGCGCGTCGTCGAACGACACCTGCTCCTCGGCCGAGATCAGGTCCAGGTCGAGCACCGCCGGCACCAGGCCGACGGCGAGCCCCTGGATCGGGTGCGTGACGAACCGGTTGTCCCGCAACGAACAACCCTCCGGCTGCACGGCCACGATCCGCATCGACGGGTGGTGCCGCGAGAGCACCCTGCCGACACCGGTGAGGTGCCCGCCCGTGCCGACGCCGGCGACGAGCGCGTCCGGTGGCCGCGACCCGAGCGCGTCCAGGATCTCCACGGCCGTGGTCCGCTCGTGGATGGCCGGGTTCGCCGGGTTGGCCTGCTGGTTGAGCATCACCCAGTCCGGGTTGTCGAACAGCAGCCCCAGCGCCATCTCGGCGTGCGAGTTGTTGCCCAGCGTGTGGTCGGACAGCCGCACCTCGGCGCCGTAGCCGCGCAGCAGCCGCTGCTTGGCGGGGCTGTAGTTGTCGGGGATCACCAGGACCAGCCGGTAGCCCAGGATCGCCGCGGCCATGGCCAGCCCGATCCCGGTGTTGCCGCCGGTGGACTCGATGATCGTCTGCCCGCTGCCGCGGACCAGCTCGCCGTCCTTCTCCGCCTCCAGGATCATGTTCAGCGCGATGCGCACCTTGTGGCTGCCACCGGGGTTGAGCAGCTCCAGCTTCACCAGCAGCTCGCGGTCCAGGTCCGGTTCCAGGCGGGAGAGCCGCACGACCGGTGTGCCGCCGATCGCGTCCAGGACCGAGTCGGCGATGCCCTTGCCCATGCTCACTCCTGCTCGGCGTGCGGGGGGACGGTTTTCTCGCGCGGCGCGCCGAAGGTCGCGATCGCGGTGTAGCGGCCGAGGCCGGGGTCGAAGTCGAACAGCCGGGAGCCGAGGACCTCGTCCCGCGAGGTGTCCACGACGAGGTGGCGCACCGGGTACACCGGCGTCCCCTCGTACACCGCGAACCGGTGGTCCTCGTCGCTGAAGTACGCGCCCGCGTCGGGGTGCGAGTGGTAGATGACCCGCACCGGGTCGTCGCCGTCGAACGAGTCCTCCAGCTCGCGCAGGTCGTCCACGCCGAACGCGTAGCCGGTCCGGCTCTCCCGCTCGTAGATCCCCGGCCGGTCCTCGATCACGTTCACGCAGTCCGTGACGCCGCTCGCGCGGACGAACCCGCACGCCTCGGCGGGGTAGCGGGCCAGCACGTGCCGGTAGACCTCCGCGAGCGCGGCCTCGGTCGGCCGGCCGTCGTCGTCGACCGCGGGCGCGACGGCGGGGTTCGCGGGTGGTGGCAGCACCTTGCGCTGGTTCCACTGCGTCACGCCGAACGCGCCGAGGATCACCAGCGTCAGCACCAGGTCGACCCACCCGAACGACGCGCCCTCGACCAGCACGGCGAGGAACTGGGCGATGATGGGGAACAGCACGAACGCGAACGACACGAGGACCGTGTCCATCCGCTGGATCAGCCAGAAGTACACCGCGAACCCGATGGCGGAGGCGACCACGCCGAGGTAGATCGTCGCGCCGACGCTGCGGGTGGTGAAGGCGTCCGCGCCGGGCCGCTCGACCAGCAGCCCGAGGCCCGTCAGCAGCACGCCGCCGACGGCCATCGGCAGGGTGTTCAGGGTCAGCGTCGGCATCCTCCCGCCGTGCTTCTTGATCATGATGTAGGCCAGCGCGTGGATCACCGCCGCGCCCAGCAGGGCGGCGACGCCGACCACGTTGGTCACCGCGACGCCCTGCGAGTGCGCGATCAGCGCGCCCAGGGCGGCGAACGCGACGAGCACGGCGCCCGCCTGCGCCGCGGTGATGCGCGTGCGCAGGATCGGCACGCTGAACACGATCATCAGGATCGACACCGACGACACGCAGATCGACGCCAGGCCGGACGACACGTACAGCTCGCCGTAGTTGAACAGGAAGAACGGCACGGTGAAGTAGCAGGCGACCATGAACGCGAAGAACCAGCCCATGCCGCTCGGGTAGCGCAGCGGGTTGCGCAGCGCGCGGCACGCGGCGATGAACACCGGCGCGGCGACCACGAACCGCAGCCCCGACGCGGTGAGCGGCGGCAGATCGGCGACCGCGAGCTTGATCGCGATCCAGGTCGAGCCCCAGATCAGCACGACGGCGGTGAAGCTCACCGCCAGCAGCACCGTCTGCCGGCGGGGACGACCGGGCGGCGCGGCGGCGGGCCGCCGCGCCTCGATCTCGGGAGCGGACATGGAGCGGGATCTCCAGACTGGTTCGAGAGGTGTGCTGTCCGTGCGGCGGTCTCCACCGCGGCGTGGTCTCGGCCGGGGAGGTCTCGGCCGGGGAGGTCTCAGCCGGCGGCGGTGCGCGGCAGCGGGGCCACCCGCGACTTGCGGGCCAGCGGGATGCCGACCGTCACCTCCGAGCCGCCGTGGCGGACCCGGATGTGCGCCACCGAGCGCAGGCCGCGCGCCCGCGGCGAGATCTGGAACGTCAGGCACTTGGCGTTGTTCTGCAGCACCGACCAGTCGCCCGCCGCCAGCGGCAGGTGCGTCGGGCCGAGCAGCTGCACCTCCAGGCCGGGGCGGTCGAGGTCGTTGCCGTGCAACCGGAAGCGGTACTCGCCGAGCCCTTCGACGCCGTAGACGGTGATCGGCCGGGGCCCGGCGACCATCTGGTACTGGTGCAGCACGGCCACCTGCGCGCCCGCCGGCACGTCCGAGCGCACCAGGGCGTGGCTGCCGATCATGACGTCGTCGCCGACCGTGACCGGCCCGAGCACGCGCGCGAACCCGCCGACCTGCACCCGGTCGCCGAGCGTGGGGTGCCGCCTGCCCGCCGCGTTGTCGGCGATGCCCAGCGCGCCCAGCACCACGCCCTGCAGGACGTAGCAGTCCGCGCCGATCGTGACGTCCTCGCCGATGACGGTCCCCATGCCGTGGTCGACGATGAACCGGGGGCCGATGGTCGCACCCGGGTGGATCTCCACCCCCGTGCGCACCTTGGCCGCCTCGGAGATCTTGCGCGCCAGCACCCGCTGCCGCCACGGGTCGGTCGCCGGCGCGGTCAGCACCTCGTGCGCGACGCGGTAGGCCAGCACCGCGTGGAAGCACGCGTACGCCTCCAGCACGTACTGCCACGACCCGAGGCCGGCCGGGTCGCGCCGCGCGAGCGCCAGCAGGTCGCCGACGGCGAGGTCGGCGGCGCGCCGGGCCAGGGCCGCCGCGTCCAGGCCGAGGGCGGCCGAATCCGATTCGTGCGGTGCGAGCACATTCCCCGCGACGTGAAATACTTCCGGGTGAGCGGCCTCCGGTTCCCGATCCGCGGGACAGGCGGGCTCCCCTGGGACGACGGACACCGGTTCCCCCTAGTCAACGGATGATGTCGCGGTCGGCGACATTACCTCGGTTTCCGCACTACTGCGACCGTAGTTTTGCGGGGCGATCAGCCGATCGGACCGCTCGATGCGCCGATCGGTCGCACTTCGCCGCGCCTTCGCCGGTGAGGTTCACTGAATCGGCCCAGCGGATTAAGCCGAATTAATAAACGCGAAACACGTCGTGGTCCGATACTTCACCCGGATGTCCCAATGCTCGGCCGATGTGGTGCGTATGCGCTGTTCAGGGCCTCGACGGCGCTCCGGGGCCCGCTTGCGCGGTGGGCTAGCATCCCGTCGTCGCACCGGTGGCCGTTCCGGCTGATCGGCGGTCGCAATGGTCGGGCGCGCACGGGGGAGGCACGTTGTCCGGGGGGTCGTCGCGAGGCGGGGAGGATTTCCGCGCCTTCGAGTTGTCGCGCTGGCAGCGGGTCGTCGACAGATATCACCGGTCCTGGGGCGAGTTGACCGGTTCGGCCGGTTCTGGGCTGCTCGACGCGATCGGCGTCGAACCCGGGACGCGGGTGCTCGACATCGCGACCGGTCCGGGGTACGTGGCGGGCGAAGCCTCCCGGAGAGGGGCGCGGGCGGTCGGGGTGGACTTCTCGGCGCAGATGGTCGGGAAAGCGCGGGAACTGTTCCCCGACGTCGAGTTCCGCGAGGGCGACGCGGTGGACCTGCCGTTCGCCGACGGCTCGTTCGACCGGGTGGTGATGAACTTCGGCCTGCTGCACCTGAGCGACCCCGAGCGCGCGCTCCGCGAGGCGTTCCGCGTCACCGCGCCCGGCGGGGCGTTCGGCTTCACGGTGTGGGCGTCGCCGGAGGAGGCGGTGGGGTTCTCGCTGCTGTCCGACGCGATCATGGAGTTCGGCGAGCCGGTGGAGCTGCCCGAGGGGCCCGACTTCTACCACTACAGCGACCCGGACAACTGCCGCGCGTCGCTGGCCGGGGCCGGGTTCGGCGAGACCGGGGCCGAGGTACTGCCGCTGCGGTGGCGCCTGGGGGGCGTGGACGAGCTGTTCCCGGCGTACCGGCAGGCCACCGTGCGCACCGGCGCGCTGCTCGACGGCCAGGGCGAGGCCGACCGCGAGAAGATCGAGCAGCGGGTGCGGGAGACGGCGGCGCGGTTCGCCGACGGGCGCGGCGGGTTGGAGATCCCGATGCCCGCGATCGCGGTCTGGGGCCGTCGCGCGACGAAAGTTCGGTGATCATTCACTCTGAAGTGTGATCTTTCGTGCGATCCTGCCAGCGTGCGGCCACCCTGCGCCGCCGCACACGGGAGGAGACACCCCATCGTGCGAACACGATCCCTGCTGCACCCGCTCGCCGTCGTCGTGGCCGTCGTCGCTGTCGCCGCGGCCCTGCTGATCCCCACCGCCGCCTCCGGCGCCACGCCGCTCACCGTCGCCCAGGCGATCGGGCAGCAGAACGGCGCGTCCGCCACCGTGCGCGGCTACGTCGTCGGCCAGCCGACCGCCACCACCACCGTGGTGCGGTCCAACTTCCCGTCCGACTACGCGCTGGCGCTGGCCGACTCGCCGTCCCAGACCGGCACCGGCCAGATGCTGTACGTGCAGATCACGTCCGCGTTCCGGGCGCAGTGGGGCCTGCGCACCAACCCGGGCCTGCTGGGCAGGCAGATCGACGTCACCGGCCCGCTGACCGCGTACTTCTCGCACCCCGGCCTGACCTCGCCGACCGCGTTCGCCAACGCGGGCACCGCCCCCACGACGACCACCACCACGACGGCCGGGCCCACCGTCACCTCGACGCCCGGCGGCGACTACGACGACACGTACTACCGCAACGCGCTCGGCAAGACCGGGGCGTCGCTCAAGACGGCGCTGAACGGGATCATCCGGACCAACACCAAGCTGACCTACGACCAGGTGTGGGACGCGCTGAAGGTCACCGACCAGGACCCGAACAACAGCGCCAACGTGATCCTGCTCTACACCGGCCGCTCGCAGAGCAAGGCCACCAGCGGCGGCAACCCCGACGACTGGAACCGCGAGCACGTCTGGGCCAAGTCCCACGGCGACTTCGGCACCGCCACCGGTCCGGGCACCGACGTGCACCACCTGCGGCCCACCGACGTGTCGGTCAACGCCGAGCGCGGCAACAAGGACTTCGACCTGGGCGGCTCGCCCGTCGGCGAGGCACCGGGCAACTACACCGACGCCGACTCGTGGGAGCCGCGCAACGCGGTGAAGGGCGACGTGGCCCGGATGCTGTTCTACATGGCCGTCCGGTACGAGGGCGGCGACGGCTACCCGGACCTGGAGCTGAACAACAGCGTCGGCAACGGCACCGCCCCGTACCACGGCAAGCTGTCCGTGCTGCTGCAGTGGAACGCCCAGGACCCGCCGGACGCGTTCGAGAAGCGCCGCAACCAGGTGATCTACGACAACTTCCAGCACAACCGCAACCCGTTCATCGACCACCCGGAGTGGGCCGCGTCGATCTGGGGCTGAGCCCTTCCGCGTCGGACGCCCGTCCTCGACCCCCGTTCCCCGGGGGTCGGGGACGGGTCGGCCCGGTCAGCGCACCAGCGCGGCCAGCGCCCGCCCGGCGGCCAGGAAGGCGGGATCGGCCGGGCGCGCCCCGCGCGGGACCAACGACCACGCGCCCCGGTAACCGTTGGCGCGCAACAACCGCACGCAGTCGGCCACCCGCGCGTCGCCCGACCCGGGCGGCACGGGGCGGCTGCCCGCCGCGTCCCGCACGTGCACGTGCGCGACGTGCGCGACGACCTCGCGCAGCAACGCGTACCCGTCGTAACCGCGCGCCACGCCGTCGCCGGTGTCGAACAGCAGCTTCAGCGCCGGGCTGCCCACCGCGTCGAGCAGGTCCAACGCGCGCTCGGCGCTCCCGCCCACCCAACCGGAGCGGTTCTCGTGCACCAGCACGACACCCGCCGCCTCGGCCAGCTCCGCCAGCACCGACACCCGCCCGACCACCCGGTCGCGCCACCGCCGCGCGGACAGCCCCGCGTTCGGGTACGACCCGATCCGCACGAACCGGGCGCCCAGCACCGCGCACCGGCGCAGCAGCACGTCCAGCTCGGCCAGGTCGTCCCCGAACGGCCCGCTGATCGGCCTCGCCCACCCACCGATCCGGGACGCCATGCCCACCACCCGCACCCCGCGCGCGGCCAGCTCCCCGGCCACCGAGGTGAACCCGCCGTCGTCCAGGTCCGCGACCGCGCGCCCGGCCACGGTGCTCAGCTCGACGTGCGACCAGCCCAGGTCCGCCAGCACCGCCAACTGGCCCGCCAGGTCCGGCGCGGCCTCGTCGGTGACGCCCGCCAGCACCGGCTCAGCGGGCATGCGCGGCCACCGGGCGGGCCGTCGCCGCACCGCGCGCCGCCGGGATCACGGGCTCGGCGCAGATGTTCTTGGCCACCGACAGCAGCTGCACCACGTCCGTGGCGAACGCGAACCCGCGCGCGTGCTGGTCGCCCGGCGCGTCGAAGAGCCGGTAGGCGCGCAACACCCACTCGGTGAACGCGTCGTCGGGCAGCACCTCGTGCTCCCGCCGCCCGGCGACGGTCACGGTGAGCTGCGAGTGGTCGTCGTCCTCGCCCACCGCGAAGTGGCCCACCGCGTCGCCCCGCTCGAACCGCACCGCGATCCGGCGTTGCCGCACCGGCGAGGTGAGGTCGGAGCCGATCTCGGTGCGCACGCCGCTGTTGTGCCGCAACCCGATCCTCGCCCCGCCCATCCGCGGCACGACCACGTCGCCCACCACGAGGTCCGACCCGGCCGCGTGCGTGACCCGCGCGCTGCCCGCCAGCCGCAGCGCCAGGCCGACGCCGTGCGGCAGCTCCACGTCGAACGCCGTGCGGTCGCCGCGCCCGGTCAGCGAGCGGCGGAAGTACGGCATGTCCTGCACGACCGAGATCGACTTCGGCTCGCCGAGCGCGCCGCCGCGCACCAGGTCCAGCAGCCGTGCGGTCAGCGAGCTGGTCTGCCACGGCTCCACCACGGCGATCCGCAGCCCGTGCCTGCGGCGCAGCCTGATCACCCGGGCCAGGTCGTCGGCGTCGGCGGCCAGCGGCTCCTCCGCGATCACGTTGCGGAACCCCCGCTCGGCCAGCTCGGCCAGCACGGCCACGCGGGTGGAGAGCGGGGTGCACACGTGCGCCACCGTGTCGGCCGGGTCGAGCAGCGCCGAGGCCTCGGCGAGGCTGCCCACCACGACCAGCCCCGGCCGCTCGACGGGCGGCCGCCGCGGGTCGCACGCCACGACCGGTCGGTCGTCGAACAGCCGGCGGACCGAGGTCCGCGCCCTGGCGAGCACCGGCAGGTGCACGTCCGCGCCGGCTCGGCCCAGTCCCACGACGAGTGTGCGCACCAGATGAGCCCCGTCTTGTGTCGTCCGCTTTCGGAGGCATCGCCGAATGGACGGCGTCCGCTCCAATCGGTCCTCGACGCTGTCCCACTCGTCAAGTCCTGTCAACTGCGTCCCGGTGAGTTGACCGGGAAGAGTGAACTGGCCGCCGGGCCGCCTCCAGGCCGGTGACCTGCCCTACGCTCACCGACGGGAAGCGGTGACCGGGGGAGGCGGGGGTGCGGACCGTGCCATTCCGGACGCGATCGGCGCCATTTCCGGAAATGTCCCGGAATGCGCGGGGGCGCGTCGGGGGACAATCGGGAAAAGCGGGGGCGGGGCGGCCCGCCCCCGCTCAGCCGAGCAGGCCCACCACGGGCGCGGGCGTGCCGCCGAACACCGTGCGGGTGACCACGATCGCGCCCGGCGCGGCCACGAGGCGGACGTCGGAACGCCCCGTCGAGCCCGAGCCGTCCAGGCGCACCGGCGTGGACGTCGGCGGCGAGCCGTCCAGCGGCTGCGCCACCACGGTCAGCTCGCGGCCGTTGTCGGCGCACGCGCGCAGGTAGGTGGTCGCGGTCGTGACGTCGGCCGTGCGCGCCGGGCAGTCCTCGACCGGCAGGCGCGTGGTCGTGCCGGTGGCCGGGTCGAGCGCCAGCAGCCCGGTGAGCCGACCGCCCTCGTCCTCCTCGACCAGCGGCGTGGCGCCGGCGTCGACGCGCACGGTCCACGGTCGGCCCGGCCGGCTCAGCAGCCGGCCCGTGTCGGCGTCGAGCAGGCCGTCCGGCTCCGAGCCGGGGCTCTCGATCCCGCCGAAGGTCTGCAGGAGCACGACGGCGCCGTCCGACGTCGTGCCCAACCGGACGTCCTGCCGCTCGCCGTTCGAGTCGGTGCGCCGGACCTCGTGCCGCCACCGCTCCTCGCCGGTCGCCTCGTCCAGGGCGGTGACGCCCAGCGTGTCCGGGCACTCCACCGGCAGCAGCACCGTCGTGCGGCCCCACGCCACGGTCCCGGACCACGCCGTGCAGCCGGTCGGGGGCGACCACCGCCACCGCCGCGTGCCGTCGCCGAGGTCGTACCCGGTGACCTCCTCGCGGTCGCGCACCGCCAGCACGTGCGCGCCGGGCCTCAGCTGGCCGGTCTCCACCAGCACGGACCGCAGGACCACCTCGAACCGGGGCGTCCCGGTGTCGGCGTCGAGCACCACGACCTCCTGCGCCCGCGTGTCGCGCACGGACCGGAACGACACCGCCACCACCCGCCGGTCCGGCGACGCCACCACCGCGCCGACCGCCGCGCCGGGCCGCGCGTACCGCCACTGCTGCCGACCGTCGAGGCCGTTCACCGCGGTCACGGCGCCGTCCCGGGTGGCCACCGCGACACCGTGCAGCACGGGCACGACGTCCACCACGTCGCCCGGCGGCTGCCAGGACCACTGCCTCTCACCTGGCCGCTCCACGACGGGCGGCGGCGCGAAGTCCCGGGCGTCCCGGGTCTGCGACCGCACGACCACCGCCTCGGCCGCCGCCGGCGCGAGCACCGCCGCCACGACCACCGCGACGACCGGCAGGACCCCGACCGGCCGCAACCGCCACCCGGTCGCGCGCGCACCCGCCTCCTCGGCGCCCCCCGACGCGGGAACGGCCCGACCGACCGCCCCCACCGCCACCGCGGCCGACCCCACCGCCAGCACCGGCAGGTCGTGGCCCGTCAACCCGATGACGAGGTCCGAGACCAGTAACCACCACGCGGCCCCGGCGAGCCCGGTCGCCACCACCGCGGCGACCACGCGCGCCGCCCGCCCCCCGAGCACCGCGACCAGCGCCGCGAGCACGACGCCGACCGCCGCCACGATCACCGTGGCGTCCGGCTCCGGTCGTGGCACCCCACCCGGCAGGAACGGCGCGCACCCGGCGCACAGCGCACCCACCACCATCACGTACCGCAGCATCCGGCACCTCCCGGCGTGGGACGGCGGGCGCGCCCCATCCGTTCCACCCGGCGCGCGGGCACGTCGGCCGCCTTCGGGGATGGGGCAGAATCGGCCCGGTGACCACCAACTGGGCAGGAAACTTCACGTTCTCCGCCGCGCGGACCGCGCACCCCAAGTCCGTCGACGAGCTGCGCGACGTGGTCCGGGCCGCCGGGTCGGCGCGCGTGGTCGGGGCGGGGCACTCGTTCAGCACGATCGCCGACACCGCCGGCACGCTGATCGACCTCGACCTGATGCCGGAGGTCTTCGAGGTCCGGGACGGGTCGGTGCGGGTCGGCGCCGGGACGCGGCTGGCGCGGCTGGCCGACCGGTTGCACGCCGCCGGGCTCGCGCTGCCCGCGATGCCGTCGCTGCCGCACATCACGATCATCGGCGCGTGCGCCACGGCGACCCACGGCTCGGGCGACGACATCCCCTCCCTGGCGAGCCTGGTCCGCTCGCTGGACCTCGTCACGGCCGACGGGTCCCTGCTGACCCTGGGCCGGGGTGACGACGGGTTCGACGGCGCGGTGGTGGCGCTGGGCTCGCTCGGCGTGGTGGTGGCCGTCGAGCTGGACGTCGTGCCGACCTTCGACGTCGAGCAGCGCGTCTACGTGGACATGCCGTTCGACGCCCTGGTCGACAACGTGGCCGCGGTGTTCTCCAGCGCGTACAGCGTCAGCGCGTTCCCCACGTGGCGGGGGGTGGCGAACGTGTTCACCAAGCGCCGCACCACCGACCCCCTCCACGACCTGACGTGGACGGGCGCGCGCCCGGCCACCGAGCCGGTGCACCCGGTGCCCGGCCAGCCCACCCGGCACTGCACGGCCCAGCTGGGCGTCCCCGGCCCGTGGCACGAGCGGCTGCCGCACTTCCGCGCCGACTTCACCCCCAGCGTCGGCCGCGAGCTGCAGTCGGAGTACTTCGTGGCCCGCGAGCACGCCGCCGACGCGTTGACCGCGCTCAACGGGCTGGCCGACGTGATCACGCCCGTGCTGCTGACCTCCGAGGTCCGCACGATCGCCGCCGACGCCCAGTGGCTCAGCCCGGTGCACGACCGGTCCAGCGTGGCGTTCCACTTCACCTGGCAGCCGGACGACGCGGCCGTGCGCGCGGTGCTGCGCAAGGTCGAGGCCGCGTTGAGCCCGTGGCGCCCGCGCCCGCACTGGGGCAAGGTGTTCGAGCTGGCCGACCCGGGCGAGCGCTACCCGGGCTGGGCGCGGTTCGCCGAGCTGCGCGACCGGCTCGACCCCGACCGCACCTTCCGCAACCCGCTGGTCGACGGCTGGTTCGCCCGCTAGGCGTCACATCCGGGCGAATCGGCGCAAACCCTCCAGGTCGGGCACCACGACGTCGCGGCGCAGGTGGCTGACCACCACGCCGGCCTTGCGCAGGTCGGCGAACGCCTTCTCGGCGGTGCGCGGCTTCATCCCGGCGATCGAGGCCAGCTCCACCTTGGTCAGCGGGATGCCGAGCACCCAGCCGCCGACCTCCTGCCTGCCGTGCGCGCCGACCAGCTCGGCCAGCACCCGGGCCACCCGCTCGGCGGCGGTGTGGGACAGGAAGTCGCGCCGCCGCCGGTTGGCCCACCGCAGCTGGTCGTCGATCACGCCGATCAGCTCCACGAACCCGTCGTTGCGGCGGTGCAGGAACCCGTGCAGCTCGGCGCTCGTGATCAGCTTCGCGGTGACGTCGCCGCACGTGACGACGGTCGCCGACCGCGGCTTGTGGTCCAGCGCGGCCAGCTCGCCTACCAGGTCGCCCGCGACCCGCACGGTGAGCACGGCGGTGTCCCCGCTCTCGTCGTTGACCAGGACCTTCACCACGCCGTCGAGCAGCAGGAACACGTGGGTGTCGGTGGCGTCCTGGACGATGATCTCGCGGTCGGCCGCGTAGCGGACCGTGGTGCCCAGCGACAGCAGCTCCTGCCTGCTGTTCTCGCGCAGCCGCGCCAGCAGGGTGCCCGGCGGCCACTCGGGCGCCGGCACGCTCTGCCGCACCGCGGGCGCGCCGGGCTTGGCCGTGGCCAGCGAGCGGCCGGCGTCGGCGAACGAGGCGTAGCCGCGCTCGAACGACGGGTCGGGCCCCGCCCCGGACACCAGCGCCTCGCACGCCCGCCGCTGCTCGTCCAGCGCGACGACGGCCGGGTGGTCCGGGCCCAGGACCGACACCGCGCGCATCGAGGCGTCGCGCACGACGTCCAGCAGCCGCTGCGCCCGGGGGCGGGTGCCGTCGAGGTGGGCCAGCTCCAGCTCGGCCGACGCGAGGTTCGCGGTCGCGATCACCGCGTGCGGGTGGTTCGCGCCGAGCCGGGTGGCCGTGCGGTCGGCCGCCGAGCGCAGGCTCGGCAGCGCGAGCCGGGCCCGTTCGGCGGACCGGCGCACCCTGGCCAGCTCGAACTCCGCCGACGCGAGGTTCGCCTGGGCCACCAGGGACCGCGGGTGGTGCGTGCCCAGCGCGTTCAACGCCCGGTCGGTCGCGTCGCGCAGGTCGCCCAGCGACTCGGCGACCTCCTCGGCGTCGCCGTGGTCGCGGGCGATGCGGAACCGGGCGCACATCAGGTTCAGCCGCAGCACGCACGTCTGCGGGTGGTTGGAGCCCAGCACCGCCGCGTTGCGCTGTAACGCCAGTTCCAGCGCGCCCGTCTCGCTCGGCTTCTCCGCGGCGACGGCCACCGAGCCGACCGCGACCGGGTCGGCCACCGCGGCGGGCGCCGGGTCGAGGAAGTCGCCCACCACCTGGCGCAACGTCGCGCCGCGGCCGAACGCGGTGCCGGGCGGCCTGCGGCGCACCTGGCGCGGCGCGGTCGTGCCCGGCTCGCGCCGACCCCGGGCCACCGACGCCAGGGCCTGCTGGTCGCGCACCCGTGACGCCTCCGGCCCGGTCGGGTCGACCAGCGCGAGCATGGCGATCAGCAGCGCGTCCGCGGCGTCGGCCGACCCGATGCGCGTCAGCCCCGAGGCGCAGCGCAGCAGGCGGTCCACGTCGCGGCGGGCGCTGAGCGCGTCCAGCGAGCGCGCCAGGTCCACCGCGAGGCGGCGGGCCGCCTGCCGGTCCGGCGCGGACCGGGCCAGCACGGCTTCGAGTTCGACCATTCGGCTGTTCATCCGGCACCCCAGGTGGTTGCTCGGTCTGCGACGGCGCGGCTCCTGCGTTCGGACGCCGTCATCCGGCGTTCGGGCGCGGTGACCCGCGGCGCCGGAGTGGAATCCTCGTCCATAGCGGCGATATCGGTTGGTCGGGGCATTCGTTAGCGCACGCCTGACATTGTTACGTTACGAATGGTCGGATGTCCGAGCGTTATCCGCATTATTGCGGTGAGTCGTGGAAGTTTTTCGTCGCAGTGGACATCTTCGGGCGGGATGACCGGTCACGACCGCCCGCCCGGCCGGTGGCCTGCGCCTCCGTCCGGCCTCCGTGGCACAGTGATCGCATGCTGGTGGGGGTGTTGGGGCCGCTGGAGGTGACGGCGGGCGGCGCGGCGGTCGAGATCGGCGGGGCACGGGTCCGAGCACTGCTCGTGCGCCTGGCGGTGGCCGCGGGCCGGGTCGTCACCACCGAGGAGCTGGCCGACGCGCTGTGGCCGGAGGACCGGCCGGCCGACGAGGTGGCCGCGGTGCGGTCGCTGGTGTCCCGGCTGCGCCGCGCCCTGCCCGCCGACGTGCTGCGATCCGCGCACGCCGGCTACCGGCTCGACCTGCCCGCCGACGCGGTCGACGCGCTGCGGTTCGACCGGCTGGCCCGCGGGGCGAGGTCCGCGCTGGCGGCGGGCGACCCGGCCGGCGCCGCGCGGCTGGCGGCCGACGCCCTGGCGCTGTGGCGCGGCCCGGCGCTGGTCGACGCGGCGGGGGCGCCGTTCGCGGTCGGGTACGCCGCCGCGCTGGACGAGACCAGGCTGACCGTCGTGGAGGACCGGGCGGCGGCCGACCTGGCGTGCGGCCGGGCGGAGCACCTGGTCGCCGACCTGGCCGACCTCGCCGCGCGCCACCCGTTGCGCGAACGGCTGCAGGCGCTGCTGCTGCGGGCCCTGGTCGCGGCCGGCCGCCCGGCGGAGGCCCTGGCCGCCTACGAGGTCGTCCGCCGCCGGTTCGCCGAGGAGCTGGGCGCGGACCCCGGTCCCGAGCTGCGCGAGACGCACCGGGAGATCCTGCGCGCCGAGCACGCGGAGCCCGCCGACCGACCGCGCGCCGGCACCCTGCGGATGCCGCTGACCAGCCTCGTCGGCCGCTCCGCCGACGTGGAGCGGGTCGCCGGGCAGCTCGCGGAGCACCGGCTGGTCACGCTGGTGGGACCCGGCGGCACGGGCAAGACGCGGCTGGCCACCACGGTCGCCGCCCGGCTGCCCGGCGGCGTGTGGCTGGTGGAGCTGGCGCCGGTGACCGACCCGGACGACGTCGCACCGGCCGTGCTCGGCGCGCTCGGGCTGCGCGACCAGCGCAGCGTGGACCGGCCGCTGGCCGCCACAGATCCGATGACCCGGCTCGTGGACGTGCTGTCGCGCACCGAGGCCGTCATCGTGCTGGACAACTGTGAACACGTGGTCGAGGCGGCGGCCCGGTTCACCGAGGAGCTGCTGGGCCGGTGCGCGCGGCTGCGCGTGCTGGCGACCAGCCGGGAGCCGCTCGGCGTGTTCGGCGAGGTGGTCAGCCCCGTGCCGCCGCTGGACGGCGACGCGGCCGTGCGGCTGCTCGCCGAACGCGCGGCGGCCGTGCGGCCCGGGTTCGCCGTGACGCCGGAGAACGCCGCTGCGGTCGCCGAGGTGTGCCGCCGGTTGGACGGGCTGCCGCTGGCGATCGAACTGGCCGCGGCCCGGCTGCGGTCGCTGTCGGTCGAGCAGCTCGCGGCCCGGCTGGACGACCGGTTCCGCCTGCTCACCGGCGGCAGCCGCACCGCGCTGCCCCGGCACCGGACGTTGCGCGCGGTGGTGGCGTGGAGCTGGGACCTGCTGTCGGAGCCCGAGCGCGACTTCGCCGAGCGGCTCGCGGTGTTCCCGGCGGGCTTCGACCTGGAGGCCGCCGAGCGGCTCGCGGGCGACCGCGCGTTCGACCTGCTCGCGGCCCTGGTCGACAAGTCGCTGGTGCAGGTCGTCGACGACGCCCGCTACCGGATGCTGGAGACGATCCGCGAGTTCTGCCTGGAGCGGCTCGCCGAGGGCGGCCGGGTGGCCGCCGCGCGGGCCGAGCACGCCGAGTACTTCCGGGACCTGGCCGAGACCGCCGAGCCGCACCTGCGCGGCAAGGAGCAGCTCACGTGGATCGCCCGGCTGGAAGCCGAGCGGGACAACCTGCTCGCCGCCCTGCACTTCGCCGCCGACAGCGGTGACGCGGACACGGCCGTGCGGCTGGCCGCCGCGATGAGCATGTTCTGGACCATGCGCGGCAACCGGGCCGAGTCGCTGCCGTGGCTGCGGCTGGCACTGGCCGCGCCGGGGCCGGCGCCCGTGACGGCCCGGCAGGTCGTGTCGGCGTTCGTGCTGGTCAACAACGCGGTCGCGGGCGGAGCGGGCAGCCTGGACGACCACATCGCCGGCCTCGCCGCGCTCGCCGCCGAGGCCACCGGCGAGCACCCGGTGCTCGTGCTGCTGGAGCCGGTGCTGGGGCTGTTCCTCGACGACTCCGAGCGGGCGCTGGCGGCGATCGACGCGCGGCTGGACGTGCCGGACCCGTGGACGCGGTCGGTGCTGTGGATGGTGCGCGGCGCGGCCCGGGAGAACGAGGGCGACCTGCGCGGCGCGCGGGAGGACGTCACGACCGCGATCACCGGCTTGCGCGAGGTGGGGGACCGGTTCGCGCTGGCGCAGGCGTTGAGCGGGGCTGCCGAGGCGCACCTGTCGTTCGGCGAGCCGGACCGGGCGGTCGCGGCGCTGGAGGAGTCGATCGGGCTGCTCGCCGAGCTGGACCCGGAGGACGAGGCGGCGCACGAGCGCATCCTGCTGGCCACCGCGCACGTGCAGTTGGGCGACTTCGAGCGGGCCCGCGCGGACTGCCTGGCGCTCAGCGAGCCGAGGTCCCGGCCGCGGTCGGCCCGCGGGGTGGCCTACGCGCGGATCGTGCTGGGCGACCTGGCGAGGTACGGGGGCGACCTGGCCGAGGCCCGGCGGCACTACGACGCCGCCTCCGTGGCGATCGCCGACGAGCCGCTGGTCGTGCCCCAGTTCCTGGCGCGGATCCGGCTCTCGCACGCCCACCTGGCCGTGGAGCGCGGTGACCGGGAGGCGGCCGTGGCCGAGGTGGTCGCGGCCCGCGAGCACGCGATGTCGGCCAAGGACATGCCGGTGCTGGCCCGGGTCGCGGTCGCCGCCGCGGCCGTGCACGCGCACTTCGGCAACCCGACCGACGCGGCGCGCGCGCTGGGCGCGGCCGAACAGCTCCGGGGCGCGCCCGACGGGCGCAACCCCGACGTGGCTCGGCTGGTCGACCGGCTGCGCGCCGACGTGGGCGACGCGGCCTACGACCTGGCCCACGCGACCGGCGTGGCCCTCGACCGGGCGGACGCCATCGCGCTGGTGCGGGCCTTCGGCCAACCGGACCGGGCCGTCCCCCGCGGCTATTGACGCAACCTGGGGGTTGCCATAACGTGCAACTGGCCGGTTGCTGCTTCATGGGGGGTTCACGTGGCGTTTCCCGATCGGATCGAGCGGGCCGTCCGGGTCGACCAACCCCCGGAGGTCGTGTGGGCGGCGCTGACCACCTCCGAGGGGCTTGGCGCGTGGTTCGGCGACGAGGCCGTGGTCGACCTGCGGCCGGGCGGCGCCGCGCGGGTGAGCTGGCACGACGGCCGCACGGTCGCGATGCGGGTGGAGCGGGTGGAGGAACCGGCGGTGTTCGGCTTCACGTGGCCGGTGTTCGGCCTGCCCGAGGACGACCCGCGCCGCACCTACGTCGAGTTCACGCTGGAAGCGGTCGGCACGGGCACCCTGCTGACGGTCACCGAGACCGGGTTCGCCCAACTGCCCGACGACGCCCACCCCGAGGCGCACGACACCCACAGCCGGGGCTGGGCGGACGAGCTGGGCCGGCTGGCCGACCACGTCCGTGGAACCTGACGACGAAGCCGTCGCCGAGCAGGTGTTCACGGCGCTGGCCGACCCGACGCGGCGCGCCATCCTGGCCGCGCTCGCGTCGGGCGGACCGGCCACCGCCACGGACCTGACCGATCGCCTGCACGTCAGCAGGCAGGCGATCGCCAAGCACCTCGCGCTCCTGGCCGACGTGGGCCTGGTGACGGCCGAACCGGGGGAGCGCCGCCGGGTCCGGTTCCGGCTGCGCTCCGCCCCGATGCAGGTCGCCCACCAGTACCTCGTCGCCCTGGAGCGGCACTGGGACTCCGATCAGGCGCGACGCCGGTAGGCGCGCACGGCCAGCGGCGCGAACACCGCCACGAACAGCGCCGACCAGGCCAGCGTCCACCCCACCGGCCCGGCCACCGGCCCGCCGACCATGAGGCCGCGCGAGGCGTCCATGACGTGGGTGACGGGGTTGACCTCGACCCACGAGCGCAGCCACCCCGGCAGCGTCTCCGCCGGCGCGATCATGCTGGTGCCGAACGTCAGCGGGAACAGGGCCAGGAACCCGATGCCCTGCACCGCGCCCGGCTGCCGGGCCAGCATCCCCACCAGCACGAACGCCCAGCTCAGGCTGAACGCGAACAGGATCACCAGCAGGCACGCGGCCAGCGCGGGCACCGGGCCCGTCTCCACCCGGAAGCCCATCAGCGTGCCGAACAGCAGCAGCGACACCACCGCCACGACGTAGCGGATCAGGTCGCCGAGCACCGAGCCGAGCAGCGGCGCGGACCGGCCGATCGGCAGGCTGCGGAACCGGTCGAACACGCCCTTGCCGATGTCGGTGTTGAGGTTCACGCCCGTGGCCATCCCGCCGAACATGGTCGTCTGCACCATGATCGCGGGCAGCAGCAGTTGCAGGTAGTCGTGCGTCGACCCGGACACCGCGCCGCCCAGCAGGTAGACGAACAGCACCACGAAGATCACCGGCTGCAACGTCACGTCCAGCAGCTGCTCGGGCGAGCGCATGGTCTTGATCAGGCTGCGCCGCGCCAGCGCCAGGCTGTGCCGGGCCAGCGCGAACGGCCGCCGTGCCGCATCCTGCGCCGCCACCGGTGGAACCGCCACCGCGGTCATGCCGCCACCTCCGTGTGCTTGCCGGTCAACGTGAAGAACACCTCGTCCAGGCTCGGCAGGCGCAGCGACAGCTCGGTCACCGCGATCCGCCGCTGGTCCAGCCGCCGCACCACCTCGGTGAACGCCGCGTCGCCGTCCACCGGCACGGTCACCACGCCGCGCCCGGTCGACTCCGGCTGGTGCCCGGAGACCTCGGCGAGCACCGCGGCGGCCTCCGCCAGCCGGGCCGGGTCGGTCGGCCGCACCAGCACCGTCTGCCCGCCGACGATCCGCTTGAGCGACGCCGGCGTGCCGTGCGCGATCACCCGGCCGTGGTCGATGACCGAGATCTCGTCGGCCAGCGCGTCCGCCTCCTCCAGGTACTGCGTGGTCAGCAGCACGGTCGCGCCGTCGGCCACGAGCGTGCGCACGACCGTCCAGATGTCGTCCCGCTTGGCGGGGTCGAGCCCGGTCGTCGGCTCGTCCAGGAAGATCACGTCCGGTCGGCCGACCAGGCTCGCGGCCAGGTCCAGCCTGCGGCGCATGCCGCCGGAGTAGGTCTTGACCTGCCGCCCGCCCGCCTCGGTCAGCTCGAAGTCGCGCAGCAGCTCGGCGGCCCGCGCCCTGGCCTGCGGGCCGCGCAGGTTGAGCAGCTGCCCGATCAGCACCAGGTTCTGCACGCCGGTCAGGTCCTCGTCCACCGAGGCGTACTGCCCCGTGAGCCCGATCATCCCGCGCACCCGCGCCGCGTCCGACACGACGTCGAGACCGCCGACGGCGGCCCTCCCGGCGTCCGGTCGGAGCAGCGTGGCCAGGATGCGCACCGCGGTGGTCTTGCCCGCGCCGTTCGGCCCGAGCACCCCCAGCACCGTGCCCGGCCGCGCGGCCAGGTCCACCCCGGCCAGCGCGGTCGTCTTCCCGTACCGCTTGACCAGTCCTTCCGCCTCGAAGGCGTAGTCCATGTCGTCCTCCCTCTGTTCGGGGTGGACGGTCCGGGGCGGACGTGTCATCGGGCGTGCAAAGCCGTGTCAGCGGGTATGTCAAGGGCCGGGCGGTTGACACGCCTGCGCCGACCGGGGCGTTCCGGGCGTTCCGGGTCGGTCACATGCACCGACAGGACCGCCCGGCGTTCCACTTCCCGAAGCGGAACGCGCTCGTTCGGTGTCACGCACGCCGTCGCTGAGTCATCCTGTGGCCTCGGCAACCCCCGGTCAGCGGTGCCCCGTTCCGGGGACGGACCCTTGTCCGCCGCGGTCGCCGCTGCTGGTGTTTCCCGAGCCGCCCCTCACCGCAGGAGGATCGCTCGATGACCGTTGCCCACGACGACCCCCACGTCGCGCGGCTCTTCGACCACCTGGCACGGCTCGTCTGCGACGGCGTCGGCGACCCGGCCGACCTCCACGGGCAGCTGGTGGAACTGGCCCTGGCGAACTCGCCGGACGTCGCCCGCTACTGGAAGCAGGTCGGCACCGGCGTCGGCATCCCGGACACCGCCTACAAGGACGGGGGCCCGCACCTGTTCCCGGACGCCCCGGTGGTGCGGGTGTTCCGCACGAGCGGAACGACCGGCAGCGTGCGCGGGACGGTCCGCTACTCCGCGGCGGGGCTGGAGCTCAAGCGCCTGGCCGTCGAGGCCAACGCCAGGCGGCACCTGCTGCCCGACGGCGGCGAGCGTCCCGTGGTGCTGCCCTTCGCGCCGTCGGAGGAGGCCGCGCCGGACATGGCGATCGCGTTCGACATGGCGCGCATCGCCGAGTCGTGCGGCGACCCGGAGCTGAGCGCGGCCGTGGTCGGCGCGGACGGCGTGGACTTCGACCTGCTCGCGAACCGGCTGGACGCCGCCGTGGCCGAGGGGCGGCCGGTGGTGCTCGTGGGCGCGACCTTCGCGTTCGTCAACATCTGCGACGCGCTGGAGGCGCGGGGCAGGCGCTGGGAGCTGCCGCCCGGTTCGCGGATGTACGACGGCGGCGGGTTCAAGGGCCGCTCGCGCGTCATGGGCGTGGACGAGCTGCGCGCCGCCGTGCGCCGGGTCTTCGGCATCGAGCGCCACGGCAACATCTTCGGCATGACCGAGCTGGCCAACATGCTCTACGACGCCTCCGACACCCCGGTCGGGCCGCTCGGCGAACGACCCAAGGGCAGCCACCCCGCCGGCGGGCCCAAGGTCCGCGACCCGCGCACCCGCGAGCACCTGGCGGAGGGCCGCGGCCTGCTGGAGGTCACCGACCTGTCCGTGCTGGACCGGCCGCACGTGCTGCTCACGGGCGACCTCGGCATCGCCGGACCGGAGGGCGTGGCCATCGCGGGCCGCATCGCCGGCAGCGCGAGCCGCGGCTGCTCGCTCACCCTCGACGAGATGACCGGAGGCGCGGCATGAGCGTGTCCTGGACGCCCGACTGGCTGGCCGACGACGGCGTGCCGTTCACCCTCGCGGCGGGGCCGCACGAGTGGCGCGGCACCCGACCGGCGGACTGGGCCGCCGTCGGGGACGGGCTCCGGTCCGCGCACGAGGAGCTGCGGCGGCTGCCCGTGCGGCGGATCGTGGAGGCGATCGACGCGGTGGTCGACCTGTGGGGCAAGCGGGACTTCGCCCCGCGCCGCGCCGCCGTGCGCGACGCGGCGCTGGTCACCGGCATGTCCGAGGAGACCATCGACCGCGCGCTGGACGCCGAGCTGGGCAACCTGCGCGCCGAGCAGCTGCTGGCCGCGCTGACCCGCGAGCTGGGCGACCCGGAGGTGCTCGACGGCTTCCGCGGCGGCACGACCGCAGTCGGCCCGGCGACCGTGCTGGCGGTCTTCTCCGGCAACGTGCCGGGCCTGCCCGCGCGGTCGCTCGTGCGGGCGCTGCTGGTGAAGGCGTCGGTGATCGCCAAGATCCCGGCCAAGGAGCCGCACTTCACCGCCGCGTTCCTGCGCACCCTGCACGACGTGGAGCCGGTGCTGGCCGACGCCGTCGTGGCGACCTACTGGGACCGCGACGACGAGGCCGCGCTGGAGGCGGCGCTCGGCGAGGCGGACGCGGTCATCGCCTACGGCGGCGACCAGGCGTGCGCGGCGATCCGCGCCAGGGTGCGGCCGCACCAGCTCTACGAGGAGCACGGCCACAAGCTGTCGTTCGGCATCGTCAGCGCCGAGTACGCCGAGCGGTACGGCCCGGCCGAGGTGGCCCGCCGGATCGCCGCCGACTGCAGCGACTTCGACCAGCACGCGTGCCTCTCGCCCCAGGTCTACCTGGTGCAGCGGGAGCACGCCCGCCCGATCGCCGAGCACCTGGCCGCGGCGATGCGGCGCGAGGCGCTGGACAACCCACCCGGGACGGTCGACGCGCAGGACGCCACCGTGCTGCAGCACCGCAGGCTCGTCGCCGAGTGGCGCGCGGCCACGTCGGACGCCGGTGAGGTGTGGGCGCCGGACGGGCTGGAGTGGACGGTCGTGCTGGACGACGCGCTGATGCCGCTCAGCGGCGCGGGCAACCGGGTCGCGCGGATCGTGTCCGTGCCGGACGTGGCCGCGGCCGTGGACGCGATGCGCCCGTTCGCCGCGCACCTGCAGAACGTGGGCCTGGGCGCGGTGGGCGAGGAGTTCCGCCGCACCGCGCGGGAACTCGCCGTGCTCGGCGCGAGCCGGGTGTGCGCGCCCGGCGCGATGACCAGGCCCTCCATGGTGTGGCGCCACGACGGGCAGCCGCGCATCGCCGGCCTCGTGCGCTGGTGCGACGTCGAGTTCCACCCGGAGCTCGGCACAGCCTGACCCCGCACGGGGTGACGACCCCGCCGTGCCCTGCCCGCGCGGGTGGGGCACGGCCATCCTCTGGGGAGGACCGGCAATGTCCGTGACCACGAGCGGCGCGCTGGAGGAGGCGGACCTCCGCCGGTTGGCGGAGGCCGTGGCCTTCGTGCGCGACCGCGGCACCGGCGACGCGCTCGCGGCCGTGCTGGGCGGCGACCCGCCGGCGCCCGTCCTGCGCCACCTCGAGTTCGCGCACGCGGCCGTGCTCGTCGGCGCCGAACGGCCGGCCGACGTGACCGGCGCGCTGGCCGACCTGGGCGTGGCGGCGGGGGAGCCGTGCCCGAGCGTGGTCGTCCGCGACCGGTTGCGGGACCGGACCGGGCGCGAGTTCGACGTGCGGGTCGTGCGCGGCGCCGTCGCGGGCGGGCCGCGCGAGGTGGAGCTGTTCGTCGTGCCCGGCGGGTCGGCGCTGTCCGAGGCCGACCGCGAGGCCGAGTCGCACCTGGCGTTCCACGTCACCGGCGACGACGACGTGCTGCTGCGCGGGGTGTGCGCCACGCTGCTGGACGCGGGCCTCACGGTCGACGGAGGCGGCTACGACGGGCACGAGGACGCCACCGCGCTCCACTTCCGCGGCGCGACCGGCGCGCGGCTGGAGCTGAAGGCCCCTGGCCGGCACGCGCCGCTGCTGGAGCGCCACGTCGGGCGACCCGACCAACCCCGGCGCTCGATGCTGGACCTGATGACCGGCGCGTGGCGCACCCGGGCCGTGGCCGCGGTCGCCGAGCTGGGGATCGCCGACCTGCTGGCCGACGGCCCGCGCGACACCGCCGACCTGGCCGAGCGCACCGGGTCCCGCCCGGACAAGCTGCGCCGCGTGCTCGCCTTCCTGGCCGCGCTGGGCGTGTTCCGGCGCGACGGCGAGCACTGGTCGTTGACCGACGTGGGCGCGGTGCTGCGCAGCGACGTCGCCGGGTCGCAACGGGACCTCGCGCGGATCTACGGCGGCCTGTTCTACCGGTCGTTCGGCGGGCTGGAGCACGCCGTGCGCACGGGGGAGAGCGGGTTCCGGCACGTCTACGGCGTGCAGCCGTTCGAGCACTTCGCCGCCAACCCGGCCGACGCGCGGCTGTTCGAGGGCGCGATGGCGGCGGGTACGAGCTTCCTGGAGCTGGTGCCCGGGCTGCTGGACCTGCCGGCGACCGGCACGGTGGTCGACGTGGGCGGCGGCGACGGGCGGCTGCTCGACCTGGTGCTGGCGGCCGGCCCGGGCCTGCGCGGGGTGCTGTTCGACCGGCCGCACGTGACCGGCGCGGCCACCGGGGTGCTGGCCCGCCACGGCACGCGCGCCTCGGTGGTGGCGGGCGACTTCTTCCACGACCCCGTGCCGGCGGGCGGCGACCTCTACCTGCTCTCGCGGATCATGCACGACTGGGACGACGAGCGCTGCTCGGCGATCCTGCGCAACGTGCGGTCGGCGATGGCCGAGGGCGCGACGCTGGCGGTGGTCGAGCGCCCGATCCGGGACGACCCGCGCACGGTGTTGCCGCTGGCGTTCAACGTCCACATGATGGTCAACACCGTGCAGGGCGGTGAGCGGACCACCGAGGAGCACCGGCGGCTGCTGTCGGCCAACGGGTTCGCCCTGGTGGACGTCCGGGAGCTGCCGCTGGACATGGCGGTGCTCGTCTCCCGCGCGACGGTGTGAGCGCTCTCACCGGTCCGGATGGTGGAAATCGGCTTTCTCGTCACCCGTTCGGGCGACAAGGATCGGTTGGGTGCCCGCCCTGAGCGAAACCCCCGCCCCGCCACGGTCCCGACCCTTCGCTCCGCTGGTGTCGGTGAGCCTGCTCTCCGCGACCGGGTACGCGGTGGCGGCGCCCTTCCTGTCGTTGTTCCTCATCAAGGAGGTCCAGGCAGGCCCGGTCGCCGTCGGCGCGTTCCTGCTGGTCAGCGCGCTCGCGGCGATGCTGGTGAGCACGCTGCTCGGCCGGTTCTCCGACGGTCGCGCGATCCGCCGCGCGCTGCTCGCCGTGGCGGGGGTGTCGGGTGCCGCGTCGTGGGTGCTGTTCGCCGTGGTGCGGGACTACTGGCTGCTGCTGGCGGTCGCCGTCACGCTGTGGGCGGTCTCGTCGTCGCAGGTCTCGCAGATGTACGCCTACGCCCGCCAACTGCTGGACCGCAGCGGTTCGGCGAAGGCGCCGCTGATGATCAGCGGCCTGCGGATGACGATGTCGATCGCGTGGGTGGGCGGTCCGCCGCTGGGCGCGCTGCTGATCGCGGGCACCGGGTTCACCGGGCTGTTCTGGGTGAGCGCGGCGGTGTACGCGCTGGCCGTCGTGGTGACGCTGGTGTGGCTGCCCGAGCTGGCGCCGACCGCCGGGCCGTCGCCCGAGGTGGCACGCCAATCCGGGCCGCGCCGGGAGATGGCGCTCGCCGCGGTGGCGTTCGTGCTGCTCCAAGGGGCGACGTCGGTCGGCGTGACGGCGATGCCGCTGTTCGTCACCGAGGACCTGGGCGGCACGACGGGGGACGCGGGGCTGGTGCTGGGGCTGTGCGCGGCGCTGGAGATCCCGCTGATGCTCGGGTTCGGCGCGCTGGCGCTCCGGTTCAACCACCGGGTGCTCGTGCTGGCCGGTGGCGCGGTCGCGCTCGCCTACTACGCGGTCATGCTGCTCACGCAGGCGACCTGGCAGGTGATGGCCGCCCAGGTGCTGCACGCCGTGGTGATCTCGGCGGTCATGGGCGTCGGCATCTCCTACTTCCAGGACCTCGCGCCCGACCGGCCGGGGTACGCCAGCACCCTCTACACCAACACCGCCAAGACCAGCGCGATGCTCTCCGGGCCGCTGCTCGGCCTCGCGCAGCACTTCGGCTACCGCACCGCGTACGGCATGGGGTTGGTGATGTCCGTGCTGGGGCTGGTGCTGCTGTTCGCCGCCCGCCGCCGGGACGCGACACCGGGCACGTGATCATACTGGGCACGTGATCGACGAGCTGCTGCGGCGACAGGGTGAGTTGCAGGCCGGGGCCGACGCCGTCGTGGCGGACCTCGGGCTGGACCGGGTGCTGGCGGAGCTGGGCGAGCCGGTGCGCACGGGCAGTTCGGCGCTGGGCCTGATGGTGGTGCCCGACCTCGACATCACCGTGGTGTGCCCGGTGCTGGACGTGGCCGCGGTGGTCGAGCTGGGCGCCAGGCTCGCGCGGCACGAGCGGGTCCGCGTGGTGCAGTTCCGCAAGGACGCCGGGCGCTGGAACACCGAGCCGGACGCCTACCCCGACGGGCTGTACCTGGGGCTGAAGTACCGCGACGCCGGGCCCGAGTGGAACGCCGACATCTGGTTCGTCGACGAGCCGGACCGCCAACCCGACCTCGGCCACGTCCGCGCGCTGCCCGACCGCCTCACGCCCGCCGCGCGGGTCGCGATCCTGCTCATCAAGCACTCGCGGCCGGACTACCGCAGCTTCGACGTCTACCGGGCGGTGCTGGACGACGGCGTGCGCACCCCGGAGGACTACGACGCGTGGCGGGTCACGCACGGTCAGTGAACCGACCATCCGGTTTGCGCTGTTCGAGCGGTTCTCCGCGAAATTCGGGTCTGCGGCCCGGCGCGGTTGCTAGACCTTCCCCAGGGGGAGGAGGTCGCCGTGCGACTGGGTTTCTACACCGACGACCGGGGCCGCGTGCGGCCGGTCGCGGGCGGGGGTGGTCGGAGCAGGACGGTGCTGCTGGCCGGGCTGATCGCGCTCAGCGCCGTGGGGTACGGGGGAGCGGTCGGCCTCGGCGCCGGCGGCGCGGCGGGCGGCGGCGCGGGCCCGAGCGTGGCGGACCGCCGGGACGAGGGCGCGGAGCCGGCCGGGCGCGGTGACGCCGAGGGCGCGTGGCGGCGGATGGGGTTGCGCGAGCTGCGGCGCACGGCCGAGCCGGGTGGCTCGTGCGTGGACGCGGCGTTCGGCGCGGTGCGCGAGTTCCTGCGCCGGCACGCGTGCACCTCGCTGGACCGCGCGCTGCTCGTCGTCGGGGACGACGCGGGCAACTCGGCGGTGGTCGCGGTGGCCCGGGTCGGGTTCGCCTCGCGCGGCGACGCGCGGGAGTTCCGCGACCTGGTGGACGCGCCCGGCACCGGTGGCGTGGAGGCGCTGGCCGCGGGTCGGCTGGGCCTGCCGGACGTCGCGTTCACCGGCGCGAACTACGGGTCGGGCCGGGTCCGGACCGCGGTGGCCGTGGCGGAGGCCGAGGTGGCGACCGGGTACGTCACGCCGGAGGTGCTGGACGCGCCGGCGGAGGTGGCGGCGCGGCTGCCGGGCTGAGCCCCGGGTCGGCGAACACGGGGTCGGCGAACACCGCTCGGCGGGCGGCCCGGCGCAGCGTGCGCAGCAGCACCGGACCGGTCACGAGCACCAGGACGGTCGTGGTGACGGCCCGGCCGACGTCCCAGCCCAGGGACGTGGCCAGGCTGAACGCCACCACGCGGACCAGGTTGTCCACGACCGGCGCGCCGGGCTGGAACGACAGCGAGGTGCTGCCCGCGCTCAACGCGAACGGCCAGAACGACAGGTTGAGCAGCATCCCGTAGACCAGGGCCGCCACCGCGCTGTACCCGGCCAGCAGGACCAGCTCGGCCCGGCCGCGCACGGCCGGGAGCAGCCCCGCGCCCAACGCCACCCACGCCGCCCCGAGCATCTGGTACGGCAGCCACGGGCCGACGCCGCCGGTCAGCAGGGCGGAGGCGAACAGCGTGGTGTTGCCGAGCACGAAGCCGAACCCGGGCCCGAACACCCGCCCGCCCAGCACGAGCAGGAAGAACACCGTCTCGATGCCGGCCGTGCCCGCGCCGAGGGGGCGGATGGCCGCGCCCAGCGCGGACAGCACGCCGAGCATCGCCACGGCCTTGGCGTCCAGCCCGCCCTCGGCGATCTCGGCCAGCACCACGGCCAGCACGAGCGGCAGGAGCAGGGCGAACGTCCACGGCGCGGACGTGCCCTGGGCGATGGCGGCGTCCGGTGACACCAGCAGCGGCCACCCGAAGGCGACCACGCTGATCGCCGCCGCCGCGGCGAGGGCCAGGGTGGCGCGGGGTCGGACGCGGACCGGTGCCCTCACGACGCCGCCAGGGCCGCGCGCACGTCTTCCACCGTGAGCCACGGCCGCGGCGCGAGCACCTTCGCCACCTGCGGCGAGAACACCGGCGACGCGGTCACCACCTCGGCGGTCGGGCCGTCGGCCACCACCTCGCCGTCGGCCAGGACGACCACGCGGGTCGCGTACTCGGCGACGAACTCCACGTCGTGCGTGGCCAGCACGACGGCGTGCCCGCGGTCGGCGAGGTCGCGCAGCGCGGCGGCCAGCCGGGTCTTGGCCGGGTAGTCCAGCCCGCGGGTCGGCTCGTCCAGCAGCACGACGCGCGGTCGCGGCGTGAGCGCGACGGCCAGCACGAGCGCGAGCCGCTGGCCCTCCGACAGGTCGCGCGGGTGCCGGTCGTCCGGGATGCCCGGCGCGAGCCGGTCCAGCAGCCCGCGGCACGTGCCCGCGGGCCGGTCCGACTCCCGGTCGGCCTGCGCGCACTCGTCGCCGACCGCGTGCAGGTACAGCAGGTCGCCCGGTTGCTGCGGGACCAGCCCGACGACCCGGCGGCGCGGCCCGGGCTTGAGCCCGGCCGGGTCGACCCCGGCCACCGCCACGTCGCCGCCGGCCCGCTTGCCCGTGCCCTGCACGGCCCACAGCAGGCTCGACTTGCCCGACCCGTTGCGCCCCATCAGGGCCACCCGCTCGCCCGGGCCGACGTCCAGCGACACACCGCGCACGGCGTCCACGGCGGCGTAGCGGACGCGCACGTCACGGGCGCGCAGCAGCTCACCGGGCGGGGTCGGCGGCACGGCGGGCGGTTCCGGGAGGCGGTCGCGCAGCGGACCGGCCAGCCGCCGGGCGTCCCGGACGGACACCGGGACCGGCTGCCACCCGACCAGTCGGCCCAACCGCACGACGGGCGGCGCGACCGGTGCGTCCGCCAGCACCGGACCGGGGTCGCCCGCCACCGGCGGCAGGCCGCCGCCGGGCAGCCACACCACGCGGTCCGCGTACTGCGCCACCCGTTCCAGCCGGTGCTCCGCGATCACCACCGTCATGCCCAGGTCGTGCACGAGCCGGTGCAGCGCGGCCAGCACGTCCTCGGCCGCGCCGGGGTCCAGGGCCGACGTCGGCTCGTCCAGCACCAGCACGCGCGGGTGGGCGGTGAGGGCCGCGCCGACCGCGACGCGCTGCTGCTGACCGCCGGACAGCGCGGCCAGCGGCCGGTTGCGCAGCTCGGCCAGGCCCAGCAGGTCCAGCGTCTCCTCGACCCGCTTGCGCATCACCGGGTTGGGCAGCCCCAGCGATTCCATCGAGTACGCCAGCTCCTCCTCGACCGAGTCGGTGACGAACCCGGCCTGCGGGTCCTGGCCCACCACGCCGACCACGTCGGCCAGCTCGCGCGGCGGGTGCGTGCGGGTGTCGCGGCCGGCCACCAGCACGCGGCCGGTCAGGGTGCCGCCGGTGAAGTGCGGCACCAGCCCGTTGACCGCGCGCAGCAACGTGGACTTGCCCGAGCCGGTGCGCCCGACGACCAGGCACAGCTCGCCCTCCGGCACGTGCAGGTCGACGTCGGCCAGCGCCGGCGCGGCGGCGTCGTGGTAGGTGACGGAGACGTTCTCGAACCGGATCACGGGTCCACCCTGTTCCTGGCGACGACGACGGGCGCGAGCGCGCACAGCAGGCCGAGCGCGGGCAGCAGCGGCAGGTCGGGCACGGCCGGCGGCACGGTGCCCGGCGTGAGCGCCGCGCCGCCCAGGCCCGCCGGGGCGAGGTAGGTCGCCAGCGCCGCCACCAGCCCGGACGCGGTGATGAGCAGCTCGCGCGGGCCCCACCGGTCGGGCCGGTACCGGCTGCGCCGCACCCGCCGCGACCCCGTCCACAGGCCGGCGACCGCCAGCACCGAGCCCACCGCCAGCATCGGCGTGCCCACCACGCCCGGCGTCCCGCCGCCCAGCAGGCCGTACGCGCCGACGCACAGGCCGAGCAACCCGCCGAGCACCAGCGCGCCGGTGACCACCCGGGTCCGCTTCGGCAGCCCGGCCGTGCGGCCGTACCCGCGGGAGTCCATCGCCGCGGCCAGCACCAGCGACCGCTCGAAGGCGTCCTCCAGCACCGGCACGACCAGCAGCTTCACCGCTTTGACGCCCCGCACGACGTCACCGCGCAGCTCCCGCGCCCGTCGGACCGACCGGGCACCCGCCACCAGCTGCGGTGCGACGGTCAACGCCACCACCACCGCCACGCTCACCTCGTACAGCGCGGCCGGCAGCGACCGGAGCAGCCGCTTGGCGTTGGCCAGCGCGTTCGCCGCGCCGACGCAGCACAGCAGCGTCGCCAGCTGGAGGCCCTGGCACAGCGCGAACACGAGCCCCTCGGCGCTCACCGGGCCGCCCAGCCGCACGCCCCTGGCCCACTCCGGCAGCGGGACCTCGGGCAACGTCACCAGCACCGTCGGCCCGCCCAGGCCGCCCAGCAGCACGTGCAGCACCACCCGGATCGCCAGCACCACCAGCGCGAACTTCAGGAAGACCCCGTAGGCGCCCGCCCACGGGGTGTCCTCCCGGCACGACACGGCCACGTACCCCGCGACCGCGATCACCAGGGCCAGCAGGAGCGGGTTGGTGGTGCGGGCGGCGACGGCGGCCAGGCACAGCGCCCACAGCCACCACGCGCCGGGGTGCAGGCTCACCCGGCCGCCCGGGCGCGCCGCCGCGCGGTCCACGCGCCGAGGCCGGCCAGGGCCGCGACCACCGCGATCCCGACGACCGGCCCGACCGTGCCGCCGGACGACGTGCCGGCCGTCGGCTCCACGGCCGCGGGCGTCCCGGCGGGTGGTGCGGTGGACGAGGAGGTCGTGCTTCCCGTCGTGGTCGCGGACGTGGGTGCCGCGGTCGTCGGCTCGGCCGTCGTGGTCGCGGCGGTCGCCTCCGGCGTGGCTCCCGGTTGGTCGGGTCGCGCCGCCGGGGGAGCCGGTTGACCCGGTTGGGCAGGTTGACCGGCTTGACCGGGTTGGGCGGGCGGCGCCGGTTGGGCCGGTGCGGGCGCGGGTGGTTGTTGCGCGGGTGGTTGCGGCGCCGGCGGTGCGGGCGGCGCGATGCCCGGCTGCTGACCCGCGCCGAACGCCCAGCCCTCCACGGTGCCCGGCGCGGGGTCGTACCCGCCGGCGCTCGTGGCGCTGTAGACCCAGGAGCCACCGGGCTGCCCGTGCCAGTAGCCCCAGTACGCGGTGGTGGGGGAGGCGGTGACGCAGGGGTCGCTGCCCGGTTGGCCGTTGATCCGGCACACGAAGCCGGGCTGCCGGGCGGCGAACGTGTAGCCGAACCCGGCGGCGGTCAGCGCGCCCGTCCCGGAGGACGGGTCACCCGGGGCGCACCCGGTGCGCACCCCGCCGCCGAGCGCGCCGAAGTCCACGACCACCGTGACGCCCGCGCAGCCCGCGGCCCGGGCCGTGAGCGGGGCGTGCGCCATCGCGAGCCCGACGACGGCGACCGCCACCGACGCCCGCCACCACCCGGTCACCTGCCGGCACCCGCGTACCGCTTGCGCGCCAGCACGACCGCGAGCACGCCGCCGACCAGCAGCAGCGCGCCGACCCACAGCATCGGGCCGACCTCCGCGCCGGTGCGGGCGAGGGTGCCGCCGTTGGCCGCCACCACGACCACGGCGGTCGTCGTGCCGGTGGTGGTCGCGGCGGACGTGGTCGTCGGCTCCGCGGTGGTGGTGCCGGCCGTCGTGGTGGTGGTCGTGGTGGTGGCGCCCGACGTGGGCGTGGTCGTGGTGGCCGGGCAGTCCAGCACGGGCGCGCCCGCCTGGCCGCCCCGCGCCGTCAGGTCGGCGAAGTTGACACCGACCAGGCCCAGCACGCCCTGCGCGCTCGCCCGCAACGAGGTGGTCGTCGTGAACCCGGACCGGTCGAACGCGATCGCGCCCCGGTCGGGCTCCGCCGCCGCGCAGCCGACCTGCAACGACCGCAGGAACGCGGTCGCGCGGTCCGCCGCGGCCGTGCGACCGCCCGCGCGCAGCGCCTGGGCGGCCAGGCCGGTGCTGTTGGCGTTGCCCTCGCCGGTCTGGCCCTCGTCCAGGAACCCGCCGCCGGACTGCTGGGCGGCGGTCAGCCAGTCGAGCGCTTCGGCCGCCGGACCGCCCCGGTCGACGGCGAGCAGCGCCTGCACGACCATCGCGGTGGCGTCCACGTGCGAGGCGCACGTGGCGGCCTCCAGCACCAGCGGGAACCCGCCGTCGGGGCACTGGGTGCCGACGAGGTAGTCGACGGCGGCCTGCGGCGCGCCCCGCCACCGGTCCAGCGCGAGCACGGCGAACGCCTGGGTGAAGCCGTTGGAGTAGTCGCCGTACTGCGACTTGTCCCGGAACCGGCCGGACGGCGCCTGGAGCGCGGTGAGGCCCGCGACCAGGTCGACGCCGCCGAAGGCCGTCGGGTCCTGCCCGCGCGCCTGCACGGCCAGGGCCAGCTTCGCGTGCGCGCCCGCGTAGGACTCGGCGGGGTCGCCGGAGTGCAGGTAGCCGTTGACCACGTCGGGCTCGGCGAGCCAGGCGGCGGCCTTGTCGGCGCTGTCGGACGCCACGCCGGCGGCGGTGAAGGCGAACAGGGCGTCGAGGGTGAGGCCGTGGTCGGGGTAGGCGACGCCGTCGTAGACGTTCTCGAAGTGGTCGCCGTCGACCAGCTGCCGGGCGAGCCAACCGGCGGCGGCGTCGGCGACGTCCGTCGTCGGCACGGCCCGCGCCTCGGCGGCGGGGACCACCGCGAGCGCGGTGACGGCGGCGGCGGCGATGACGGCGGCGGTCCGTCTCAACGACATGTTCGGCCTTTCCGGGGCGCGAGGCGCGAGCGGACCCCGGACTGCCGTGACCGACCTCCCCCGGGGCTCCGACCCGTTGACCTCGACGGTGTCTGGAGCGTGGCACGTGCGACGGGTGTTCGGGCTCGTCCTTCTCGGACCTACCGTTGCGGGTCAGCGCCGGATTTCGACCGGCTTCCCCCGTTTCGCGCGCGATTGCCGATCGTCTGTCACGGATCATGGTGTGTCAATCCGCCTCTGGCGCGATGCTGCTCACCCCGACGGCCGGTTACCGTCGGGCGATTCGATCTGGGGAAGAGGGGTGTTCGATGACGACTCTGGCGTCCGTGCGCGACGGCTTGGTGGCGTGGGTCGCACGGCGTTCGGCGACGCGGTGGGTGCTGGGCAAGATCGGCTCGCGGGCGTTGTCGCTGCTCCCGGACCGTGCGCTGGTCCCGTTGAAGCGGGACGGGGTGGTCCCGGTCGCGGAGCTGGAGCGGATGCGGGACAGCGGTGCGGTGCACCGGATCCCGGTGCCGTTCGGCCTGCGCGTGTGGCTGGTCACCGGCCTGGAGGAAGCCAAGAAGGTGCTTTCCGACACAGGTGCGTTCAGCAACGACTACGCGCGGCTCGGCGCGGCGGTCGGCCGGATCGAGCAGTCGCCCGGCGGCCTGGGCTTCGCCGACCCGCCCGACCACACCCGCCTGCGCAAGCTGCTCACGCCCGAGTTCACCATGCGCCGGCTGTCGCGGCTCGTGCCGCGCATCGACGCGATCGTCACCGAGCGGCTCGACGCGATGGAGACCGCGACCGGGCCGGTCGACCTGGTCAAGGAGTTCGCGCTGCCGATCCCGTCGCTGACCATCTGCGAGCTGCTCGGCGTGCCCTACGAGGACCGCGACCGGTTCCAGGAGCTGGCGGCGGCGCGGTTCGACCTGTTCGGCGGCGCGGGCCAGGCGTTGGGCGCCATCTCGGAGTCGCTGTCCTACATGGAGGAGATCGTGCGCCGCGAGCGGCGGTCGCCCGGTGACGGCCTGATCGGCTCGATCATCCGCCAGCACGGCGACGACGTGAGCGACGTCGAGTTGGCCGGCCTCGCCGACGGCGTGCTGACCGGCGGGTTCGACACCACGGCGTCGATGCTCGCGCTCGGCGCGATCGTGCTGCTCAAGGACGATGCCGCGCGTGCGGCGATGCGCGACGACGACGCCGCTGCCGCGCCGCTGGTGGAGGAGCTGCTGCGGCACCTGAGCGTGGTGCAGGTGGCGTTCCCGCGGTTCGCCCGGCACGCGCTGCGGGTCGGCGAGCAGCAGATCGAGGAGGGCGACGTCGTCGTGGTGTCGCTGTCGGCGGCCAACCGCGAGGAGGCGTCCGACTTCGACGCGGGCCGGCCCGCCACGTCGCACCTCGCGTTCGGCTTCGGCGCGCACCGGTGCGTGGGCGCGGAGCTGGCCCGGATGGAGCTGCGCGCGGCCTACCCGGCCCTGCTGCGCCGCTTCCCCCGGCTGCGGCTGGCCGACGAGCGCCCGGCGTTCCGCGCGGCGTCGATCGTCCACGGCGTCGACCGGCTGTTCGTCCACACGCGCTGAGCGGGCTCCTCGCCGGGTGCGGGAGCGCCCGCGCCCGGCGACTTTGCAGCTCGGCTTAACGATTCGTCATGAGGTTTCACTTTTCTTGAAGCCGGTCGTGGATCACGGTGGTCCCATGACCGGACGAAGCGTGGTGCGGATGGGGGCGCTGGCCCTGCTGTGGGGCTCGGTGTTCCTGTGGATCGAACTGGCCCTGACCGGGCTGTCGCCGGCCGTGATCACCGCGACCCGCTGCGCGCTGGGCGCCCTCACCCTGTGGGTGGTGGCCCGCCTCGGCCGCCGGCGGTTGCCACGACGGCTCTGGGGGCACCTCGCGGTCGCCGCGTTCTTCTGCAACGCGCTGCCGTTCCTGCTGTTCGCCGTCGGGCAGCGGACCGTGGACTCCGGGGTGGCGGGCGTGCTCAACGCGACCACCCCGTTGTTCGCCCTCCTCATCGGACTGGTCACCGGCACGGACCGCGGCGCGGTGGCGCTGCGGCTGCTCGGCCTGGTCGTCGGGTTCGGCGGGGTGGTGCTGATCTTCGCGCCCTGGCGGGGGACCGGCGTCCCGGTCGCGGGCGCGGTGGCGCTGCTCGGCGCGGCGGCCTCCTACGCGGTGGCGTTCGCGTACATGGGCCGCAAGCTGGTCGGCAAGGGCGCTCCGGTCGCCGTGTCCGCCGCCCAGCTCGTCGCCGCGACCGGGCTGAGCGCGCTGCCGCTGCCGTTCGACCGGACCCCGACGACCCCGAACGCGACGGCGATCGTCGCGGTGGTGGTGCTCGGGGTGTTCGGCACCGGCTGCACGTTCATCCTCAACTACCGGATCATCGAGGAGGAGGGGCCGACGAGCGCGGCCACCGTCGGCTACCTCCTGCCGGTCGTCTCCGTGGCGCTGGGGGCGGTCGTGCTGGACGAGCCGCTGACCCCGCGAGTCGTGGTGGGGATGGCGGTCGTCCTGGCCGGGGTCGCCCTGACCCGACTGGCGCTGACCCGACTGGCGCTGACCCCGGCCGGCACTGGCCCGGTCGGTGCGCGACAAGCGCCCGGTCGAGCGACGCGGCCGTGACCTGTTGGCCGCCACGTCCACCGAGGGTGACGGTCCGGCGGCCGTCCGGCCGACCTTCGTTGACGGCGGCATAACACCTGGTCAGGCTGCTTGTTGGAACCTCGGGGGAGCGACCGTCGGCTCCGTCAACCCTGCGTCGGGGCCCGCCCGTCGGGGTTCACCCGAAGGAGCCAACTCGTGCGCCCTCTTCACCGAACGCTCATCGTGCTGACGGTGGCGTGCACCGCCGCCGGCCTCACCGCCGGGGTCTCGTCCGCCGCACCCGCGCACCGGGCCGCCGTCATCACCGCGACGGCGTCCGCGACCGTGCGGCCGATCAAGGACTCCTACATCGTCTCGCTCGGCGTCACGGCCCGCGGCGGCGCGAGCGTGGCCGCCGCGGCGGGCGTCACGCCGACCCACGTCTGGGACGCGGCGCTGCACGGCTTCGCCGCCAAGCTCACCCCGGCGCAGCTGCGCGAGCTCAGCCGCGACCCGGCGGTCGCCACGATCGAGCAGGACGTGCTCGTCACCGACGCGCTCGACGCCACCCAGACCAACCCGCCGTCGTGGGGCATCGACCGCATCGACCAGCGCGCCCTGCCGCTGTCGGCGAGCTACACCTACAACTCCACAGGCGCGGGCGTCCACGCCTACGTCATCGACACCGGCATCACGCCGAGCCACCCGGACTACGGCGGGCGGGCGACGTTCGACTACAACGCCATCGACACGGACAACACCGACTGCCACGGTCACGGCACGCACGTGGCGGGCACGGTGGGGTCGGCCACGTACGGGGTCGCCAAGGGCGTGCGGCTGCACGGCGTGAAGATGATGAACTGCTCGGGCAGTGCCACCACCACCGCGGCGCTCAACGCGATCAACTGGGTGACGGCCAACCACACCAAGCCGGCGGTCGCGAACACGTCGTGGAACTTCACCGCGTCGGCCAGCCTGGAGACCGCGATCCGCAACATGATCGCCGCGGGCGTCTTCCTGGCCACGTCGGCGGGCAACACGGGCGGCAACTCGTGCGACCGCCTGCCTCGCAAGGTCGAGACCGCCAGCGTGGTCGCTTCGTCGACGAGCGCGGACGTCCGGTCCTCTTCCTCCAGCACGGGGCCGTGCGTCGACGTCTACGCCCCGGGCAACCTGATCGTCTCGACCGTGCGCACCGGCGGCGCGGGCACGATGAGCGGCACCTCCATGGCCACGCCGCACGTGACGGGCGTGGCCGCGCTGTACAAGCAGCGGTTCGGCGACCAGCCCTCGGCCACCGTGCACGACTGGATCAACGCGAACGCCACGCCGAACGTCGTGAGCGGCGGCAGCACGGGCAGCACGGTGAACCGCCTGCTGTTCACCAACGGCCTGTGATCCCGGCCCGGCGCGCGGGGACCGACCCCTTTCCCGCGCGCCGGGACCCGGAACCGGGACCACTCGCGCCCACCCGCCTCGGAGCGCGCGACGTCCCGGTTCCCGGTACGGACCCGGTTGACGCCGGGGCCACTCGACACCGCTGTTCCCGCAGGTCGCTGCCATCGTCACCGATGTGGGCTCCCCGCTGTCGCACGCCGCCGCCGTCGCCGGGGAACCGGGCATCCCTGCCGTAGTCGGCTGCGGCAACGCCACCACCCGATCAGGACCGGTGACCGCGTCCGCGTGGACGGCGGGCGCGGCCTGGTGACCGTGCTGGGCCGATCCGGCCGCCCGGCACGCGTCCGAGCGGCCGTTGCGGCAGGCGGCCTATTCCATTGCGGTGACGGGATCGTTACAGTCGGTTTCTGGGAACGCTCCCAGAAACGACAACGAAGGGGTTGTTGTGCGAAATCTTCTGGCGGCGGTGGCCGCTGTGGTGTCGATAGCCGGGTTGGTGGTGATCGGCGGGACCAGCACCGCGGGTGCGGCCCCCGTCTGCGCCGTGGACTACAAGCTCAACCAGTGGGCCAACGGGTTCACCGCCAACGTGACCGTGACCAACCAGTCCGCTCCGGTCACCTCGTGGAAGCTCACCTGGACCTTCCCCGGCAACCAGTCGGTCACCTCCGGCTGGAGCGCCGACGTGAAGCAGTCCGGCGCCGTCGTGACGGCGTCCAACATGCCGTGGAACGGGACGCTGGGCACGGGCGCGAGCGCCCAGTTCGGCTTCCAGGCCACCTACAGCGGTACGAACGCGGTGCCGACCGACTTCGCGTTCAACGGCGTCTCGTGCAGTGGTGACGGTCCGACGACGACCACGACCAGCACCACCACGACGACCAGCACCACCACGAGCACGACCACGACGACGACCACGACCGACAACCCGCCGGTCGGCTGCGGCTCGGCGGCGGTGTGCGACGACTTCGAGCAGCAGAACGGGTCCACCCCGTCGGGCCGCTGGACCGTCGGCGCGGCCAACTGCACCGGCCAGGGCACGGTCAGCGTCGACAGCTCCGTCGCGCACAGCGGCCGGAAGTCGGTGCGGGTCAACGGCGGGTCCGGGTACTGCAACCACATCTTCTTCGGCACCCCGGTCAGCGGGTCGTCGACCCTGCACGGCCGGTTCTACGTCCGCCACACCACGGCCCTGCCGGCGTCGCACGTCACGTTCATGGCGATGAAGGACTCCGCCGACGGCGGCAGGGACCTGCGCATGGGCGGCCAGAACTCGGCGCTGCAGTGGAACCGCGAGTCCGACGACGCCACCCTGCCGGAGCAGAGCCCGGCGGGCGTGGCCAAGAGCAAGCCGCTGCCCACCGGCCAGTGGAACTGCGTGCAGTTCACCGTGGACCCGGCGGGCCGGCTGTCCACCTCGCTCAACGGCGCGGTGGTCGAGGGCCTGGTCGCCGACGGCGTGGCCACGCCCGACGTCGACCGGCAGTGGCTGGCCAAGACCGGGTGGCGGCCGGCCGTCACCGACCTGCGCCTGGGCTGGGAGAGCTACGGCGACGGCGCGAACACCCTGTGGTACGACGACGTGGCGATCGGTTCCTCGCCCATCGCGTGCTGAGCTGAACGGCGTGGGGGGCCGGTCGGACGACGGGCCCCCCACGCGCTGTGATCAGGACGCGGTCACCGAGACGTCGTCCAGCACGAACGAGGTCTGGTAGGACCAGTCCTCCGTGCCGGTGAAGCTCAGCGTGACGCTCTGGCCCGCGAACGCGCCCAGGTTGAAGGTGCGCACGGCGTAGCCGGACGGGTTGAGGTTGGTGTAGGTCGCCAGGGTGGTGGAACCGGCCTGGATGGTGAAGGTGTCGAAGACCTGCGGCTCGTACTCCGTGGTGCTGATCTTCAGCCACAGCGACAGGGTGGTGTTCGCGCACCCGGCCGGGATCGTGACGGTCTGGCTCAGCGTCTCGGTGTTGGTGTAGCCGTAGCCGCTGATCCACGAGGACCAGGAGCCGGTGCGCGGCGCGCCCTCGCCGGTCCACGTCGAGATGGTCTGCGTGGCGTTGGACCACCCGGTGGTGCCGCTCTCGAAGCCGCCGTTGACGAGCTTCTCACCGGGGGAGGCGCACGAGCCGCCGGGCGGGTTGACCGTCCAGGTGAACGTGGCGCTCGCCTTCTTGCCCGCGCTGTCGGTCACCGTCGCCGTGACGGTGTAGGTGCCGGCGGTGGTGGGCGTGCCGGAGATCAGGCCGCTGGAGGCCGCGATCGCCAGGCCGGGCGGCAGGCCGGTGGCCGACCAGGTGTACGGGGGCGTGCCGCCGGTGGCCTTGAGCTGGAGGCTCGCGGCGGTGCCGACGGTGCCGGTCTGGTTGCCCGGCGGGGTGACCGACGGGCTGCCCGGGTCGGGGTTGCCGCCGGTGTTGACGAACAGCAGCCGGTTCGGCGAACCGGTGCCCGGGCTGGTGATCTTGTTCGGGGTCGAGTTGGCCACCATGGCCGCGGCGACCTGCGCGGGCGTCAACGACGGCGTGGCGCCGAGCAGGACCGCCGCGCCACCGGCGACGTGCGGGGTGGCCATCGACGTGCCGCTGATGGTGTTGGTGGCGGTGTCGTTGGTGTTCCAGGCCGAGGTGATGTTCTGGCCCGGCGCGAAGATGTCCGTGCACGTGCCGAAGTTGGAGAACGAGGCGCGCGCGTCCGTGTCGGTCGAGGCGTTGACCGTGATGGCCTCGGCGACGCGGGCGGGGGTGAAGTTGCACGCGTCGGCGTTGGAGTTGCCCGAGGCGATCGCGAAGGTCACGCCGTCGGCGATCGCGTTGCGGACCGCGGTCTCGCCGGTGGTGTCGCTGCCCTGGCCCCCGAGGCTCATGTTCGCCACGGCCGGGCCCGAGGTGTGGTGGCCGGTGACCCAGTCGATGCCTGCGGCGACACCGGCGAACGAGCCGGAGCCGGAGCAGTTGAGCACCTTGACCGCGATCAGGCGCACGCCCTTGGCCACGCCGTAGGACGAGCCGCCGACCGTGCCGGCGACGTGCGTGCCGTGGCCGTTGCAGTCGGTGTTGTTGCTGTCGACGGTGTTGGTGCCCCAGCTGGCCCGCCCGCCGAAGTCGGAGTGGGTGGTCCGGATGCCGGTGTCGATGATGTAGGCGGTGACGCCCGTGCCGTCGCCGGGGTAGGTGTAGGACCGGTCCAGCGGCAGGTCGCGCTGGTCGATCCGGTCCAGGCCCCACGACGGCGGGTTGGGCTGCGTGCCGGTCGCCTTGACCTCGCCGTTCTGCTGGACGTAGGCCACGCCCGGCTCGGCGGCGAGGCGGCGCGCGGCGCGTTCGGACAGCGTGCCCGCGAAGCCCTTGATCGCGTTGCGGTAGGTGAAGTCGACCTTGGCGTCGTACTTGGCGCTCAGGTCGGCGGTGCGCGCTTCGACGCTCTGGGTGGACACGTCGTTGTAGACGACGATGTAGCTGTCCTTGATGGCCGACGGGTTGTCGGCGCCGATGATGTTCCCCTCGGCCGCGGCCGGTGTGGCGCCGGAGGCCAGCGCCGTGACCGTCACCGCGACCGCGGCTAACGCGGTCAGGGCTCGTCTGGATCCGCGAACGTCTCCCATTGCAGGGTTCTCCCTCGTGCAGGGGTTCCGGCAGACCCAGTGCGGCGCGGGTCGGCCGGGGAGCGGAGGTTCTGCGATCACGTTCGCGCGGACGTGGTCGGGAACGTTAGAGGAACCGCCGAAACCCGACAATCGGCCGCCCGTGGGAACTACCTGCGGTATTCCGAACGGCGACCGCCCCACCGGGGCGACACCGGCACCGGTTCACTCGATAGTGTGAATAACTTCAGTGTTGACTAAAAGAAACAATCAACCATGGAGACAGAGACGACACAGGCGCACCAAGACCCAAGAAGCAAGGACTCGAGGAGCCGTCGTCGTGGGTGGGATAGGGTGTGCCGGTTCGCGCGGCTCAGGGAGGTGGGACCCATTTACGTTCGGGCAGAGCGGGTCGCTCCCGGCCGCGTCGTGGCGGTCTGAGGGGCGCTCGCGGAGGTTTTCGCGAGAGGCGTTCGTCGTGATGGTGGTCGAGGTGGTCGCGCGGTTGCGCGCGGCCGGGTGCGTTTTCGCCGAGGACGAGGCGCGGGTGCTGGCGCAGGCCGCCCGCGATCCCGACGAGTTGGCGGTGCTGACGGCCCGGCGGGTGGCCGGGTTGCCGTTGGAGCACGTCGTGGGGTGGGCGGAGTTCTGCGGGTCGCGGGTGGTGGTGGAGCCCGGGGTGTTCGTGCCGCGTCGGCGCACGGAGTTCCTGGTGCGGGTGGCGGTGTCCGGGCTGCGGCCGGGTGCGGTGGTGGTCGACCTGTGCTGCGGGTCCGGTGCGGTGGGTGCGGCGGTGGTCGACCGGGTGCCGGGGGTGCGGCTGCACGCGGTGGACGTCGACCCGGTGGCCGTGGCCTGCGCGCGGCGCAACGTCGGTGGGCACGAGGTGCACCTGGGTGATCTTTACGAGCCGCTGCCGGTGTCGCTGGCGGGGCGGGTCGACGTGGTGGTGGCGAACGCGCCGTACGTGCCGAGCGGGGCGATCGGGCTGATGCCGTCGGAGGCGCGCGAGCACGAGCCGCTGGTGGCGTTGGACGGTGGGGTGGACGGCCTGGACGTGCAGCGGCGGGTGGTCGCGGGTGCGGTGCGGTGGTTGGCGCCGGGTGGGCGGTTGTTGGTGGAGACGGGGGCGCGGCAGGCGGCGGGCACGGTGGAGGCGTTCGCGCGGGGCGGGTTGCGCGCCGAGGTGCTGTCGGACGAGGAGTTGTCGGCGACCGTGGTGGTCGGGTCCGTCCCGGCGGGTGCGGTCAGGCCGACAGCTCCTTCTCCAGCGGGGTCCTGAAGCGGGGGATCACCCGGGCGCCGTCGAGGCAGGACGCCACCCGGTCGGCTTCGCGGGTGATCGCCGCCTTCGCGTCCGCGCCCACGTCATCGAGGAGTTCCCACGCGATTTCGCCGTCGGCGCGCTGCGCCCACCCGCCGACGACCGCGCCGTTCCACCACACGGTCGGGCCGACGTTGCCCGCCGTGTCGAACAGCCGCGGGCGGTGCCGGGCGGGCAGGTACCAGTCGCGCGCCTGCCACCCCATCGGGGTGGGGTCGAGCGCCGGCAGCAGCGCCGCCCAGGGTTCGGGTTCCGCGACGGGTTCGAGGTCGTCGGGCAGGGCGAGGCCGGGGCCGGTGGACAGCTCGACGGGGACCGCGCCGGTGGCGGCGAGGGCGGCGCGGGTGTGGCCGAGGTTCCAGCCGGTCCACCACTTCAGGTCGGCCTCGGTGCCGGGGCCGTAGGAGGCGAGCCAGCGGCGGGCGAGTTCGGCTCGGGCCCGGGCCGGGTCGAGTTCGGGCCACGGCGTGGTGGGTTCCCAGCGGAACTGGGTGCTCAGCCACGTGCCGAGGGGTCGGCCGCGGCGCATCCGGCCGTCGGTGGCCAGGACGCGGATGATGCGGCTGGACACGTTCTGGCGCGTCTCGTAGCGCTTGCCGGGTGCGACGACGACCTGCTCGCGCAGTGCCGGGACGTCGCGGGTGAGTTCGACGGCGGTCGCCTCGCCGCGGCGGCGCAGCGCTTCGACGGTGGCCCGCTCGACCTCGGCGAGGCGGTCGGCGTCCCAGCCGAGGCCGTCGGCGAGGAACGCGAGCAGCTTCTGCCGCTCCTTGGCGGCGACGGCGGCTCCGGCGGCGGCCTGCACGACGGGCGCGGTGGTGGCGGTGACGGCGAACATGGTGCGGCGCATGCACAGCAGCCGCTCCAGTGTGCGCCGCTCGTAGAACGCGGCCTCGACCTCGGCGATGGACGGTCGGCGCAGGCGGGCGCACGCGGACAGGAACACCGTGGCCGGGTCGGTGGCGTGCAGGCCGAGCACCGCGTCGGCCACGTCCTCGACGGTGTCGGCGCGGGTGGCGAGCAGGTGTCGGGTGCCGAGGCGGGCGCGGCGCCCGGCGTCGTCGATCTCGGGGAGCGTCACGGGTCCATCCTCGGCGATCTACCCTCGTCGCGGTGACCGGGCCCGCGGGACCCGGGTGGGTGCGGGACGAAGGGCGCGATGTCGGCAACACGGCTGCTGGTGCTCGGGGTGGTGCGCGGGTACGGGCGCGCCCACGGCTACCTGATCGGCAACGACCTGATGTCGTGGGGCGCGGGGGAGTGGGCCAACGTCAAGTGGGGGTCGATCTACCACGCGCTCAAGCAGCTCACCAGGGACGGTTGCCTGGTGGACCACGCCGTGCCGCCGGGTCGCACGGACTACGCGATCACCGCGAAGGGCGAGGGCGAGTACCGGGTGCTGTTGCGGGACGCGGTGCGCCGGCCGGAGACGCGGCCGGACCTGCTGGCGGCGGGGTTGGCGCTGCTGCCGTCGCTGTCGCGGGAGGAGGCCGTGGGGTTGCTGACCGAGCGGTTGGCGGAGTTGGAGGCCCGGCGAGACGCGGCGCGCGAGCGGGCGCGGGGGTGGGGTGGGCCGCCGCACGTGGGGGAGCTGTTCGGGTTGTGGGAGCACACCGCGGCCAGTGGGGCGGAGTGGACGCGGGGGCTGGTCGAGCGCCTGTCGTCGGGCGCGTACCCGATGGCGGGGGAGCCGGGATCGCCCGGTGAGCCCGGGAGTTGGGCTATGCTCAAACTTGAATAGCGAGGGGGAGCGCTGAACACAGGGTTGGAGCGGTGTGCGGCCGTCTTCGAGGCCGCCGACCCGCCGCGCACGTCGACGATCACCTTCTACCCGGCTCACGACGCGCCGTCGGACGCGCCGGGTCCCGACCGGCTCACGATCGCCACCCCCGACGGCGCGCGGTCGGTGGTCCCGGCGTTGCGGCTGCCGGTGTCGGAGGCCGTCCCGCTGCTCAGCCGGGCCCGCCGCGCGTCCGGCGCCCACCCGGCGACCGCGTTCTGGGGTGCGGCCGTGGTGGTGGCGTTGCAGCTCGTGGCCCGCGGTCGGGTGCGGCCCGCGGTCACGGACGGGGACTTCGACGCCTGGCTGCTCGGTCCGCTCGACGCCGCCGACCACGCCCGCGTCCGGGCGCTGGCCGAGGCGATGCCCGCGGCGGCCCGGGCGGTGCCGCTGCCGGGCCGCGACCCGCTGGAGCTGCCGGAGGCGGAGCCGCTGCTGCGCGCGTTCCTCGACGCCGTGGCCGACACCATGCCGCGCGGTGCGGCGGCCGTGCACGCCGCCGGGGCGCCCGCGTTCGCCGCGACCGCCCCCCAGCGCGTGCCGCACCTGCGCGAGTGGGCGGACCAAGGCGTGCGCATCTCGCTGCGGGTCGAGGGCCACGACCCGTTCGGCGCCGTCGTGCAGGTGCACAGCCTCGCCGACCCGGGGCGCGTGGTCGACGCCGCGGAGCTGTGGGCGTCGGCCAACCAGCGGTCCCGCGCGGACGCGATGGTCGCGCTGCGCCGCGCCGCCCGTGCCTGGTCGCCCCTGGAACGGCTGCTGGACCGGCCCGTGCCCGACCGGATCACCCTCCCGGACGCCGACGTCGTGGACCTGCTCACCACCGGCGCGGTCCGGTTGGCCGGCGCCGGCGTGGACGTGCACTGGCCCAAGGACCTGGTGCGCGACCTGTCGGCCAAGGTCGTCGTGGGCGACCGGCCCGCCGACCGGCCCGCGTTCTTCGGGCCCGAGCAGCTCACCTCCGTGGACTGGCGGCTCGCCCTGGGCGACGACCCGCTCACCCCCGAGGAGCTGGACCGCCTCGCCGAGGCCACTCGTCCCGTCGTGCGGCTGCGCGACCGGTGGACCCTGGTGGACCCCGAACTGGCCCGCCGCGCCCGGGAGCGCGCCCTCAAGCCGCTCACCGCGATCGACGCGCTCGGCGCGGCCCTCACCGGCACGACCGACGTCGACGGCGTCGAGGTCGAGGTGGTCGCCACCGGTTGGCTGGACGAGCTGCGGTCCCGCCTGGCCGACCTCGACGGCGATCCCGTCGGTCCGCCGCCGGGGTTGCGGGCGACCCTTCGGGACTACCAGCTGCACGGCCTGCGGTGGCTGGACCGCATGACGTCGCTGGGCCTGGGCGCGTGCCTGGCCGACGACATGGGCCTGGGCAAGACGGTCACCCTCATCGCGCTGCACCTGCACCGCGCGCAGCGCGAGCCCGGGCCGACCCTGGTCGTGTGCCCCGCGTCGCTGATGGGCAACTGGCAGCGCGAGGTCGAGCGGTTCGCGCCCGGCGTGCCGGTCCGCCGCTTCCACGGGCCCCGCCGCGACCTCGCGGACGAGGGCTTCGTGCTCACCACCTACGGCACCATGCGCCTGGACGCCGACCGGTTGGCCGACGTCGACTGGGGCCTGGTCGTCGCCGACGAGGCGCAGCACGTCAAGAACCCCGCCTCCGACACCGCCAAGGCGCTGCGCCGCATCCCCGCCCGCGCCCGGGTCGCCCTGACCGGCACGCCCGTCGAGAACACCCTGTCGGAGCTGTGGGCGATCCTCGACTGGACCACGCCCGGCCTGCTCGGCACCCTGGCCCGGTTCCGCGCCCGCTGGGCCGGGCCGATCGAGGGCGACCGCGACCCCGAGGCGGCCCAGCGGTTCGCGCGGCTGGTGCGGCCGTTCCTGCTGCGCCGCCGCAAGACCGACCCGGGCATCGCGCCCGAGCTGCCGCCGAAGACCGAGACCGACCGGCCCGTCGCGCTCACCCGCGAGCAGGCCGCGCTCTACGAGGCGGTCGTGCGGGAGCTGATGGCCGAGGTCCGCGAAGCCGACGGCATCGCCCGCCGGGGTCGGATCGTCAAGCTCCTCACCGGGCTCAAGCAGGTCTGCAACCACCCCGCCCAGTACCTCAAGGAGACCTCGCCGAGGCTCGCCGGCCGGTCGGGCAAGCTCGAGCTGCTGGACGAGCTGCTGGACACGATCCTCGCCGAGGGCGGCGCGGTGCTGGTGTTCACCCAGTACGTCGCCATGGCCCGGCTCATCGAACGCCACCTCGCCGACCGCGGCGTGGCGAGCGGGCTCCTGCACGGTGGCACGCCCGTCGCCGCCCGCGAGGAGCTGGTGCGCAGCTTCCAGGACGGCGAGTGCCCGGTGTTCCTGCTGTCCCTCAAGGCCGCCGGCACCGGCCTGAACCTCACCCGCGCCGACCACGTCGTGCACTACGACCGGTGGTGGAACCCCGCCGTGGAGGACCAGGCCACCGACCGCGCCCACCGCATCGGGCAGACCCGGCCCGTGCAGGTGCACCGGCTCATCGCCGAGGGCACCATCGAGGACCGCATCGCCGCGATGCTGCGGGCCAAGCGCGACCTCGCCGACGCCGTCCTGGCCCGCGGTGACGCCGCGTTCACCGAGCTGTCCGACGACGAGCTGGGCAACCTGGTCGAACTCAGGAGGGGCACGTGAACGACCGCGTCAAGGGCTTCCCCGCGTTCGGCAAGGGCGTCCGCCACGCCCGCTCCTGGTGGGGCAAGGCGTGGCTGCGGGCGCTGGAGGACACCGCGCTGGACCAGGCGCCGCTGCGCCAGGGCCGCAAGTACGCCCACGCCGGCCTGGTCGACACCATCACCGTCAGCCCGGGTCGGATCACGGCCACCGTCTACGACACCGACGACACCCACCACACGGTCGTCCACGTCACCCAGCTCACCGACGGCGAGTGGCACCGGTTCCTCGGGCAGGTCGCCGCCAAGGCGGGTCACCTGGCCGCGCTGCTGGACCGGGAGATGCCCCGCGAACTCGCCGACGCCGCCGCCGACGCGGGGGTGCCGCTGCTGCCCGGCATCGGCGACCTCGACACCGAGTGCACCTGCCCCGGCTGGGAGCTGCCGTGCCGCCACGCCGCCGCCCTGTGCCACCAGGCGTCCTGGCTGCTCGACGCGGACCCGTGGGTCTTGTTGCTGCTGCGCGGGCGCGACCGGGACGAGGTGATCGCCGGAGCGCGCCCCACCGCCGGCGTCCTCGCCACCGCCGCCTACGCGGAACCCGTCCGGGACCTGCCCGACGACCCGCCGCCCGCCGACCTCGGGCCGCTGCCGGAGTTCGAACCCGTGGCGGGCCTCGACGTGGACGTGCTGCGGCTGCTCGTCGCCGACGCCGCCGCCAAGGCCCGCGCGGTGCTGGCCACCGGCCGGTGGCCCGCGTCGGACGACCGCCAGGACCGCGTGCGCCTGGCCGCCACCCAGCCCGCCCTGCGGGACCGCCTCGACGTCGACCCGCGCGCCGTGCGGGCCTGGCAGCAAGGCGGGGCCACCGCACTCGACGTGCTCGAACGGCCGTGGACCCCGGACAAGGCCGCCACCGCCCGCGCCCGCGCCGCCTGGTCCGGCGGCGAACTGCCGGAACCGGCGGTGTGGCGCAACCGCTGGACCGTGGGTACCCGGCAGCTCCGCCTGGCCCCCGACGGCCGCTGGTTCCCCTACCGGGACACCGACGGCACCTGGTGGCCGACCGGCACCCCGCAGCGCGACCCGGCCGCCGCCCTCACCGACACCGACTGACGGCCGCCGACACCCGAACCCGACCCGACCGAACCAAAGCCGACCGAACCAAAGCCGACCACGCCACTGCCGGCCCCGCCACCGCCCCCGACCGAGCGCACCAGCCGACCGAGCGCACCGCCCCCGACCGGCCGCACCAGCCGACCGGCCGCACCAGCCGCACCGGCCGGGCCCGTCCGGTGAGCGAGCCGCCCCAGCAGCCGGAGTCCGCCGGGATCGCGTTGCCCTGGTGGTCGGGTCTCGGCGACGCGCCACCGGCTAGGGGATCGGCAGCCGACCACCGGTCCCGGCGGCGGCCTCGACGGTCGCCAGCAGCCGGTGCAGCCGGGCGGCGGTGTGGAAGTCCGGGTGCGGGCGGCGGTTCTCCGCCACCGCCCGGCCGACCTCCCGGTACAGCTCCGCGACGCCCGCGACCGGACCATCGTCCGGGCCGAACGGCGTGCCCCGGTAGGCGTCGGGCACCCGGACCGGCGCACCGTCGACCCGGACGTCCCACGCGGTCCAGTGCGGGTAGTGGTCCGGGCGCGTGGGCGCCGCGGTCAGCACGCCCCGGGAACCGACCACCTCCAGCGCGAACCCGTCAGGGCTCCCGCAACCGCCGCGCACCCGCAGGGACGCCGTCGCCCCGTCCCGCAGCACGCCCTCCACCAGCACCTCGTCGGGCAGCCGGTTGGGGACGGCACGGCCCGCGACCACGATCCGGTCGTGCCGCCGGGGCAGCCGCGCGGACACCTCCGCGAACCCGCCGGCCACGTGCTCCAGCATCGCCAGGAAGTGACCGGCCATGATCGTCACGATCGACGTGCCGCCGGCCGGGTCGGTGGTCCACGCCAGTTCCGGGGGCAGGCAGCCGCCCCCGAACGGCGCGCCCGACGCCGACAGGGCGACCGATTCCACCCGGCCCACCCGGCCTCCGGCGAGCAGGTCCGCGACGAACCGCGCGTCGGGGGACCAGTACCCCTGCAGGCACACCGCGTGCACCACCCCGGCGGACGACGCGAGCGCGGCCAGCTCCTCGGCCTCGTCCGGCCCGACGGCCAGCGGCCACTCCGACAGCACGTGCTTGCCCGCTGCCAGCGCGGACCTGATCAGCCCCGCGTGCTCCGGAGCCTTCACCGACACCACGACCAGGTCCACGTCCCGGTGCGCGACCAGCTCCGCCGCATCGGCGAACGCCAGCGGCACGCCGTGGGCGGCGGCCACCCGGTCCGCGCTGTCCTGCCTGGTCGTGGCCACCGCCGCCATCCGGAACCCCGCCAGGCCCGCCAGCGCCGGCAGGTGCGACACGGCCGCCCACCCGCTCGCCCCGACCACTCCGACGTCGATCACGCGCACCCCCATTTGTGTACCGTTTGGTATGAAACTAGGGCACGCCGGGCGGGAGCTCAACGCAGTACCGTATCGACGGGTACGGAACAGGGGAGGGGCATGGCAGGCGGACGTCCGAGGTCCTTCGACGCCGACGCCGAGCTCGACCGCGCCCTGGAGGTGTTCTGGCGGCAGGGCTACGAGGGCACGTCGCTCACCGACCTCACGACCGCGCTGGGCATCAACCGGCCCAGCCTGTACGCGGCGTTCGGCAACAAGGAGGAGCTGTTCGCCAAGGTGCTGGACCGCTACGCGGCCGGCCCCGGCGCGTACGCCGCCGAGGCGCTGACCGCTCCCACGGTCGCGGAGGTCGTCGAACGACTGGTGCGCGGCGCGGTCGAGCTGACCGCCGGGCCCCGCACCCCGCCCGGCTGCCTCACCGTGCACGGCGTCCACTCCTGCGACCCCGGCTCCGCCTCGGCGCGCCAGGCCGCCATCGCCCGCCGGATGGCCGCCGAGACGGCCCTGCGCCGCCGGTTCGAGCAGGCGGCGGACCTGCCCGCGGGCTGCGATCCCGCCACCCTCGCCCGCCTGGTCCACACCGTCACCGACGGCATCGCGGTGCAGGCGGCGGCCGGTCGCACCCGCGAGGAGCTGCACGAGGTGGCCGCCCTCGCGCTCCGCACCCTCGTGCGGGCGTAGTCCACAGCGGACCGAAGCCGGTCATAACCGCAGTTCGAGCCCGCTTCACCACACCTGTGGTACCACAGGTGTGGTGGTCGATCCCCGAGCGGACGCGACGCCACCGCCGAAGCGGTGCCGTGCCCGGGACCGCGGTCCTAGGTGATCACGCCCGGCACCACCGCGGCCGTGCGCTTGCGCCGCAGCCACACCTTGCGGGAACCGTCGCCGAACAACAACGTCCGCGACAGCTCCCACCCGGCGAACTCGGCGTGGATCGCCAACTGCGTCGTCGCCGTGCGACGGGAGACACCGGCCGGCAACCGCAGCGGCCGGTACTCCCAGTCCCCGTCGACCACCCCTTCGCCCGTCATCCGATCACCTGCATCCCTGCGCCGTCCCCGGACGCGACGAACACGCGCCCGCTGCCTGGGTCAACCGCCACCGAGTCCGGCTGCCGGACCGCGGCGTACCGGTGCCGCTCGACCGGCTCCGCGCCGGCCACGTCGAACGCCACGACCTCGTTGCGCTCGGTGAGCGTGACCCACAGCAGGTCACGCCGCTCGTCGTAGGCCATCCCGTACGGCGCGCCCGGCACCGGGTAGCGCAACCGCATGATCAACGGCCCGGTGGAGAACGCCATCAGCTCACCGCCGCGCGTGTCCACCACGAACACCCGGCCGAACCGGTCGGCCACCGCGTTCGTCGCGCCCTCGCCCGCGCGCAACCCCGCGCCGGGGCCGTCCGCGGTCGGGTCGAGGTCGAACACCGCGCTGCGCGGCCGGTCCAGCACCACCGCCGCGCCGCCCACCGCGACCAGCCGGTCCGGGCTGGAGATGCCGCGCACCACGTGCCCGTCCACCGACACCTGCCGCAGGTCGCGCTGGGCCACCAGCGTCCGGTCGCCCACCCGCGCCACATCCACCGGCGCGCCGTCGACCGCCCGCTGAGAGGTCGTCCCGTCCGGCCGCACGGTCACGACGGCACCCGCGGGGACCACCGCCTCCACCGCGTCACCCACGGTGACCAGGCGTTCCGCCGGACCGGGCAACGGCACCACGACCGGGTCACCGACGGCCTCGGCCGGGTAGAGCGCCACCGCCGGCGGATCGGCCAGCGCCACGGCCACCCGACCACCCGCCGCGGCGACCGCCGTCACCCGCCCGAGCGGCAGCACGCGACCCTCGGGGACCGCCTCCTGCGGGGGCGCGGACGCGGGCCGCGCGGGCTCCAACGTGGCCGCGAGCTGCAGCGGGTCCGACGGGTTCTCCTCGGTCGCGCAGCCCGAGACCAGAGCGACCCCGGTGAGCACTACCGCCGCCAGTCGGCGCAACGTCGGACCTCCCAGTCGACCCCGTTCAGCCCTCCCAGCATCCATCACCGGGCCGCCGCCGTCACGCAGGGGGCGGGTGTTGTCGTTGGTCCGGGAAGGTGATAGTCGGCCCGCGACCGTACGGCGGGCCCCGTCGCGACGACCATCCCAGGTGAACGGGGAGGCGTCGCGATGACCGTCGAGGAGCTGCGGGACCGGCACGTGCGGCTGCTGCGCGACCGGAGGGTGGTCGACCACCTCGACGCGCCGGCCGGGCCCGCCGCCGGCACCGAGCGCTACCACACCTGGACCCAGGTGGCCGCCGATCCGCACGGGGACCGGCTCGCCCGGCTGGTCGAGGTGCGGGTGCGGCCCGCCGCCTACCACCCGGCCCGCCTGCGCGAGCAGCAGCACACCCTCGACGCCCTGCAACCCGAGGTGCTGCACCTGGCGCGCCTGGCCGGCTGGGACACCACGACCCCGGTGCTCGCGGGCGTGTTCCCCACCGGCACCCTGGACGGGCTCAGCGTGCCCGTGCCCGGTCGCGGTCTGCTGGTGCTGGTCAACAGCTCCCTGCTGGACCTGCTCGGCGCCGCGCTCACGATCATGACCGCGGCCCTGCCCAACTACGGCTCCCCGCCGCTGCTCACCCCGGAGCAGGCGTCCTTCGCGCTGGCCGAGGCCCTCAACGCCCACCTGTACGGCAACGGCGCGGTCGGGGCGCGGCGGCTGCCCCGGCTGTCCGGGCAGCGGGCCGCGCTGGTCTCGCTGATGGCGCGGCGCGGCACCCAGTTCGTGCTGGCGCACGAAGCGGCGCACCTGCTGGCCGGGCACCTGGTCAACGCCGGCCGCCGCACCGACCCCGACACCCCCGTCGGGGCGCTGGACGCGCGGTCCGTCGGCTGGCCCCGCGAGCACGAGGCCGACCGGATCGCCGCGGTGATCATGCTGCGCTCCCTGGACGACCTCGGGCCCCGGGAGCTGGAGGCCTACGAGCCGTGCCTGGTCGGCGCGGTCCTGCTGGTGCTGTTCCTGCACGAGGTCGCCGACCGGCTGGCCGACGAGCTGGGCGTGGTCGTGCCGTTCGCCGGCAACCACCCGCCGCCCGTGCGGCGCATCCAGACCCTCGTGGAACACCTCGCCGGCCAGGTCCGCACGCCGCGCGCCCTGGACCTCGCCGCCGACGTCGCCACCTGGCTGGAGGACCGCCTCGACGGGGTGCGGGAGTGGCTCCGGCTCGTGGACGGCGCGCCGCAGGGATGAGCCCGGGTCAGCCCAGCGGGCGTTCCGGGTAGCCGAACTCGACCGCGCTGACGTCGTCCAGCGCCGCCCGGATCGCCGGCGGCAGCGTCAGCTCCTCCGCCGCCAACGACCCCAGCAGCTGGGCGGTGTCCCGCGCGCCCACCACCGGCGCGACCACGCCCGGCCGGTCGCGCACCCACGCCAGCGCCACGCACAGCGCGTTGGTGCCCAACCCGTCCGCCGCCGTGGCCACCGCCTGCACGATCCGCGCCGCCCGCTCCGTGCGGTGCTGCTCCACGTAGCCCGCGAAGTGCGCCGACGCGCCCCGCGAGTCCGACGGCGTGCCGTTGCGGTACTTGCCGGTCAGCACCCCGCGGCCCAGCGGTGCCCACGGCAGCAGCCCGATCCCGTGGTGCTGCGCCGCCGGCACCACCTCCCGCTCCACGCCCCGCTCCAGCAGCGAGTACTCCACCTGCGTCGACACCAGCGGCGTGTGCCCCGGCAGCGCCGCGGCCGTGCCGAGCTGCCAGCCCGAGTAGTTCGACACACCCGCGTAGCGGACCCGGCCCGACGACACCGCCGCGTCCAGCGCCGACAGCGTCTCCTCCAGCGGGACGTTCGGGTCCCACGCGTGCAGCTGCCACAGGTCGACGTGCTCCACGCCCAACCGGCGCAGCGACCCGTCCAGGGCGTGCAGCAGCGCCCCGCGCGACGCGCCGCCGCCGAACGGGCCGTCGTTGCGCCGGGCCACCGCCTTCGTCGCGATCACCAGCTCGTCGCGCGGCACGACCTCGCCCAGCAGGCCGCCCAGGATGCGCTCGCTCTCGCCCTCCACGTACACGTCGGCGGTGTCCACCAGCGTGCCGCCCGCCTCCGCGAACGCCAGCAGCTGGGTGGCCGCCTCGTCCGCGTCGGTGTCGCGGCCCCAGGTCATCGTGCCCAGGGCCATCCGGGACACCCGCAGTCCGCTGCGCCCGAGGTATCGCTGTTCCACGCGGGGGAGCCTAAGGGGTGATCGACTCACCGGCGGGCCGTGGCACGCCTCGCGTCAAGCCCGGATACCGCCACGATCGGGGCACACCGCCCTGGCGGAGCAGGTTACCGAACGGTAGGGTCCGGGTCGTGCGACTGGGACTGAACCTCGGGTACTGGGGCGCGGGCAACGACGCCGCGAACCTCGAACTGGCCAGGGAAGCCGACCGACTGGGCTACTCGGTGGTGTGGGCCGCCGAGGCGTACGGGTCGGACGCGCCCACGGTGCTGGCGTGGGTGGCCGCGCAGACCGAGCGCGTCGACGTCGGCAGCGCGATCCTGCAGATCCCGGCGCGCACGCCCGCCATGACCGCGATGACCGCCGCCACCCTGGACTCCCTGTCCGGTGGCCGGTTCCGCCTGGGCCTGGGCGTCTCCGGCCCGCAGGTCTCGGAGGGCTGGCACGGCGTCCGGTTCGACAAGCCCCTGGGCCGCACCCGGGAGTACGTCGACATCGTCCGCGCCGCCCTGCGCCGCGACCGGCTGCGCTACGACGGCGAGCACTACACGCTGCCGCTGCCCGACGGCCCCGGCAAGGCCCTCACCCTCACCGTGCACCCGGTCCGCGAGCACATCCCCGTCTACCTGGCCGCCGTCGGTCCCAAGAACGTCGAACTCGCCGGCGAGATCGCCGACGGCTGGCTCGCCCTGTTCCTGTCGCCCGACCACTCCGGCGACGTCCTGGCCTCGCTCAGGGCGGGCCGCGAGAAGGCCGGCAAGACCCTCGACGGGTTCGACGTCGCCGCCACCGTCCCGATGGTCGTCGGCGACGACTGGCGCGCCTGCGCCGACCGCGTCCGCCCCTACGCCGCGCTCTACGTCGGCGGCATGGGCAGCAGGCAGAAGAACTTCTACAACGACAACGCCGCGCGCATGGGCTTCGCCGCCGAGGCCGCCGAGGTCCAGGACCGCTACCTGGCCAAGGACTACGAGGGCGCCATGGCGGCCGTGCCCGCCGACTTCCTCGACGCCACCTCGCTGCTCGGGAGCAAGGAGCGCATCGCCGACCGGATGCGCGCCTACGCCGAAGCGGGGGTCACCACACTCACCCTCTCGCCCATGCTGCAAGATCTCGAGCAGGGGATCGCCGCGCTCCGCACGGCGACCGAAGCTCTGGATCTGGCGGGAGTGGGTAGTTGAGCTGGTTGCAGGCCATCGTCCTCGGACTGGTCCAAGGACTAACGGAATTCCTGCCCATTTCCTCGTCCGGTCACATCAGGATCGTCTCCACACTCTTCTTCGGCAACGACGCTGGCGCCTCCTTCACCGCGGTGATCCAGCTCGGCACCGAGGTCGCCGTGCTGATCTACTTCGCCAAGGACATCGGCAACTTCCTCGCCGCCTGGTTCAAGGGCCTGTTCAGCCGGGCCGCGCGCGCCACCGAGGACTACCGGATGGCCTGGTACGTGATCATCGGCTCGGTGCCGATCACCGTGCTGGGCTTCCTGTTCAAGGACGAGATCCGCTCGTCGCTGCGCAACCTGTGGATCACCGCCACCGTGCTGGTGGTGTTCGGCCTCCTGCTGGGCCTGGCCGACCAGTTCGCCCAGCACGTGCGGAACAAGCTCCAGCTCAAGGACGCGATCGGCATGGGCCTGGCCCAGGCGCTCGCCCTGATCCCCGGCGTGTCCCGCTCGGGCGGCACCCTCACCGCGGGCCTGTTCCTCGGGCTGGACCGCCCCTCCGCCGCCCGCTACTCGTTCCTGCTGGCCCTGCCCGCCGTGTTCGGCGCCGGCCTGTTCAGCATCCCCGACGTGCTCGACCGGGCCGAGCCCAACGCCGCCTCCGTGCCCCAGATGATCGTCGCCACGGTGGTGTCGTTCGTCGTCGGCTACGCCACCATCGCGTGGCTGCTGCGCTACGTCTCCAAGCACAGCTACTCCGCTTTCGTGTGGTACCGGCTGCTGCTGGGCATCGTCCTGATGGGGCTGCTGTCGATGGGACTCATCAACCCGACATAGGGTGGCCACCGTGGCTACCGTGATCTTGCTGCGACACGCCCGCTCCACCGCCAACGGAGCGGGCGTCCTCGCGGGCCGCCAACCCGGCGTCGCCCTGTCCGACCGGGGCGTGGAGCAGGCCGCGGCGCTGGTCGCCCGGCTCGCCGGCATCCCCCTCGCGGCCGCGGTCACCTCGCCGCTGGACCGCTGCCGGCAGACCCTCGCGCCCCTGCTCGCCGACCGCGGCCTCGAACCGGTCGTCGAACCCGACCTCGCCGAGGTCGACTACGGCCAGTGGACCGGCCGGGGGATCAAGGACCTGCTCGAGGAACCGCTGTGGGCGGTCGTGCAGCAGCACCCCTCCGCCGCGGTGTTCCCCGGCGGCGAGGGCCTCGCCGCCGTGCAGGCCCGGTCCGTGGCCGCCATCAGGGCCCACGACGCCCGCGTCACCGCCGAGCACGGCCCCCGCGCCGTGTGGCTCGCGTGCAGCCACGGCGACGTCATCAAGTCCGTGCTGGCCGACGCCCTGGGCGTGCACCTCGACGGCTTCCAGCGCATCGTCGTGGACCCCGCGTCGGTGTCGGTCGTCCAGTACACCGAGACCCGGCCGTTCGTGCTGCGGGTCAACGACAACGGTGGCGACCTGTCCGCGCTCGTGCCGCCGCCGGAGAAGGCGGAGCAGCCGCCGTCGTCCGACGCGGTCGTGGGCGGCACCACCGGCGCGTGACCCCCGCGAGGCGGAGAGGCACCGCGTGGCCCCCGGACAGTGCAGGGTAGTCCGGGGGCCACGGTGCGCTTGGCCGGGGCGGGCGGCCTCGTGGGGACGATCGTATTGGCGACAACGGCCGGGTAAACGCCCTCCCGCGGGCCGGACGCCGGCGCCCGCCGGGACGCCCGCGCAGGTCAGCCCGCCGCCCGACGCCGGTGGCGCGGGGATAACCGCAGCTCAACGCGGGTGGAAACACCACGGAAACAAACCGCGCAAGACGTCAGGCGCGCTAATCCGCCGGCCCGTTCGGTCCCGTCCGGACGGACGGGTGGTGTGAGAAGTTAACGACCGGGTGTGCGCTCTCGGTCACAGTCCGAGGCGGGTGACGGCGTTGTCCTCCAGCGGGTTGGCGGTGCGGATGTAGCGGTGCACCGTGCGCGGGTTCGTCCAGCGGCCCTGCCGCATGATCTCCCGGTCGCTCGCGCCGCCCAGCGCCGCCTGCGTCGCGAACCCGGCCCGCAACGAGTGGCCGCCGAACAGCGCCGGGTCCAGCCCCGCCCGCGCCGCGTACCGCTTCACCACGTCCGACACCGCCCGGTCCGACATGGACCGCCCGCCCAACCGCCCGTGCCGGCTCACCGACGGGAACAGCGGCCCGCGCGCGGCGACCGGCCGGTAGGAGTGGCAGCGGTGCGTCGTCCCCGGGTCGCCCTCGTGCTCCAGCACCGCCCGCGGGTCCGCCGCCGTCAGCACGTCCACCCAGTCCGCGAACGCGCACACGGGGCACGTCGGCCGCCGCGCCCCGCGGGGCAGCACCACCCGCTGCCGCTGCGCGCCGGTCCGGTCGGTCTTCGTCACGCCCAGCTCGACCAGCAGCAGCGGCTCGTGCGTGCGCGGGTCGGCGTCCACGGCCACGTCCTCCAGGGCCACGGCCGCCAGCTCGCTGCGCCGCAACGCGCCCGCGAACCCGACCAGCAGCAGCAGCGCGTCCCGCCGCCGGGCCGCGCCCGTGGGCCACCCCGGGGGCGGCAGCTCCGCCAGCAACGCCTCCAGGGTGCCCAGCAGCACGGGTCGCTTGCGCCGGGGCTGCGCCTGCCGGGTGCGGCGGACACCGCGCAGCGTCAACCGCACGACGTCCGAGCGGGTGGGGGAGGGGAGGCCGCCCGCCGCGTGCACCGCCGCGATCGCCGCCGCCTTGCGCTCCAAAGTGGACGGCCCGAACGCGGGGGAGCCGTCGGGCCTGGTAGCGTCCGCGGCCACCGCCAGGTACACCGCGACGTCGACCGGGTCGGCCGGCAGCGCCGTGCGGCCCTCGGCCTCGCACCAGGCGGCCCACGCCACCCAGTCCGACCGGTAGGCGCGCAGGGTGTTCGCCGACTGGGCGGCCCGCAGGTAGCCCGCCAACGCCTCGGCCTGCTCGTCGTCGAAGCGGCGCCGCACCTGCTCCAAGGCCGCGTGGTCGACCAGCGCCGCGTGCCGCACGCGGTCGAGCCCGGCGCGCACCGGCTCAGGCAACGTCACCGCGCCACCTTAACATGCTTGAAAGTTTTAATACCTTCAGTGTGGACTAATAGACCCCTTGACCAGGGTCGCTACTATGCGAAACCGTGCGCGCCCTACAACACCCGGACGTGGAGGACCTCCGACTCCCCACGGTGCTGAGCGCGCTCGCGGACCCCGTGCGGCTGCGGATCGTCGCCGAGCTCGCCCGGTCGGGTGGGATCGTCTGCGGGCAGTTCGACGTGCCGGTGAGCATGTCGACGTTGTCGCACCACCTGAAGGTGCTGCGGGAGGCGGGCGTGCTGCGGGTGACGCCGCAGGGCAGCTACCGCACGCACGAGCTGCGGCGCGAGGAGATGGAGCACCGGTTCCCCGGCGTGCTCGACTCCATCACCAGGGCCATCGGCTCGCCCTGACCGCCGGTCACCAGCCCTCGAGGAACAGGCAGAACGGGTGGCCCGCCGGGTCGAGGTAGACCCGCACGCCCTCCTGCGGCTGGTAGTCGGCCAGGGTGGCGCCCAACGACTCGGCGTGCGCGCCGGCGGTGTCCAGGTCGTCGACCAGGATGTCGAGGTGGGCCATCATCCGCTGCTCGCCGTCCTTGCCGGGCCAGGTGGGGCGCCGGTAGTCCGGTTCGGTCTGGAACGACAGCCCGGCGCTGCCGTCGGTCGGGCGGAGGGTGGCCCAGCCGGGCTCGTCGTCGCGCAGCGGCCAGCCGAGCAGGTCCCGGTAGAAGCGGGCGAGGGCTTGGGCGTCGGGTGCGTCCAGGACGGTGGCGGTCAGCTTCAACATGTCCCGATTTTCACTCGGCCGGGTGATCTTCGCATGTCGGGTGGAATAGCGGTGGGGGGCGGCCGGATCGCTCCGACCGCCCCCCCACCGGTGGCACCGCTCAGCCCGCGGGTGGCGGGTGCGGCAGCTCGCCGCGCTTCGGTGTCAGCTCCGCGAGTTCGAGCAGCGTCTCGCCGAAGCGGGGGTCGCTCAGCTCGAAGCAGCCCTTGCCCAGGGTGTGGGCGTAGGCGGAGCAGCTGCCGTCGGGCTGCTTGACCAGGTGGGCGCTGGTGGCGAGGTAGCCGAGGGAGTTGTCGGTGCGGGGCATGTAGCGGTCGCCGAGGGAGGAGCCGGCGGAGGCGATGAGCAGGAGCAGGGCGGCGAGCACCCCGATGCCGGTCGACGGCGCGGCCAGGGCGGTGCGGACGCGGGTGACGGCGTCGAGGCGGCGCGTGCCGTAGTAGGCGGCGAAGCCGGTGAGCAGCAGTAGGCAGTAGAGCAGTTCGGCGGTGCTGCGCGGCCACAGCTGGACGGCGTCGGCGCCGTACATCTGGGCGCCGAAGTGGAAGCGCAGGAGCCAGGCGCCGGCGAAGACCGAGGTCAGGGTGATGACGACGGTGCGGCTGCGTGCCACGGCGATGGCGGTGGCGAGGCCGACGAGGGTGAGGACGGTGAACAGGCCGACGCCGCCGAGTTCGCCGGGCGGGGGCCAGGGTCCGGTGTTGCCGGGCAGGTCGCCGCGCCACATGGCGAGGTAGGTGGGTTCGGTCCAGGTGTCCCAGTAGAAGTAGCGGTCCTTGACCGAGCCGGAGGCGGTGAGCAGGCCGAAGAGGTGGCGGGAGGAGACGGCGACGAAGACGGCGGCGGTGATGGCGAGCAGGGCGAGGCCCTTGAGGCGGCCGGTGCGCCAGGGGAACAGGACGAGGGCGGAGAGCAGCACGCCGGGCGCGGACCAGACGAACCAGCCGGAGTAGACGAGGAAGACGAGGCCGAGGGCGATGCCGTAGCCGGCGGCGTGCAGCGCGATGCGGCCCCAGGTGGTGTCGCCGGCGCGGCGCAGTCGGCGCAGCAGGGCGAGCAGGACGGGGATCATCACGACGAGCATGAGGTTGGTGTAGGGCTTGTAGGGGTCGATCAGGGTCGTGGCGGGCACGACGCCGATGCCCAGGGCCCACACGGGGGTGAGCAGGAGTCGCCAGGTGAGGTAGGCGACGGGTCCGAAGAGGGCGGTGCCGAGGATCTGCAGCACCTTGAGGGAGTGCTCGGGCGGGGTGTCGGTGAGCTGGGAGTACCAGGCGATGGCGTGGACCCAGCCGGGTGGGTAGTCGGCCTGCATGGTGCCGGTGTCGATGAGGGTGTGGGCCCAGGTGATGAGGGCGCCGGAGTCGCCGCCGTTGGCGTTGAGGCCCCAGGAGGTGCCGCGCAGGGCGACGAGGACGGCGCCGGCGACGAGTCCGCTGAACAGGCCGGCGGCGGTGGCGGCGGCGAGGCGGCGGGCCAGGGGCGCGTGGGCGGTCCAGCGGGTGCGGGCGGTGACGACGGTGAGGACGAGCAGGAGCGCGGCGACGACGGCGAAGCGGAGTTGCAGGGCGGCGAGGCCGCTGATCTGGCCGATGCGGTCGAGCGGGTTGACGTCGATGCGGCGCGCGAGGAGCACCATCAGCGCCGCGGCGGCCACGGAGACGACGGCTTCGGCGGCGTAGAGGGCGCTTCGGCGGGGTCGTGCGGTGGGTGGCGGCGGTGGTGCGGGCTCGGGGCTGGTCCGCGGCGGTTGTTCTGGCGCGGTCGGCAGCACCGTCGATCACTTCCTCACGGGTTTGGTCGGCCCGAACGCGTGGCGGGCCAGGAGTTTCGCGCTGGCGGTTTGTCTGGAGGCGACCGCTCCGGGGAGCAGGAGCAGGGCGTGCAGGCGGGAGGAGAGGTGGTGGCGGGCGGCCTTGGCGGCGCGGTGCCAGCCGATCTGGTCCATGCGCCGGGCGACGTCGAGGAAGAAGTCGTGCTCCTCGGTGAAGCGCCTGCCGAGTGAGGCGAGGGAGGAGGAGACGCTGGCGTCGTGGCGGCGGTACTGGAAGCAGGTGTCGGGGACGACGGCGAGTTGGCCGCCGCGTTCGAGCAGGTCGAGCATGAGGGCGAGGTCGAGGACGACGCTGAGGCCCTGGCGGAAGGCGAGGTCCTTGAGGGCTTCGCGGCGCCAGCACAGGGAGGGGAAGTAGGTCCAGTTGCCGCGCAGGAGGCTGATGGCGAGGGCTTCGCCGGCCATGACGCGGGGTGTGGTGGTGTCGGGGGCGTAGAGGCTGCGCTTGACGCGGTCGGTGAGGGGCCGGACGACCCGGCCGGTGTGGTCGATGACCTCGACGCCCGCCTGGACGACGTCGGCGTCGGGGTAGCGGCGGGTGGTGCGGCGGATGGTGCTGACGTAGTTGGGCAGCATGGCGTCGTCGCTGCCCATGATGACGAGGAAGTCGCGTTCGGCGAGGTCGAGGCACTTCTGGAAGTTGGCGTTGATGCCGAGGTTGCGCTCGTTGCGCCGGTAGTCGATGCGGTCGTCGCGCAGGGAGTCGAACCACTCGGGCAGGCCGTTGTCGGTGACGCTGTCGTCGACGACGGTGAGGTGCCAGTCGTGGTCGTCCTGGGCGATGACGCTGCGCACCGCGATCTTGAGGTACGAGGTGTCCCCGTAGTGGGGGAGCATGATGTCGATGTCGTTCATGGTCACCTCGTGCCACCGACGATCAGGCTGCGGTGTGGAACACCCATCCCCTTTGCCACGACCCTTCCCCTTGCGCCCTGTCCCTCGTGGTTCCACCCGAGTGCCGGGGACACCGGCTTTCAGGAGGTGGCGACGAGGCAGCCTACTGTGTTGGCGGTGAGCGCAGACATCATGCCCCCGCGTCGGTTGAGCCCCGCTGTCGTCGTGGGGTTGGGCACGTTGGTCCTCGGTGCGTCGGGTTACGCGTTCGTGGCGATCGCGGGTCATTCGCTGTCGGCGGTGGACGCGGCGGCGGTGGCGGCGTTCTACCTGTTGGTGAACATCGTGGGTCCGGGGATCTTCTCGGCGTTGGAGCAGCAGGCGAGCCATGCGACGTCGCGGGCGTTGGCGAGGGGTGAACGGCCTGGTCGGGCGGTGCGCCGGGTGGGTCGTGAGGGTGTGGTGCTGACGGCGGTGGTGGTGGCGGTGCTGGTGGTGGTGTCGCCGGTGCTGGTGGAGCGGTCGTTGAAGGGTTCGTGGTCGTTGTTCGTGGCGGTGGTGGTGGCGGTGGTGACGTCGGCGGCGATCTACCTGGCGCGCGGTGTGCTGGGTGGGATGCGTCGGTTCACGGGTTACGCGGCGACCTTGGCGGGTGAGGGTTTCGCGCGGTTGTCGGGTGCGGTGGTGCTGGCGGTGCTCGGGGTGGCGGTGGCCGGGGTGTTCGGGTTGGTGTTCGCGTTGGGGACGGTGGTGGGCGTGGCGGCGGGTGCGGTGTGGTTGCGGTCGCGGCCGTCGCCGGCGCCGGTGTCGGGTGCGCCTGCGTCGGGTGCGGTGTCGGGTGGCGAGGACCGGGTGGACAGCCTGGTGCCGCTGGTGATGGCGGGGTTGTTGGTGCAGGCGGTGGCGAACGTGGCGCCGATCGTGGTGACGGCGCGGTTGCCGCGGGACGCGGCGCTGGCGTTGGCGTTCTCGTCGGCGTTCATCCTGGTGCGGGTGCCGTTGTTCGTGTTCTCGCCGGTGCAGGCGTTGTTGTTGCCGGGGTTGACGGAGGCGGCGACGCGGGGTGACCTGGGCGCGGTGCGGGGGGTGTTGCGGCGGATCACGGTGTGGGTGCTGGTGGTGGGGGTGCTGGGCGCGGTGGGGTCGGCGGTGCTGGGTCCGTGGGCGGTGCGGGTGTTCTTCGGGGCGGAGGCGCCGTTGTCGTGGGTGTTGATGGGCGCGTTGGGGGTGGGGACGATCCTGTTGATGGTGGCGCAGGCGGTGCAGCCGGCGTTGATCGCGTTGGGGGCGCGGTCGGCGATCACGGGGTCGTGGGTGGCGGGCACGGCGGTGTTGTTGGGGGTGCTGGTGCTGCCGGGGTCGCCGGTGGTGGTGGCGACGGTGGCGCAGTTGGGGGGTCCGTTGGTGGTGGCGGCGGGCATGGCGGTGGCGTTGGGGCGCCGGTTGGCGCGGGTGGGTGCGCCGCACCCCGCGTGAGGTTCACCCGATGGTGAGGATTTCACCTGGTCGTGCGACGGGGGCGTGGGCGCGTTCGGCGGCTTCGGCGGTGGTGAGGGTGTGGCCGACGTGGCTGAGCAGGAGGTGTCGGGCGCCGCGGCCGGCCGCGGCGGCGTCCTCGGGGGAGCAGTGGTGGGGTCCGGCGCCGTCGGCTTCGCACAGGAGCAGGTCGGCGCCGTGGGCGAGGTCGTCGAGGGCGGGGCAGGGGCCGGTGTCGCCGGAGTAGGCGAGGGTGGCGCCGTCGTGGGTGGCGCGCAGGCCGAAGGCGGGCAGGCCGTGGTCCACGGCGCGGCTGGTGAGGGTGAGGTCGCCGACGTCGGCGCGGTGGCCGTCGTGCAGTTCGTGGACGTCGAAGGCGGCGGCGGCCGGGTTGGGTGCCGCGCCGGCGAGGAAGGTCTCGAGCCGGGCGGCGAGGCCGGGTGGCCCGTAGAGGGGGATGGGGGCGCGGGGTCGTTGGTCGGCGAACAGCAGCGCGTAGTAGTAGGGCAGCAGGTCGGCGGTGTGGTCGGCGTGGGTGTGGGAGATCCAGACGGCGTCGATCCGGTCGGGTCGGTGGTGGCGTTGCAGCGCGGCGAGGGTGCCGGGGCCCGCGTCGACCCAGACGGCGGTGTGCCCGGTGCGCAGGAGGTAGCCGGAGCAGGGGTTGTCGGGGCGCGGGTAGGGGGTGGCGGTGCCCAGGACGGTGAGGCTGAAGGTCACGGGGCAGTGTGGCGCAGGACGTGCACGCCCGCCGCGGTTTTGAGGTAGGCCCAGGTGGTGGTGCCGGTGGTGGTGAGGCCGACGTGGGAGGCGGGGGTGGCGGCGAGGTCGTCGGGCAGGGCGACGGGGGTCCAGTCGTGGCCGGTCCAGCGGTGGAAGGCGGGTCTGGTCTCGAAGGAGCGGCGGGTGGCGCGCACGCCCCAGGTCCAGCCGGCGGCGACGCCGTGGACGCTGAGGCGGCCGGTGTCCTCGGGTGGCGGCACGGCGGTCCACTGGCGGCCGTCCCAGCGGTGCACGTGCAGCCCTTCGGTGTCGCGGACGTGGCCGAGCCACACGTCGTCGGGGGCGGCGGCGGCGAGGCGGGCGACGTGGCCGCGTTCGGCGCGGGGTCCGGCGACCTCGGTCCAGGTGTCGCCGTCCCAGCGGACGAGGACGGGGTAGTCGTAGGTGGCGGGTCCGGCGCCGGCGAGGCCGCCGCCGCCCGCCCACACGTCGCGGGGTCCGGTGGCGGTGACGGTGCGGAGCCCTTCGCGGTCGGAGGACAGCGCGGTGCACAGCCGCCAGTCGTCGCCGTCGAAGTGCAGGGCGTCGCGGCCGGTGCCGACCACGTGCACGTCGCCGTCGACGGCGGTGACGGCTTTGGCCCACCTGATGGCGGGTGTGCGCACGACGTGCCAGCGGGTGCCGTCGTAGTGCAGGACGAGGGGCCGGCCGGCGCTGTTGCCGACCGCCCAGACGTCGTCGGGGGCGGCGGCGGACACGCCGGAGAGGCTGGCGGGGGCGGGCAGCTCGGGCAGCGGCTCGACGCGCCAGGACGCGCCGGTCCAGCTCAGCACCAGCGGCGCCGTCGGGCGGCTGGTGAACACGCCGGTGGTGCCCGCCAGCCAGGCGTGGTGCTCGCCGGCGGTCGCCAGGTCGGCCAGTGCGGTGCTGGGCGGCAGCACGGGCACCGGCACGGGTCGGAACACGCGCTCTCCCCTTCGCTGGGCCGTCCCCCGACTCGTCGCGTGATCCAGCTCATCGGGCGCGGTGCCGGCGCGCCAGCCGCCGAACGGCGGTTTGTGGTTGACGCCCCCGGCGGGTGGCCGAATCAGGCGCAGCGGACAAACCCGTCGGTGGCCGACCTACCCGGGTGGCGGCCGGCCGCCGCGCGTACTGTCGTGGATCTTCACCCGCGCCGTGGCCGGGCCTCAGGAGAGCAACCGCGCACGGTGTCCCAGGGGGGTCGGGCCGGCAGTATTGGTGCGGGTGATCACGGTGATCAACGCGTAGACCGAGCCGGGGCCGCCGCACGACCGCGGGCCCCTGTCGTGACGGGAGTCGATGTGACCAGGACCGATGTGACCGAGGCGGCCAAGGCGCTGCGGGCGCTGCACGTGCCGGGCACCCCGCTGGTGGTGCCCAACGCGTGGGACGTCTCGTCCGCGCGGGTCTTCGCCGAGGCCGGCCACCCGGTGGTGGCGACCACCAGCGTCGCGGTGGCGGCGGCCTTAGGCTTCCAGGACGGGCACGACATGCCCGCCGACGTGGCGTTCGACGCGGTGCGCCGGATCGCCGCGGCGGTGGACGTGCCGGTGACGACCGACATCGAGCGCGGCTACGACCTGCCGCCCGCGGAGATCGCCGCGCGCCTGGCCGAGGCCGGCGCGTCGGGCTGCAACCTGGAGGACTCCGACCCCCGCACCAAGGCGATGATCGACGTCGCGGAGCAGGCCGACTTCCTGGCCGCCGTGCGCGCCGCCGACGCCGACGTGGTGATCAACGCCCGGATCGACGAGTTCCTCAACGGCCCCGGCTCGTTCGACGACGCGGTGCGCCGCGCGGAGGCGTACTTCGAGGCGGGCGCGGACTGCGTCTTCCCGATGCGGCTGCCCGGCAACCGGGTGGCGGAGTTCGTGGAGGCCGTCGGCCGCCGTCCGGTGAACGTCGGCCACGGCCCCGGCGCGCCCACCCCGAACGACCTGGCCCCGCTGGGCGTGGCGCGGGTCAGCTTCGGCCCCGGCCTGCACAACGTGCTGATGATGAAGGCGCTGAAGAAGATGGCCACCGACATGCTGGACGGCGGCAGCCCCTACCGCGGCTGAACTACCCGCCGGTAACGCCCATTAGGGTGAGTCCCATGCACGAGTGGGACGCCGACACGCGGGTGGACGCGACGGGGGACGGGCGGTTCGCCGCCCACCTCGGCGACCGGTGGACCAGCGCCGGGGGCCGGCCCAACGGCGGCTACCTCGTCGCGTTCTGCCTGCGGGCGCTCGGCGAGGTGCTGCCGCACCCCGACCCGCTCGCCGTCGGCGCCCACTACCTGCGCCCCGGCGTCACCGGACCGGCCCGCGTGGACACCGAGGTCGTGCGCGCCGGGCGGCGGCTGTCCACCGGGCAGGCCAGCCTGACCTGCGGCGACCGCGAGGTGCTGCGCGTCGTCGCCTCCTACGCCGACCTCGGCGACCCCGCCGGCCGCACCGTGGCCCTGGGACGGGCGCCCGAGCTGCCCCCGCCCGACGAGTGCGTCGACCCCTACGGCGGCCTGCGCCTGCCCGGCGTCACGGTCGCCGACCGCGTGCGGCTGCGCGCGCCCGAACCGTTCGGCTGGGCCGCGGGCAGGCCCACCGGCACGCCCCGCGCCGAGTTCTGGATCGGCTTCGCCGACGGCCGCCCCGCCGACACCGCGAGCCTGGCCACCCTGGTCGACTGCGCCGCCCCCGCCGTCCTGGAACTGGGCGTCGCCGACTCGGCCACCGTCGAGCTGACCGTCCACGTCCGCGCCCGCCCCGGATCGGCCTGGCTCGCCGCCCGCGTCGCCACCCGCCACCTCGCCGGCGGCTACTACGAGGAGGACGTCGAGCTGTGGGACGCGACGGGCCGGTTGGTGGCCCAGTCGCGGCAGCTCGCCGTCTCCGCGGACCGATAATCGGCGGCCCCGCCGGCCCACCCTGGATATCCTTGACCCAAATGAACCAGATGTCGCACGCTGACCTGCGCGAACGCCTGTCCGAACTCATGTCGCGGGACCAGCGGAGGCTGGCACGCAGGCTCGACGGCGCGCGCAAGGTCCGCGACGGCTCCGCCCGCGCCGCCGTCCTGGCCGGGATCGAGGCCGACGTGCGGGCCGCCGAGCAGCGGGTGGCCCTGCGCCGCGAAGCCGTGCCCAAGATCACCTACCCGCCCGAGCTGCCCGTCAGCGCCCGCAAGGACGACATCGCCGCGCTCATCCGCGACCACCAGGTCGTGATCGTCGCCGGCGAGACCGGGTCGGGCAAGACCACCCAGCTGCCCAAGATCTGCCTCGAGCTGGGCCGGGGCGTCCTCGGCCAGATCGGGCACACCCAGCCCCGCCGGTTGGCCGCGCGCACCGTCGCCGAGCGCGTCGCCCAGGAGCTGGACACCCCGCTGGGCAGCGCCGTGGGCTACAAGGTCCGGTTCACCGACCAGTCCGGCGACGACACGCTGGTCAAGCTCATGACCGACGGCATCCTGCTGGCCGAGCTGCAGACCGACCGGACGCTGTCGCGCTACGACACGATCATCATCGACGAGGCCCACGAGCGCAGCCTCAACGTCGACTTCCTGCTCGGCTACCTCAAGCAGCTGCTGCCCCGCCGGCCGGACCTCAAGGTCGTCATCACCTCCGCGACCATCGACCCGGAGCGGTTCTCCCGCCACTTCGGCGACGCCCCGATCATCGAGGTCTCCGGCCGCACCTACCCCGTCGAGGTGCGCTACCGCCCGATCGTGGACCCCGACGACCCCGACGCCGACCCCGACCGCGACCAGACCCAGGCCATCTGCGACGCCGTGCGGGAACTGCAGGCCGAAGGGCCCGGCGACGTGCTGGTGTTCCTGTCCGGCGAACGCGAGATCCGCGACACCGCCGACGCGCTGGCCGCCCTGGACCTGCGCGACACCGAGGTCCTGCCGCTGTACGCGCGGCTGTCGTTCGGCGAGCAGCACCGCGTGTTCCAACCCCACCGCGGCCGCCGCGTCGTGCTCGCCACCAACGTGGCCGAGACGTCGCTGACCGTGCCCGGCATCAAGTACGTGGTGGACCCGGGCACCGCCCGCATCTCCCGCTACAGCCACCGCCTCAAGGTGCAGCGGCTGCCCATCGAACCGGTCTCCCAGGCCTCGGCCAACCAGCGCAAGGGCCGCTGCGGCCGCGTGTCCGAGGGCATCTGCGTCCGCCTCTACAGCGAGGACGACTTCGACGCCCGTCCCGAGTTCACCGACCCGGAGATCCTGCGCACCAACCTCGCCTCGGTCATCCTGCAGATGACCTCCATCGGCCTGGGCGACATCGCCGCGTTCCCGTTCATCGACCCGCCCGAGGCCCGCAACATCACCGACGGCGTGCAGCTGCTGCAGGAGCTGGGCGCGATCCTGCCCACCGAGCAGAAGCTCACCCCGCTGGGCCGCAAGCTCGCCCAGCTGCCCGTCGACCCCCGCCTGGCCCGCATGGTCGTCGAGGCCGACCGCAACGGCTGCGTCCGCGAGGTCATGGTCATCGCCTCCGCCCTGTCCATCCAGGACCCCCGGGAACGGCCCTCCGACAAGCAGCAGGCCGCCGACGAGCTGCACGCCCGCTTCAAGGACCCCGACTCGGACTTCACCGCGTTCCTCAACCTGTGGCAGTACCTGCGGGACAGGCAGAAGGAGCTGTCGTCCAACCAGTTCCGCAGGCTGTGCCGCACCGAGTTCCTCAACTACCTGCGCGTGCGCGAGTGGCAGGACATCTACCAGCAGCTGCGGCAGGTCGCCAAGACCCTCGGCGTGCACGTCAACGACCAGCCCGCCGACCCGCGCAACGTCCACGTCTCGCTGCTGTCGGGGCTGCTGTCCCACATCGGCGTCAAGGACGTCCCCAAGCGCGACCCGGGCAAGCGCGCCGCCACCGAGTACCTCGGCGCCCGCAACGCGAAGTTCGCGATCTTCCCCGGCTCCGCCCTGTTCCGCAAACCACCCCAGTGGGTGATGGCCGCCGAACTCGTCGAGACCTCCCGCCTGTGGGGCCGCACGGTCGCGCGCATCGAACCCGAATGGGCCGAGAAGCTGGCCGGGCACCTGGTCAAGCGCACCTACAGCGAACCGCACTGGGAGGCCAGGCGCGGCTCCGTCGTCGCCCTGGAGAAGGTCACCCTCTACGGCGTGCCCATCGTCACCTCCCGCAAGGTCGACTACGGGCGCATCGACCCCGGGCTGTCGCGCGAGCTGTTCCTGCGCCACGCCCTCGTGCAGGGGGAGTGGACCACCCACCACGAGTTCTTCCACCACAACCGCGCCCTGCTCGCCGAGGTCGAGGAGCTGGAGAACCGGGCCCGCCGCCGCGACATCGTCGTGGACGACGACACCCTCTACGACTTCTACGACCAGCGCGTGCCCGCCGACGTCGTCTCCGCCCGCCACTTCGACACCTGGTGGAAGAAGACCCGCCACACCAGCCCGGACCTGCTCACCTTCGACAAGGCGATGCTGGTCAACGACCGCGCCGCCGTCACCCCCGACGCCTACCCCGACGAACTGCGCCGCGGCGGCATCACCCTGCCCCTGACCTACCGGTTCGAGCCCGGCGCGGCCGTCGACGGCGTCACCGTCAAGCTGCCCCTGCCCGCCCTGACCACGCTGCCCGACGACTCGCTGTCCTGGCAGGTCCCCGGCATGCGCACCGACCTGGTCGTCGCGCTCATCCGGTCGCTGCCCAAGCCCGTGCGCCGCAACTTCGTGCCCGTCCCGGACGTGGCCGCCGCCGCGCTGAGCGGCATCGACCCCGACGAGCCGCTGCTGCCCGCCCTGGAACGCGAGCTGCGCCGGCTCACCGGTGTCGTCGTGCCCCGCGACCAGTGGCAGCTCGACCAGGTACCCGAGCACCTCAAGCTCACCTTCGAGGTCGTCGACGAGCAGGACCGCGAACTGGCCCGCGGCAAGGACCTGGCCGCCCTGAAGGCCCAGCTGCGCGGTCGGCTCCGCGAAACCCTCGCCGCCGCCGCGAGCAACCTCGCCCGCACCGGCCTGACCACCTGGGACGTCGGCGACCTGCCGCGCACCGTGCAGCGGCAGCGCTCCGGCATCGTCGTCACCGCCTACCCAGCCCTGGTCGACAAGGGCGACAGCGTCGCCGTGGAGATCCTCGACACCCCCGGGCGGCAGCGGCAGGCCATGTGGCGCGGCACCCGCCGGTTGCTGCTGCTCAACAGCCCGTCCCCGGTCAAGACGCTGCAACGCGGCCTGACCAACGCCGAGAAGCTCGCCCTCACCCGCAACCCCCACGGCGGCGTCGCGCCCCTGCTGGCCGACTGCATCGGCGCCGCGGTCGACAAGCTCCTGCGCGACGCCGGCGGCCCGGTCTGGACCCAGGCGGCGTTCACCCGCCTCCTCGACCACGTCCGCCGCGGCCTCGGCGAGACCACGTTCGACGTCGTGCACCAGGTCCGCCGCGTGCTGGAGGCCGCCCAGGACGTCGAACTGCGCCTCAACGGCGTGCGCGGCGCGGTGTTCGAGGAGTCCCTGGCCGACATCCGGGCCCAGTTCACCGGCCTGGTCCACAAGGGCTTCGTCACCGAGGCGGGCGCCGACCGGCTCGCCGACGTGCACCGCTACCTGCAGGGCATCTCCCGCCGGCTGGAGAAGCTGCCCGAGAACGTCCGCCGCGACCAGGACTGGATGGACCGCGTGCACGCCGTGCACGCCGAGTACCGGGAACTGCGCGCCGCCCTGCCCGCCGACGAACCGCACGAGGAGCTGGACGAGGTGCGGTGGATGATCGAGGAACTGCGCCTGAGCTACTTCGCCCAGACCATCCGCACCCGCTACACCGTCTCCGACAAGCGCATCCAGAAGGCCCTCGACGCCGTGCCGCGCTGATCACCCCCGCCCGCGGGGTCCCGCCCGCGGAGTCCCCCTCAGAGCGCTACGGGGCCGCTACTCGCACTGCTCCAGCAACGTGCGCAACGCGTCGGCGACCACCGCCCGCGTGCCCGCGTCCAACGGCTCCAGCAGCCGCGCGTACCACCCCATGTGCTCGGCCGGCATCCCGTCCACCAGCCGCGCGCCCCGCTCGGTCAGCTCGATGCGCACCACCCGCCGGTCCGCCGCGTCCGGCACGCGCCGCACCAGCCCCTTGGCCGCCATCCGGTCGATCCGGTTGGTGATCGCGCCCGCCGTGACCAGCGACGCCGACAGCAACGCGCCCGCCGTCAGGCCGAGCCCCGGACCCGCCCGCCGCAGCGCGGTCAGCACGTCGAACTCGCCCGGCTCCAGGTCGAACCGACCCGCGAAGTCCCGCAGCTCCCGCTCCAGCAGCCGCGCCAACCGCGCCAACCGCGTCACCCGCGCCAGCACCGCCATCGGCGCGGTGTCCACGTCCGGGCGCTGCACCGACCACTGCGCCAGCGCCAGGTCGACCGCGTCCGCCATCACCCCTCCCGCCGTGCGGCCCCCCGCCGACCCGCACGGCACCCACCGTATTCGTGATCGACAACCCGCGCGGGCGTCCCGGGAAAAACCGGCACGACGGCCCACCGGCACCCCCGCGCCCGGCCCAGCCGCGGCCTCCGCCCGCCCGGCACCCAGCGTGCGCCGACCCGACGATCGCGGGCCCGTCCGATCAGGCCCCCTGACCGCCCCGCAGCTGCACCACGACCACCGTGATGTTGTCGTGCCCGCCCGCCCGCAGCGCGACGTCCACCAGCTCCCGCGCCACCTCCACCGGCGGCACACCGCGCGGCAGCACCGCCAGCAGGTCCTCCGGCTCGGGCACGTAGTTCCACAGCCCGTCGCTGCACAGCACCAGCAGCCCCGGCGTCTCCACCTTGAACGTCACCGACTGCGGCGCCTCCACCCCCGAGTCCGCGCCCAACCACCGCGACAGCACGTGCGCCCGCCGGTCGGTCAGCGCCTCCTCCTCGGTCAGCACCCCCTCCGCGACCAGCTGCGCCGCCCACGTGTCGTCCGTGGTCAACCGCGCCGCACCCGCCCCGGCCACCAGGTAGGCGCGGCTGTCGCCCACCCACCCCACCGTCGCCGAGTCGTCGGTCACCACCGCCGACACGAACGTGCACGACGGCGCCACCTCGGCCGCCTCCGGCCGCGCCAACCGGGCCACCCCGTCGTTGGCCGCCACCACCGCGTCCGTCGTCGACGCCTCCGCGTCCGTCCCCGACCGCAACCCCGTCAGCAGCACGTCCACCGCCGTGTCCACGGCCAGCTGCGACGCCTGCTCGGCCCGCTCCGAGGACGCCACCCCGTCGCACACCACCGCCACCACACCACGCCCGCGGACCCGGCCGAACGCCATCGAGTCCTCGTTGCGCCGCCGCCGCCGACCCCGGTCGCTGACCCCCGCCACCCCCGGCAGCACGAACTCCACCCGGTCCCGCGCCGACGGCCGCGCCCGCCCGCACCGCTCGCAGAACCCGTCGGCGTCGAACTCCTCCCCGCCGCACTCGCACCCCGGCGGCCACTGCGAACCCGGACCGCCCACCGGTGTCCGCCGCACCCGCAGGTTGCGCCCGCACGCCTCGCAGAAGCGGTCCTGCGCCGCCACCGGCGCCGAGCACTCCGGACACGACTCCATCGTCACACCAACGTCCTGGGCCGGACCGCGTTCGCGCGGTCGACGAGAGCGATGCGCTCCTCGGGGGTGTCGGCCAGCCGCGCCAACTGCCGGTAGCCGCGCTCCAACCCCAGCCGCAGCCCCGACTCGCTCACCTCGCAGCCCAGCAGCACCCCCACCGGCCCCGCCCCGCCGCGCGGCAGCACCTCCAACGCCACACCCAACAACTCCACCGTCAACCCGGCCCGCCTCGCCACGTCCAACTCCAACCCCGACAGCCTCGCACCGGCCGCCATCACCTCGGCCAACGCCTCCGCGCCACCGCCCCCGCGCGCACGCTCCCGCGCCGCGCCCAACTGCGCCCGCACCGCCGCGACCTGCGCCGCCACGTGGTGCACCGACGTGTCCGGCACCGAGTGCAGCACCCGCACCGCCGCGTCCCGCTCGCCCCGCGCCACCAGCACCCGGGCCAACCCGAACGCCGCCGACACGAAGGAGTGGTCCGTGCGCCACACCACCTCGTACCCGGCCGCGGCCGCCGCCCGGTCGCCCAGCGCCTCCGCGCACACCGCCACCGCCAGCTTCGGCGCCGCCTCGCCCGGCAGCGCGTCGCGCACCTGCTCGAACGCCGCCCGCGCCCGGTCCTCGCGGCCCGTCACCAGCGCCGCCACCCCCCGGTACCAGCCGGGTCGCCAGTCGTCCGGCGCGGGCGTGCCCGGGTCCTCCGGGTCGAACGGCGAGGACAACGCGTCCAGCTCGCCCACCGCCTCGGCCACCCGCCCCGCCTCGATCAACGCCCGCACCACCTGCAACCACACCTCGACCGTCCGCACCGGCGCCACCCGCAACGCCGCCACCACCTGGTCCGGGTCACCCGTCGTCGCCGCCGTCGCCAGGAACCCGGCCGCCGGATCGGAGGTGTCCACCTGCGGCACCGGCAACCCCAGCGCCGCCGCCCGCACGTCCACCGCGCCCTCCGCGCCGAACGCCCGCCGCTCCGGCGTGAACTGGCCCGACACCCCCGGCCGCGGCACGCCGTCCTGCTGCGCCAGCACCTCCCGCAGCACCCCGGTCAACTGCTCGGCCATCTCCTCCGCCGACGCGAACCGCTGCTCCGGGTCGCGGTGCGTGGCGCGCAGCAGGAACCGGTGCAACGAGTCGTGGCGGGCCAGCAGCGGCTGCTCCGACGGGGACGGCAGCGACTCCCGGAACCGGCCGCGGAAGTCGAACGCGAAGCTCATCACCGCCAACGCCCGACCCACCGTGTACAGGTCGGAGGCCACCGACGGGCCGACCGTGCCGATCTCCGGCGCCTGGTAGCCGATCGTGCCGTAGATGGGGGAGCGGCGGTCGTCGACGCGCCGCACCGCGCCCAGGTCGATCAGCTTCAACTGCTCCTCGGTCTGGATCACGTTGTCGGGCTTGAAGTCGCAGTACAGCAGGCCCACGCCGTGCAGGTAGCCCAGCGCGGGCAGCACCTCCAGCGCGTAGGCGATCGCCTGCGCCACCGGGAGGGCCTCGGTGCCCGTGCCCCCCGCCCGCAACTGCTTGATCATGTCCTTGACCGACGTGCCGCCGACGTACTCCATCACGATGTAGTCCACGAGCTCGCCGGTCGTCCGGTCGGCGTGCCGCACGAAATTGTGGATCTTGACGATAGTAGGGTGCTCCACCTCGGCCAGGAACCGGCGCTCCGCCATCGCGGCCGCCATCGCGTCGGCGTCGCCGGAGTCCAGCAGGCCCTTCAACACCACCCACCGGTCGCTGACGGCGTGGTCGGCGGCCAGGTAGATCCAGCCCAGCCCGCCGTGGGCGAGGCAGCCGAGCACCTCGTACTGGCCGTGCAGCACCTCGCCGGGCGCGAGCTTGGGCGTGAACGAGTAGTGGTGCCCGCAGTGGGGGCAGAACCCCTCCACCCGGCCCGGTTCGCCGGCGCGGCTGCGGCCGACCTCCTTGCCGCAACCGGAGCAGAACCGCTTCGCCTCGGGCACCTCGGGGTGGGTGAGCACCGCGGTCTTCGGGTCGCGGTAGGGCACCCGGGGCACCTCGACCAGCCCGGCGCCCAACCGGCCCCGCCCCGACGAGCGGGTCGAGGTGGACGCCCGCCGCGACCGCGCCGCGGACGCCGACGTGGGCGACCACGCAGCCGTGCCCGGCCCGCTGAACGCCCCCGTCACCGGTCCGCTGTCGAACCCCGGGCCGGCGTGCGCGCCGGTCACGGGCCCGCTGTCCGCCGCGAGCCCGCCGCGAGCCCTGGTCACCGGCCCGCTGTCCACACCCGCACCCGCCGACCCGCCCGCCCGTCCCGGGGCCGTAGTGGTCAGGACCGGCGCGTCCAGGCCGCACGTGTCGCAGCAGCCGGCGGCGTCGACCTCACCGCCGCAGCCCTCGCGCGGACACGTCCTCATCGGCCCTCCGTCCTCGGCGGCACCGCACCCTCGTCGCGTCCCGCCACACCCGGAGAACGCGCACGCCGCCCGTCCAGTGCCCCGACGCCCACGTCAGTCCCGGTACACCGCGACGGGCGGCTCGGGCGGGTCGCCGAGCCACCGCTGGTGGATCCGCGCCCACGTGCCGTCCGCCCGCAGCCGCTCCAGCAGCGCGTTGACGAACCGCACGAAGTCCTCGCCCGCCTTCGGGAACGCCATCCCGTACGGCTCGGACGTGAACTGCGGCCCCACCACCTTCGTGTACGGGTCCTGCGCGGCGAACCCGGCCAGGATCGTGTCGTCGGTGGAGATCGCGTCCACCTGCCCCTGCTGGAGCATCACCAGGCAGTCCGTCCAGTTCGGCACCGACACCGCCACCGGCCCCGACGCCGCGGCCGCCACGTTGGCCAGCGAGCTGGACCCCTTCGTCGCGCACACCCGCTTGCCGCCCAGCGACCCGATGCCGGTGACGTCGGAGTTCGCCGGCACCAGCACCCGCTGCCCCGCCTGCAGGTACACGGTGGAGAAGTCCACCCGCTGCCACCGCTCGCAGGTCGCGGTCATGGTCCGCACCACGATGTCGACCTCGCCCCGCTCCAACGCCGGTATCCGCTGCTCCGAGGTCAGCACCGTGAATTGGATCGCGCCCGGGTCGCCGAAGACCGCCCGCGCCACCTCCCGCGCCAGGTCCACGTCGAACCCCTCCAGCTCCCCGGAGAACGGGTTGCGGAACCCCATCAGGTACGTGTTCTGGTCCACGCCCGCGACCAGCCGGCCCCGCTGCTGCACCCGCGCCATGGTCGACCCGGCCGGCATCTGCCCCGGCGGCGGCAGCGGCCCGGTCGGGCGCAGGCTCGCCGTCGGGTCGCACGACGCCGGCGGCACGTCCTGCCCGCTCGGCGGCGCGGTCAGCTCCACCGCGTCGGCCGGGCGCGGCGGCACGGGCGAGCCCCCGCCGATCGGCGGCGCGCCGCTGGGCACCGGCGCGCACGCCGCCAGCACGAGCAGCAGCACCGCCGACAGTCGCCTCATCGGTACTCCTTCAACCGCTGCCACAGCCCGAACGACGACGCCACCGCCGCCAGCAGCGCCAACGTCACCACCGCCGGCACCGCGCCGACCAACGCCGCCCGCGCCAGCCCGATCGCGTCGGTCAGGTCCGCCCGCGCCGAGCCGATGGCCCGCACCAGCGCCGAGTCCAACGCGTCGAACGCCGTCGCCGCGCCCCGCGAGTCCTGGCCCAGAGCCAACGCCACCGCCCCGGTGTAGTCGCCCCGGTCGTCGGCCGCGCGGACCGCGCGGTGCGCCGCCTGCCAACGCGCGTGCTGCTCGACGGCCTCCGCCACCGGCTGCGTCGGGCGCAGCTCCCGCGCCCGGCCCAGCAGCTCGTCCAACGCCCGGTCCGACTCGGCGTACTCGGCCTCGTAGTTCGCGCCGCTGCCCCGTGCCACCAGCGCCAACGTCTCGTCGCCCCGCGCGGTCAGCGTCGCGATCCGGGCCCGCGCCAGCACGTCCACCACCGCCGCGCCCTCCCGGCTCGCCGAGGCGTTGCAGACCACCAGCAGGCTCGCCACCAGCACCCACAGCAGCGACACCACCGTCAACGCGGTCGCCACCACCAGCCCCGGGTTGAGCAGCCGGTTCGTCCGCCGGGTCAGGTAGCGCTGCACCCACAGCAGCACCACCAGCGCCGCCGCGCCCAGCAGCGGCTCGGGCCACGGCAGCGACCCGGCGTCCTCCAGGTCGCGCACCACGTTCGCCGTCTCCACCCCGTACAGCTCGCGCGCCGCGGGCAGCAGCCGCGTCTGCATCAACGCCGACGCCTCCCGCAGGTACGCCGCGCCGACCGGGCTGCCCTGCCGGTTGTGCGCGCGGGCGGTCTCGACGAGCCCGGTGTACACCGGCAGCTGACCCGACAACGTCGACAACGCGTCGGTCAGCTCGGGGGAGCGGGTCGGCTCGCTGGTGGCCGCCGACAGCGCCGCCGCGGCCTTGGCCACGTCCGCCTCGTACCGGCCGCGCAACGCGGCCGACTCCACCCCGCCGGACAGGAACGCGCTCGACGCGGTGGCGTCCGCGTCCGCCATCGCCCGGTAGACCTCCTGGGCGGCGAACGCCAGCGGCTCGCTGCGGTCGGCCAACGCCTCCAGCGCCGCCGACCGGCGCTGCACCGACGCCGCCGTCACCGCGCCGACCAGCAGGCTCACCGCCACCAGCAGCAGGGCCAGCAGGCTCAACCTGCCCGGCGTGCTGCGGGCCAACCCCGTCACCCGGCGCAGCGCACCGCGGTCGCGCGAAGCCTCGACCAGCACGACCGCCCCCTTCCCGAGGTGATCGGCGCCACTCCCGCCCCGACAGCGTAGATCGGGGTCCCGCCGATCGGGACGTCCCCGGCGGGGTCGCGTCGACCGGTTCGAGCGGATCGGGTGACACGATCACCCCCGGCGCAGCCGGTCGCGCACCTCCATCAGCGCCACGCCGAGCAGGTTCAGCCCGCGCCAGGTCGCCGGGTCGGCCGCCCGCTCGTCGTCGGCCGCCAGCCCGATGCCCCACACCCGGTCCAGCGGGCTGGCCTCCACCAGCACCCGGTCGCCGGTGCCCAGCAGGAAGCCGCGCAGGTCGTCGTGCGCGGTGAACTTGGCGAGGTTGCCGCGCACCACCACGTCGACCCGGTGCGCGGCCCACACCTCCTGGTCGAAGCCGCGCACCTCGCGGCCCAGCGCCTTGGCCTCCGCGGGCGTGCGGGCGGCGAGCACCCGGTCGGCGGTCTCCTCGTCGCCGAACAGCAGCGCCTTGCCGCGCATCATGAAGTGCTCCGCGGTCCGGTAGGTCAGCCCGTCCGCGGTGAACGGTGCCTCCCACCACTGGCTCAGGCACTGCTTGCCGACCGGCGCGCCGGGCCGCGCCTCGTGGCCCCAGAAGAACAGGTACTCGGTCACGCCGCAGACCGTGCCACACGCCCGGGCGGGCCGGGTCAGCGCGGGGGCAGGGGGAGCGGCAGGGCGGGCAGGCCGTCCATGCTCACCGCGTTGAACTCCTTGCTCTCGCAGTAGGCGCCGAACTCGTCGTCGGACTTGCGGCCGAAGTACTCCGCGTGCAGCGTCCGCTCCTCGCGGTAGTCCATGAACGGCACGGCGAAGCCGCACGTGTCGCTGATCAGCTTCGCCGTCACCACCACGACCGCCCGCACCGCGGGCCCGTCGGCGTCGCCGAACCCGGCCGCCAGCTCCGGGAACCTCGGGTCGTCGCGGAACACCGGCTCGCCCGTGCCGTGCACGCGCACGATGTTGGGCGGCCCGTCGAACGCGCACCACATCAGCGTGATCCGGCCGTTCTCACGCAGGTGGGCGATGGTCTCCGCGTGGCTGCCGCCGAAGTCCAGGTACGCGACCCGCCGCTCGTCGAGCACCCGCCACGTGCCGCGGCGGCCCTTCGGCGACAGGTTGACGTGACCGTCGGCGGCCAGCGGCGCGGTCGCCGTGAAGAACACCGGCTGGTCCTCGATGAACCGGCGCAGACGTCCTTCGATGCGTTCGTAGGTCTTACCCATGGGCCCAGTATCACCCGCCACCGCGCCGCGTCCCCCGACCTCACCCCGCACCGGGCGGCGGACCGGAACCGGCGACGGAGCCGAGCCCGTCGAGCAGCAGGTCCCGCTCGGCGTCGTTGCCCGCCAGCTCCAGCGCCCGCCGGTACGCCCCCTCCGCCTCCCCGTCGCGCCCCAGGCGGCGCAGCAGCTCGGCGCGCACGGCGTGGAACAGGTGGTAGCGCGCCAACGACCCGCCCAGCCCGTCCACCAGCGCCAGCGCCGGCCCCGGCCCGTCGACCTCGGCCACCGCCACGGCCCGGTTCAACGCCACCACCGGGCTCGGCGTCAACACCAGCAGGTGGTCGTACAGCCGCACGACCTGCGCCCAGTCGGTGGGCGGCGGGTCGCTGTGCACCGCGTTGATCGCCGCCTGCACCTGGTACGGGCCCGGCCGGCCCCGGCGCAGGCACCACCGCACCAGCTCCCGCCCCTCGGCCAGCATCGCCGCGTCCCAGCGCGAGCGGTCCTGGTCGGCCAACCGCACCAGGCCCCCGTCCGGACCGGTCCGCGCCGGCGCGCGGGCGCCCAGCAGCAGCATCAGCGCCACCAACCCGACCGCCTCCGGCTCCTCGGGCAGCAGCTCCACCACCAGCCGGCCCAGCCGCACCGCCTCCGCGCACAGGTCCCCGCGCACCAGCGCGCCACCCGAACTGGCCGAGTAGCCCTCGTTGAACACCAGGTACACCACCGCCAGCACGGCCCGCAGCCGCTCCGGCAGCTCCTCCCGACCGGGCACCCGGTAGGGGATGCGCGCGTCCCGGACCTTCGCCTTCGCCCGCACCAGCCGCTGCGCCATCGTCGCCTCCGGCACCAGGAACGCCCGCGCGATCTCCGCCGTCGACAACCCGCCCAGCAGCCGCAACGTCAACGCCACCCGCGCCGCCGGGTTCAACGCCGGGTGGCAGCACGTGAAGATCAACCGCAGCCGCTCGTCACCCACCGCACCCACCTCCTCGGGCTCGTCACGCGCGTGCAGCAGCGCGGACCGCGCCTGCCGGTCGTCCCGCGTGGACTCCCGGCGCAGCCGGTCGATCGCCCGGTTGCGGGCCGTGGTGATGATCCAGCCCGCCGGGCTCGGCGGCACCCCGGTCTCCGGCCACCGCCGCACGGCCTCGGCGAACGCGTCCTGGACCGCCTCCTCGGCGACGTCGAGGTCACCGAAGACGCGGACCAGCACCGCGACCGACCGGCCGTACTCCGCCCGGAAGACCCGCTCGACCTCCGACACGTCAGCCGGGCACTTCCCGGAACGGCCGGACCTCGACCGGCAGCCGGCACGCCGCCGCCAGCCGCCGACCCCACTCCAGCGCCACGTCCAGGTCCGGCACGTCGATGATGCTGAACCCGCCGATGTGCTCCTTGGTCTCGGTGAACGGGCCGTCCGTGACGACCAGCTCGCCGTTCCCGCCGTGGCGCAGCGTGGTCGCCGCGTCCGGGGTGTGCAGCCCGCCGGCGAACACCCACACGCCCCTCTCGCGCATGTCGGCGTCCACCGCCTGCACGTCCGTCATGATCTCCCGCATGACCTCCGGCCCCGGCTCGTCCCCGCCGGTCGGCTCGATCACGCTGAGCAGGTACTGGGTCATCCCGCGCTCCTCCAGGTGTCGGTGTCCTCGCACCCCCTACACGAACGGCCGGCCGCCACATCGACACGACGCCCGGAAACCGGGCGCGAAAAAATCTTCAGACCAGCCCGACGAGCTTGCCGATCCGCCTGCCGTGCTCCAGGTCGTCGTGCGCCTGCCGGATCTCGTCGAGCCGGTACACCGCCGTCGGACCCAACGCCACCTCACCGCCGGCCAACCGGTCGAGGAACCGCTGCAGCACCGCCGCGGGCAGGTCCGAGCTCTCGCCGCCGTACGCCGTCAGCCGCACGCCCTTGGGCAGGTAGCCGATGGGGTAGAAGTCCTTCACGACCCACTCGTTGGACAGCATCCCGGCGAAGCACACCGTGCCGTGCACCCTCGTCGCGGCCAGCGTGTCCGGCAGCGTCGGCGTGCCGACCAGCTCCAGCGCCGCGTCCACCCCGTCGGGGAACAGCTCGCGCACCCGGCCCGCCACCGCGCCGTCGTCGGGCAGCGGGTGCGCCACCCCGTGCTCGCGCAGCACGTCGAGCCGGTCGGGGCGGCGCGTCGTGGCCAGCACCGTCGCCCCGAGGTCGTTCGCCAGCGCCGCGGTGGCGAACCCGAGCGCCGACGTGCCGCCGCGGATCAGCAGCGACTGCCCCGCCCGCAGGTCCAGCCCCGTGGTCAGCGAGCCGTACGCGGTCTGCAACGTCTCCGGCACCGCGCCCAGCACCTCCCAGGGCAGCTCCGACCGGAACGGGATCAGGATCTCCCGCGGCACGACGGTGTACTCGGCGTACCCGCCGTCGAACACCCGGCCCATGCCGCCCATCATCGCCGCCACCTGCTGCCCGCGCGGCAGGTCGCAGTCGCTGTCGACCACGCCGACCGCCTCGATGCCCGGCACGCGCGGGAACGTCACCCCCTCGGCCAGCCCCAACCGGGTGTGCAGCTCCGACCGGTTCAACCCGAACGCCCGCACCGCCACCCGCACCCACCCCGGCGGCGGCTCGGGCACCGGCAGCTCGGCCACGGCCAGGTTCTCCACCGGGCCGGGCCCGCTGAGCACCACCGCCCGCATCGACCGGCTCATCCGTGGTGCTCCAGGACCACGTTCAGCACCCGCACCAGCTCCTCGCGCTCGGCCGCCGACAACGGCTCCAGCAGCGACTCCTGGGCATGCCCCAGCACCCGGTCCAGGAGTCGCAGGTGGGCCGCCCCCGCCGGGGTGACGGTCACGATGTTGCGCCGCCGGTCCCCGGGATCGGGGCGGCGCAGCACGAACCCCTTGTCGGCCAGCTCGTTCACCGTGGCCACCACGTCGCTGCGGTCCAACCCGCCCCGCCTGCCCAGGTCGGCCTGGCTGGCCGGACCGAACTCCTCCAGCGCCGCCAGCAGCGAGTAGTGGTAGCGCCGCGCGCCGACCGCGCCCAACGCCTCCGACACCAGCCGCTGCGCGTGGGTCGTGGCCTGGCCGAGCAGCCAGCTCGGCGTGCCGCGCAGCCGGTGGGGCGCCCCTGAGGTCTCCATGCGGCCGCAGTCTAGTTGGCCCGGCCAACGATCCACCGGTTTATCCTAGTGCTAGGATAAACCGGTGGCCGTCGACCTCACCCCCGCCGAACTGACCCTGCTCGGGCTGCTCGTGGAACAGCCCCGCCACGGCTACGAACTCGAAGAGGTCATCACCGCCCGCGGCATGCGCGAGTGGACCGAGATCGGCTTCAGCTCCATCTACTACCTGCTGGCCAAGCTGCGCGACCGCGGCCTGATCACCGAGGTCGGCACACCGCCGCCCGGCCGCGGCAAGGCCCGCCGGGTCTACCGGCCGACCGACGACGGGCGCGAGGCGTGCGCCCGGGCGACCGAAGCCGCCATCGCCGAACTCCACCCCGTCTTCCCGCGCCTGCTCGTCGGCCTGGCCAACCAACCCGCCGTCCCGCCCGACCGGCTCCGCGCCGCCCTCGCCCACCGCGCCGACGCCGTCACCGCCAAGATCGCCGAACTCCGCGCCACCCGCGCCGCCCAACCCCACGCGCCCCGCTTCGCCCTCGCGATCCTCGACCACTCCCTGTCCCAACTCGACGCCGAACAGCGCTGGCTGGCCGCCTACCGGGCCGAACTCGCCACCGCACCCGACCAGGAGGACCACCGGCCGTGACCACCGACCGCTACGACGTCAAACGCCACCTCAAGCAGCTCTACGCGCCCCGCAACACCGACTGGGCCCTCGTCGACGTCCCCGAGCAGCAGTTCCTCGCCGTCGACGGCCAGGGCGACCCCAACACCAGCACCGCCTACGCCAACGCCGTCGAAGCGCTCTACGCCGTCGCCTACACCCTCAAGTTCGCGAGCAAGCGCGACGGCCGCGACCTCGTCGTCGCACCGCTGGAAGGGCTGTGGTGGGCCGACCGGCCCGAGGTCTTCACCACCCGCGCCAAGGACTCCTGGCACTGTCGGATGCTCATCAGCCAACCGGACTGGATCACCGACGACCTCATCGCCCGCGCCAAGGACTCCGTCGCCGCCAAGAAGGACCTGCCCGCCCTCCCCGACCTCCGCCGCGAGGTCCTGTGCGAAGGGCTCAGCGCCCAGGTCCTCCACCTCGGCCCGTACGACGACGAAGGACCCGTCCTGGCCCGCCTGCACCAGGAGTGGCTGCCCGCCAACGGCCTGCGCGAGACCGGCCTGCACCACGAGGTCTACCTCGGCGACCCCCGCAGGGCCGACCCCGCCAAGCTCCGCACCGTCGTGCGCCAACCCGTCCGCCGCGACCGGCCCGCGTGACCGGCGGCGGGGTCGACCACCCGGCCGACCCCGCCGCCCACGACACCGCGGGACCCGACGACCGCCCTAGATCAACCCGGGGTGCCCGAACTGCGCGATCCGCAGCCCGCCCTCCACCACCACGGTGTCCACCACGCGGAACCCCAGCCCCTCGTACAACGCGATGGCCGGCGCGTTCGCCGCTCCCGTCGACACGATCGCCGGCCCGCCCTCGGCCAACACCTGCTCCACCAGCCGCCGCGCGAACCCCAACCGGAAGTGGCTCGGCGCCACGCCCAACCGGTCGATGTCCAGCACGCCGTCGACCTTGGTGTACCCCACGAAGGCCACCAGCTCGTTGTCGACGTACCCACCCAGCCACCGCAACGGCAGCGTCCGGATGTCCTCCACCGACTCGTGCAACCCCGGTATCGCCGTGCTGCCGATCAGCTCGGCCTCCACCGCGTACGACAGCTGCGCGACCCGGTGCACGGCCTTCGCCGTCTCGTCATCGGTCAGATCCAGCGGGACGATCATGCCGCCATCCTCTCCCACGGGTGATTCCGCCGGTTACCCCAACCGATCAGCCGCGGAACTCCCGACGACGGGCTCGCCGAACCACCGCGCCAGCGGCCCCACCAGCCCACCCTGCTCCTCGCCGACCCACGCCACGTGACCGTCCGGCCGCAGCAGCACCGCCGGCGCGCCCCACCCCTCGCCGCCGTCCACGACCCGGTCCACCACGTGGTCCACCCGGTCCTCCCACCCGGCCACCGACAACCGACCGGTCCCGTCCAGCAGCAACCCGCGACCGGCGTGCGTCAACCCGTACAGCCGCCCCCGCCCCAGCGCCACGTCCCGCAACCGCCTGCCCAGCAGCTCGTGCCCCTCGCCGAAGTCGTAGCGGACCCCGATCGCGGTGAGCTCCTCGACCAGGTACCGCTTCACGTCCTCGAAGTCCATCAACCGCGCCACCAGCCGCCGCACCGCCTGCGGACCCGGCTCGGTCGAGATCAGCTCCATCTGCGCGCGCGTGTTGTCCAGCACCGCGGCCGCCACCGGCCGTCGCTCGGCCTCGTAGGTGTCCAGCAACCCCTCCGGCGCCCACCCGCCGACCACCGCCGCCAACTTCCACCCGAGGTTGAACGCGTCCTGCACGCCCAGGTTGAGCCCCTGCCCACCCGTCGGCGGGTGCACGTGCGCCGCGTCGCCCGCCAGCAGCACCCGCCCCCGCCGGTACCGCTCGGCCAACCGCGTCGCGTCACCGAACCGGGACAGCCACCGCGGCGAGTGCACCCCGAAGTCCGTGCCCGCCGTCGCCACGAGCTGCCGCTTCACCTCCTCCAACGTCGGCGTGCTGCGGCGGTCCTCCGCCACGCCGTCGGCGGGCACGCCCACCCGGTACGCGCCGTCGCCGAGCGGGATCAGACCGAACCGCTTCTGCGTCTTGCGCACCTCCGCGACCACGGCGTCCACCTCCTCCCGGGAAACGCCGATCTCCACCTCGCCCAGCAGCGTCTCGACCCGGGACGGCTCGCCGGGGAAACCGATCCCCACCGCCTTGCGCACCGTGCTGCGACCGCCGTCGCACCCGACCAGGTACCGCGACCGCAGCCGCGTGCCGTCGGCCAGCTCGACCGCCACCCCCTCGTCGTCCTGGTCCACCCCGACCAGTTCGCACCCGCGCCGCACCTGCGCGCCCAGCTCGGCCGCGCGCTCGGCCAGCAGCCGTTCGATCACGGGCTGCGGGATGGCCAGCACGAACGGGTGGGAGGTGTCCAACCGCCGCGGCGCGGGCTTGGTGATGCCCGCGAAGAACCCGTCGAGCGGGTGCCGCCTGCCCAGCGCGAGGAACCGGTCCAGCAGGCCGCGCTGGTCCATCACCTCGATGCTGCGCGCGTGCAACCCCATCGCGCGGACCACCTTCGTCGGCTCGGCGTCCCGCTCCAGCACGAGCACGCGCACGTCGTGCAGCCGCAGCTCCGCCGCCAGCATCAGCCCGGTCGGCCCCGCGCCGACCACGATCACGTCGATCATGCAACCCCCACTGCCGGCCGGGGTTTTCGCAGGTCCCCGGCGTAGGGCGGAGATTCTGCGGCACGGGCGGGGTCTTGCCGCAAGACCCCCTGTGCGCTATACGTTGATGGTGGGGGAGCGGTCCGCCCTCCGCGACCCACCGGTCCACTCCGCCACCGCCGGGAAGCGTCGGGGAACGATCCGGTGGCCCACGGCATCAGTCACCGAAGGCCGCCCGGTGGGCCGCTGCGCAGGTGGGCGGGAGGTCGTCCGGGACGGCGACACTGCCCGTGATCGTCGTGCGCGGCACGAGCGGGAGCGCGCGCACCCGGGTGGACCGGAGCTCGGCCACCTGGTCGGCGGGCAGCACCGTCCAGGCGCGCGGGTCGGAGCCGACCTCGACGATCGTGTCCTGCGCGGTCCCCGCCCGGTGGCCCGGCCGCACCCGGACCCCGGCTTCCCGCAGCGCGGCGACCACGGCAGGGTCGTGGTCCTGGGACGTCAGGAACGGGCCGGTGGCCAGTTCGGCCACCCCGACGACCTCGTCACCGGCGGCGGGGTGCCGCGCGGACACCACGGCGAACAGGGCCTCGGTCCACGTCGGCAGCACCCGCACCCCGGGTGCCGAACGCACCCCCCGTGCCAGCGCCAGGTCGATCTCGCCCTGCCGCAGGGCGTTCAGGCGCGCGGGCAGCGGCAGGTCGACGAGCACGACGTCGAACGCCGGAGCCCGCTCCCGCAACGCGTCGATCCCCCGTTCCAAGCGGGCGGTGAACTGCCCGGTGCCCGTCCCGATGCGCATGACACCCGCCTGCTCGTGCGCCACGACGCGGACCCGGTCGGCGGCCGCGAGCGCCTCCCGCGCCGCGTCGAGCACCCGTCGCCCGGCCGCGGTGAGCCGGACCCGACGCGGTGAGCGGTCGAACAGCCGGACGCCCAGCTCGCGCTCCAGTCGCGCGATCTGCCTGCTGACCGCGGGCTGGGCGATGTGCAACCGGTCGGCGGCCCGGCCGAAGTGCAGCTCGTCGGCGACCGTGGCGAAGTACCGCAACGCCCGTAGTTCCACCGGCCCTCCCCGCGACGATGCCGTCAGGTTATCGTTGCGCGTCGGCCCTGGTCCTGGTTCGCCGCGGGCCGCGGTGCTGTAGTCGGGGCATGAGCATCGATCTCGGCCTGCTCGGCGCCCACCTGCGCGAGCACGAAGCGAACCCCCGAGCCGCGGCGGAACTCGAACGAGCCGGCTACGGCACGCTCTGGCTGGACGCCTCGCCGCCGGCCGACCTCGCCCTCGCGGAGGAGCTGCTCGACGCGACCACCCGGTTGGCCGTCGGAACGAGCGTGGTGAACGCCTGGACCGCCGACGCGGAGACCGTCGCCGCCTCCTACCACCGCATCGAAGCCAGGCACCCCGGCCGGTTCCTGCTCGGCGTCGGCATCGGGCACCGCGAAGTCCACACCGAGTACGCCTCGCCGCACGCCACGCTGGTGTCCTACCTGGACCGGCTCGCCCGTGCGGGCGTTCCGGCCGCCCGCACCGTGGTGGCCGCGCTCGGGCCGAAGATGCTGCGCCTGGCCCGCGACCGGACCGCCGGGACCATTCCGGGCATGGTGACCCCCGAGCACACCCGGCGGGCGCGCTCGATCCTCGGTGCGGGCGCACTGCTGCTGCCCGGGCACTTCGCCCTCGTCGAGCCCGACACCGAGCGGGCCCGCGCGGTCGCCCGGTCCGCACCGCCCGGCACCGCGCTGCGCGTCACCAACTACGCGAACAACCTCCGGCGGCTCGGCTTCACCGAGGACGACCTCTCCCACGCCGGCAGCGACCGCCTCATCGACGCGCTCGTCGCCCACGGCGACCCGGCCACCGTCGCGACGCGGCTGCTGGCCCACCGGGACGCCGGGGCGGACCACGTCGGCGTCTACCCCCTCGGCGACGACCCGATCGCGACGCTCCGCTCGGTTGCCGAAGCGGTGCACGCCGAACGCTGACGGTTCCGCCACACGACACCTCCGGAGGCGGCGATCCGGCTCCGGCTCTTACTTCCGATAAGGTTCACTTATCGGAAGTCACCCACTCTGCGGTTCATTACGTTTCGTTGTGTCACATAACGTTTGAAACGACGTAACTCTGCTACGATTTAACCGTGACGACGACCGAGACCTCCGGGACGACCTGCAACTACCCGGGCTGCACGCGTCCGGTGTTCCGCGGCAGCGGGCCCGGCCGGCCCGCCGAGTACTGCGACCTGCCGGAGCACACCCGGTGGCGGGCCTGGCGGGAGCGGCAGCGGTTGGCGCAGGCGGAGGAGGCCGGTCACGAGGTCGTCACCGTGACGAAAGGCCCGCAGGGCATCACCGCGGGCAAGATCAGGGCCGAGGAACTGCTGGAGCGGTTCCGGGTGCTGGCCGAGCAGCTCTCGACCACGCTGACCGGTGCCGTGGCGGAGCTGTCGGCGATCGCCGACCCCAGCGTGGCCGAGAGCCAGGTGCAGGCGGTCGAGGCCGCGGCCGCGCGGCGGGTCGCCGAGGCGGAGGCGGCGGTGGCGACGGCGGAACGGCGGCGGCGTGACGCCGAACAGGCCCGCCAGGCCGCCGAGGCCACCACGGAGGACGCGGTGCGCGCCGCGGAACAGGCCGAACGCGACGCCGAGTCGGCCTACCGGCAACGTGACGCCGCCCGCGCCGAGGCCGACGCTGTCGTGAAGCGGGCCGAGGAGGAGGTCGCCGCCATCCGCGTCGAGACCGCGGCCGCGGTGGAGGAGATCCGGCGCGACGCCCAGGCCCGGGTCGAGCAGGCGAAGGCCGACGCGGTCGCGCACGCCGAACAGGCCCGGAGGCAGGCCGTGCGGGAGGTCGACCAGGTCCGCGCGGACGCCCGGGAACACGTCGACCAGGCCCGCCGGGAAGCGCAGGCCCAGGTCGAACGCGCCCGCGCCGAGGCCCAGGCCCGGGTCGACCAGGCGCAGTCCCGCCTCGACCACGCCCTGGCCGAGGCGAAGACCTCGGTCGACCAGGCCCTCGCCACCGCCCGCGCCGAAGCCGAGGCCGCGACCTCCGCCCGCCTCACCGCCGAACGCGCCGAGCAGTCCGCCCGCGACGCCCGCGCCGAACTCGCCCGCGCCCGCGCCGAGCTGACCGACGAACGCGACACCCACCGCGCCCAGCTCGACCGGGTGGAACGCGCCACCCGCGAACGCCTCGACGCCGTGGAACAGGCACGGGCCCAAACCCTGATCCGGGCCGAACGCGCCGAATCCCACGCCGACCGCCTGCAGGCCGAACTGGACGCCCTGCGGGCCGGACGCGCGTGATCACGCCGTCCCCGCGGGTACCCGGCCACGACAGCGGCTGAGCAGTCCTCGAGGCAGTACCCGGGTCAGGGGCGGCGGTCGCGGAAGGTCCGACGCAGGTCGGTCACCCAGGCTTCCGGGTTCTCCCAGGGGATGAAGTGGCCGCCGCGCTCGTGCGCGGTGACGTTGACGTGGTTGAACCACGCGCCCTGGGGACCGTTCTTGAACGCGCGGACGCGGTCGTCGGCGGTGTGGATGCCCGGCGGGTTCTCGTAGGTGACGAAGGTCAGGCCGACCGGGGCTTCCACGACCGGTGTGCGGTCGTGGGACGGCGTCCAGGGGTAGCGGTTGGCGTTGGCGTAGTAGCGCATCGACGTGGCGATGGAGTTGTTCACCCAGTAGATCGTGGCGTGGGTGAGCAGGTCGTCCTTGCCGAACACCGACTCGACGTCGCCGCCGTTGTCGCTCCACGCGTTCCAGCGCTCCAGCAGCCAGGCGAGCAGTCCGGCGGGCGAGTCGCTCAGCCCGTGGGCCAGCGTCGCCCCGTCCAGCACGTGCACGGCCAGGTGGGACGCCGAACGGCGGTCCATCTCCACGATCCGGGCGCGGACGTCGGCGGGCTGGTCGTCGGTCAGCGGCCGGTTGCGGCCGAAGTCCCAGGCGCGGGGGCCGTTGAAGAAGTCCAGCGGCAGCCCGGAGCCGATGTGGATGCCGTACAGCGCGTCGGCGTACTTGTGGCCGAGCTGGCTGGTGACGATCCCGCCGATGTCGCAGCCCGCGGCGGCGTACCTGTCGTGGCCGAGGGTGTCGGTCATCAGGGTGTGCCAGAGGTCGGAGACCTTCCAGAAGTTGACGTCCGGGAAGCCGGTGAGCGGGCCGGGGAAGCCGAAGCCGGGCAGGGACGGGACGATGACGTCGAACGCGTCGGCCGGGTCGCCGCCGAACGCGGCCGGGTCGGCGAGCGGGTCGATCACCTTCGACCAGTGCCAGAACGTCCACGGCCAGCCGTGGGTGAGGATCAGCGGGATGGGGCGGGGGCCGCGGCCCGCCTTGCGCAGGAAGTGCACCGGGACGCCGTCGACGGTCACCTGGTGGTGGTCGTAGGCGTTGATGGCGGCCTCGGCCCGGCGCCAGTCGTAGGTGTCGCGCCAGTACGCGACCAGTTCGCCGAGGTAGCCGGCCGGGACGCCGTAGGACCAGTCGTCGTTGTCCTCGTCCAGCGGCGGGCGGGTCGCCGCGAGCCGGGCGCGCAGGTCGTCGAGGACCTCGTCGGGCACGTGGATCGGGGTGGGTTCGAGGGCAACGGTGGTCACGGCGCGGTTCCTTACCGGGTCGGCGGCTCGTTGATCACGCTAGTCGACCGGCCCGCCCGGGTGGGAACAGCCGTCGGCGGACGCCCGCCACCGGGGTGGGGTGTGCCGCGGTGGCGGGCGTGGGCGTCAGGGGGTCGCGTTGACCTCGCGGCGCAGCGCGACGGCGTCGGCGCGGACCCGCTCGGGCGGTTCGCGGTCGATCAGGGCGCGGCGCATCAGCGCGGCGACGGCGGGCTGGTGGGCGGGGGTGAAGCCGCGCCGGGTGATCTCCTGGGTGCCGATGCGCAGGCCGCGCAGCCCTTCGTCGATGCGCTGCCAGGGCAGGCCGATGCCGCTGAGGTAGATGCCCGCCTCGCCCAGCAGCACGGCCGCCGCGTCGCCGCCGCCGAGGGTGAGGGCGTCGACGGCGAGGTGGTGGGAGCGGGTGAAGGTGCCGTCGTGGCGGGCGACGTCGAAGCCGTTGTCGGCCAGTGCCGCGCCGAGCGCCTGGGCGTTGGCGACGCAGGCGCGGGCGTAGTCGGGGCCGCGTTCGGCGAGTTCGGCGGCGGTGACGGCGAGCGCGCCCAGCCGGCCGGCGTCGTAGTTGGCGAGCATGCCGGGGTAGGCGACGTTGGAGACGCGTTCGGCCAGCTCGGGGTCGCGGGTGACGACGCAGCCGCCGGACGGTCCGCCGAACGACTTGTAGGTGGAGAACGTCATCAGGTGCGCGCCCTCGTGCAGCGGGCGCTGGAACTCCCGGCCGGCCACGAGCCCGGCCACGTGGGAGGCGTCGTAGACGAGGATCGCGCCGATTTCGTCGGCGACGGCGCGCACGGCGGCGACGTCGTGGGGGAACAGCATCAGGCTCGCGCCGATCACCACGATCCGCGGCCGGTGCACCCGCAGGAAGCCGGGCAGCCTGCCGTAGTCGAGGTCCAGCTCGTCGGGCAGGTAGGGCAGGTCGACCACGGTGAGGCCGCGGATCGCGGGCACGCCTTGGGCGTGGTGGCTGGCGTGGCCGCCGGCGAACTCGGGCAGCACGGCGATCTTGTCGCCGGCGCGGGCGAACGCGGTGTAGACGGCGAGGTTGGCCAGGGTGGCGCTCTGCAGCCGCACCTCGGCGTAGCTGCCCTCCATCAGCGAGGAGACGAGCATCGGCGCGAGGACTTCGAGGGTGTCGAGGTGGTCGAGGCCGACCTGGTACTTCTCGCCGGGCCAGCCCATGCTGGGCCGGCTGGACACCGACGCCCGCAGGGCCGCGGCGGCGGTGGGGCTGAGCACGTTGGTGCCCGCGTAGAGCACGATGCCGTCGTCGTCGACCTGGGTGGTGTGCGCTTCGAGGGCCTTGCGGACGGTCCCGGCGACACCGGCGGCGGTCAGGTCGGCGGAGACGGCGGCTTCGACCTCGGTGAGCCGGCGTTGCGCCTGCGGCGAGGCCCAGGGTGCGATCCTGCTGTTGGTCACGGTGCGCACGCTAGGGCGTCGGCGGCGGGTGGGGCGACCGTCCGGGGACTGGACTTGTTCCTACAGTTGTCGGAATGCAGGAGCTGCTGGACGAGCTGTCCCGTCTGCTGGGACGCGGGGTGTCGGTGGACGACGTGGCGGGCCGGGTGGTCGCGCACAGCGCCCAGACCGACGACGTGGACCCGGCGCGGGTGCGGGCGATCCTGACCCGGCGGGTGCCCGCGGACGTCGCCGCGTGGCAGGAGCGGCACGGCGTGGCGACGGCGACGGGTCCGGTGCGGGTCCCGCCGAACGCGGCGCTGGGTTTCCAGCAGCGGGTCGCGTTCCCGTTGCGGCACAACGGGGTGCTGGTCGGCTACCTGTGGGTGCTGGGTGACGTGCCGCGGCGGGACCTGGGCGGGCGGTTGGCGGCGTTGGCGGCGCAGGTCCCGGTGGGTGAGCGCACGCCGGTGCGGGTGGTGGTGGCGCTGGAGCCGCGGGTGGTGCGGACCGTGCCCGCCGGTGACGCGCTGCCGGAGCTGGCCGGGCACGTGGGGGTGAGCGACCCGCACCCGCCCGACCGGACGGGCGCGGCCTACCAGCAGGCGTTGGCGGCGGCGGAGCTGGCGCGGTTGGACCCGGCGCTGCCGGACCGGGTGCGGTGGGCGGAGCTGGGCGCGTACCGGCTGCTGCTGGGCGCGCCGCCGCAGGAGGTGCTGGCCGGGTTGTCCGACGTGCTGCTGAGCACGCTGGAGGTGTACCTGGACTGCGGGTGCGAGGCGCGGGCCGCGGCGGAACGGCTGCACCTGCACCGCACGAGCCTGTACTACCGGCTGGGCCGCATCGCCGAGCTGACCGGCCGCGACCTGTCCGACGGCGGCGCGCGGCTGGAGCTGCACCTGGCGTTGAAGCTGGTCCGGCTGGCACGGCGGCCGTAGGTGTCGCGGCGATGACGAGCCGGCCGCGGCGTCGTGGGCCGGTCGCCGTCGGCCCGGCCTCCGCCGGCTCCCGCTGGTGGCCGAACAGCGTTGGCGCGCCGAGCCGCTCGCCGAGCCGCTCGCCGGGCACCGGTCGACTCAGCGGGCTGCCGGTGCCGGCGGTGTGACGGCCTCGCGCAGCTCGGCGGTGGCCTGGGCCATGAGCTGGGCGAGGGTGGTGTCCGGTTCGGTCAGCCAGCGGGGCATGGCGCGCCGGTGGATCGCCAGCACCACGTCGATGACGAAGCGTGCTCTGCCGGGCTCGACGCCGCGGCGTTCGAGCGCCTGTGCCAGCGCGTCGGCGATGTCGGCGAGCTTGATCAGGTCGCGTTCGGCCAGTGCCGGGTTGGCGGCGATCACCCTTCCCCGGCGCAGCAGGAACTCGCGTGGGCGGAAGACCTCCTCGGCGGTTCCCAGCGCGGTCAGCAGCGCCTCGATCGGGGGGAGGTCGGGGTCGGCCGCCTGGACCCGGGCGACGAGGTGGGCCTTGAGTTCGTCGCCGGCGAAGAGGACTTCCCGCTTGTCGGGGAAGTAGCGGTAGAAGGAGCGCTCCTTCAGGCCGGCGGCGTCGGCGATCTGCGCGACCGAGGTGCGCTCGAACCCCTGGGTCTCGAACAGCTCGAGCGCCGCGCGCTCGAGCCGGCCCTGTGCGTCGGATTCCCATCGCGGCATGCCCACGAGGGTACGACAACAGGAGCTGTCGTCGGCGGGTATGGTTCATGACAACAGATGCTGTCATCAATGGGAGATGCCCGTGAAGGCTCTGCAATTCGACCGGTTCGGTTCCCCGGACGTGATCGTGCTCCGCGACGTCCCCCTGCCGGAGCCGGGACCCGGCCGGATCCGGATCGCCGTGCGCGCGTGCGGCCTGACCCCGGCCGACTGGCACGTCGTCGACGGTCTCCTCGCCGACCACCTGCCGCCGCTGCCGCGCGGGCTCGGCCTCGAGGTCGCGGGCACCGTCGACGCGCTCGGCGAGGGCGTCGACGGCGTCCGGGTCGGCGACCGCGTGTTCGGCCCGGCCACCTTCGACGGCCCGACGGCCGGCGCCGCCGAGTACGCGCTGATGCCGGCCTGGGCGCGCATTCCCGAAGGCGTCACCGACGAGCAGGCCGCCGCGCTGCCGATGGCGGCCGAAACGGCGTGGCGCGCGCTCGACGACCTCGGTGTCCAGCCGGGTGAGCTGTTGCTCGTCCACGGCGCGGGTACCACCGTGGGCGAGGCGGCGGTGCGCTTCGCGCTGCACCGGGGCATCCGGGTGATCGCCACCGCCGGGCCGACCCGGGCCGCCGCCTTGGCGGAGGTCGGCGCCCGGGTGACCGCCTACGGCGAGGGCATGGCAGACCGCGTCGGCGCACTGGCCGCGGGCCGCGTCGACCGGGCCCTGGACACGACGCCCACCGGGGGCCGGATCGACCGTGCCGACCGGCCCAGCCCGTCCGGTGGCTCGCTGCCGACCCTGGTCGGGCTGACCGGGGATCCCGACCGCGTCCTCACGGTCTCGGACTTCGCCGCCGCGGCCGAACTGGGCGTCCGGATCACCACCGGGATCCGCTACGACAGGATGGACGAGTTCGCCCGGCTCGCCGGCGAAGGCATCCTGGTCGTACCGGTCGCCCGCACCTACCCGCTCGACCGGGTCCGGGAAGCGGCCGAGCTCAGCCGATCCCGCCGACCCGGCGGCAAACTCGTGCTCGTCCCGTGATCGCCCTGCCGGCCCGCGGTGGTCCACTCCGGCGGGACCCGCCGGGTGGCGGCGGTCGCACCCGTGGGGTCGGTGGGGTGCTGCTGTGGATCAACGGCCCCTTCGGGGGCGGCAAGACGCAGGTCGCGCACGAGTTGCGGCGGCGGCTGCCGGGCAGTTGGGTGGCCGACCCGGAGCCGGTCGGGTTCGGGTCGCACCGGGTGCTGCCGACGGCAGGCTGCGCGGGCGGTGCGCCGCGCCTGGACGTCGGCGCGGCACATCCGCTTCGGCTAGCGACGCGGCCCGGGGGTCACGAGGACAGGAACCGGTCCAGGACGCGGACGCCGAACCGCAGGCCCTCCACCGGCACGCGCTCGTCCACGCCGTGGGGCATGGCGCGGTAGTCGTAGCCGGGTGGCAGGGACAGCGGCGCGAAGCCGTAGCAGTCGATGCCCAGCCGGGTGAACGCCTTGGCGTCCGTGCCGCCGCCCATGCAGTAGGGCACGACCACGGCGTCGGGGTCCTCCGCGCGCAGGGCGGCGGCCATCGCGTCGAACCACGGCGAGTCGACGGGCGCCTGCACGGGTGGTTCGTCGGCGAGGAACTCGCGGCGCACGTCCGGGCCGAGCGCGTCGTCGATGGCGGCCATCAGCTCGTCCACGGCGCCGGGCAGCGTGCGCACGTCCAGGTCGGCGGAGGCGCTGCCGGGGATGACGTTCACCTTGTACCCGGCTTGCAGCACGGTGGGGGTGACGCTGTTGCGCACGGTGTTCTCGACCAGGCGGGCGGCGGGCCCGAGGCGGGCGATGGTGCCGTCGACGTCGGACAGGTCGACCGGCACGCCCAGCGCGGCGCCGACGCGGTCCAGGAACGCCCGCACGGCGGGGGTGAGCCGCACGGGGTGTTCCAGGGAGGTGACGCGGGCGAGGGCGCCGAGCAGCTTGACCACGGCGTTGTCGTCGTTGCGGCGCGAGCCGTGCCCGGCCCGGCCGGTGGCGGTGAGCCGCAGGTGGGAGGTGCCGCGTTCGGCGGTGCCGACGGGGTAGACGCGGTGCTCGCCGACGCGGTGGCCGTAGCCGCCGGACTCGCCGATCGCGGCCGCGCAGCCGGCGAAGAAGTCGGCGTGGTGGTCGACCAGCCAGTGCGCGCCGTGCGCGCCGTGGTCCTCCTCGTCGGCGACGAACGCCAGGACCAGGTCGCGGCGCGGCCGGCGGCCCTCGCGGGACCAGTCGGCCAGCACGGTCAGCACCATGGAGACCATGTCCTTCATGTCGACCGCGCCCCGGCCCCACAGGTAGCCGTCGCGCTCGACGCCGGCGAACGGCGGCACGCTCCACTCGGCGGGGTCGGCCGGCACCACGTCCAGGTGGGCGTGCACGAGCAGCGCGGGCAGGTCCGGCTCGGTGCCGGGGACGCGGGCCAGCACGTTGCCGCGGCGGGGCGCGGACTCCAGCAGGGTCGCGGGCACCCCGATGCCCTCCAGGTGCCCGGCGACGAACTCGGCGGCCTCGCGCTCGCCGGCGGAGTCGCCGCCGCCGCGGTTGGTGGTGTCGATGCGCAGCAGCGCGGCGCACAGGTCGACCACGTCCTCAGCCATAGATTCCCTCCACCGCTCCGGCCGCGATCGCCGTGACCACCTTGAAAGCCTGCATCGCCAGCGTCATGGACGCAGAGTCGAACCCCACCCGACGCGCGTCGAGTCGCTCGACCGTGGGTACGACGGCCGCCGCGGCGGCCAGGTGGGTGGCGTCGAACTCCACCTCGACGCGGTGCGGCGCGACCTCGCCCGGCACCCTCCCGGCGCGGCCCGCGGCCGTCTCGGCGGCGGCGGTGATCCACTCGGCCGTCACCCGAGGGGGTGAGCAGATGGCGGCGTAGCGGCTGACGCACTCCTTGACGGCGACCAGGTCCGCGTCGGGCGCGTAGTCGCGGGCGTCGTCGCAGGCCTTGTCGTCGCCGGTGACCAGGAGCACGGGGACGCCGTGCTCGGCGGCCAGGGCGGCGTTGAGCCTGCCCTCGCCGGCCGGGACGCCGTCGAGCCACACGCCGGTGACGGAGTTCTCCAGGTAGGTGTGGGCGAGCACGCCCTCCTGGCCGGCGCCCGCGTGGTAGCCGAGGAACACCACGCCGTCCACGCCGGAGTCGATGCCCTGCATCATCGACAGCGGTTTGTGCCGGCCGGTGAGCAGCCGCGCCCGCGGGTCGAGGTCCTCCAGCAGGAGGTTGCGCTGCGACGAGTGCGCCTCGTTGACCAGCACGTCGGTCGCGCCGCCCGCGTGCAGCCCGGCGACGCAGGCGTTGACGTCGCCGGTGAACAGCCGGCGGAACCGCTGCCACTGCTCGGTCTGCGGCACGACGTCGGCGGTCCAGGTGACCCCCGTCGCGCCCTCCATGTCCGCCGAGATCAAGATCCGCATGGGTTCACCGTACCGAGGCCATGTCGTTTCTTGACGCACGCCACAGCGGAGTGGTTATTTCTTGACTTCCACTCACGGGCGGGAGGCGATCACTGTGGGTATCCGAAAGCTCGGCGCGGTCACGGCGGCGTGGGCGTTGGTGGTGTTGCCCTCGCCCGCACCGGCGCAGGCACGGGCGCAGGCGCAGCAGGCCGTGACCCTGCGGGTGGCGATCACCCAGCAGGTGGATTCGCTCAACCCGTTCCTGTCGGTGTTCCAGGCCGGGACCGAGGTCGGTCGGCTGATGTACGACTACCTGACCGCCTACGACGTCAAGGACCAGCACCCGGTCGAGGGGCTGGCCGACCGCTGGGAGTCCTCCGAGGACCGCCTGACCTGGACCTTCCACGTGCCCGAGGGCAAGAAGTGGTCCGACGGGCAGCCGATCACCGCCAGGGACGCCGCCTTCACCTACCAGTTGATGATGCGCGACGAGGAGGCCGCCACCGCCAACGGCAGCTTCACCGCCGACTTCGAGTCCGTCGCCGCGCCCGACGACCGCACCCTGGTGATCAAGACCAAGCAGCCGCAGGCCACCATGCTCGCGCTGGACGTGCCCATCGTGCCCGAGCACGTGTGGTCCGGGGTCGGCGACATCGGCGACTACCGCAACGACCGGACCCCCGTCGTGGGCAGCGGCCCGTTCGTCCTCACCGAGTACCGGGCCAACGAGTTCATCCGGTTCAAGGCCAACAAGGACTACTGGCGCGGCGCGCCCAAGTACGACGAGCTGGCGTTCACCTACTACAAGACCACCGACGCCGCCGTGCAGGCGCTGGCCAAGGGCGAGGTCGACCTGGTCAACCGGATGGGACCGGCGCAGTTCGACTCGCTGAAGGACAAGCCGGGCATCACCCGCAACCAGGCGCAGGGCCGCCGCTTCAACGAGATCGTGATCAACTCCGGCGCGGCCACCCGCACCGGCCAGCCCATCGGCGACGGCCACCCGGCGCTGAAGGACGTCGTCGTGCGCCGCGCCATCGCCAAGTCCCTGGACCTCGACGCGATCATCGCCAAGGTCAACGGCGGCTACGCCCAGCGCGGCACCGGACCGATCCCGCCCGTGTTCGCCGACTACCACCTCGACCGGCCCGAACCGGCGCACCCCTACGACCCGGCCGCGGCCAACGCCGACCTGGACAAGGCCGGGTACGCGCGCGGCGCGGACGGCATCCGCGTCTCACCGGAGGGCGGGCCCCTGCGGCTGCGGCTGCTCGGGCACTCCGGCCGCGCCTACGACGAGCAGGCCGGCGAGTTCGTCAAGCGGTCGCTGGCCGACCTGGGCATCGCGGTCGACGTGCGGATCGTGTCGGACAACCAGCTCAACGAGTCCAGCACCGCCGGCACGTTCGACCTGGTGTTCTCCGGCTGGGGCACCAACCCCGACCCCGACTTCATCCTCTCGCTGCACACCTGCGGCCAGCGGCCCAACGCCGAGGGCACCGGCGGCACCACCGACACGTTCTTCTGCGACCCCGAGTACGACGCCCTCTACGCCCGGCAGCGCGCCGAGTTCGACCCCGCCAAGCGGCGCGAGCTGGTCCTGCGGATGCAGCAGCGGTTCTACGACCAGGTCCCCGCCGTCGTCCTGGGCTACGACAACGCGCTGGAGGCCTACCGCTCCGACAAGTTCGCCTCGTTCCCCGTGCAGCCCGACCCCGGCGGCGTGATCATGGCCCAGAACGGCATGTGGGGCTACTACGGCGCCACGCCCGTCGCGGCGTCCGGGGACACCGGCTCCGGCACCGGCCTGGTGCTGGGCGTCGTGGGCGGCGCGATCGTCGTGCTGGTCGGCGCGGTGTGGCTGGTCGGCAGGCGGCGCGGCGCCCGCGCCGAGGACCGCGAGTGATCCGGCACCTGGCGGGCAAGGTCGCCGGCGCGCTGGCCAGCCTGCTGTTCGTCGTCGCGCTGGGGTTCGTGCTGTTCCGCGTCATCCCCGGCGACCCGGTCGTGGCCATGACCAGGGGCCGGCCGGTGACCGGCGAGCAGCTCGCCGCGCTGCGCGAGCGGCTGGGCGTGGACAAGCCGCTGACCGAGCAGTTCGTCGACTACCTCGGCGCGGCCGTGCGCGGCGACTTCGGCACGTCCTACGTCTACAGCAGGCCGGTGCTGGAGCTGATCGGCGAACGGCTGTGGCCGACCGTGCTGCTGACCGGCACCTCGACCGTGCTGGCCGTGGTGATCGGCCTGTGGCTGGGCATCCGGGGCGCGTGGCGGCGCGGGTCGCGGGCCGACCGGGTCTCCACGGGACTGGCGCTGGCGCAGTGGGCCATGCCGACGTTCTGGCTGGGCATGCTGCTGTCGCTGGCCACGGGCGACCTGTTCCCCTCCGGCGGGATGCGCTACCCCGACACGCCGCCGGACTTCCTGTCGCAGGCGCTGGACGTGGCCCACCACATGGTGCTGCCGTGCCTGACCATGATCGCCGTCGTCTACGCGCAGTACCTGCTGGTGATGCGGTCGTCGTTGCTGGAGGAGATGCACGCCGACTACCTGACCACGGCACGCGCCAAGGGCCTGCGCGACGACCTGGTGCGCCGCCGCCACGCCGTGCCCAACGCGCTGCTGCCGACCGTGACCCTGGTGTTCCTGCACCTGGGGCTGGTGGTGTCGGGGGCGATCACCGTGGAGACGGTGTTCTCCTGGCCCGGCCTGGGCCTGTTGACCTACGAGGCGCTGACCGGACCGGACCTGCCGCTGCTGCAGGGCACGTTCGTGGTGCTGGCGGGAGCGGTGATCGCCATGAACGTGTTCGCGGACCTGCTGTACCGGGTGCTGGACCCGCGGGTGCGTGCGTCGTGACCGCCATCGCGTGGCAGCGGCGGCGGGCGGCGGCGCGGGCGACGTGGCGCGAGTTCGCCGCGCGGCGGGCGGGCCTGGCCGGGCTGATCGGGCTGGCCGTCATCGCGCTGCTGGCCGTGCTCGCCCCGCTGGTCACCGACGCCTCCGGGCTGGACGTGACCCGGGTGACCGCCCGGCCGTGGGAGCCGCCGTCGGCGCGGCACTGGCTGGGCACCGACCACAACGGGCGCTCGGTGCTGCTGCTGACGTGGTGGGGCACCCGGGTCTCGCTGGTCGTCGGGCTCGCGGCCACGGTCCTGTCGGTGCTGATCGGCACCGTGGTGGGCATCGCGGCGGCGCACTTCGGCGGCTGGGTGTCGGCGGTGCTGATGCGGTTCACCGACTTCTTCCTGGTGCTGCCGTCGCTGGTGCTGGCGATCGCGCTGTCCACCGTGCTGCCGCGCGGGCTGGGCACGATCGTGCTGGCGATCGGGGTGACGGCGTGGCCCGCCACGGCCCGGCTGGTGCGGGCCCAGACGTTGTCGGTGGAGGCCCGCCCCTACATCGAGCGGGCGCGGGCGCTGGGCGGCGGGCACGGGCACGTCATCGGCCGGCACGTGCTGCCCGCCGTGCTGCCGCTGGTGTTCGTGAACACCACGCTGACCGTGGCCAGCGCGATCGTGGCGGAGTCGACCCTGTCGTTCCTGGGGTTGGGCGACCCGACGCGGGTGTCGTGGGGGTCGCTGCTGCACGCGGCCAACCTGCACGGCGCGGTGTCGCAGCGGGCGTGGTGGTTCCTGGTGCCGCCGGGGCTGGGCGTGGTGTGCGTGGTGCTGGCGTTCACGCTGTGCGGGCGCGCCCTGGAGACGGTGCTCAACCCGCGGTTGAAGGGGGAGCGGTGAGCCGCCTGCTGGAGTTGCGCGACCTGAGCGTGCACTACCGGACCGCGCGCGGCGAGGTCGCGGCCGTGCGGTCGGTGTCGCTGGCGCTGGACGCCGGGCGGACGCTCGGCCTGGCGGGCGAGTCGGGCTGCGGCAAGTCGACCGTGGCCATGTCGGTGCTGCGGCTGCTGCCCCGCGACGCCCGCGTCGAGGGCGAGGTGCTCCTCGACGGCGAGGACGTGCGGGCCATGTCGTGGGGCCGGCTGCGGGCCGTGCGGTGGGCGGCGGCGTCGGTGGTGTTCCAGGGCGCGATGCACGCGCTGAACCCGGTGCACCGGGTGGGCGCGCAGATCGCCGAGCCGATGCGGCTGCACGGCGTCACCGGGTCGGTGTCGGACCTGCTGGAGCAGGTGGAGCTGCCCGCCCGCGCCGCCCGCGCCTACCCGCACGAGCTGTCCGGCGGGCAGAAGCAGCGGGTGATGATCGCGATGGCGCTGGCGTGCGAGCCGCGCCTGGTCATCGCCGACGAGCCGACCACGGCGCTGGACGTGGTGGTGCAGGCGCAGGTGCTCGACGTGCTCAAGCGGCTGGTGTCCGAGCGGGGCATCGGGCTGGTGATGATCAGCCACGACCTGTCGGTGCTGGCCTCGACGTGCGACCGGCTGGCCGTGATGCGGCACGGTCAGGTGGTGGAGGAGGGACCGGCGCGGCGGGTGATCGCCGAGCCGACACACCCGCACACGCAGGCGCTGGCGGCGGCGTTCCCGACCGTCGGCGACCCGGCGTCGCGGTACGTCACCGCGTCCGAGGCGCCGCCGGACGGGCCGGCGCTGCTGCGCGCGGAGGGCGTGCGGGTCGACTACGGCGACACCACGGCCGTGGCCGGGGTCGACCTGGAGGTGCGGGCCGGGGAGATCGTCGCGCTGGTCGGCCAGTCCGGCTCGGGCAAGACGACGCTGGCCCGCACGCTGCTGGGCCTGCGCCGGCCCACCGCCGGGCGGGTGCTGTTCGAGGGCGCGGAACTGCCCCGGTCGGCGTCCGGGCTGCGCGCCTACCGGCGGCAGGTGCAGCTGGTGCTGCAGGACCCGACCAGCGCGCTGAACCCCCGGCACTCGGTGTACGAGGCCGTCGCCGAGGGGCTGCGGGTGCACCGGGTCGCCGGCGACGAGACCGCGCGGGTGGCCGAGGCGTTGTCGCAGGCCGAGCTGCGCCCGCCGGAGCTGTTCTTCCCGTCGCTGCCGCACGAGCTGTCCGGCGGGCAGCGGCAGCGGGTGGTGATCGCGGGCGCGCTGGCGCTGGGACCGAGGCTGCTGGTCGCCGACGAGCCGGTGGCGTCGCTGGACGCGTCCGTGCGCGGGGAGATCCTGGCGCTGCTGCTGAGGCTGCGCCGCGAGCTGGGCCTGGCCGCCCTGGTGATCACGCACGACCTGGGGCTGGCGTGGACGATCGCCGACCGGGTCGCGGTGATGTACCGGGGCGAGCTGGTCGAGCAGGGCACGGTGGAGCAGGTGCTGCTGTCGCCGCGGCACGACTACACGCGCACCCTGCTCGCCGCCGTGCCTCACGACCAGCGCACCACCCGGCCGGACCGGACCAGCTCGCCGTAGTGCTCGACCCGGCGCGCGCCCAGCGCCAGGTCGAGCAGCGGCCCGGCCGCCCGGGCCGGCGGGGCCGCGCCGCTCATGTCGGCGAACCACGGCCGGGAGGCGTCGGTGTCCACCAGGCCCGGGCACACCGCGGCGATCAGCGTGCCGGCCGCGGTGTCGGCGTCGCGGCGTCGCGCGGCCACCGCCCGCACGGCCGCGACCTGGCCGACCTTGGACGGGATGTTGATCCAGTCGGGCCAGCCCAGGGCGGGGGCGGTGCCGTCGAGGACGGCGTCGCGCCAGGCGAGGACGGCGGCGTCGACGCCGTCCAGGTCGCGGGTGTCGAAGTGCCCGTGCAGGTGCGGGGGCAGGTGGTGGGGGGTGCCGAAGGAGCTGGCGACGACGAGGAACGCGCCGCCGGGACGCAGCAGCGGGGTGAGGGCGCGCAGCACGCGGGTGGTGCCGAGGTTGTTGGTGGCCACGAACGGGACGATCTGGTCGTTCCACGGCGTGCCCGGGGTCAGCCGCGCGGCGGCGTTGGAGAACACCACGTCCACGCCGCCGTGGCGGTCGCGCAGGTCGTCGGCGAAGGCGGCGACCGCGTGCCCGTCACCGACGTCGAGCGCGCGGGCGCGGACGGAGGGGTGGTCGACGCGCGCGGCGGCGTCGGCGACGCGCCCACCGTCCCGGCCGGTGAGGTAGACGACGTCGGTGGGGTCGGCGCGGTGGGCGAGCCCGGCGGCCAGGGCGAAGCCGAGGCCCTGGTTCGCGCCGGTGACGACGGAGATGCGGGTCATGTCCGCCATGGTCGTGCTCCGCGGGGAACCGATCGGTTCCCGACCCGCTCGCCCGGCGAGCCCCGTCGCGGCCGTGCCGGTGGTGGGTCCGGTCAGGGTGTGGCCGAGGCCCCGGTCGTGGCCGTCGTCGTGGGCTCCGGCGCGGCGTGCTGTCGGGCGTCGAGGAGTTCGCCGGTGTGCTCCTCGGCCCACGCGGCCAGGGCGCGGACGGGGGTGAGCAGCGAGCGGCCCAGGCCGGTGAGGGCGTGGTGGCCGTCGGAGGTGGTCAGCAGGCCGTTGTGGCGCAGCCGGGCGAGGGTCTGGGTCAGCATCTTGTTGCTGATGCCCCCGATCCGGTCGAGCAGTTCGCCGTAGCGCAGCGGGCCGTCGCCGAGGGCGACGACGACCACCACCGACCAGGTGTGGCCGACCACCTCCAGGGTCGTGCGGGCGGGGCAGTCGGCGAGGAACACGTCGAAGTCGCTCACCCCGTCACAGGTACCGCTTGAGCTCCCGCTTCGCCAACGACATCCGGTGGACCTCGTCGGGCCCGTCGGCCAGGCGCAGGGTCCGCGCGGCGGCCCACAGCTCGGCCAGCGGGAAGTCCTGGCTCACGCCGCCCGCGCCGTGGGCCTGGATCGCCTTGTCCAGCACCCACTCCGCCATCAGCGGCGTGCCGATCTTGATGGCCTGGATCTCGGTGTGCGCGCCCTTGTTGCCGACGGTGTCCATCAGCCAGGCCGTCTTGAGCACCAGCAGCCTGGCCTGCTCGATGCGCACCCGCGACTCGGCGATCCACTCCTGCACCACGCCCTGGCGCGCGATCGGCCGGCCGAAGGCCACGCGGGAGACCGCGCGCCGGCACATCAGCTCCAGCGCGCGTTCGGCGATGCCGATCAACCGCATGCAGTGGTGGATGCGGCCGGGGCCCAGGCGGGCCTGGGCGATCGCGAAGCCCTCGCCCTCGCCGGCGATCAGGTTCTCCGCGGGCACCCGCACGTCGTCGAACACGATCTCGGCGTGCCCGCCGTGCGAGGCGTCGGTGTAGCCGAACACGTGCATGCCGCGCTTGACGTGCACGCCCGGCGTGTCGCGCGGCACGAGGATCATCGCCTGCTGGCGGTGCCGCTCGGCGTCGGGGTCGGTCTTGCCCATCACGATGAAGATCGCGCAGTTGGGGTTCATCGCGCCCGACGACCACCACTTGGTGCCGTTGACGACGTACTCGTCGCCGTCGCGGACGATGCTGGTGGCGATGTTGGTCGCGTCGGAGGACGCCACGTCGGGCTCGGTCATGCAGAACGCCGACCGGATCTCCCCGTCGAGCAGCGGCCGCAGCCACCGCTGCTTCTGCCGCTCGGTGCCGAACATCGCCAGCACCTCCATGTTGCCGGTGTCCGGCGCGGCGCAGTTGAGCGCCTCGGGGGCGAGGTGCGGGCTGCGGCCGGTGATCTCGGCCAGCGGCGCGTACTGCAGGTTGGTCAGGCCGCCGCCGTGCTCGGGGTCGGGCAGGAACAGGTTCCACAGGCCCTGCGCGCGCGCCTCGGCCTTGAGCCGCTCCAGCACCGGGGGGCGGGCCCACGGGTCGTCGGCGTCGCGCAGCTGCTGCTCGGCGACCGGTTCGGCGGGGTAGACGAACTCGTCCATGAACCGCAGCAGCCGGTCGCGCAGTTCCTCGGTCCTGGCGTCGTAGGCGAAGTCCATCAGTGCTCCCCTGTGGTCGCGGCGAGTCCCTGCCGGACCAGCGGCAGGGTGAGTTGGCCGATCCGGTCGAACCCCGCGCCCACGGTCTTGCCGCGGGTGTAGCGGAAGTGGATGCCCTCGAGGATCACGGCGAGCTTGAAGTAGGCGAACGCCGTGTACCAGGCCAGCCCGCCGATGTCCGCGCCGCTGCGCTCGGCGTAGCGGCGCACGAGTTCGTCGGTGTCGGCGAACCCGGGCAGCGTGGGCACGGTGCCGGTGATCGGGTCGTCCTCGCGCGCGCCGGTGCCGTTCCAGTACACGCACAGCAGGCCGACGTCGGCGAGCGGGTCGCCCAGGGTGGCCATCTCCCAGTCCAGCACCGCGCTGATGTCGAGCGGGTCCTCGGTGACCAGCACGTTGTCCAGCCGGTAGTCGCCGTGCACGATCGTGGCGCGGGCGGAGCGGGGGACGGTGGCGGCCAGGCGGTCGCGCAGGTCGTCGATGCCGGGCAGGTCGCGGCTGCGGGAGGCGTCGAGCTGCTTGCCCCACCGGGCGACCTGGCGTTCGAGGAAGCCCTCGGGGCGGCCGAAGTCGGTCAGGCCGACGGCCGCCGGGTCGACGGCGTGCAGGTCGGCCAGCACGTCGACCAGCCGTTCGGACAGCACGCGCGCCTTGTCGGGGGTCAGCCACGGGCACTGGTCGCGGTGCCGCAGCGCCACGCCGGGCACCTCTTCCATGAGGTAGAACGGCGCGCCGATGACGTCGGTGTCCTCGCACAGCAGCTCGACGCGGGGCACGGGCACGGCGGTGCCGGCCAGCGCCTCGATGACCCGGTGCTCGCGGGACATGTCGTGCGCGGTGGCCAGCACGTGGCCCAGCGGGGGGCGGCGCAGCACCCACCGCCGGTCGCCGTCGGTGACGCGGTAGGTGAGGTTGGAGCGGCCGCCGGGGATGAGGTCGCCGGTCAACGGGCCGGTGCCCAGGTGCGCGGCGAGCCGGTCGAGGTCCAGGCCGGGCAGTTCGGTCATGCGGCGACTCCCCTGAGCTGGTCGATCACGGCGCGCGTGGTGTCGGCGTCGGTGTGCCGGTGGGCGTGCAGGCCGACCGCCCGTGCGGCTTCGACGTTGACCGGGGCGTCGTCGAAGAACACGCACCGGTGCGCGGGCAGGCCGATCAGGTCGAGGGTGTGCCGGAAGATGCGCGGGTCGGGCTTGCGCAGCCCGATCCGGCCGCTGATCACGATGGTGTCGAACAGCTCCAGCAGCAGTTCCTCGGGGTAGCCCTCGCCCCAGCTGTTGGACAGCAGCACGGTGCGCAGGCCGTCGGCGCGCAGTGCGCGGACCAGGTCGACCATCTTCGGGTCGGGGTGGGCACTGCCGAACATGCGGCGCAGCAGGCCCTTGGACGCCACCTCGCGCCCGTCGAGGGTGAGCAGTTCGGCGGCCAGGAGCGCCTCGAACTCGGCGGGGGTCAGCTCGCCGGTCTCCAGGCGGGTGACGGGGTTGTCGGGGAGCGCGTCGCGGCCCATCCACGCCTTGATGGTGCGCCCGTAGCGGTCCCGGTCGATGTTCTCCGACGTCAGCCAGTCCTCGATGAAGGCGGGCACGGAGACCGTGAGCACGCCACCCCAGTCCAGCACCACCGCGTCGATGCGCCGTTCGTCCACGGCGCGAGGGTACCGACCGGTCGGTATGTGGGCAAGCGGGTCAGGTCCGCCCCAGGCCGGTGAGGCGGGTGAGGACGGCGAAGCCGTCGTCGGTGCCCGGCCAGTGGGCGCGGACGGCGTCGAGCCCGGCGCGGCGGACCACCGCGCGCAGCACGGCGGTGACGACGATGGCGTCGTCGGCGTAGCCGAGGACGGGGATGAAGTCGGGGACGAGGTCGATCGGGACCGCGAGGTAGACCAGCAGCAGCCCCAGCCGGACGCGGACGCCGCGCGGGAGGGCCGGGTCGGCGGCCAGGCGGCGGACCAGGCGCAGGACGTCGGGCAGGATGCGCAGCGCCTCGCGCAGCAGACCGCCTCTCGGGCGCAGGACGACCAGCGCGGCCACGAGCGCGAGCCAGGTCAGCAGGAGCGCGCCGGCCACGCCCAGCAGCAGGTCCCACCAGGACGAGCCCGTCACGGCCGGTCCACCCGGGGCCGCGGGGCTTCGGCGCGCAGCGCGGCGTCTTCGAACGCGGCCAGTTCGGCGGCGGCTTGGTCCACGGCGTCGCGGGCGGCCCGGCCGGCGGGGGCGTCGAAGTAGTCGCGGGCGGCGATCTTGCCCAGCCAGGCGCGGAAGCGCTCGAGGTCGGCCTCGGACTCCTCGACCTCGGCGTAGGTGGCGTTGCCCCGGGCCCGCTCGTCGGCCAGTTCCCGGCGCAGTTCGGGCAGGCGTTGCAGCACCTCGGCGTACTCGGCGTCGCGGGCGGCGTTCAGCTCGGCGACGACCGCCTGCCGCTCGTCGGGGTCGGTGAGGGCCAGGGACAGCACGCGGGCGGTGCCGCCCTGGTGGCGGATGCGGTCGGCCAGTCGGCGCACCTCGCGCGCGACCTCGGGGCGGGCGGGCAGCAGGCAGACCGACTGCTGCAGGTACAGCGCGCCCAGTGAGCGCAGCTTGCGCCAGACCTGCACGCGCAGCGAGTCCGGCGCGCCGGCGGTGCTGGCGCTGACCAGCAGCCAGGGTTCGTTCGTCACACGGTGAGGTTACGCCCGTAACACGCGGTTCAGGGCGCGGGTGCGGCGTTGCGGAGGCGGATGCCGCTGAAGCCGAGCGAACCGGTGGTCACCCGGTGCCAGAACGGCCACAGGGTGGTCGTCAACCGCAGCTCGATGCCGGCGGCCTCGTGCAGGTCCGGCAGGTCGCCGACCGGCTCGGGTGGGCCGAGTGGCGCGACCGGCGTGGTGGCCACGTGGGCGTGGGGCGGTTCGCCGAACGGCCGGAACGCGCCGGCGTCGAAGCGGTAGGCGTAGAGGCGGGCGGTCTGCAAGCGCCGCAGCCAGCCGTACTCGATCACGTGCACGCGATCGGTCCCCAGCCACGCCCGGTCCTCGGTGATGGTGGTCGGTTCGACCCACGCCATGGCGCGCGGGCACTGGCGCGGGAACCAGTAGTCGGGCGCGCGGGTCGCGTCGACCGCCCACACGTACGCCCCGGGCTGGCGGGCGGTGGCGGCGACGTGGGGCTCGAACCGGGTGATGGTCGGGTCTTCGGAGAAGTGCAGCACTTCCCCCGGTGCCGGTCGCATGGTCGTCGATCCTGGCGGCAACCGGTCGTCGCGCTCCACCCGGTTTCCGGCCTGCCCGACCGTTCGCGCCGACCATTCGCGCCCCGCCGTGGTCGACACAGTGCACGGTCGTGGTCGACACCGCGCACGGCGGGGGTGGGACGTCGGCGACGTGCGCCGGGCCTGCCCGTCGCAGACCCGCGCACGTCCGGTACCCGACGGCCGTGGTCGCTCAGGCGTTGATCTCCTTCGGCCCGGCGTCGGACTGGCCGATGGCGATCTTGCGCGGCTTGGCCTTCTCCGCGACCGGGATGCGCAGCGTCAGCACACCCGAGTCGTAGTCGGCCTTGATGCGGTCGACGTCGAGCGAGTCGCCCAGGAACAGCTGGCGGGAGAACACGCCCAGCGGGCGCTCGGACAGCTGCATCTCGACGTCGTCGGTGCGGTTGGGGCGGCGCTCGGCCTTCACCGTCAGGACGTTGCGCTCCACGTCGAGGTCGATGGCGTCCGGGGTCACGCCGGGCAGGTCGAACTCCACCACGAACTCGTCGCCCGCGCGGTAGGCGTCCATCGGCATCGGCGTGGGCCGGGACCAGGTGCCCGGTCCGGTGAAGAACTGCTGCGCCAGCCGGTCCAGCTCGCGGAACGGGTCCGTGCGCATCAACATCGGGAACACCTCCTGCTTGTCATGGTCTCTGCGCTGGTGTCTTGCGCTGCCGGTTCAGTTGTAGCACGTCGTCATTACGTTGACAAGTGCCGGTGTCGTCAGTAGGTTGACGCCATGGCGATCGGAGATTACGAGACCGTCCGGGCGGCGGCAACCGGTGAGGACCTCAGCGCCGGGCAGGTGCTGTCGGCCCTGGTCCTCCTGCGGCGGCTGCGCGACGAGCTGGCCGGGTGGGAGCCCCAGCTGATCGCCGCGGCCCGCGAGCTGGGCACGAGCTGGGCCGAGCTGGCGCCCGCGCTGGGGGTGGCCAGCAGGCAGGCGGCGGAGCGGCGGTACCTGCGGCTGCGGCCCTCGGAGCTGGGTTCGACGGCGGAGGGCCGGGTGCGGGCCGAGCGGAACCGGCGCGCGGCCGATCGGGCGGTGTCGCAGTGGGCCCGGGACAACGCCGCGTCGCTGCGCAGCCTGGCCGGCCAGGTGGGGCAGGTGGACGTGGTGGTGCGGGCGGCCCTGGCGGAGGACGACGCCGTGGCGCTGATCGAGCCGCTGATGGCGGCCCTGGCGAAGGTGCGCGAGGCGCGGCCGGAGCTGGCGGCGGAGATCCAGGCGATCGGCGAGCAGGCGGAGGGGGTGCGGCGGGACACGACGACGTTGCGGGAGGGGCAGGCGCTGGGCGACAACCGCTGACCCGCGCGGGCCGGCCGGTGCGGTTGAAGGGGCGGGGCTCGACTGGCCGGCCGTCGACCGGGGCGGGTGATGGGTGACCGGCTGCCCTTTGGGCCGGTCGGCTGGTACCGGCGGGTGGTCGATCGGTGACGCCGAGCCGATCAGTGGGACCCGGGTGGGTCGGCTGGTACCGGCGGACGGTCGGCCGGTGACGCCGGGCCGGTCGGCGGGATCCGGGCGGTCGCGGGTGGCCGGGTGGGTTCGGTTGGCACGGATGACCGGCCCGACGGCCGTGTCCGGGCGAGGGGTCGGCCGTGTCCGGCCGGCGGGCGAGGCCGGTGGGTGGGTCGGGGTGTGCCGTTGTCCCCGGCTCGTGGGGCGGCGGCTGTGGGCGGTTGGTCGTGCCGGGGGTCGTCTTCGGTCGCCGGTGGGATCAATCGATCGGCTCGGTTCCGGTCAACCTTTTCCCGAGGCGATCCGGTCCTTTCGCCGATCGCGGTGCCCCCGTCGTCCCTGCCACGGTGGAGGGGTTCCGCGAGGCAGGGGGAGATGGGATGCGGGTGTCGAAACGGGTCGTCGTGTGGGTGGCCGTGGCGTCGTCGGTGGTGCTGTCGGGCGCGGGGGTGACGTCGGCCGCGCCCGCGCGGCCCGCCCGACTGGGCGACTGGGCGACCTGGTCGAAGGACCTGGCCGGGTCGCGGTTCGCGGCGGCGGAGTGGCGGATCACGCCGGCCAACGTCGGCCGGCTCAGGCTGAAGTGGGCGTTTTCGTTCCCGAAGACGGTGATGCCGGTGCGCAGCCAGCCCGCCGTGGTGGGCGGGGTGGTGTTCTTCGGCGGGTCGGACGGGAAGTTCCACGCCCGGGACGCGCGGACCGGCGCGGAGGTGTGGACGACGGACCTGTCCGGCATCTCGCCGGGTCCGCGGCCGGCGATCCCGTGGGACAGCCCGTCGGTGTCGGGCGGGCGGGTGTACTTCGGGGACCTGCGCGGGTTCGTGTACTCGCTGGACCAGGCCACGGGGCGGGTGGTGTGGGCGCGGCAGGTGGACGCGCACCCGGCGGCGACGGTCACCAGCTCCCCGGTCGTGTACGACGGGAAGGTCTACGTCGGCACGTCCAGCGGTGAGAACGCCGCCAACGACCAGAACGGGACGGGCGACGACCCGAACTACCCGTGCTGCACGTTCCGCGGCCACGTCGACGCCCTCGACGCGGCCACGGGTGAGCTGGTGTGGCGGCACCACACCGTGCCGGAACCCCGGGCGGTGGGCACGTGGCCCAGCGGCGCGACCCGCTACGAGCCGTCGGGCGCGGGCGTGTGGAGTTCCCCGGTGGTCGACCCGGCGACCGGCACCCTCTACGTGGGCACGGGCCAGAACTACACCGGCAGCGCGGGCGACTTCGACACGCTGCTGGCCCTGGACCACCGCACGGGCGCGGTGAAGTGGCGCAACCAGGTCACCCGGGCCGACACGTGGCGCGGGCTGTGCAACAGCCCCGACGGCGCCGGCTACTGCCCCGGCCTGCGGGACGGCTCGGCGTTGGACTACGACATCGGCGCGACGCCGAACCTGTTCACGGTGAACGGGCGCAGGCTCGTCGGGGTCGGGCAGAAGCTGGGCGTCTACCACGTGTTCGACGCGGCGACCGGCGAGGTGGTGTGGCGCCGGCAGCTGGGCGTGCCGCTGCCCGGCGGCGGCATCTCGGGCATCCAGTGGGGCACGAGCTTCGACGGCCACCGGCTCTACGTGGCCACCTACTTCGCCGACCCGGGCACGGTGTTCGCGGTCGACCCGGGCACGGGCCGGGTGCTGTGGAGCACGCCCAACCCGGCCGACGGCTGCACGACCGGTGGTGCCGCCGCGTTCCCCGACATCTGCACCCGGGCCCACGGCCCGGCGGTGACCACCAGCCCCGGCCTGGTGTGGGAGGGCGGCAACGACGGCAAGCTGCGCGCCTACTCCGCCCGGGACGGCCGGGTGCTGTGGAGCTACGACACGGTCCGCGACGTCATCGGCGTCAACGGCCTGCCGGGCCGGGGCGGTGCCATCTCCGGTGGTGGCGGCGGCGCGGTCGTGGCCGACGGGATGGTGTACGTGCAGGCCGGCTACGCGCCGGAGTACCCCGACCCCGACGGCGGCGACGTGCTGCTCGCGTTCGGGTAGCCGCTCAGACCGGGAAGGTCCGGGCGAGGAACGCGGTGGTGAGGTCCCACGCGGCCGCGGCGGCGCGCGGGTGGTGGAACAGCGGGGCGACGTGGTTGTGGAAGGCGTGGCCTGCGTCCTCCTGGACGTGGACCTCGGCGTGGGGCACGTCGGCGGCCGCGTCCACCACCCGCTGCACCGCGTCACGCGGGATGTAGGGGTCGTGGCCGCCGAAGTGGAACTGGACCGGGCACCGCACGGCGGGCAGGGCGTCGACGCGGTCGGGCACGGTCGAGCCGTAGAACGACACGGCGACGTCGGGCCGCGCGGTCACGGCGACCTCGTAGGCGATCGACCCGCCCAGGCAGAACCCGAACACCCCGGCGCGGCCGGTGCGGGCGCGCAGCCGGTCCAGGGTCGCCACGACGTCGGACACGCCCAGCGCCGCGTCGAAGCGCGAGGCGACGTCCACCGAGGCGGCCAGCCCGGCTTCGTCGTGCCCGGAGGACCAGCCGGGGGCGACGCGCCAGAACAGCTCGGGCACGGCGACGACGTAGCCGAGCGCGGCGAGGTCGGCGGCGACGGAGCGCAGGTAGTCGTCCAGGCCGAAGATCTCCTGGACCAGCACGAGACCGGGTCCGCGCCCGGAGGCGGGTTCCCACAGGGGCGCGTCGAACTCGCCGTCGGCGACCGTGATCCTCACCGGTGCACCGTAACGGTCCCGGCACCGCCGTCGACCTCCACGGGCACGCCCAGCGGCACGGTGAGCTGACCGGGGCAGTGCCCGAACGCGACGTCGGAGACGATCGGCACGCCGAGCCCGCCCAGCCGGTCGGCGAGCACCGCCGCGGGGTCGCCGCAGTTGGTCCACGAGCCGAGCACGAGCCCGGCGACCCCGGCGAACCAGCCGGTGCGCAGCAGTCCGGTGAGCATCCGGTCGAGGCGGTAGGGCTCCTCGTCGACGTCCTCCAGCAGCACGACCGCGCCGGGCGGCGGCGGTGCCTGCACCAGGCTGAGGTTGCCGCCGACGGCGACGCCCCGCGCGACGCCGGGGACCAGGCCCACCCCGCCGTAGGAGGTCACGCCGGTGAACAGGGCGGCGCGCAGCCGTTCGCGGGCCCGCGCGTCCTCGACGAACGCCCTGGTGGCGACCATGGGGCCGAACCAGGTGGGCACGCCGTGCGCCCACAGCCGTTCGTGCAGCACGGTGGTGTCGCTGGAGCCGACGAACACCTTGGGCCGGGCGGCGACGGCGGTCCAGTCGACCAGGTCGACCATGCGCAGGCTGCCGTAGCCGCCGCGGGCGCACAGCACGCCGGCGGTGGCGGGGTCGAGCCAGGCCCGTTCGAACGAGCGGGCGCGGTCGGCGTCGGTGCCCGCCAGGTAGGGCAGGGTGGGGTGGGTGTCGAGGACGTGGGGGTCGGGCCGCACGTCCAGGCCCCACTCGCGCAGCCGGGCGACCCCGGCGTCGAGCAGGTCGGGCGGGCAGGGCCCGGCCGGGCTGACCACGGTGACGCGGTCGCCCGGCCGCAGCAGCGGCGGCGCGGCCGGCGAGGTCACCGGCGCAGTTCCAGCACCGGCACGCCGGGGGGCGTGAACCCGAACACCTGCCCGTAGAACGACAGCTCGGCCCCCAGCGCGGCCACGACGGTCTCGGCCTTGCGGAACCCGTGCTGCTCGCCCTCGAACGTGAGGTAGGCGTGCGGGATGCCGGTGCCGTCCAGGGCGCGGGCGAACCGGTCGGCCTGCTCGGGCGGGCAGATCTCGTCCTCCAGCCCCTGCAGCAGCAGGACGGGCCCGGCGAGGTGTCCGACGCGGTGGGAGGGTGACCGCTCGGCGTACCGGTCGGCCGCGGCGGGCCAGGGCCCGACCAGGCCCTCGACGTAGCGGGACTCGAAGTCGTGGGTCTCGCCGCCCGCGCCGGTCCAGCCGGCCAGGTCGAGGATGGGGAACGCGACCGTGCCGCACCGGTAGGTCTTCACCGAGGTCAGCGACGCGGCCGAGGTCCAGCCGCCGGCGCTGCCGCCGCGGATGGCCAGCCGGTCGCCGTCGGCGGTCCCCTCGTCGGCCAGGGCCCGGGCGACGGCGGCGCAGTCGCGGACGTCGACCACGCCCCACTGCTCGCGCAGCCGTTCCCGGAAGGCCCGCCCGTAGCCGGTGGAGCCGCCGTAGTTGACCGCGACGACGCCGATGCCGCGGCTGGTCAGGTAGGCCAGCTCGGCGTCGAGCACGGGCGCGCAGCGGCCGGTGGGGCCGCCGTGGACGTGCACGACGTAGGGCGGCTTCTCGTCGTCGGGTCCGGCGAAGTCGGGGTTGCGCGGCGGGTAGACGTAGGCGGGCACGTCGCCGTCGGGGCCGGGGAACAGGCGTTCCTCGGGCACGGGCAGGTGGTCGACCGGCAGCGGCGACGCGGCCGGGGTGTGCTCGGTCAGCTCGCCGGTGGACAGGTCCAGCGACACCACGGCCGCCTCGGTCAGCGGCCCGGCGGCGGAGCTGACCACGACGCCGTCGTGCACGGCGAGGTGGGCGTGCCAGACGGGCAGGTCCACGTCGACGTCGGTGACGGTGCCGCTGCGCTCGTCGAGCACGGCCAGCGCGCCGGAGCGCAGCACGGCGTGGCGGCCGCCGCCGAGCGGGGCGAACCAGCGGTTGCCCAGCCGCCACATCGGCCCGCCCAGCTCCTGCGCGCACGGGGCGAGGTTCGTCGCGGTGCCGTCCGGGCGGATGCGGAACAGGTTCCACCAGCCGTCGGGGTCGGTGAGGGCGAGCAGGTCCTCGCCGTCCCACTCGACCTGGCAGACGGCCTCGGTGTCGCCGCCGGCCACGACGCGGTGCCCGGGCGAGCCGACCTCGGCCACGCACAGCTCGGTGCCGTCCCACGGCATGCGGGGGTGGTCCCAGCCGATCCAGGCGAAGCGGCGGCCGTCGGGCGAGAGCCGGGGCCCGGTCATGAAGTGGTGGCTGGCGGCCAGCACCCGCGGCGGGGAGCCGTCCAGGGGCAGCGCGACCAGGTCGCGGCGCACGTCGGTGCGGGCGTCGCCGGTCACGGTCTCGCGCACGCACCACACCTCGGCGTGCCCGGGTCCGGCGGTGAGGTCGGCGTAGCGCAGCCCGTGGTGCCGCTCGGGCTCGGGGCTCAGCGGCACGGGCCGCGGGTCGTCGGGGTCGAACAGGTAGACGCGCTGGTCGTCCCAGTTGGTGAACGCCACGCGCGTCCCCTCGGGCGTGTCCAGCACCACCCACGGCCGGCCGCCGTACTCGTGGACGCGGTTGCGCGCGTTCCACGGCGGCGGCAGCAGGTCCCGCCCGTCGCGCACGAGCGCGACCCGGCCGCCCTCGGCGGGGCGTCCCTCGGCCCACCAGGGGCGACCGTCGTGCAGGTCGACCCACTGCGGGCCCCCGCCGGCCGCGGCGGCGTCGGCCGCGCCGATGGGCGATGTCCACGTTCCGTACGGTGCGATCGTCACCACCCGGCCGACCCTATCGGTGCGCGCGGCGGACCGGTCGGGACCGAACGGCGGGGTGTCGTGTTCGCCGGTCGTGGAAAAGGGAGGGGCAGGGCTGCCGATCTTGCTCGCGTGGCCTAGGGTCGTCGTTGTCATGGCACGCGTCATCCACGTATTCCGCCAGCCCGACCGGTTCGTCGCCGGCACCGTCGGGCAGCCTGGCGAGCGCACGTTCTACCTGCAGGCCTCCGAGGAGGCCCGGCTGGTCAGCGTGGCGCTGGAGAAGCAACAGGTCGCCGTACTCGCCGAGCGCATCGGCTCGCTGCTGGAGGAGGTGCACCGGCGGTTCGGCGCGGAGGTCCCCGACGCGGTCCCCGACGACCTCCGGGACACCGAACCGCTGGCGGTGCCGGTCGAGGAGGAGTTCAAGGTCGGCACGATGGGGCTGGGCTGGGACGCGGAGTCCCGCGCGGTCGTCATCGAACTGCTCGCGATCACCGAGGAGGAGGTCGACGAGGCGGTGGTGCTCGACGACACCGAGGAGGGCCCGGACGCGGTGCGGGTGTTCCTGAGCCCGGTGGAGGCGCGGGCGTTCGCCGAGCGCGCGGACCGGGTGGTGCGGGCCGGCCGCAAGCCGTGCCCGCTGTGCGCGGAGCCGCTGGACCCGGAGGGGCACGTGTGCCCCCGGCAGAACGGCTACCGTCGTTCGGACGAGGGCTGAGCGCGGCGGTGGGTCCGGCTGACGACGGGGTGCTCGACCTGCTGCGGCGTGGCCGCATCGAGGTCGAGGGCCGGTTGGTGGACGCCTCGAACGCGACGTTGTTCTGCGGGATCGGGCTGGACGGCGTGACCGCGCAGTGCGTGTACAAGCCGGTGCGCGGCGAGCGGCCGCTGTGGGACTTCCCGGACGGCACGCTGGCGGGCCGGGAGGTGGCGACGTTCCTGGTGTCGGAGGCGGCGGGGGTGCACCTGGTGCCGCCGACGGTGCTGCGGGAGGGCCCGTTCGGGCCGGGCATGGTGCAGCTGTGGGTGGACACCCGTGAGGACGACGACCTGGTGGACATCGTGCCGGAGGACCGGGTGCGGCCGGGGTGGCGTTCGGTGCTGCGGGCGCACGACCGCTACGGCGAGCCCGCGGTGCTGGTGCACGCCGACCACCCGCGGGTGCGGTTGATGGCGGCGTTCGACGTGGTGGTGAACAACGCCGACCGCAAGGGCGGTCACGTGCTGCACGCGGTCGACGGCGCGGTGTACGGGGTGGACCACGGGATCTGCCTGCACTCCGACGACAAGCTGCGCACGGTGCTGTGGGGCTGGTTGGGCGAGGAGCTGCCCGGTGACGCGGTGGAGGCGCTGCGGCGGCTGCGGTCGGAGCTGGCCGGCGGCCTGGCGGGGCGGTTGCGGGAGCACGTGACGCGCGCGGAGGTGCGGGCGTTGACCGAGCGGGTGGACAAGCTGCTGGCGGCGGGGGTGTACCCGGCGCCGTCCGACGACTGGCCGGCGATCCCCTGGCCCGCGTTCTGACCGTCGCGGCCGGTCCCCTTCCCGGGGTCGGGACCGCGTGTTGTGTACTTGCCGCGTGGGCGTCGAACTGCGCGAGGTGACCGCCGCGGACGTGCTGGTGTTCTTCGGGCAGCAACGCGACCCGGAGGCGGTCCGGATGGCCGCGTTCACCCCGGCGGACCCGTCGGACCGGTCGGCGTTCCTGGTGCGGTGGGCGCGGATCCTGGCCGACGACGCGGTGGTGGCGCGGACGGTGGTGTTCGAGGGCGAGGTGGTGGGGCACGTCGCCCGGTTCCCCCGGTCCGGCGGGGTCGAGGTGACGTGCTGGGTCGACCGGGAGCACTGGGGCAAGGGGCTGGCCACGGCGGCGTTGCGGTCGTTCCTGCGGTCGCAGCCGCTGCCGCTGCACGCGCGGGTGGCGGTGGACAACCTGGGGTGGCTACGGGTGCTGGAGAAGTGCGGGTTCGTCGCGGTCGGCGAGGGCGTCCGGTTCGCCGAGGGGCGCGGCGCCGACGTGGAGGAGTTCGTCCTGCGGTTGGACGGCTGAGGTGGCCTCGCTCGGGGAGCGCATGACGCGGCGGTTCGGGCCGGGGGTGCGGTCGTGGCTGGCGGGGGTGGACGCGCTGGTGGCGGGCCTGTGCCGGGACTGGGGCCTGGAGGTGGTGCGGCCGTTGGCCGGCGGCACCTCTCATGCGGTGCTGTGCTCGCGCGACGGGGAGCCGGTGGTGCTGAAGGTGACCCCGGACCCGGCGATCGCGGTGCGGGAACGGGCGGCGCTGCGGGCGTGGGAGCCCTCGCCGCGGGTGGTGCGGGTGCTGGCGGCCGACCCGGCGCGGGGCGCGCTGCTGCTGGAGGGACTGGTGCCGGGCACCCCGGTCGGTGACGACCCGCGCCTGGCCGACGTGCTGCGCGACCTGCACGTCCCCCCGCCGGGGGGCTTCCCGTCGCTGGCCGAGCGGGTCGACTTCGTCTTCGGGCTGCTGCGCCGCCGCCACCCCGGCGACCACGACGCGGCGCACGCGCGGGCGGCGCGGTTGGCGCGCGACCCGGTGCCCGCGACCCTGCTGCACGGCGACCTGCACTTCGGCAACGTGCTGGACGCGGGCGCGCGGGGGCCGGTGGCGATCGACCCGCGGCCGTGCGTGGGCGACCCGGCGGTGGACGCGGTGGACCTGGCCTACGCCTCGCCGGACCTGGCCGAGGGCGTGCGGCGCTGGTCGTCGGTGGTGGACGGGGACCGCCTGGCGGCGTGGTGCGGGGTGTTCGCCGGGTTCTTCCCCGACCACCCCTCGGTGGGCGGGGGCCGGTAACGTCGCCGGCCGTGCGATCACACGACTACGGCCGCGACGTGCTGTCGGGCCGCAAGCGCAGGACGGTGCCCGAGGTGGTGGCCGAGGTCGGGCTGGTGGTGGAGGACCCGGCGTCGGGGTTCTGCGGCGCGGTGGTGCGGTTCGAGCACGGCCAGGTGGTGCTGGAGGACCGGCACGGCCGGCACCGGTTGTTCCCGCTGCGGCCGGCCGGGTTCCTGGTGGACGGGCGGCCGGTGACGCTCGTGCGGCCCGCGCCGAAGGCCGCGGCGCCGGCCCGGTCGGCGTCGGGGTCGGTGCGGGTGGAGGGGCTGCGCGCCCGCACGGCCCGCGACAGCCGCATCTGGGTGGAGGGCCGCCACGACGCGGAGCTGGTGGAGCGGGTGTGGGGGCACGACCTGCGGGTGGAGGGCGTGGTGGTCGAGCCGCTGGACGGGGTCGACGTGCTGGCCGACCGGGTCGCGGACTTCGGCACGGGCCCGGGGCGGCGGCTGGGGGTGCTGGTGGACCACCTGGTGGCGGGCAGCAAGGAGTCGCGGCTGGTGTCGGCGATCCGCGACGAGCACGTGCTGGTCACCGGCCACCCCTACGTGGACGTGTGGCAGGCGGTGAAGCCGTCGTCGGTGGGGATCGCGGCGTGGCCTCGGGTGCCGCGGGGCGTGCCGTGGAAGGAGGGGGTGTGCGCGGCGTTGGGCTGGGGCGAGCCGCACGAGGGGTGGCGTCGGGTGCTGGCGGGGGTGTCGGGGTTCCGCGACCTGGAGACGCCGCTGCTGGGAGCGGTGGAGCGGTTGATCGACTTCGTGACCGACCCCGGGGCCTGAAACGCCCGCCCGTCGCCGCGGAAAGTGCGAGGATGGGTGGGTGGCCGCGCTGATCTGGTTGGTCCTCGGTGTCGTCCTGGTGGCGGCCGAGATCCTCTCGGGCGACTTCGTGCTGGTCATGCTGGGCCTGGCGGCGTTCGGCGCGGCGGGTGCGACGGCGCTGGGCGCGGACGCCCTCGTCGGCGCGGTCGTGTTCGCGGTGGTGTCGTTGGGGCTGGTGGTCGGCGCGCGGCCCGCGATCAAGCGGCGGATGGCGCTGGGCACGGGCCACAAGTCGGGCGTGGAGGCCCTGGTGGGCAGCACGGCGGTCGTGGTGTCCACTGTGGATGGGCACGGCGGTAGGGTGCGGATCGCCGGCGAGGTGTGGTCGGCGCGGTCGCTGGACCGCGAGGTCATCGAGCCCGGCGCCGAAGTGACAGTTGTCGAGATCTCGGGCGCGACCGCGGTGGTGCTGTCCGGGGCGTAGGAGGCGGGGGAAGTTGACCACCACGCTGATCGTCATCGCGGTCCTGGTGCTGTTCGTGCTCGTCGTCATGGTGAAGTCGGTGCTGGTGATCCCGCAGGCCACGGCCGCGGTGATCGAGCGGCTGGGCCGCTACCGCACGACCGCGGCGCCGGGGTTGAACATCCTGGTGCCGTTCTTCGACCGGGTGCGGGCGCGGATCGACCTGCGTGAGCAGGTGGTGTCGTTCCCGCCGCAGCCGGTGATCACGCAGGACAACCTGACGGTGTCGATCGACACCGTCGTGTACTTCCAGGTGACCGACCCGCGCGCGGCGGTGTACGAGATCTCGAACTACATCGTGGGTGTGGAGCAGTTGGCGACCACGACGCTGCGCAACCTGGTGGGCGGGATGAGCCTGGAGGAGACGCTGACGTCCCGCGACCAGATCAACAACCAGCTGCGCGGGGTGCTGGACGAGGCGACGGGCCGGTGGGGCATCCGGGTGGCGCGGGTGGAGTTGAAGGCGATCGACCCGCCGCCGTCGATCCAGGACTCGATGGAGAAGCAGATGCGCGCGGACCGGGAGAAGCGCGCGATGATCCTGAACGCGGAGGGCCAGCGGGAGGCGGCGATCAAGTCCGCGGAGGGCCAGAAGCAGGCGCAGATCCTGTCGGCGGAGGGCGCGAAGCAGGCGGCGATCCTGGGCGCGGAGGCGGAGCGGCAGTCGGCGATCCTGCGGGCGCAGGGCGAGCGGGCGGCCCGCTACCTGCAGGCGCAGGGTCAGGCGAAGGCGATCGAGAAGGTGTTCGCGGCGATCAAGGCGGGCCGGCCGACGCCGGAGGTGCTGGCCTACCAGTACCTGCAGACGTTGCCGCAGATGGCGCAGGGCGACGCGAACAAGGTGTGGTTGGTGCCGTCGGACTACGGCAAGGCGCTGGAGGGGTTCGCGCGGATGCTGGGCGCGCCGGGCGAGGACGGGGTGTTCCGCTACGAGCCGCCCGCGCCGGAGCAGGCGGCGACGTCGGAGCCGGAGCGCGACGACCCGTCGGTGGCGGACTGGTTCGACACGGCGCCGGACCCGACGGTGGCCGAGGCGGTGCGGGCGGCGGAGGCGGTGGCGCGCAAGGAGGTGCCCAGCCCGTTGGGGCAGCCGTCGGTGGAGCGCGGGGTCGACCCGGGGGTGCTGGCGTCGGGCGGGTCGCCGCGCGAGGTCGGTGCCGGGGAGGTGGAGCCGCCCGCGCGCCCGGAGTGATCTTGGTCGCGGTGGTGGGGCGTCGGCGTGGGTGCCGGCGCCCCTTTTCGCGTGGTGGGGCGGGTCGCCGGTGGCCGGGTCGCGCGGGTGGGGCCTCGTGGGGTGTGCGCGGGGTGCGGTTGGATGTCGCGGTGGACGCATTACCCGGTCGTGCGGCGGCGGCTCTGGCGCGTGTGGACGTGCCGTGGTCGGTGCGGTGGGACGAGTTGTCGGCTGTGGTGGCGGAGCTGTCGGTGCTGGTGCGGGGCGCGCCGGAGACGGGCCCGGAGACGGGCCCCGGGGCGGACTCGGAGGCGGGTACGGGCGCGGGCTCGGACGCGCGGGCGGTGGCGCGGGAGCTGGCCGAGGTGCTGGTGGCGGCGGCGCAGGGTGGGGAGCGGCGGGCGGAGCTGGCCGGGTTGGTGGACCGGGTGCTGGACCTGCACGCGGTGGCGTGCGCGGACGGCCCGCCGGGCGGGGGTCGGGAGCTGGCGGCGTGGTTGTTGTGGTTGCAGACGGCGTTCGCCGAGCCGCCGGAGGTGCGGTTGGCGGGGTACGCGGCGGCGTTGGGCGAGGACGGGCTGGCGGCCTACCGGGCGGAGGCGGTGGCGCGGTTCGAGCGGTTGCCGGTGATCGGGTTCGGGCGGACGGGCCGCTACGACCGGGAGCGGTGGGCGTTGCTGCGGGTGATGGAGGAGCTGGCCGAGCACACCGGTGACGTGGACCTGCAGGTGCTGGTGCTGTCGCGGGACCTGTCGTCGGGTTGGCACTACCTGCAGGTGGCGACGGTGCTGCGGGACGCGGGCCGGTCGGCGGAGGCGGTGGCGTGGGTGGAGCGGGGTCTGGCGGCGACGGGCGGGCGCGGTGCGGCGACGCGGCTGGTGGACCTGGGGGTGGACGAGTGCCTGCGCGCGGGGTGGGTGCGGCGGGCGGTGGAGTTGCGGCGGCGGGCGTTGCTGGCGCACCCCGGGTGGGAGCGGTACGCGCGGCTGCGGTCGGTGGCGTCGTCGTCGGGTGACTGGCCGGCGGTGCGCGAGGAGGTGCTGGGGCGGTTGGCGCGGGACGCCGACGACGTGCTGCGGCACGTGGTGCGGGAGGAGTTGGCGGCGGTGGCCGGCGACCGGGTGCCGGGGTGGTTGCTGCGGTGGCGGGAGGAGCTGGCGCGCCGCGAGGGGTGAACCCGGGGGTTCCGAACGTTCGACACACGGGCCCTGGGCGTTCGACACATGGGCTCTGAATGTTCGACACACGGGTCTTGAGCGTTCGACACACCGGGGCCGGGTGTTCGACACGCGGGTGGTCAGGGGTGGCGGTCGGTCCAGGGGCGGGCTCGTTGGAGTTGGCCGGCGGCGGTGAGGATGGTGCGTTCGCCGTCGGGGGCGGCGACCAGTTGCACGGCCAGGGGCAGGCCGGTGCGGGTGTGGCCGGCGGGGACGGAGGCGGCGGGGTTGCCGGTGACGTTCCACAGGTGCAGGAACGTGGTCATGCGGGCGGCGGCGAGCAGCGCGGCGACGGTGGGCAGGCGGTCCCACTCGCCCACGCGCAGCGGCGGTCGGGTGAGCACGGGGGTGAGCAGCAGGTCGTGGTCGTCGAAGAGGCGGTTGGCGTCTCGGGTGAGGGCGGCGGTGCGGGCGTGGGCGGCGCGCACGAGGGGCGCGGGCAGCGCGCGGCCCAGGGCGGCGACGGCGCGGGTGCGGGCGTCGAGCCGGTCGGGTCGGTCCAGGGCCTGTTCGCCGGCGGCGGCGCTGTGCAGGTAGCGGGCGGCGAACGCGGCCGGTCCGGTGAGGTCGTGCAGGTCGGGGTCGACGCGGGTGACGTCGTGGCCGAGGTCGGCGAGCAGGCCGGCGGTGTCCAGGACGGCGTCGCGGACCTCGGGGTGCACGCCGATGCCGGGTCCCCAGGGGCGCAGGGACACGGCGATGCGCAGGGCGCGGCCGTCGGTGACGGCGGAGGCGTGGTCGTGGCCGGGTGCCAGCACGTCCAGGAGCAGGGCGGCGTCGGCGACGTGGCGGGTGATGGGCCCGGCGGCGACCAGGCCGCCCCAGACGTCGCGCTCGGGTGCCAGCGGGACCAGGTCGCGGCGCGGTTTGAGGCCGAACAGGCCGGTGCCGGCGGCGGGGATGCGGATCGACCCGGCGCCGTCGGTGCCGACGGCGGCGCCGACCAGGCCCGCGGCGACGGCGGTGGCGGACCCGCCGCTGGACCCGCCGGGCGAGTGGTCGGGCGACCACGGGTTGCGGGTGGCGCCGGCCCAGCTGGACTCGGTGTAGGGCCACAGGCCGAGTTCGGGCATGCGGGTGCGGCCGACGACGACGGCCCCGGCGGCGCGCAGCCGGCGGACGACCTCGGCGTCGGCGGGCGCGGGGGTGTCGACGGCGGCGGTTCCCCTGGTGGTGGGCAGCCCGGCCAGGGCGAGGTCCTCCTTGACCGCGACGGGCACGCCGAGCAGGGGCGCGGTCTCGCCGCGGGCGAGGCGGGCGTCGGCGTCGGCGGCCTCGGCGAGGGCGCGTTCGGCGAAGACCAGCCGGAACGCGTTGAGCGCCCGGTCGTGCCGGTCGATGCGGCGCAGGCACTCGGCGACGAGGTCGCGGGAGGTGAGCGTGCCGGATCGCAGCAGCTCGGCCTGTCGTGCGGCGCCGGCGAAGCACGCGTCGGTCAGGTCCATGGGGCGGACTCTAGGGCAGGGACGGGCCGGTGTGGATCAGGCGGCCGGGGTGATCGCGCCCCCGTGTCGGTCCTCCCGGCGCCGCCGGGCGCGGTGGACGACCAGCGCGATCAGCAGCAGCGGCCAGGGGAACGGCAGGGGAGAGGCGATCCAGGCGACGACGAGCACGACCGCCAGGACCGCGGGCAGGGGCGGCCGCCGGCGCGCGGGCGGGGTGGGCGGTGCCGGCGGGGCGGCCAGGTCGGCGGTGAGGGCGGCGAGGTCGTGGCGGTGCACGGCGGCGTAGGCGGCGGTGATGCGCTCGTCGCCCTCGGCGAGGGTGAGCCTGCCTTCGCCGACGGCGTCGCGCAGGCGGGCGGCGGTGTGCTCGCGGTCGGTGTCGGAGGCGCGTTGCGGCGGTGTCGGGTGCATGGTGTCGATGCTCCGCGCGCGGGGGCGTCGCGGCGTCGGCCACGAAGCGGTGACGGGAAGTACGTCCGCGGACGTACGCGGGGCGGGCATGATCGGGGGTATGTCGTCGTGGCTGGTGCCGGTGGCGGTGGCGGTGGTCATCGTCTGGATTGGCGTGCGCCACGCGCGCGCGTCGCGTTCGGAGACGTTGTTGGACGAGCACGCGCGGCGGCGGGTGGGGCCGGACGCGGCCGCGGTGCCGGCGGCGGTGTCGGTGTGGCGGGAGGCGAACCGGCTGTTCCGGGCCGGTGAGCAGGAGGGGTTGCTGCTGCTGGCCGAGATCGGCAGGCAGTCGCCGCGGCGGCGGCAGGCGGTGGTGACGACGTGGTTGGCGGCGTTGCGGGGCGGGGTGAGCCGGGGGTTGGACGCGCCGTGGCGCACCGCGGTGCAGCGGGAGCTGGTGGCGCACCTGCGTCCGGGCGAGGACTTCTGGCCGGGGATGGACGTGGTCGCGCCGGGGGCGATCCTGGTGGACTTCGACCTGTCGGGGTGCCGGGTGAACCGGGTGGACCTGACGGGGGCGGTGTTCCTGGGCGACGCGCGGTTCGAGGCGACGACGGTGACCGGTGACGCGACCTTCGCGGGGGCGCGGTTCCTGCGGCACGCGGTGTTCACCGACGCGTTGTTCGCGCGGTCGGCGTCGTTCGGGCTGGCGGTGTTCGCCGGGAACGTGTCGTTGCGGTCGGCGCAGGTGGCCGACCAGTTGGGGTTCGCGCGGGCGAAGGTGTCGGGCCGGGCGGACTTCCGGGGGGCCGAGGTGTCGGGGCGGGCGGACTTCCGGCACGTGCGGTTCGGCGGGCGGGCGTTGTTCGGCGACGTGGTGTTCCACCAGGACGCGTGGTTCCGCCACGCCTGGTTCCGGGGCCGCACGGACGTGGGGTCGGCGTTGATCGGGGAGGCGGCGGAGTTCGGCAACGCCCGGTTCGGCCGCCGGGTCATGCACTGACCTCCCCCGCGGGGCTCGCGGGTCAGGGGGTGCGGGTGCGGTGCCGCGCGACGTGGACGCGGTTGGCGCAGCGGGTGCCGCAGAAGCGGCGGCGGCCGTTGCGGGAGGTGTCGACGTACACGGTGCCGCAGCCGGGGCGGGCGCAGCGGCCCAGCCGGCCGGGGTCCTCGCACACGACGTGGGCCAGGCCCGCGGCGGTGAACGCCCGCACGCGCTGGGCCGTCGGCGCGTGCTCGGGGGCGAAGTGCAGGTGGGGCGGCCGGTCGTCGTGGGTGGAGACGTAGGGCCTGGCGGCGGCGGTGGCCAGCAGGTCGTTGACGAGGTCGACCTGGTCGGGGGTGCGGTCGAACACCGGGGACAGGCGGGCGGCCCAGGCGGTCAGCTCGCGGGCCTGGTCCTCGTCCAGCACGCCCAGGGGCTTGTAGCCGTGCTCGCGCAGCAGCTCCAGCAGCTCGCCCGCGCCCGCCCCGGGGTCGGTGTTGACCAGCGCGGCGGCCAGTTCCGCCGCCGCCCCGCCGTAAGGGTTGAAATGCACTGAACCATGACACCACGCTGGTGGCGTGAACACCAGGTGTCCTTGTTGCGGGTGGCCCAGCGCCGACCGCGTCTACCCGGTCTCCTCGCACGGCCGCGTCGACTACGTGCGCTGCGTGTGCGGGGTGTGGTTGGTGCTGGAGGCCGGGCGGGTGGTGGCCACGGCGGGCCGACCGCGATCGGCTAGTGTCCCGTCCCCGTGACGAGCCGTCGGGACCTGCTGTGCGACTGTGCGATCGCGGTGTTGGCGGCGGAGGGCGGCCGGGGGCTCACGCACCGGGCGGTGGACCGGGCCGCGGGCGTGCCGGAGGGCACCACGAAGAACTACTTCCCGACCCGCGACGCGCTGCTGGGCGCGGCCGCCGCCCGGATGACGGCGTCGCACGCCGCGGCGGTGCGACGGCTGCGCGAGACCACCCCCGAGGCCATCACCCCCGCCGAGGTCGCCCGCCTGTACCCGGCGCTGCTGCGCCGCGCGGTCGTCGACGACCCGACGCAGCTGCTGGCGATGGCCGAGCTGTACCTGGAGGCGGTGCGCCGGCCCGGCGTGCGCGCGGCGCTGGGCCGCATGGCCGTGTCCAACGCCCGCGCCGGCGCCGGCCTGCACGCCGCGGCCGGGCTGCCCAGCACCACGCGCGACGCGGCCCTGCTCGACGCCTACTACCTGGGGGTGGCGGTGTCGCTGCTGGCCCTGCCGCCCGAGGCGGTGCGCGAGCTGGGCCTGGACGACACCGACGCGGTCGGCGGCAGGCTGTTCCGGGACGCGGTGCCCGGGTCAGCCGACGGGGACGAGCCGGTGGACGTCGGTGGCGACGAGCGCGGTCACGGGAGTGGGGTCCGCCCCGCAGCTCGCCGGGCGCAGGGCCGGTAGGTCGCGGGCCGCGACCTCGACCCGCCAGGCCCGCCCGTCGACGTGGTGCACCGTGTCGCCGCGCACCGCCAGCACGTCCCGGTCCTCCCCGAGGAGCTCCCGCACCGCCAGCTCGGCGACCTGCCCGACCGGGGCGTGCGCGGAGCGGCCCCGGCAGCGGTCGGTGACCACCCGGCCGCGGGCGGCGTCGTCCAGCAGCCGCTCGGCGAACCCGGCGTCGAGGCGACCGTAGGTGTAGCCGGTGGGCAGCAGCACCCCGGTCGGCGCGAACCGGTGCCCGCCGGTGTGCGTGCACTCCCACACCGCGTCCGGCCGCCGCGCCGCCAGCGCCTCGGCCAACGGCCGCCCCCGCAACGCGCAGCACACGTCCCGACGGCTGTTGGCGCACACCAGCAGCAGCGGCCCGTCCTCCCTGACGCCCAGCCCGGCGGGCTCACCGGCGGCCAACGCCGCCAGGTCCACGTCCAGCAGCACCGCCGGGTCCGCCACGTCCGCCCGCTCCAGCCACGACCGGCCGGGCGCCGTGGCGGCCAGGTACACCCGGCGCGGCCCGTCGTGGTGGGTGTCGGCGTGCCGGCCCGGGCGGCGGATCAGCAGCACCCGCACCCCGGCGTCGGCGGCACGGCGACCCAGCTCCGCGCCCAGCACCGGGTCGAGCCTGCTCTGCGTCAGCGCGTCACGCCCCCACGGCCCCGGCTGCTCCAGGCAGATCCACGCGGCGGCGGTGGCGGCGGTCCCCGCCTGGGGCTCGTCCAGGTCCGCGGAGATCGCGGAGCAACGCGGCTCGGTCACCTCCCCAGAGTGCCCCCGCGGCACCGTTCGAGTGACACCGGGGTACGGATTCACACCATCGGAGGTCTTGCGGTGGCCCTGCGTACCGGACGTTCGCCACGGGTGGACACCACCGCGCCGGCCGGAGCCGTAGGTTGACCACGAACGCCGGGGGACCGGCAGCCCGGGAACACCCGGCACGACACGGCGGAGGTGACGGCATGACCGGCCTGATCGTGGTCACCGGCGGCAGCCGCGGCATCGGCGCCGCCGTCGTCCGACGCCTCGCCGCCGACGGCCACCGCGTCGTCCTGGGCTACCGCGCCGCCGAGGACCGGGCCCACGCCCTCGCCCGCGAGGTCGACGGCGTCGCCGTCCGCGCCGAGGTCTCCGACGAGACCGACGTCGACACCCTCTTCGACACCGCCGCCCGCCTCGGCCAGGTCACCGGCGTCGTCATCAACGCCGGCATCACCAGCCCCGTCGGCCCCCTGGCCCGCACCCGCACCGAAGACCTGCGCCGCGTCATCGACGTCAACGTCCTCGGAGCCCTGCTCTGCGCCCGCCGCGCCGCACGCGACCTCGTCGCCGGCGGCTCCGTCGTCTCCGTCTCCTCCGCCGCCGCCACCCTCGGCTCCCCGAACGAGTACGTCCACTACGCCGCCAGCAAAGCCGCCGTCGACGCCATGACCATCGGCCTGGCCAAGGAACTCGGACCACGCGGCATCAGGGTGAACGCCGTCGCCGCCGGCACCGTCCGCACCGAGATCCACCAGCTCTCCGGCGTCCCCGACCGCCCCGACCGCGTCGCACCCGCCATCCCCCTCGGCCGCCCCGGCGAACCCGAGGAGATCGCCGACGCCGTCGCCTGGCTCCTCGGCGACGGCGCCTCCTTCACCACCGGCGCGATCCTCCGCGTCGCCGGCGGACTGTGACCCACCCACTACTGTCACCCCATGACACGGCACCCCACAGCGGGGCACCCCACGGCACGCACCGACCCGCCGACGCACCGGCACCCCGCCTAGTGGACGACCTCGTCCGCTCCGCCACCACCGCGCGCCCGGTCCCCCTCACCCCCGAGATCGTGCTGCGCACCGCCGACGACGTCACCACCCTGTGGGAACGCACCGGCTCACCCGAACCACCCTTCTGGGCGTTCCCCTGGGCCGGCGGCCAAGCCCTGGCCCGCCACGTCCTGGACCACCCCCACCTCGTCACCGGCCGCCGCGTGCTCGACCTCGCCTCCGGCTCCGGCCTCGTCGCCGTCGCCGCCGCCCGCGCCGGCGGACTCGTCACCGCCAACGACGTCGACCCTCTCGCCGCCACCGCCATCGCCCTCAACGCCCACGCCAACCACGTCACCCTCACCATCACCCCCGGCGACCTGCTCGACACCACACCCGACACCGACGTCCTGCTGGCCGGCGACGTCTTCTACGACCGCGACATGGCCGCCCGCGTCGAACCCTTCCTCCTCGCCGCCCACCACCGCGGCGCGCTCGTCCTCGTCGGCGACCCGCAACGCGCCTTCATGCCCCGCGGCTGGACCCGGGTCGCCACCTACCCCGTGCCCGTCCCACCCGACCTCGAAGGCGTCACCGTCCGCACCACCACCGTCTGGCGACCCTGACCCCACCTCACGCCGGGAGCACGTTACGCGGCGAGCACGTCACGCCGGGGGAGTGCGCCACGCGAACCGGTCCGTCGCCGCCACCACCGCCTCCGCCATCCCCGGATCCGACACCGCGTGCGACGCGCCCTCCACCACCACCAACTCCGCCTCCGGCCACCGCCGCGCCAACTCCCACGCCGTCCCCACCGGCCCCTGCATGTCCCACCGACCGTGCACCAGCACCGCCGGGATCCCGCGCAACCGGTCCACGTCCCGCAACACCTGCCCGTCCTCCAACCACACCCGGTTGCGGAAGTAGTGCGCGCACAACCGCGCGAACGCCATCCGCCACGCCGGATCCGCCCACCGCGGCCCCGGCCGGTGATCCGGCCGCAACGACACGATCGAGGACTCCCAATCCGTCCAGTCCCGAGCCGCCCTCTCCCGCACCACCGGGTCCGGGTCGTTGAGCAGCACGTCGTACGCCGCCACCAGATCCGTCGCACCTTCGCCCGCACCGGCCCGGAACCGCGACCACTGCTCCGGGAAGAACATCCCCAACCCGTGGTACAGCCAGTCCAACTCCGCGTGCCGGCCCGTCGTCACCGACACCAGCACGACCTCCGTCACCCGCTCCGGGAACAACTGCGCGTACCGCAACCCCAACGTCGCGCCCCACGACCCGCCGAACACCATCCACCGCCGCACGCCCAGGTGCTCCCGCACCAGCTCCAGGTCACCCACCAGGTGCGCCGTCGTGTTCACCGACAGGTCCGTGCCGTACTCGCTCGCGTGCGGCCGACTGCGCCCGCAGCCGCGCTGGTCCAGCAGCACGATCCGGTACGCCCGCGGGTCGAACCGCCGCGCCATGCCGGGGGAGCAGCCCGTCCCCGGCCCACCGTGCAGGCACACCACCGGCTTCCCCTCCGGGTTGCCGCACACCTCCCAGTACACGAGGTTGCCGTCACCGACGTCCAACATCCCCCGCTCGTGCGGCTCGACCTCCGGGTACACCCGAACCCCCTCCCAGATACAACAGCACTGTTACATTAGGGGGGTGGACCACCAACCCGCCCCCCACTACCTCGGCACCCGCCTGCGCCACCTCCTCGACCTCCTCGAGACCGACGTCGCCCGCGTCTACGCCGACCTCGGCCTCCCCGACTTCCGCCCCCGCTACACCCCCGTCATCCGCCTCGTCCACACCACCGGACCCCGCACCATCCGCGACCTCGCCGACACCATCGGCGTCACCCACTCCGCCATCAGCCAAACCGTCAACCAGATGCGCCGCGACGGCCTCGTCGAACTCCACCCCGGCCACGACGCCCGCCACCGCATCGTCCACCTCACCGACCGCGCCCGCGCCCTCATCCCCACCCTCGACGCCGAGTGGACCGCCACCACCGCCGCCGCCCACGACCTCGACAACGACCTGCCCCACCCCCTCAGCACCCTCGTCGACGCCGCCCTCCGCGCCCTCGCCGCCAAACCCCTCCGCGACCGCATCCACGAACACCTCTGACCAACCCCAGGGAAAAGCAGCCCAGGGGGAGAACAGGCGGGGGAGAGCGGCTCACCCACGCCCGTACAACCCCACCAACTCACCACCCAACCGCGCCAACTCCGCCCGCACCTCCACCGGCCCCACCACCTCCACCAACCCACCCCACCCCGCCAACACCTGCGCCACCATCACCGCGCTCCCCGCCGACACCCGCACCCGCGACCGACCACCCACCACCTCCACCACCTCGCAATGCCGCCCGAACTGATCACCCAACACCCCCGCCCACCGCGACGGCACCCACACCACCGCCGACACCGACGACCGCCGCCGCTCCACCTCCGCCACCACCCGCCCCCACACCACCGACAACTCCAACCCCGCCGGACGCTCGAACACCTCACCCGTCACCCGCGCCGACACCACCCGATCCACCCGGAACGTCCGCTCACCCGCCCCCGTCCCCGCCACCAGGTACCAAACCCCGTCCTTCACCACCAACCCCCACGGCTCCACCACCCGCTCCGACCGCACCCCACCACGCCCCGCATACCCCAACACCACCCGCCGCCGCCCCACCACCGCCTCCTCCAACACCCCCACCAACCCCGGCCGCACCCGACCCACCCCACCCCAACCCGCCACATCCACCACCACCGCGCCCGCCGCCGCCAACGCACCCTCCCGGAACGTCTCCGGCAACGCCCGCACCAACTTCCGCACCACCCCCCGAACCTCCGCCGACCCCGCCGCCGCCGGACCCACCAACAAGAACAACGCCCGCGCCTCCGCCGCCGTCAACCCGCTCAAATCCGTCCGCGCCCGCCCCACCAACCGCCAACCACCACCACGCCCCGGCTGCGCGTACACCGGCACCCCCGCCGCCGACAACGCCTCCAAATCCCGCCGAGCCGTCGCCAACGACACCTCCAGCTCCGCCGCCACCTCCGCCGCCGTCACCCGACCCCGCACCTGCAACAACAACAAGACAGCCACCAACCGGTCCGCGCGCACGACCACATCCCACCCCAAAACAGCTCACAACGTGAGCACTTCAACCACCACGCTGGAGGACGAACACCCCACCGACCCGACGAGGAACCCCATGCTCCGCGGACTCACCACCACCAACTTCTTCGCCGACGACCTCGACGCCGCCCGCGCCTTCTACACCGCCTTCCTCGGCACCGAGCCCTACTTCACCGTCCCCGGCGGCTACCTCGAATACCGCATCGGCGACTACCAGCACGAATTCGGCATCGTCAACAGCGCCTACGCACCCCACGACACCCACACCCCACCCGCCGGCGCCATCACCTACTGGGCCGTCGACGACCTCCACACCACCCTCGACCGCCTCACCGAACTCGGCGCCACACCCCACGACCCGCCCACCACCCGCGGCGAGGGCTACACCACCGCCAGCGTCGTCGACCCCTTCGGCAACATCCTCGGCATCATGACCAACGCCCACTACCACGACATCCTCGACCACCTCACCCACCACCAACCCTGACCCGCCACCGAAGCACGGGGCTGCATCGGTTCCGACAACCCCGATACAGTCCGCTCCTCCCAGCGCCCAAGGAGCACCCATGCCGCCGCGGATCTCGGTCGTGATCCCCACCTACAACCGCGCCGAACTCCTCCGCCGCACCCTCGACAGCCTCACCGACCAGACCCTCCCGCCCGACGACTACGAAGTCGTCGTCGCCGACGACGGCTCACACGACCACACCGCCGACGTCGTCACCACCTACCAGCACCGCCTCCGACTCCACTACCACCACCAACCCGACCTCGGCCGCCACGTCGCCCACGCCCGCAACGCCGGGGCCCGCCTCGCCACCGCACCCGTCCTCGCCTTCCTCGACTGCGGCACCCTGCCCGGACCCGACTTCACCCGCGCCCACACGCACGCCCACTCCCGGGCCCACACCCTCAACCTCGGCTACGTCCACGGCTACCGCCCCTGGGACCCCACACCCGGCCTCGCCGAAGCCCTCACCACCCGAACCCCGAAGCAACTCCACGACGACTTCCACGACGACCCGGGCTTCCGCGACATCCGCCACGAACCCCTCGCCGCCGTCGACTTCCAACCCGACCGGCTCCCGTTCCCCTGGCTCTACGCCTGGGGCATGAACCTCTCGGTGCGCAAGACCGACTTCGACGCCGTCGGCGGCTTCGACGAGCGCTTCACCAGCTGGGGCACCGAGGACATCGAACTCGGCCACCGCCTCCACAAGCACGGCCTCACCACCCGCTACGACCTCACCGCCTGGGCCGTCGAACCACCCCACGAACGCGACACGGGGGAGATGCTCGCCAGCGCCAAGCGCACCATGCGCCAATTCCTCGACAAGTCCCACGAACCCGACGTCGAACTCGTCTGGGCCGCCCTCGAACGCGACGACCCCCTCATCGCCGAAGCCGAACACCGCACCCTGACCACCTGGACCCGCCAGGCCCGCACCCTCGACGTCCGACCCGAGATCGACCGGCACACCGCCGACGCCGGGGGACCGGTCTGCGTCGTCGGCTGCGGAGCGGACGTCCCGGAGAACCTGCCCGAGGGCAGCGTCCTGATCGACTTCGACGCCGAACTGCTCGCCGAGGCAGGCGACCGGCACGTGCGCCACCACGCCATCGGCCTGCAGATCCCGCTGCCCGACGCCGCCGTGCAGCGCGTCGTCGTCACGTCACGGCTCGACGGCATGTGGGAGACGTGGGGGGACGTCATCACCGCCGAGGCCGCCCGGGTCGGCAGGGAAGCCCCCCGGACGCCCGCCCGACCTCTTACTTAACATAATGTAGATTATCGGCGTTACGGCCGAGCAGGTCGGGAGCGGTCAGGAGGCCCCGGAACCCGGTCGGTCGACCGCCGACGTCATTCGCTTCGCCACGCGCGCACGCGCACCGTCGGCCCTCGGCGCGTCGTGTGCGCGTGCGCCGCCGCCGGCATGCCCGGCGCCCGCGTGGACCGACGCTCACGGACGGCCCAGGGAGCCGCCGGGGCGCGGAACGGCCCGTGCGCGCGTCGTTCGACCATCCGGGAACACCACCACAGAAACGTCACAGTGACGGATCAAGGGTGGTGTGGACGGACGGTCGACCGACGCGCACGCCGGGTCCGTCACGGCCGATGATCATCCAGGTGCCCCCGCGCCCTCCAGTGCCGCCGAGCCCCGGCCGGCCACCAGGCGGCCTCCCGGTGCCGCGACCCGTCGCGCGTTGCCCGTGACGCGTGCCGGACGAGGCCCCGGAGGGCTCGGCGGCGGGCGTCCGGGAAGGGGCATCCCCCGGTCGGGGTCCCACCCCTTCCGGACCCACGTTTGATGGATAATTGCCATTATCCATGAGTTGATCATGGTTTCGGGACTTTCGGGACGACCGCGTGGCCGATGGTGTCGGCACGGTGCCCGTGCGCCCGCCGTTCCGCTCGGGCTGCCAGCTCCCCCGGGTCGCCGCAGGCGGTCGGGGCATTCCCGGCACCCGGCGAATCGGCGTGCGGACGGGGCACCGGGTGCCGGGGCCTCTCCCCTGCCTCCGCCACTCCCCCGGGTCGTCGATGGCCGGAATTGTCGGTGGGGTGCGGTAGAAGAACCCTATGCGTGTGCTTGCCGCTCAGGAGTCGTTCTTCCTCGCTCGTCGGCCGCGGAAGGATTCGCCGCACACCACGGCGGCGTACCGGCGGGACCTGGCGGGTGTGACGGCGTTGTTGGCGCAGGTGACGGGCATCGCGCCGGAGTCGTTGGAGATGTCGGACCTGACGACGCGCAACCTGCGGGAGGCGTTCGGGGTGTTCGCGGATTCGCACGCGAAGTCGTCGGTGTTGCGGGCGTGGTCGACGTGGAACCAGTTCCTGACGTTCTGCGTGGCGGAGGAGCTGGTGGCGGGGAATCCGATGGGTGCGGTGGCGCGGCCGAAGACGCCGCCGCTGGTGCCGAAGCCGTTGCGGGGTGAGGACACGCCGGAGCGGTTGTTGGCGGCGGCGGCGGAGGGTGCGCGGCGTGGTCGTGATCCGTGGCCGGAGCGGGATGTGCTGGTGTTGGCGTTGGGGTTGGTGGCGGGGTTGCGGTCGGCGGAGATGCGGACGTTGACGTTGGGGTCGGTGGTGGGTCGGCCGGGTGAGCGGCGGTTGCACGTGGCCGGGAAGGGGAATCGGGACCGGTCGGTGCCGATCGAGCCGGCGATGGACCGGATCGTGGAGCAGTACCTGGAGTCGTGTCGGCGGCGTTTTCCGCGGGGGCGGTTCGACCGGGGGTCGGCGTTGTTGCGGGATCGGCACGGTGAGCCGATCGGGCGTGGTGGGTTGGAGTACCTGGTGCGGTCGTGCTTCCGGTGGGCGGGGTTGCACGACCGGGTGCCGTCGGGGGCGAACCTGCACGCGTTGCGGCACACGTTCGCGACGCGGTTGGCGGAGGACGGTGCGTCGGCGTCGGAGATCATGGCGTTGTTGGGGCACGCGTCGTTGGCGACGTCGCAGAACTACATCGAGGCGACGGCGCGGGAGCGGCGGGCGGCGGTGGCGGGGAACCGGACGTACGCGTCGTTGGCGCGGTTGCCGTTGCGGGAGTGACGGGTTGTTCGGGTGTGCCCGATTGTTGGTCCGTTCGGGTGACGTGCTGGTGCGGATCGTGCTGGTAGCGGGTAGTCACGTGGCATGAGGAGCGTGTGGCGTGGGGCGATCTCCTTCGGGTTGGTGACGATCGGTGTGCGGTTGTACACGGCGACGGAGGAGCACGATTTCCGGTTCCACCAGGTGCACCGGGAGGACGGTGGGCGCATCCGGTACCGGCGGGTGTGCCAGGTGTGCGGTGAGGAGGTCGCGTACGCCGACATCGCGAAGGGGTATGAGCTGGACGATGGTCGGGTCGTGGTGATGGATGCCGAGGACTTCGACAAGTTGCCGATCAACACCGATCACGCGATCGACGTGTTGGAGTTCGTGCCGGCGGAGGAGATCGATCCGATTTATTTTCAGAAGTCCTATTATTTGGAGCCGGACAAGGCGGCGACGCGTCCTTATGTGTTGCTTCGGACCGCTTTGGAGCGCAGTGGGCAGCTCGCGGTGGTGAAGATCACGATCCGTCAGCGGGAGACGTTGGCGATGTTGCGGGCGCGTGATGACTTGTTGGTGATGCACACGATGTTGTGGCCGGATGAGGTGCGGAAGCCGGATTTCGAGTTCTTGGGGTCGGAGGTGGAGGTTCGGCCGCAGGAGTTGAAGATGGCGTCGTCGTTGGTGGACAGCATGGCGGGGTCGTTCGATCCGGGTGATTTCACGGATGATTACACCGATGCGATGCAGAAGGTGATCGAGGCGAAGGTGGGGGGTGCGGAGTTGCCGGATCGGCCGGGTGTGGAGGAGCCCGGTGAGGTGATCGACCTGATGACGGCGTTGGAGCGGAGCGTGGAGCAGGCGAGGTCGGCGCGGGGTGGGAAGTCGGCTGGTCGCAAGCCCGCGGCGAAGAAGTCGGCGTCCTCCTCCTCGTCTGCGTCGTCTTCGGGGTCGTCGTCGGGGTCGTCGTCGCGGAAGGCTCCGGCGAGGAAGAAGGCCAAGCCCGCCTGAGGGCGTGGCGGCGGGGATGGGCGGGGACCTGTCGGAGTACCGGCGCAAGCGGGATCCGGGGCGGACGCCGGAGCCGGTGCCGGGTGGTGATGTGGCGTTGCCCCGTGGTGGTGACGACACGTTCGTGATCCAGGAGCACCACGCGTCGCGGCTGCACTGGGATGTGCGGTTGGAGCGGGGTGGGGTGTTGGTGTCGTGGGCGGTGCCGAAGGGGTTGCCGTCGGAGCCGGGGACGATCCGGTTGGCGGTGCGCACCGAGGATCACCCGTTGGAGTACGCGTCGTTTTCGGGGGTGATCCCGAGGGGTGAGTACGGCGCGGGTGAGATGTCGATCTGGGACCGGGGTCGGTACGAGACGGTGAAGTGGTCGGACCGCGAGGTCGACGTGGTGTTGCACGGTGCGCGGGTGGAGGGTGGGTTCGTGTTCTTCCGCCGGGGGTCGGGTGGCGGGGACGGTCGGGAGTGGATGGTGCGGCGGCGGCAGGGGGCGGTGCGGGCGGGTTGGGTGGCGTTGCCGGAGTGGGTGGAGCCGATGTTGGCGACGCCGGCGGCGGAGTTGCCGGGTCCGGGGTCGCGGTGGTCGTTCGAGTTCAAGTGGGACGGGGTGCGGGCGATCGCGCGGGTGGAGGGTGGTCGGGTGCGGTTGACGAGTCGGTTGGGCAACGACGTGACGGGGACGTACCCGGAGTTGCAGGGGTTGGGTGCGCAGTTGGGTGCGACGCAGGTGTTGTTGGACGGGGAGATCGTGGCGTTGGAGGGTGGGCGGCCGAGTTTCGGGGCGTTGCAGCAGCGGATGCACGCGTCGGCGGCGCAGGCGCGGCGGTTGGCGGGTCGGGTGCCGGTGACGTTCCTGGTGTTCGACGTGCTGCACGTGGACGGCTCCCCCACGGTGGACCTGCCGTATTCGCGGCGGCGGGAGTTGTTGGAGGGGTTGGGGTTGCGGGGTGCTCATTGGTTGACGCCGAGGGCGTTCCCGGGTGAGGGGGCGGCGGTGTTGGCGGCGAGCCGGGAGCAGGGGTTGGAGGGGGTGGTGGCGAAGCGGCTGGATTCGCGGTACGTGCCGGGTCAGCGGTCGCCGCAGTGGGTGAAGGTGACGTCGGTGGCGACGCAGGAGGTGGTGGTCGGGGGGTGGCGGCCGGGTGTGGGCAAGCGTCGGGGGTTGGTGGGGTCGTTGTTGTTGGGGATTCCGGACGGGCGGGGTGGGTTGGTGTTCGCGGGGTCGGTGGGGACGGGGTTCGACCAGGCGGAGTTGGAGCGGTTGACGGAGCGGTTGTCGGGGTTGGGGGTGGGTCGGTCGCCGTTCGTGTCGGGGGTGCCGCGGGAGCGGGAGCGGGGTGCGCGGTGGGTGCGTCCGGTGTTGGTGGGTGAGGTGGCGTTCCGGCAGTGGACGGCGGATGGTCGGTTGCGGTTCGCGACGTGGCGGGGGTTGCGGCCGGATCGGGTGCCCGGGGAGGTGCGTCGGGGTGGGGTCTGAGGCGGTGGTGGCGGTGGAGGGTCGTCGGGTGAGGCTGACGAACCTGGACAAGGTGCTGTACCCGGAGGTGGGGTTCACGAAGGCGGAGGTGATCGACTACTACTCGCGGATCGCGCCGGTGTTGTTGCCGCACGTGGCGGGGCGGCCGGTGACGTTGCGGCGGTACCCGAACGGGGTGGGTGGGAGGTCGTTCTTCGAGAAGAACGCGCCGTCGCACGCGCCGGAGTGGGTGCGGACGGTGCGGGTGGAGACGCCGGGGTCGTCGCGGGGGGCGGGGTTCGCGGACTTCGTGGTGGTGGAGGACTTGGCGACGTTGGTGTGGGTGGCGAACCTGGCGGCGTTGGAGTTGCACGTGCCGCAGTGGGTGGCGGGTGCGGGTGGTGGGCGTGGGGTGCCGGATCTGGTGGTGTTCGACCTGGATCCGGGTGAGCCGGCGACGGTGGTGGAGTGTTGTCGGGTGGCGTGCCGGGTGCGGGAGGTGTTGGAGGCGGACGGGTTGGCGCCGGTGGTGAAGACGTCGGGGTCGAAGGGGTTGCAGGTGTACGCGGCGGTGTCGGTGTCGTCGCCGGGGGCGACGTCGGAGTACGCGAAGGGGGTGGCGCGGCGGTTGGCGGCGGAGTCGCCGCGGGAGGTGGTGTGGCGGATGGCGAGGGCGGAGCGGTCGGGGAAGGTGTTGGTCGACTGGTCGCAGAACAACCCGGCGAAGACGACGGTGGCTCCGTACTCGTTGCGGGCGCGGTCGCGGCCGTCGGTGTCGACGCCGGTGTCGTGGGCGGAGGTGGAGGCGTGCCGGGTGGTGGAGGACCTGGTGTTCCTGGCCGACGAGGTGCGGGATCGGGTGGCGCGTGACGGTGACCTGTTCGTGGTGGGTGGGGCGTCGCCGTTGCCGGGGTGACGGTGCGACCCTGGGTGGGTCGGCGTCGTGGTGAGGGGGTCGGTCGTGGGGTTGTCGGAGGAGGAGATCCGGGCGGCGTACGTGGGTGCTCCGCCGCGGCGGGGTGGTCGGGTGGTGTTGGTGGGGTACGACCCGGCGTGGCCGGGGTTGTACGAGCGCGAGGCGGCGCGGGTTCGTGGGGCGTTGGGTGCGGCGGTGCTGGGGTTGGAGCACGTGGGGTCGACGTCGGTGCCGGGGTTGGCGGCGAAGCCGATCGTGGACGTGGTGCTGGTGGTGGCGGATTCGGCGGACGAGGGGTCGTACGTGCCGGCGTTGGAGGCGGCGGGGTACGTGTTGCGGATCCGGGAGCCGTGGTGGTTGGAGCACCGGATGTTCAAGGGGCCGGACACGGACGTGAACCTGCACGTGTTCTCGGCGGGTGAGCCGGAGGTGGCGCGGATGGTGGCGTTCCGGGACCGGTTGCGGGTGTCGGAGGCGGATCGGGTGCGCTACGAGCGGGTGAAGCGGGGGTTGGCGGCGCGGGAGTGGGGGTTCGTGCAGCAGTACGCGGACGCGAAGGCGGCGGTGGTGGCGGAGATCCTGGGTCGGGCTTGAGGGCTTCTCCCCCGCCGGTGGTGTGGGGTGCGGGAGGATCCGGGGGTGCGGTTCGGGGTGTTGGGTCCGATGGTGGTGCGGCGTGCGGACGGGACGGAGGTCCGGGTCGGCGGGCCGCGGTTGCGGGCGTTGTTGGCGGTGTTGGCGGTGGAGGCCGGCCGGGTGGTGGGGGTGGACCGGTTGTCCCGGGCGTTGTACGGGGAGTGTCCGCCGGTGGGGGTGGTGAACGCGATCGGGTCGCAGGTGTCGCGGTTGCGGGGGTTGTTGGACGTGGAGGTGGAGTGGTCGGCGGCCGGGTACCGGCTGGTGGTGGATCCGGGTGAGGTGGACGCGCTGCGGTTCGAGGAGTTGGTGGCGCGGGGGTTGCCGGGTGAGGCGTTGGGGTTGTGGCGGGGGCCCGCGTTGCCGGACGTGGGTGACGCGCCGTTCGCGGCGGGGTGCGTGGCGCGGTGGGAGGAGCTGCGGTTGCGGGCGGTGGAGGAGCACGAGGGTGTGTCGGTGGGGGTGGTGCGGGGGTTGGTGGCGGCGCATCCGACGCGGGAGCGGTTGGTGGCGCGGTTGATCGCGGCGTTGCACCGGGAGGGGCGGTCGGCGGAGGCGTTGGAGGTGTTCGAGGGTGCGCGGCGGGTGTTGGCCGAGGAGTTGGGGGTGGGTCCGTCGCCGGTGTTGGTGGCGGCGCACGGGGTGGTGTTGCGGGGTGGGGGTCCGCCCGCGCGGCGGGTGTTGCCGGCGCAGTTGACGAGTTTCGTGGGTCGTGAGGCGGAGTTGGGGGTGGTGGGTGCGGCGTTGGCGGGGTCGCGGTTGGTGACGTTGACGGGTGCGGGTGGTGCGGGCAAGACGCGGTTGGCGGTGGAGGTGGCGGCGCGGGAGCCGGGTGAGGTGTTCTTCGTGGACCTGGCGGCGGTGGCGGTGGGTGGGGACGTGCCGGGTGCGGTGGTGTCGGCGTTGGGGTTGCGGGAGGACGGGGCGGGGCCGGTGACGGCTGCGGTGGCGCGGTTGGTGGCGGCGTTGCGGGACCGGTCGGTGTTGGTGGTGCTGGACAACTGCGAGCACGTGGTGGACGACGCGGCGGTGCTGGTGGGCGGGTTGTTGGCGGCGTGCGGTGGGGTGCGGGTGTTGGCGACGTCGCGGGAGGCGTTGGGGGTGACCGGTGAGGTGGTGCGGCCGGTGCCGCCGTTGGACTGCGACGGGGTGGGGTCGGCGGCGGTGCGGTTGTTCGCGGATCGGGCGGTGGCGGTGAACCCGGCGTTCCGGTTGGACGCGGCCGCGGCGGAGGTGGTGGTGGGGGTGTGCCGGGCGTTGGACGGGTTGCCGTTGGCGATCGAGCTGGCGGCGGCGCGGGTGCGGTCGTTGCCGGTGGCGGAGGTGGCGGCGCGGTTGGGTGACCGGTTCCGGTTGTTGTCGCGGGGCAGCCGGTCGGTGGTGGCGCGGCACCGGACGTTGGAGGCGGTGGTGGGGTGGAGTTGGGGGTTGTTGCGGGAGCCGGAGCGGGTGTTGGCGCGGCGGTTGACGGTGTTCCGGGGTGGGGTGACGTTGGCGACGGCGGCGGCGGTGTGCGGGGTGGAGGGGGTCGACGAGGTGTTGCCGTCGTTGGCGGAGAAGTCGTTGGTGGAGGTGGTGGGCGACCGGTACCGGATGTCGGAGACGGTGCGGGAGTTCGGGGCGGCGCGGTTGGTGGAGGCGGGTGAGCGGGAGTGGGTGCGGGAGGCGCACGGGCGGTTCTTCGCGGGGTTGGCGGCGCAGGCGGGGCCGCACCTGTTCGGGGAGGGGCAGTTGGTGTGGTTGGCGCGGTTGGCGGCCGAGCACGGGAACCTGATGGCGGCGGTGCGGTGGGCGGTGGGGTGCGACCGGGGGGTGGCGTTGCGGTTGGCGGCGGATCTGGGGTGGCCGTTGTGGTTGCGGGGGGCGCGGTCGGAGGGTGCGGCGGTGGCGGCGGAGGTGGTGCGGGCGGTGGGTCCGACGGCTCCGGAGGGGTTGGCGGAGGAGTACTTGTTGTGCCTGGTGAACGCGTCGTCGGCGGGTGCGGAGGGGGTGCCGGGGGCGCCGTCGCCGCGGGATCCGCTGCCGGCGGGGATGGTGGGTCCGCCGACGCGGCCGTTCCTGACGGTGTTGTGGGGCATGGCGCACGGGGTGCCGAAGGTGGACGGGTCGGGGTTGGAGGTGTTGCGGGAGCGGTTGTTGGGGTCGGATCCGTGGAGTCGGGCGTTGGGTCGGTTGGGTGCGGGGATGCGGCACCACTACGCGGGGCGGGCGCGGCGGGCGTGGGAGGAGCACTCGGCGGCGTTGGCGGGGTTCCGGGCGTTGGGTGAGCGGTGGGGCATGTCGTTGGCGTTGTCGCAGTTGGCGGGGTTGGCGCGGGCGTCGGGTGGGTTGGGGGCGGCGGTGGGGTTCCTGGACGAGGCGTTGGGGTTGTCGCGGGCGTTCGGGGCGACGGAGCACGTGGCGTCGTTGTTGTGCCGGCGGGCGGAGTGGGCGTGCCAGGCGGGTGACCTGGCGGGTGCGGCGGCCGATGTGGAGGAGGCGGCGGTGCTGGCGCGGTCGCAGGGCGCGGTGGAGACGTTGGCGCAGGCGTGGTTGGGGGCGGCGGAGGTGGCGCGGCGGCGCGGGGATGCGCAGGCGGCGCGGTGGTGGTGTTCGGAGGCGTTGCGGGTGTGTCCGCGCGGCTGGTTCGGTTCGGAGGAGGTGCGGGCGTTGGTGCTGGTCGCGGCGGGTCGGGTGGAGGCGGCGTGCGGTGATCGGGAGGCGGCGGCGCGGGCGTGGGCCGCGGCGGCGGTGTCGGCGCGGGAGTGGGGCAACCCGGTGGTGTCGGCGCGGGTGGTGGACGCGTGGGCGGGCTTGGCGGTGGCGGAGGGTGACGCGGAGCGGGCGGCGTTGTTGGCGGGGGCGGCGCGGGGGTTGCGGGGTGAGGTGGCGGTGGTGGACCCGGAGGTGGTGGCGGTGGAGGCGGCGGCGCGGGAGGCGCTGGGCGCGGAGGTGTTCGCGCGGGTGGTGGCGCGGGGCGCGGAGGTCGGGTGGGACGGGGTGGCCGGTGTGGTGGAGGCGGGTGTGGTGGAGGCGGTGCCGGGCGCCGGGTCGGCGTGAGGGGCGTGGCGCGGGGCTGCGGGTCCCGGGCGGGGTCTTTAGGGTGGGGTGCATGCCGAGGATCGCCACCGCCGACACCGTGTCCCGTGACGAGCTGGTCGGGTTCCTGCGGCCGCGGCACCGCGCGCTGCTGGTGACCGGCCGCGCCGACGGGCGGCCGCAGGTGTCGCCGGTGACGTGCGGGGTGGACGGGCAAGGGCGGATCGTGGTGTCGACCTATCCGCGGCGGGCGAAGACCCGCAACGCGCGGCGGGACGAGCGGGTCACGGTGTGCGTGCTGTCCGACGACTGGGACGGCCCGTGGATGCAGGTCGACGGGCGGGCGGAGGTGCTGGACCTGCCGGAGGCGTTGGAGCCGCTGGTGGAGTACTACCGGTGCATCTCCGGTGAGCACCCCGACTGGGACGAGTACCGGGCCGCGATGCTGCGCCAGGGCAAGTCGCTGATCCGGGTGACGATCGACCGGTGGGGTCCGGTGGCGACGGGCGGTTTCCCGCCGGAGCTGGTGGACTGACCGCTCCCGCCCTCCCCCGGGCCGCCGCGGCCCGTGTCGGGACCGGACCGCGACGGCGGGGCGGGTCAGGCGTGGGCTTCGCGGGCGGCGTTCCAGGCCCCGCCCCAGCCGGCGGGGTTCTCCAGCAGGGCGAACACGGCGCCGGCCGGGTCGGCGACGGCGGCGACGACGCCGGTGGGGACCTCTTTCGGGCCGATGAGGACGCGCCCGCCGAGGCCGGTGGCGGCCGCGGCGGCGGCGGTGAGGTCGGGGACGGCGAAGTAGCAGGTCCAGCCGCCGGGGGCGGTGAGGCGGCCGGCGACGGGGCGGCGGTCGTCGGGGGTGCCCGCGTCGTAGAGGGTGAACTCGCCGCCCGGGTCGCGGACCTGCCAGCCGAGGGCGGCGGCGTCGGTGTCGGCGGTGCCCATGAGTTCGACCCAGCAGGGTTCGCCGGGGCGGGGTCGGGGCGCCCAGGGGCCGTGCAGGACGCGGCCGGTGTCGACGGCCGCGCCGTGGTCGAGGTCGCGGGGCGCGTCGCCCGCGAACACGACGCGCCAGCCGTCGTCGCCGGGTCGCACGTGGGTGGCGAGGCGGTCGCCGACCCAGCCGGTGAACGACCCGTCGGGTTCGGCGATGATCACCCAGCCGAGGAGGGCGGCGTAGAACTCGGCGATCGGTTCGGGGTCGGTGGTGCTCAGCTCGACGCGGCGGACACCGCGTGCGGGGCTGGGGGTGGTACCGGGCACGGCGGTGGTTTCCCCTCGGGGGCGGGCGGCGGGCTCAGGAACGCGCCCCATCCTCCGCACCGGCCAGGCGTGGCGACAATGCTCCGTTCGGCGGCTGTGGGTGGGCCGGGAGGACGTGGGCGAGGGATTGGGGGCGGCCGAGGTGGAAGCCCTGGCCGATCCGCACGCCCAGGCGGACGAGCGCGTCGACCTGGGCGGGCCGTTCGACCCACTCGGCGACGGCGGACAGGCCGAGGCCCTGGGCGATCTGGACGATGCCGGCGACGAGGACGGCGTCGGTGGAGCGCTCGTCGATGCCGCGCACGAACTCGCCGTCGATCTTGATGCCGGTGATGGGCAGGTGCTTGAGGTGGACGAACGAGCCGAACCCGGAGCCGAAGTCGTCGAGGATGATGCGGCAGCCGAACCCGCGCAGCTGCAGGGCCAGCGCGCGGGCGGCGTCGAGGTTGGTGACGGCGGCGGTCTCGGTGATTTCCAGGCCGAGGCGGCCGGGTGCGACGCCGGCGGTGGCGAGCCGGTCCAGGACGAACCCGCCGAAGTCGGAGTCCTCCAGGGTGCGGCCGGAGATGTTGACGTTGAACCGCAGTCGCGGGTCGGGGTGGCCGACGAGGGCGTCGATGGCGGTGGACAGCACCCAGCGGTCGATGTCGAGGACGAGGTCGGAGCGCTCGGCCTCGGGCAGGAACTCGGCGGGCCCGAGGCGGGGCTCCTGGTGGTCCTCCAGCCGCAGCAGCAGTTCGTGGCCGATGGTGGTGCCGGTGGCCAGTTCCACCATCGGCATGGCGTGCAGGGCCAGGCCGCCGTGGTCGAGGGCGGCGCGCAGCCGGTCGAGCACGGACACGCGCTTGGCGGTGTCGGCGTAGTGGCCGGGTTCGTAGACGGTGACGCGGTTGCGGCCGGCGGCCTTGGACGCGTAGAGGGCGAGGTCGGCGTTGGCCAGGACGAGTTCCCACGTGTCCCCGGGCCCGTACTCGGCGACGCCGGTGGAGACGGTGAGGCTGCGGGCGGCGCCGACGAGGGGCAGCGACGCTACGGCATCGCGCAGTTCCTCGGCGACGCGGGCGGCGTCGGCGGCGGTGCAGCCGGGCAGCACGACGGCGAACTCGTCGCCGCCGAGGCGGCCGATGAGCCGGCGCGGCGACAGCCGGGACCGCAGCGCGGCGGCCAGGGTCTTCATCAGCCGGTCACCGACGGCGTGGCCGCGCAGGTCGTTGACGTCCTTGAAGTTGTCCAGGTCCAGCAGCAGCATCGCGCCGGGTCCGCCGCCGGCGAGCTGGCGCTCCAGCTCGCGGGTGACGGCGCGCCGGTTGGCCAGCCCGGTGAGCGGGTCCTGCTCGGCCAGGGCGAGCAGCTCGTCGTGGACGCGGCGGGCGCGGGTGATGTCGTGGGCGGTGCCCAGCACCCGCAGCGGGGTGCCGTGCTCGTCGGCGGCGACCTCCCCGAAGCACTCGAACCAGCGTTCGACGCCGTCGGCGAGGAGCATGCGGTGGGTGTAGGAGAACCCCGCGCCGGACCGCATGGCCTCCTGCAGGGTGGCCTGGATCATCGGCAGGTCGTCGGGGTGCACGAGGGCGGCGTAGCGGTCGAAGTCCAGTTCGGTGCCGGGGCCGAACCCGAACAGTTCCAGCAGCGTGTCCGACCACACCACGCGGTCCTCGGCGACGTGCCACTCCCAGGTGCCCATGCGGCCCAGGACCTGCGCGCGGCGCAGCGCGTCGGCCTCGTGGGTGGCCTCCAGCTCCCGGTCGCGCCAGGCGGTGACGTCCACGACCCGGTACAGCAGCCGCTCCCCCGCCTCCCCGCCGGTCCGGTCGGGTGCGGTGCCGCGGGGGTCGGGGTCGAGGGGTTGGCAGGTGACCTCGAGCCAGCGGTGGCCGGTGCGCCGCCCGCCGGGCGCCAGCAGCGCCAGCCCGGAGCGGGGCCGGTCGGGCGCGCCGGGCAGCAGCGCGGGCAGCGACCGGCCCACCACGTGGTCCACCGGGACGCCCAGGATCTCCGCCAGCGCCGGGTTCACCCAGGCCAGCGTGCCGTTGCCGTCCGTGACACCGAAACCGACGTCGGCCCGGTCGAGCACCTCGCGGTGCAACGCGCCGTTGCCGTCCACGCGCCCCTCCTCGCCCACCCGCGCGCCATGATGGTCGAGACCACGCGCGGGGGGCAAGCCGACACCGTTCAGCGCAGCCGCTCCAGTCCCCGGGCGGTGTCGGCCAGTTCCCCCGCCAGCCGCCGCAGCTCGCCGCCGTCCGCGCCGTCCGCGGCGGCGGTGGCGACGTCCTCCGCGGCGCACCGCAGCTGGAACAGCCGGTCCTGCAGGTCGGCCAGCTCCCCCGCCGACAGCACCACGGCGTCCTCGGGCAGCCCGCCGCGCTGCACGGCGGCGCGGCGTTCGTAGGCGCGTTGCCGGCAGGGCTGCGCGCAGTAGCGGCGCGGGCGCCCGATCCGGCCGCTGTCGGGCAGGCGGCGCCCGCACCAGGCGCAGTGCCTGGCGTCCTCCCGGCGCGCCGCGACGGGCTCGGTGACCGACTCCATGGCGGCCGACGGTATCCCGCTACCCACCGGTCACCGCCGCGCCACGCCGCCGGGGCAGACTGCGGGTGTGACCGCGAACCACCCGTACCTGTCCGGACCGCACCCGCGCGCGTTCGCCCACCGGGGCTGGCACCTCGACGACCTGGCGGGGATGGAGAACTCGCTGGCGGCGTTCCGCCGCGCGGCGCGGGAGGGTTTCCGCTACCTGGAGACCGACGTGCACGCCACCTCCGACGGCGTGGTGGTGGTGCACCACGACGACGTGCTGGACCGCACCACCGACGCGACGGGGCCGGTGGCGGCGCGGCCGTGGTCGGCGGTGCGGCGGGCGAGGGTGGGCGGCCGGGAGCCGATCGCGACGCTGGAGCAGCTGCTGGAGGAGCTGCCCGACGCGTTCTTCAACGTCGACGTCAAGGCCGACGCGGCGGTGGTGCCGGTGCTGGAGGTGCTGCGCCGCTGCGACGCGCTGCGCCGGGTGTGCCTGGCGTCGTTCTCGGAGCGGCGGCTGGCGCGGCTGCGGCGGCTGGGCGGGCCGGGGTTGCTGACGTCGATGGGGCCGCGGTCGGCGGGGGCGCTGTGGGCGTCGGGCCGGGTGCCGCTGGTGGGGTTGCCGGTGCGGGGCCTGGTGGCGCAGGTGCCGGTCAGGCAGGGCCGGCTGCTGGTGGTGGACGGCCGGTTCGTGCGGGCCGCGCACCGCCGCGGCCTGGAGGTGCACGTGTGGACGGTGGACGAGGAGGCGGAGATGCGGCGGCTGCTGGACCTGGGCGTGGACGGGCTGGTCACCGACCGCCCCGACCGGTTGCGCGACGTGCTGCTGGACCGGCACGCCTGGAGCGGCCGGGCCGGGAGCGCGTGACCGGCGGACGGCCGGTTGGCAACAGGTTGGTGGTGACCGGCTCGAACGGGTGACGCGCGGGATACAGTCCGCCCCCATGAGCGTGGCCGACAGCACCGCACCCGCCCTGGACCGCCGGCGGGAACAGCGCGGGTGGACCTGGTACGACTGGGCGAACTCGGTGTTCCCGACCTCGGTGGTCACCGTGTTCCTGTCCGGCTACCTCACCGCGGTGGCCAAGGAGGCCGCGATCGCCGACACCGCCCGCAACGGCGCGCACGCGTGCGCGGACGGGCCGCTGCGGCAGTGCGACATCTCCCTGTTCGGCGCCTACTTCCCCGCCGGGTCGCTGTGGGGGTACCTGCTGTCGATCGCCACGGTGGTGCAGGTGGTGGTGCTGCCGATCATGGGCGCGATCGCCGACCGCACGCAGAACAAGCTGCGCATGCTGGGCGGCCTGGCGTTCACCGGGTCCGCGGCGACGGTCGCGCTGGCCGCGGTGGGCGGCGCGAACTGGCACCTGGGCGTGGCGCTGTTCATCCTCGGCAACATCTGCTACGGCGCCTCGGTCGTCGTGTACTACGCGTTCCTGCCCGAGATCGCCACGCCCGACGAGCGCGACGCGGTGTCCTCGCGCGGCTGGGCGTTCGGCTACCTGGGCGGCGGTCTGGCGCTGGGGGTGCAGCTGGCGCTGTTCATCGGCCACGACGCGATCGGGCTGGGCGAGGGCGCGGCGGTGCGGGTCGGGTTCGTGCTGTCGGGCCTGTGGTGGGCCGGGTTCACGCTGATCCCGCTGGCGCGGCTGCGCCGCCACCGGGCACCGCACGGCGCGGAGACCGGCGCGTCGGTGATCACGGCCGGGTTCGCCGAGCTGCGCGGCACGGTGCGGCAGGCGCGGATGTTCCCGCTGACGCTGGCGTTCCTGGGCACCTACCTGATCTACACCGACGGCATCGCCACCGTCGCGAACGTCTCGGCGCAGTACGGGCGCGACGAGCTGCGGCTGGACGAGACGGTGCTGATCACCACGATCCTGATCGTGCAGTTCGTGGCGTTCCTGGGCGGCGTGCTGCACGGGCGGGTGGCGCGGTCGTGGGGCGCGAAGCGCACGATCATGGCCAGCCTGTGCGTGTGGATCGTGGTGATCGCGGCGGCGTTCTTCGTGCAGGCCGGGCAGCAGGCCCAGTTCTACGGGCTGGCGGCGGGCATCGGGCTGGTGCTGGGCGGCACGAACGCGTTGTCGCGGTCGCTGTTCAGCCAGATGATCCCGCCGGGCCGCGAGGCGCAGTACTTCTCCCTGTACGAGGTGGGCGAGCGGTCCACGTCGTGGCTGGGTCCGCTGGTGTTCGCCGGGGTGGGGCAGGCGACCGGGTCGTTCCGGCTGGCGATCGTCTCCCTGGTGGTGTTCTTCGTCGTCGGGTTCGTGCTGATGGTGTTCGTGCCGGTGCGCCGGGCGATCGCCGCCTCGGGCAACCCGGTGCCCGCCAAGGTCTGACCGCCCACCGGGCCGTCGTCACCGGGCCGTCGTCACCGGGGTTCGGCGGCGGGCGCGGTCCACGGCCGGAGGACGGCCGCGGCCACCGCGGCGATCCCCCACGCCGCCGACAGCGTCACCGCCGACAGACCGGCGGTGACCAGCGCCGGGGCCGCGCCCGCCGCCGTGGCGACCGCGCCGGCGGCCCACCAGCGCCGCGACGGCGCCGGCGCCTCCCGGTGGAACCCGGCCACGGCCGCCGCCGCGGTCAGCAGTACCGGCACCTGCCACAGCAGCCCCGGCCACACCGGACCACCGGCCCCGACCACGATCCCCGCGGCGACCAGGCCCGCCACGCCCGACAGCCCGGCGGCGACCCGGCCGACCGCGCGCCGGCCCGCGACCAGCGCGGCGAACGCCACCACCACCAACGCGTCGTACCACCAGGCCGGCGGGTCGTCGGGCCCGCCCGGCAGCGCGAGCACGGTCCACGACTGGGCGGCGGCGACGACCTGCCCCAGCAACCCGGTCAACGCCGGCAGCCGCACCGCGGTGCCCGCCGCGCGACGGCGGCCCAGCCGCACCCGCACCGCCGGCGCCAACGTCGCGCCCGCCTCGCCCCACCCGGGCCGGCCGTGCTCCCGGTCCAGGTCGTCGTCACGGCCGGCGAGCAGGATGCCGACCATCTCCTCCTCCCGCTCGGCCCGGTACCAGGCGGGCAGCACCCGCAGCAGCGACCGGTAGCGGCGCTCCAGGTTCGACCCCCCGTCCGACCCTCCGGCGGTCACAGCGCGCCCCTGGCCCGCAGCACCGACGACGCGGCGCGCACGTTGGCCGACAGCCGGGCCACCTCCGCCGACAGGGCCCGCACCCCCGCGTCGGTCAGCCGGTAGTAGCGCCGCAGCCGGCCCTGGTGGACCTCCTCGCGGTCGCGTTCGGCCAGGCCCTCGGCGACGAGCCGGTCCAGCACCCCGTAGAGGGTGCCCACGCGCAGCGTCGTGCGCCCCTGCGACAGCTCCTCGACCGCGCGCACGATCGCGTAGCCGTGCAACGGCTCCTCCGCCAACGCGGTGAGCACCAGGAACACCTGCTCCGACATACCTCTCACCCGACAGGTTATATCGCGAAGCGGTATATGCCGTCCAGCACGACGTCACGGTGTGCCGGCGCGAGAGGGGTGCCAGCGCGAGAGGGGTGCCGGCGCGAGGGGTCCGTGCGGGGGTGGTGGCGGTGGGCGGTGGGGCGCGGCGCACTAGGGTGGCCCGCCGTGGAGCCGATCACCCCCGCCGCGGACCCGACCGACGCGCTGTCCTCCGTGCCCGCCGCGGGCGCGGGCCGCGGCGTGGCGCCCACCGGGCGGCTGCGGTTCTTCTTCGGGCCGATGGACTGCGGCAAGTCGACGCTGGCGCTGCAGATCGACCACAACCAAGCCCGGCAGGGCCGCCGCGGGCTGCTGCTGGTGCGCCACGACCGGTCCGGCGCGCCGACGATCTCCAGCCGCATGGGCCTGGCCCGCAACGCCCTGGAGGTGCACGAGGACATGGACCTGTGCGTGCTGGTGCGCGAGCACTGGGCGCGGGGCAGTCGGGTGGACTACGTCATCGTCGACGAGGCGCAGTTCCTGTCCGCCGGGCAGGTCGACCAACTGGCCGAGCTGGCCGACGACGCCCACCTGGAGGTGTACTGCTTCGGCCTGGCCACCGACTTCCGCAGCACCCTGTTCCCGGGGTCGCGGCGGTTGTTCGAGCTGGCCGACGAGCTCAACGCCATCCAGGTGGAGGTGCTGTGCTGGTGCGGCCGGCCGGGCCGGTTCAACGCGCGGGTGCACGACGGCGACGTGGTGCGGGCCGGGGACACGGTCCTGGTCGCCGACACCGTGGCCGCCGACCCGGCCGGCGACGCCGCGGAGGTGCGCTACCAAGTGCTGTGCCGCACCCACTACCGCACCGGCGACCTGGGGCCGCTGGTCGCGCGGGGCCAGCAGCTCAGCCTGACCTGACTCCCCCGGGACCGGCCCGCGCGTCCCATACTGGGCAAACCCCCGTTGCCGATCCCGGGACACGACATGAGCGACGACCCCACCCCCGCCGACCCCGACCGCGCCGTTCGCGGCCGGGGCGGTCCGACGGGCGACCCGACGGGCGAGGTGCTGGGCAGGGTCGGCGAGCGGCTGCGGCACCTGCGGACGAGCCGGGGCGCGACGCTGGCGGACCTGGCGGCGGCGACGGGGATCTCCAAGAGCACGTTGTCGCGGTTGGAGTCGGGGCAGCGGCGGCCGAGCCTGGAGCTGCTGCTGCCGATCGCCCGCGCGCACCGGGTGCCGCTGGACGAGCTGGTGGGCGCGCCGCCGGTGGGCGACCCGCGGATCCGGCCGGTGCCGGTGCGCCGCCACGGCATGACGGTGCTGCCGCTGACCCAGCAGCCCGGCGGCCTGCAGGCGTTCAAGATGATCATCACCGACCGGGGTGAGCCGGATCCGCGCACCCACACCGGCTACGAGTGGCTCTACGTGCTGTCGGGCCGGTTGCGGCTGGTGCTGGCCGACCACGACGTGGTGCTGGTGGCCGGGGAGGCGGCGGAGTTCGACACGCGGCTGCCGCACTGGTTCGGCCCGGCGGGCGCGGAGCCGGTGGAGGTGCTGAGCCTGTTCGGCAAGCAGGGCGAGCAGATCCACATGCGCACCCGCCGCAAGGGCTGACCGGCTCGGCACGGCACACTGGCGGGCATGACCCCCTCTTCCGGTGCGCGGTCCCCGGGCACGCGGCGCAGCGCCGGGATCCTGTTGCACCGGGTGGTCGACGGGCGGCGGCAGGTGCTGCTGGGGCACATGGGCGGCCCGTTCTGGGCGCGCCGGGACGAGGGGGCGTGGTCGATCCCCAAGGGCGAGCCGGAGGACGGGGAGGAGCCGCTGGCCGCGGCGCGGCGGGAGTTCGCCGAGGAGCTGGGGCTGCCGGTGCCCGAGGGCGAGCCGGTGCCGCTGGGCGAGGTGCGCCAGTCCGGGGGCAAGGTGGTGTCGGTGTGGGCGCTGGCCGCGGACCTGGACCCCGATCGGGTGGTTCCCGGCACGTTCACCCTGGAGTGGCCGCGCGGGTCGGGTGTGCTGCGGGAGTTCCCGGAGGTGGACCGGGTGGCGTGGTTCGAGCTGCCCGCGGCCCGGGCGAAGCTCGTGAAGGCGCAGCGGGAGTTCCTCGACCGCCTCGCCGAACTTCATTCTTTCGAGTGACACTGAGGTTATTGACCGGATGAAGCGTCCGTTTGGACGTTTGGGCGCGGTCCGGTCGGGTGATTCATCCTCATGTCCGCCACCGAGCACACCCGTGCCGCCACGCTGGGTGGCGGCGTTCCCGTCCATCCCCGAAATGACTTTGCGTGACCGCAACCATGACGGACGTCACTACCGGCGAGTTAAGCCCGCCGTAACGTCGCCCTGCGTGGTCGGTCTAAGCTGTCGCAGCCGCACGACCAGTGCCAGGACTGCTCCATCCGTGTGATGGGGTGATCGGGTAGCTGGTTAACGCGTCACGAACCGGCCGCGATTGCATCCCTTGGGAGGAAGCCTTCGTTGACGGGTGAAAGACGTCACTGTGGGCGACGATGACCGTGAAGCCGGGAACGAACGGAGCAGTCCGGTCGTTGCACTCGGTGAGCAACAAGCCTGGGCCCCGGCCCTGAGCCGAGCGAAAGGACACCGCCATGGCCGACCGCGTTCTACGGGGTAGCCGGCTCGGAGCAGTCAGCTACGAGACCGATCGCAATCACGACCTCGCCCCGCGCCGGTCGGTGCGGTACGCCTGCCCCAAGGGCCACGACTTCGAGGTGCCGTTCTCCGACGACGCCGAGATCCCGCACACCTGGGAGTGCCGTCTGCACGGCCAGGAGTCGAAGATCATCGACGGTGCCGAGCCGGAGGCGAAGAAGGTCAAGCCGCCGCGCACGCACTGGGACATGCTCCTGGAGCGGCGCACGATCCCGGAGCTGGAGGAGCTGCTGGACGAGCGGCTGGAGGAGCTGAGGGGGCGGCGCACCCGCACCGCCTGACCCGTGCCACGCGACGAGGGCCCGCCGGATCCGTTCCGGCGGGCCCTCGTGTCGTCGCGGGTCCGGTCTGGTGAGGTCGGACCGGGTGGGTTGGGTCCGGGTGGGTTGGGTCTGGGGTGGGGTCAGCGGGTGCTGGGGGTCTTGGGTTTGGGGGCGAGCAGTTCCCGCAGCTGCGTCGCGCGGCGCCGCACCCCCCACTTGGTGACCCGCCAGAGGGCTTCGCGGACGATGTTGCCGCTCATCTTCGACTCGCCGACCTCGCGTTCGGTGAACGTGATGGGGACCTCGACGACGCGGTAGCCCAGTTCGATGGTGCGCCAGGCCAGGTCGATCTGGAAGCAGTAGCCCTGGGAGGCGACGGTGTGCAGCTTGAGCCGTTCGAGGACCTCGGCGCGGAAGGCGCGGAAGCCGCCGGTGATGTCGCGCACCTTCGCGCCCAGCGCGATTTGGGAGTAGACGTTGCCGCCGCGGGAGATCAGCTCCCGGTACTTGGGCCAGTTGACCGTGCTGCCGCCGGGCACGTAGCGGGAGCCGAGGACGAGGTCGGCGTCCTCGAGGGCGTCGAGCAGCCGCGGGAGGTCCTCGGGGGCGTGGGAGCCGTCGGCGTCCATCTCGACGACGACGGCGTAGCCGCGGTCCAGGGCCCACCGGAACCCGGCGACGTAGGCCGCGCCGAGGCCGGCTTTCTCGGTGCGGTGCAGCACGTGCACGCGGTCGTCGGCGGCGGCCATCTCGTCGGCCAGCCGTCCGGTGCCGTCCGGGCTGCCGTCGTCCACCACGAGGGCGTGCACGGTGGGCAGCGCGGTGTGCAGCCGCTTCACGATCTTCCCGATGTTGTCCCGCTCGTTGTAGGTCGGGATCACCACCAGCACCGGCCCGAGCTCGCGGTCAGGCTGCGCCTGCTGGTCCGCCATCCGTTTCCTCCTCGCCGGCCCCCGCACCAGGGGTCGGACGCGTCCGTCGTCGTGTCACTGTCAAGGCGATCGCCACGGCTGTCAGGCCCAGGGCGGTCATCACCCACTCGGGCCCTGCGCCGAGCCGGGTGGCCAGCGTAGCCTCCCCGCGCAGCGGGACCGTGGCCACCAGCGCGTCGGGGGTGAACAGGCCGGTCCGGTGGGTGACGGAGCCGTCGGGGGCGACGAGGGCGCTGACGCCGCTCGTGGCGGCGACGACGACCGCCTTGCCGTGCTCGACGGCGCGGACGCGGGACATGGCCAGCTGCTGGTAGGTCATCTCGGTGTAGCCGAAGGTGGCGTTGTTGGTGGGGATGGCGATGAGGTTCGCGCCCGCGGTGACGGAGTCGCGGACCACGCCGTCGAACGCGACCTCGTAGCAGGTGTCGAGGGCGACCCTGGCGGGCCCCATGGTGAACCCGCGCGGGTCGGTGCCGGGTTGGAAGTTGCCCGCCCGGTCGACGGCGTCGGTGAACAGCCGGAAGAAGTCGCGGTAGGGCATGGTCTCGCCGAAGGGCTGCAGCTGCCGCTTGGTGTAGGTGTCGGTGGGGCCGACGCCCGGCTGGTACAGCACGATCGTGTTGCGGGGCAGCTTGTCGTCGGGGTCGACGACGACCGCGCCGACGGCGATGGGCGCGCGGATGGCCTCGACGGCGCGTTGGATCTGCTTGGCGGCGTCGACGTTGCGGAAGGGGTCGATGTCGGAGGAGTTCTCCGGCCACACGACCAGGTCGGGGTGCGGGGCGCGGCCGGCGTCGACGTCGGCGGCCAGTTGCAGGGTGCGGGCGACGTGGTTGTCGAGCACGGCGCGGCGCTGGGCGTTGAAGTCCAGGCCGGCGCGGGGGACGTTGCCCTGGATCGCGGCGACGGTGGCGGTGCCCTGGTCGGGGTCGGTGTGCACGAGCGGGGCGGCGGCGAGCGCGGCGGCCACGGGCAGCACGACGGCGGGCACGGCGACCTTGGGGCCGCGGGCGAGGTGGGCGGCGCCGAGGCCGGTGAGGGCGACGGCGAACCCGACCAGGGGCGCGCCGCCCAGCGCCGCCAGGGGCAGGTACCAGCCCTCGGGCTGGCCGAACGCGATCTTGCCCCAGGGGAACCCGCCGAAGGGCACGACGGAGCGCAGCGCCTCGTCGGCCACCCACACCAGCGCCATCCACAGCGGCGCGCCGGGCAGGCGGGACACCACGGCCATGGCGGCGGTGCCGACGGCGACGAGGACCGCGCACAGCAGCGCCAGGGGCAGCCAGGCGATGAGGCCGACGAACTCGCCGGTCCAGCGCAGCAGGGGCGCCATGAACGCCAGGCCCCAGACCAGGCCGAGGCCGAACCCGGCGCGGGCGCGGCGGCCGTGCAGCACCACTCCCAACGCGGCGAACCCCAGGGGTGCGAGCCACCAGGTGGTGCGCGGGGGGAAGCTGAGGAACACCGCCGCCCCGCCCGCGGCGGCCAGCAGGACCCGCAGCAGCGTGCCGCGCACGTCCCGGCGGCGGGCGTGGGGCGTGTCGGCTGCGGGTTGATCCGGCGTCACGGGGGCTGCGACCACCGCGTCAGCCTACGAGCCGCGGGTCACGAACCGGCAGCCAGCCCGCTCCCCGCGCGCGCCCCGCTCCCCCGCGTGTCGCGCGCCCCGGTCGCGCCCGAGGCGCGCCGGACGTCGGGTCGCCGCCGGCCCGGCCCGCCGCAGACGGGGTCGCGGCTCCGGTCGGTCGCCGGCCGGGTCGGTCGGCTGCCGGCGCTGGACCGTGCACCACCGGGCCGGGGTTGGTGGGTCGAAGCCGGGTCGGGTCGGTGGTTGTGGGGGGCGACGGCCGGGCGGTGCGGGGTGCGGGCGGGGTGGGTGGACGTGTGGGGCGGGTCGGGGTTGCCCTGGGGTTCGGGGGCGGGTGGTCGGGGTAGGGATTCAGGGTTCCCACCGATGTCGGGGTGGCGGTGTGCGGGGAAGGTGGAGTCATGACCACGTTGACCAGGCCTCAGGACCGGAAAGTGATCGCGGGTGTGTGCGCGGGGTTGGCGGCCCGGTACGGGTGGCGGCCCAACACCGTGCGGTTGGTGTTCGTGTTGTCCTGCCTGTTGCCGGGGCCGCAGTTCCTCGTCTACCTGGCGTTGTGGGTGATGATGCCCAAGAGCCCCTACTGACCGGTCAGGTGTCGGTGAGGGCGGCGCGGACGATGTCGAGGGCCTCGTCGCCGGTGAGGCCGTGTTCGCGGGCGGTGGCGGCGTAGGCGCGGGCGGCGCGCAGGACGCGTTCGCGGCCGCGTTGGCCGGCGGCGCTGACGACGGTGCCGGCGCGGCCGCGGGTTTCGATGAGGCCGGCTTCCTCGAGTTCGCGGTAGGCGCGGGCGACGGTGTTGACGGCCAGGCCGAGGTCGGCGGCCAGCGCCCGGACGGTGGGCAGGCGGGTGCCGACGGCCAGGTCGCGGTCGGTGATGCGGCGGGCGAACTGGGACCGCACCTGTTCGTAGGGCGGCACGTCGGAGTCCGGGTCGATGCTGATCACACCGTCGATGGTGGCAGAGGCCGGGGGCGTGACGCCAAGTCGCCGTCCCGGCACGGGCCGTGGCAGGGTGGTGGGCGTGTCGCGCCGACCGTTGCCGCCGTTCCTGGCCCTGACCGTGGTCCTGGCGTTGGTCGCGGGCGTGCTGGTGTCGGTGGCGGTGTTCGGGTCCGGTCGCCGGGTGGCGGGCACGGCGGGGCCGCACTGCGTGGTGGTGCGGGTGTTGTTCGGCGCGGACGCGGAGATGTGGCGGGCGGCGCGGGAGTTGCGGGGTGACCGGCGGGTGCGGGAGGTGCGCGACGAGCGCACGCAGGCCGACAACCACGCCCGGTTGACCGGCGCGTTGCGGGCCGCAGGGCGCGACGACCTGGCCGACGCGGCGCGGGTGGAGTCGACGCCGGCGTCGGTGGAGGTGGTCGAGGCGTTCGGGGTGGACGTGGCGGTGTTGGCCGAGGACCTGCGGCAGCGCTACCGGGTGAACGTGGTGGACGAGTGCCGCCACCCCGAGGAGCCGGTCGGCTAGTCGCGGGCGGGTGGGGCGACGACGGTGCCGCGGGCGCGGGTGACGACGACGGGCGGGTCCAGGACGTCGGCGGCGGAGGGGCCGCGGTGGGGTGCGGCGCGGCAGACGACGCGGGCTTCGAAGTCGATCTCGCGGGAGCGGGTGCCGACGCGGATCAGGGTGGCGGTGGCCTCGACGACGTCGCCGGCGTGCAGGGGCGCGAGGAACTCCACCGAGGAGTAGCCGGCGAAGAGGCCCTCGTCGCCGTCGGTGCGGATGAGCAGTTCGGTGGCGACGTCGCCGAACAGGCCGAGGCCGTAGGCGCCGTCGACGAGGTCGCCGCCGTAGTGGGCGTGGGAGTGGGGCACGTAGCGGCGGTGGGTGACGGTCAGGCCCTCGGTGGGGTTGTTCACGCGGTCTCCTGGTGGCGGGTCTGCACGGCGTGGACGAGGTAGCTGGCGACCTCGCCGGGGGTGGTGCCGCGGCCGAAGACGCGGTCCACGCCCAGGTCGTCGGCCATGAGCGGGTCGAAGCGGGGTCCGCCGGCGACGAGCAGGGGCCGCCGCTGCCCCATGGCCTCGCGGAACGCCGCCGCCATCTCGCGGGTGTTGAGCAGGTGCGCGTCGCGTTGGGTGACGACCTGCGACACCAGGACGGCGTCGGCCTTCTCGGCGCGGGCGCGGCGGACCAGGTCGGGCACCGAGACCTGCGCGCCGAGGTTGACGACCTTCAGCTCGCGGTAGTACTCGAGGCCCTTCTGCCCGGCGAAGCCCTTGATGTTGAGGATGGCGTCGATGCCGACGGTGTGGGCGTCGGTGCCGATGCACGCGCCGACGACGACGAGTTTGCGGCGCAGCAGCGCGCGCACCGCGGTGTTGACCTCGGCGGGCGGCAGCAGCGGGTAGTCGCGCTCCACGACGCGCACCTCGTGCAGGTCCACGACGTGGCGGACGGAGCCGTAGACGACGAAGAAGGTGAAGTCCTCGCCGATGGGGTGGGAGTGCACGACGGTGGCCGGGTCGATGCCCATCTTGTTGGCCAGTTGCCGGGCGGCGCCGTCGGCGGCGGGACCGGCGGGGACGGGCAGGGTGAACGAGGTCTGCACCATGCCGTCGCCGGTGGTGTCGCCGTAGGGGCGGACGTGGCGCTTCACGGGTGTGCCTCCAGCAGGTCCGCGGCGGGGTTGAGGTAGTCGTCGGCCTTGGCGACGACGCCGTCGGCGCCCCTGCCGCCGGTGGCGGGGCGCCTCATCAGGCCGAACGTGCCGTCGCCGATGGCGTTGAGCAGCCCGTCGTCGACGATGCGGCGCAGCAGGTCCACCGCCTCCCCCAGCACCTGGTGGGCGCGTTTGACGATCAGCCCGTCGGGGGCGGGCCGGAAGTCCTCGGCGAGGTTCCCGGCCGCGTCCAGCACGTACCGCACCCCGGCCAGGGCCAGGTCGCGGTCGGACAGGAACGGGGTGGCCACGGCCTCGGTCATCATGCCCACGAGCAGGATCGACTGGCCGGTCAGCGCGCCGGCGAGGGTGAAGAACCCGTCGAGCAGGTAGCCGTGGAACACGTTGCCGGTCATGTGCTTGGTGGGCGGCATCCACTTCAGCGGCGCGTCGGGGAACAGCTCGCGGGCCAGCAGCGCGTGGGCCAGCTCCAGCCGGAACGACTCGGGCAGGTCGGGGTTGATCTCGAAGGCGTGCCCCAGGCCCAGCAGGTGGTCGGGCAGGCCCGCCTCGTGCGCGAAGTGCTCGTTGAGCAGCTGCGACACCGTCACGGTGTGGGCGGCGTCGACGGCGTCGGCGGTGGTGAGGTAGTTGTCCTCGCCGGTGTTGATGACGATGCCGGCGCGGGCGTGGACCTGCCGGGAGAACCGCTGGTCGACGAACGTACGGACCGGGTTGATGTCGCGGAACAGGATCCCGTACATGGAGTCGTTGAGCATCATGTCCAGCCGTTGCAGCCCGGCCAGCACCGCGATCTCGGGCATGCACAGCCCCGACGCGTAGTTGGTGAGCCGCACGTAGCGGCCGACCTCCCGGGACACCTCGTCCAGGGCGGCGCGCATGATGCGGAAGTTCTCCTGCGTGGCGTAGGTGCCGGCGAACCCGTGGTGGGTCGCCCCCTCGGGCACGTAGTCCAGCAGCGACTGGCCGGTGGAGCGGATGACGGCGATGACGTCGGCGCCGGCGCGGGCGGCGTTGCGGGCCTGCACGACGTCCTCGTCGATGTCGCCGGTGGCCACGATCAGGTAGATCCACGGGCGGCGCGGCGGGTCGCCCAGCTTGGCGACGAGCCGGTCGCGCTGCGCCCGGTTGCGGTCCACGGTCCGCAGGCCCCGGGTGACGGCCGCGGTGGCGGCCTTGCGCGCCCGCTCCCGGTCGCGGCCGGTGGGCAGGGTGTAGCGGACCTGCCCGGCGGCGGTGGCCTCGGCCAGGTCGGTCAGCGTGGCCAGGTCGTGCTCGCGCAGGGCGTGGAACACCGGCAGGACCACCCCGTGCTCCAGGCCGCAGTGCTCGCGGACGGTGTCCACCACCCGGTTGACCCACGGCACGTCGCCCGCCCGGTGGGTGCTGTCGGCGCCGGTGATGCCGGCCAGCCGCAGCGTGGCGCGCTCGACCGCGACCGTGGTGTGCGCCTTGGCCAGGGCCACCACCGGCGCGGCGGCCTCGGCGGCCAACGCGCGGGCCGTGGCGACCACCTTCGGGTCGAGGTCGAGCAACGCCATCGGGTTCACTCCTGTTCGTCGGGACGGGACGGGACGTCGGGCAGCGGGTCGGGACGGGACGTCGGGCAGCGGGTCGGGCCGTGCCGCGTGGGGTCAGGCCGGTGCGGATCGGTCCGGTGTGGGTCGGTCCGGTGTGGGTCGGTCCGGTGTGGGTCGGTCCGGTGTGGGTCGGTCCGGTGTGGGGTCGGCCGGCGCGGGAGCGGCCGGGTTGGGATCGGTCGGGGTCGCACGCGGCCCGTCGGACCGGCGGGCACGGCCCGGCACGCCGCCGGTCACCCCAGCACACCCCCGTCGTGGACAGTGCGGCCGCGCAGCACGGTCCGCAGGCACGTCGGGGTCGGGCCGTCGAGGGCCGGCAGCGCCGGGACGCGCGAGCGCGGGTCGGTGGACCAGCGCTGCACCCGCGTGTCCGGTGCCGCCACCTCCAACTCCCCCGCGTCCCACACCGCGTACGTGGCCGGCGCCCCCGGCTGCAGGGTGCCGGTCACCCCGTCGTCCACTCCCGCCGCGCGCCACCCGCCGCGGGTGTGGGCGTTGAACGCCGCCCGCGGCGAGATCCCGTACCCCTCCGTGCGGTGCCGCACCGCGGCCCGCACCGCCGCCCATGGGTCCACGTCGGTGACCGGCGCGTCCGACCCGAACGCCAGCACCACCCCGGCCGCCGCCAACCGGGAGAACGGGTTGAGCCGCGTGCCCCGCTCCACGCCCAACCGGCGCGCGTACATGCCCTCCGGCCCGCCCCACTCCCGGTCGAACAGCGGCTGCACCGACGCCACCACACCCCACGACGCCAACCGCTCCGCCTGCCCGGCGGTCACCATCTCCAGGTGCTCCAGCCGGTGCCGCCGCGCCGCCAGCGCCGCGGCGCCCACCACCTCCGCCGCGCGGGCGAACCCGTCCACCACCGCGGCCACCGCGGCGTCGCCGATGACGTGGAACCCGCCCTGCACCCCCGCCCGCGTGCACGCCACCAGGTGCTCCGCGACCGCCTCGGCGTCCAGGTACAGCGCCCCGGTCCCCCCGCCGTCGGCGTAGGGCTCGCACAACGCCGCCGTGCGCGACCCCAGCGCCCCGTCCACGAACAGGTCACCGGCCAACCCGCGCACCGGCAACCCCACCGGCTCCACACCGCCCCAGTAGCCCACCACGTCCAGCACGTCGGTCGCCAACAGGTCCGCCAAATCCTCCACCGAGGAGATGTCCGGCCCCGCGCACTCGTGCACCGACGCGATCCCCCGCGACGCCGCGTGCCGCAGGAACGCCTCCTGCGCCGCCCGCCGCGTCCCCGCCGGGATCGCGTCCCGCGCCGCCCGCCGCACGTGGTGGTGCGCCTCCCGCGTCAACGGCCCCTCCGGGTGCCACCCGTCCGCACCCCGCGCCCCCGCCGCCAGGTCCACCAGCGCCGTCGACGCCAACGCCGAGTGCACGTCGATCCGCGACAGGTACACCCGCGCGCCGCCCGCGGCCTCGTCCAACTCCGCCCGCGTCGGCGCCCGCCCCTCCGGCCACCGCGTCTCGTCCCAGCCGTGCCCCCACACCACGTCGCCCCCCGCCGACCGCACGGCCGCCAGCAGCTCCGCCGCCGACCGGCACCCGGTCAGGTCCAACCCCGTCAGCAGCAGCCCCGCCGACGTCGCGTGCACGTGCGCGTCGACGAACGCCGGGGCCACGAACGCCCCGCCCAGGTCCACCACCTCCGCGTCGGGGTGCAGCGCGCGGCCCACCGGGTCCTGGCCCAGCCACACCACGGTGCCGTCGGAGATCGCCATCGCGGTGGCGTCGGGAGCGGTCGGGGAGTGGATGCGTCCCCCCACGAGCAAGGTAGTCACGCCCGCTGAGTCTGCCGGTCCTCGAACAGGGCCCGCACGGCAGGCTCGCCGCGCAGCAACCCCAGCGCGAACTCCGCGTGACCGGGCACGTAGCCGTTCCCGATCAGCATCTCCACGTCCGCCGCCAACCCCTCCGCGCCCAACGCCGCCGCCGCGAACGACGTCGCCATCGAGAAGAACACCACCACGCCCCCGTCGGCCGTCGCCAGAACGGCCCCGTGCTCGCAGCCCGCCACGTCCACGCACACCACCGTGACCTCCACCCGCTCACCCACCGCCGCCGCCACCGCCAGCGGATCCCGCGCGTCGGCCACCACCACCTCGTCGGCCAACCCCGACGCCCGCACCGCCGCCGCCTCCCGATCCGTCGGCACCAGCGCCACCAGCCGCGACGCACCCGCCCGCCGCGCCGCCGCCAACGACAACGACCCCGACTTCCCGCCGCCGCCCAGCACCAGCACCGACGCCGCCGACCGCCGCCGCACCACCCGGTCGGTCAACGCCGGCGCGCCGCACACGTCCAGCACCGACAGCGCCAACCCCTCCGGCAGGTCCCGCGGCAGCACCGCGGCGATCGACCGGCCGAACAACACCGCCGTCCCCTCGCACGGCACCTGCTCGTCCCGCCCGTCCCACCCCGCCAGGCCGTCGGTGATCCGCAACGGCGTCAACGTCAACGACACCAGCGACGCGATCCGGTCCCCGACCCGCAACCCCGACGGCGACCGCGGACCCACCTCCCGCACCGTGCCCAGCAGCATCCCGCCCGACCCCGTCACCGGGTTCTGCATCTTCCCCCGCGCCGCCACGATGTCCAGCACCGCCCGCCGCACACCCCCCACACCGTGCCGCTCCCGCAGCTGCCGGTACGACGCCGCGTCCAGGTTCAACCGCGACACGTCCACCACGACCTCGTCCGCGCCGCACACCGGGCTCGCGTCCAACCGCTCCGCCTGCTGCGGCAACACCCCCGCCGGCTCGAGCACACGATGCAGACCATACGGCGAAGTCATGGAAATCCTTCGGTCGACAGGGCCGGAACGCGGATATCTTCACGTGAACGGCCCGGATCCCGCAAGGGTGCCACCCCGACGGTCGCTGCGGGTGCCCGAAACAGCACCGTGCCCGGGCACCCGCACAGGCACCCGGGCACGACACCACCCACGACTACCGCACCACCTGCCGCAACCACCGACACCCGTACGGCCCCAACTCCACCGTCGCCGAACCGTCCTCCACCGCCACCGTCCCGTCCACCAGCAGATCCCTCAGCTCACCCTCCACCTTCGGCAACTCCACCACCACGTCCCGCCCCGCGAAGTTGTGCACCGCGATCACCACCCCACCGTCGATCTCACACCGGTGCGCCAACACCGACGGCTCCGCCGTGTCGATCGCCGAGAACTCACCCCACGCCAACTCCGGGCACTCCCGGTACCGCTCCACCAACAACCGGAACCACCCCAACAACGACCCCGGATCCCGCCGCTGCTCCTCCACCGCGTCCCACCACATCGGCGTCCGCACCGCCAGACGACCCTCCAACGACAGGTCCTCCGTCATGCCGACCTCCTCGCCGTAGAACATCACCGGCGTCCCCGGCAGCGAGAACAACAAGCTGTACACCATCTTGATCCGCGACAGGTCCCCGCCCAACATCGACGGCAACCGCCGCCGCAACCCCCGCCCGTACAACTGCATGTCCTCGTCCGGACCGAACGCGTCGAACACCTCCTGCCGCTCCGGCACCGTCAACTTGTCCAACGTCAACTCGTCGTGGTTCCGCACGAACGTCGCCCAATGACAATCACGCGGAGGCCGCGGCCGCTCCCGCAACGCGTGCGTCAACGGACTCGCCTCCTCCCGCGCCAACGACAAATACATCTGCTGCATCCCGATGAAATCGAAACACATGTGCAACTCGTCGCCCACACCGTCCGACTTCCCGAAGAACGCCATCGCATCCGTGTACGGCAGGTTCACCTCACCCAACAACACCGCCTCGCCGTTCCGACGCGACAAAAAAGCCCGCAAATCCGCCAGGTAGTCGTGCGGATCCGGCAACGCCTCCACCGGCGCCTCCAACAGGAACGGCACCGCGTCCACCCGGAACCCCGACAACCCCAACTCCATCCAAAAACCCATCACCCGCGCGATCTCGTCCCGCACCTCCGGGTTCGCCACGTTCAACTCCGGCTGGTGCCGGTAGAACCGGTGCATGAAATACCGCTTGGCCTTCCGGTCGTACGTCCACAACGACGACTCCTTGTCCGGGAAGACCACACCCTCCCCCGCGTCCGCCGGAAGCTCGTCCCGCCACACGTACCACTCGTGGAAAGGACTCTCCCGATCACGCGCCGCCTGGAACCACGGGTGCCGGTCCGACGTGTGGTTCACCACCAGGTCCGCGATCACCCGCATACCCCGGTCACGCGCCGTCCGCACGAACTCCACGAAATCACCCAACGTCCCCAACCGCGGGTCCACGCCGTAGTAATCCGTGATGTCATAACCGTCATCCAGGTCCGGCGTCGGGAAGAACGGCATCAACCACAGGCACGTCACCCCCAACCGGTGCAAGTGGTCGATCCGGTCGATCAACCCCCGGAAATCACCCACCCCGTCACCGTTCGAATCGTGGAACGTCTCCACGTCCAGGCAGTACACCACCGCGTTCTTCCACCACAGGTCCGCCGTCCGCGTCAACTTCACGACCGCACCTCCGGCAGCACCCGCTCACCGAACACGTCCAGGAAACGCCCCTGCTCCACCCCCACGTGGTGCAGGTACACCTCCTCGAACCCCAACTCCACGTACTCCCGCAACACCTTCGCGTGCCACCCCGGATCCGACGACACGTTCACCACCCGCGCCACCTCGTCCACCGACACCCGCTCCGACACCACGTCGAAGTGCTCCGCCAACTCCAAGTCCCAACACACCGGCGGCGGGAACACGTTGCTGCGCCACTGCTCGTGCGCGACCGCCCGCGCCTCCTCCTCCGACTCCGCCCAACTCAGGTGCACCTGCAACCGCACCGCACCCCGACCACCCGCATCCCGGTACGCACCCACCAACCGCTCCAACCGCTCCCGCGGCGCGTTCACCGTGATCAACCCGTCAGCCCACTCCGCACACCACCGCGCCGTCTCCTCGCTCACCGCCGCACCCACCAACAACGGCGGCACCTCCGGCCTCGTCCACAACCGCGCCCGGTCCACCGTCACCAGACCGTCGTGACTGACCTCCTCACCCGCCAACAACGCCCGGATCACGTCCACGCACTCCCGCAACCGCGCGTTCCGCACCTCCTTGCGCGGCCAACCCCCACCCGTGATGTGCTCGTTGCTCGCCTCACCACTGCCCAACGCCGCCCAGAACCGACCCGGGAACATCGCACCCAACGTCCCGATCGCCTGCGCCACGATCGCCGGGTGATACCGCTGACCAGGCGCGTTCACCACCCCGAACGGCAACCCCGTCGCCTGCAACGCCGCACCCAACCACGACCACGCGAACCCGCTCTGCCCCTGACGCGCGCTCCACGGCGAGAAGTGGTCCGAACTCATCGCCGCGTCGAAACCCACCTCCTCCGCCCGACGCACCGCGGCCAACAACTCGGACGGATGAACCTGCTCATGAGACGCGTGCACACCGATGACGGTCATGCCGTCTCACTACCCAACCCACCCCGACACGACACCCGACCGAACGACCACCCGGGGATCGGCACACCCGAGGATCAGCACCCGGGGATCGGCACCCGGGGATCAGGGCAGCTCCCGACGACCCGACCCCTCCGGACGCACCTCGACCACACCACCCTCCACCACCACACCACCCGCCATCGGATCCCGCCCGTACCGCAGGTTCAACACCACCGCCCGCTCCCGCTCCCGCGCACGCCGCGCCATCCGACCACCCACCAACCGACGCACCGCCGGCACCAACAACACCAAACCCACCACATCGCTCACCAACCCCGGCACCAGGATCAACAACCCCGCCGCCGCCACCAGCACACCCTCCGCCACCTCCCGGTGCGGAGCCCGCCGCGTCCGCACCGCCTCCGAGAACGCCGCCACCGCGCGCACCCCCTCACGACGCACCACCGCCGCGCCCACCACACCCCCCAACAACAGCAACCCCAACGTCGGGAACAGACCCCACGCCCCGAACGCCGCCACCAGGGCGGTCACCTCCACCGCCACCCCGACCACAACCGCCAAGAACACACGCATACCACCCCAACGAACCACCACCCCGAAACGCTCCCCGCCGAAATATTTACGCCCAACCGGCCTTCTGGCAGCATATCTTCACGCCACTCGACCGACAGGGAGCATGGATGACCGCGCTGCACGAGGTCGCACCCACGCACCGGGCCCACCTCCAGCCCTACACCTACGTGCGCCGCCAACTCGTCGAACCCGACTGGCAACGCTTCCCCGGCTGGCGCCACACCACCCCCGCCCAATGGCGCGACGCCCAGTGGCAACGAGCCAACTGCGTCAAGAACCCCAAGCAGCTCCGCACCCTCATGGGCGACCTGCTCACCGACCGGTTCTACGACGACCTCGCCGCCGACCAGCACCAAGCGGCCACCATGTCCATGCTCATCCCACCCCACATGATCAACACCATGGCGCCCGACGCCCCCCTCGACCCCGAAGCGTTCACCGACGCCTTCCTGGCCGACCCCGTCCGCCGCTACATGATCCCCGTCCACTCCGACCGCGACCCCGACTGGCCCAGCCACCCCCACTCCACCCGCGACTCGCTCCACGAAGCCGAGATGTGGGTCGTCGAAGGACTCACCCACCGCTACCCCACCAAAGTCCTCGCCGAACTCGTCTCCACCTGCCCCCAGTACTGCGGCCACTGCACCCGCATGGACCTCGTCGGCAACTCCACCCCCCAGGTCCAGAAGCACAAGCTCACCCTCAAACCCGTCGACCGCCAAGAACGCATCGTCGACTACCTCAAGCGCACACCCGGGGTCCGCGACGTCGTCGTCTCCGGCGGCGACGTCGCCAACGTCCCCTGGCCCCAGCTCGAGCACTTCCTCATGCGCCTGCTCGACATCGACACCGTCCGCGACATCCGCCTCGCCACCAAAGCCCTCGCCGGCCTCCCCCAGCACTGGCTGCAACCCAAGGTCGTCGAAGGACTCGAACGCGTCGCCCGCACCGCCGCCCGCCGCGGCGTCAACCTCGCCATCCACACCCACGTCAACCACGCGCAGTCCGTCACCCCGCTCGTCGCCGAAGCCGCCCGCACCGCCCTCGAAGTCGGCGTCCGCGACGTCCGCAACCAGGGCGTGCTCATGAAGGGCGTCAACGCCACCCCCGACGACCTGCTCGACCTCTGCTTCGCGCTCCAGGGCGAAGCCAACGTCCTGCCCTACTACTTCTACATGTGCGACATGATCCCCAACGCCGAGCACTGGCGCGTCGCGCTCTGGGAAGCCCAGGAGCTCCAGCACGCCATCATGGGCTACCTCCCCGGCTACGCCACCCCGCGCATCGTCTGCGACGTCCCCTACGTCGGCAAGCGCTGGGTCCACCAGCTCCACGAGTACGACCGCGAACTCGGCATCTCCTACTGGACCAAGAACTACCGCACCGGCATCGAGCTGGACGACCCGGAAGCCCTCGACCGCCGCTACCCCTACTACGACCCGATCTCCACCCTCGGCGAAGCCGGCCGCCGCTGGTGGTCCGAGCAGGCGTGACGCCCCCAGCCGAGAGGCTCCTCCGGGCCTCTCGGCTTGTTTTTGAGTCTCCGTCTCTCGTGCCCACTCGGGGTGGGATTATATTTAGTCAACACTGAAGGTATCGAGATAATCGAATAACGTTGCGCCGATCCGCTGACGGCCGTGGTGCCCCGCCCGCCACCGACCACAGACTGGCCTTCATGAGCGATTCAGCCGTTGCCGTCCGGTCCTACGACGTGTTCGCCCCCGAGGCGCAGGCCGACCCGATCCCGGTGCTGCACCGCATCCGCGCCGAGAGCCCGGTCAGCCACCTCCCCCAGCTCGACGCCTACCTGCTCACCCGGCACGCCGACATCGTGGCCGCGTTGAAGGACCGCCGCCTCTCCCCCGCCAACATGACCCAGGGCCTGGACGCGTTCACCCGGGACCAGCAGGACGAGCTGCTCCCGCTGCGCGAGTCCATCCACCTCTGGATGGGCCACACCGTCGAAGCCGACCACGTGCGGTTCCAACAGCTGCTCAAGCGCTACTTCACCCCCGCGACGGTCAACGGCTTACGCCCCCGCATCCGCGAGCTGACCACCGAACTGCTCGACGCCGCCGCCGACCGCGGCGGCATGGACGTCGTCACCGACCTCGCCTACCCGCTGCCCGCCAACGTGATCGCCGAGATGCTCGGCATGCCGACCTCCGAGCGCGAGCAGCTCCAGACCTGGTCCCGCGACCTCCTGGCCATCTTCCAGCTCGCCGACTTCGAGCGGCTGCGGCAGGCCCAGCGCAGCGTCCTGGAGATGGAGGACTACGTCCGCGGCCTGGTCCGGCAACGCCGCACCGACCCGCGCGACGACCTGATCAGCATGTTCGTCGACGCCGAGCGCGAGGGCCTGGTCACCGAGCACGAGATCGTCGCCAACTGCGTCCTGCTGCTGTTCGCGGGCCACGAGACCACCGCCGGGCTCATCGCCAACGGCCTCGCGCTCCTGCTCCAGCACCCCGACGAGCTGACCAGGCTCAGGACCGACCCCGACCTCACGCCCGCCGCGGTCGAGGAGGTGCTGCGCTGCGACGGACCGGCCTCGTCCATCGTCCGCGAGAGCACCGCGCCCGTCGAGGTCGGCGGCCTGGAACTGCCCGCCGGCACGCGGGTCTACCTGGCGATCGCGGCGGGCAACCGCGACCCGGAGGTGTTCCCCGACCCGGACCGGTTCGACATCACCCGCAGGCCCAACCGGCACACCGCGTTCGGGCTCGGCGCGTTCTACTGCCTGGGAGCCGCCCTGGCCCGGACCGAGACCGACGAGTGCTTTCGCGCGCTGCTGCCCCGCTTCCCCGACCTCCGCCCCGCCTACGACGAGCTCGACCGCACCCCCGTGCCGCCGCTCGGGCACCGGTTGCGCTCGTTGCGGGTGGAGTTCTGACCCGTGCCCGTGCCCGGCCGGGTGCGTCCCGACCGGGCACGGGCACGAATCAGCGCGGCGCCACCGCCGACGCGGCCCGGACCGCCGCCGCGAGGTCCTCAGTCGAACGGTCGGGAACCGAACGGACGGGAGCCGGCGACGCGACGGCGGCGCTCCCGGCAGGGGGAACGCGACGGGCGTTCACGCACCCCCGCACGTCCTCGACGCTGGTGCAGTTGTCCGGCAGGTTCCCGGTCACGTGCGAACCGGCCAGCACGGCGCTCCCCTCCAGGGTGGCGACACCGCCACCCGAGGCCCGCAGCGGCGAGGTCCCCGTGCCGGGACCGCCCGCGGTGTTGCCGGTGACCTCGCTGCCGTCGAACGTGAGCCGCTCGTAGAAGATCCCCACACCACCACCGCGACCGCCCGCACCGGCCCACCCCGCGTACCCACCGGGACCCGGGACGCCGGAGTCACCACCGCGACCGGTCCGGTTGCCGTTGACGAGGGTCGTCGCGATCACCGGGAACAACGGCCGGCCCTGGTCGGTGGACACGAACAGGCCCGCGCCCACACCGCCGCCGCCACCGTCCCCTCCCCCGCCGCCTTCCGGACCGCCCGCCCCGCCCGGCGCGCCGTCCCCGGTGACGTTGCCGGTCACCGTGCTGCCGGTGACCCGCAGGACCGAACCGCGGAGCACCTCGACACCCGCGCCGAACCCGCCCGAGCCGCCGCGGCCGCCCCGCTCCCGCCCGACGCCGTCGCCGCCCCGACCGCCCGGACCGGTGCGGTTGTCGGTGATCAGCGTAGTGGTGATGGTGACCCCGGCCCCGGGACCCGTGACGTAGGAGGAGATCGCGCCGCCGAAGCCGCCGAGCCCGCCGACACCGGCCGGCGTGGTGGCCGTGGCGTCCGCGCCGGGAGCGCCCGCGCCGCTGCGGTTGCCGGTGAGCACGCTGTCGGCGATGGTCAGCGGACCCCAGTTCTGGATCGCGCCACCGCTCCCGCCCGCGTTGCCCTGCCCAGAGGAGTCCTGCCCAGAAGAGTCCTGCCCAGAAGAGTCCACACCGACGCCGTCCGGGGCGTGACCACCCGTCAGGGTCACCCGGGACAGGGTCAGCGTGCCCCAGTTGGCGATGAGCCGGAACTGCGGCGCGTCCGGGGCGCGGCGGATCGTGGCGCCGTTGCCGAGGACCGTGAGCTCGCCGGAGATCCTGGGCAGGCCCTCCTCCCCCGCGGGCACGGCCGGGCCGGTGAGCGTGTAGACGCAGCCGGCCGTCAGGGACAGGGTGTCCGGCTCGGGCGACGCGTTGGCCGCCGTCACGGCCGCGACCAGCGACCCCGCGTCGCACGGCACGTCGGTGCCGGCGTGCGCCGGGACGGCGGGCAGGGCGAGCACCCCCAACGCCGCCGCGGCGAGGGGCAGGGCGGATCTCGTGCGGTGCATCGGAACCTCTCGGCTGGTGATCGTGGCCCGTCTTGATCCACCTCATCACAGGACCCGTCATCGCGGAGCAGTTTTAGTCAACACTGAAGCTATAGAGTCAAGCATGACAGCTCTTGCGGGATCGCTCCCCTCTCGATGGCCGGCTCGGCGCCCCGTCCCCAGAATGGCCGCATGCGCAGGCCGAGGGTGTTCGTCGCGGGACCGGTGTCGTGGAACCGCCTGGTGCTGCTGGACCGGCTCCCCGAGGCCCGACCGCACACCGTCTTCGCGAAGGGGCACCGCACGGCGGTCGGCGGCACGTCGGCGGGCAAGGCGCTCAACCTCGCCTCGCTCGGCGCGGAGGTCACGCTGCGCACCGTGGTCGGCGACGACGAGGCCGGGCGGTCCGTGCTCGACGTGCTGCGGCACGCCGGCGTCGACGTCATCGCCGAGGTCGCCGACACCGCGACCGAGCAGCACCTCAACCTGATGGACCCGCACGGCGGCCGCCTGTCGATCTACCTCGAACTCCCCCGCCTGGCCCGGCCGCGGCACGACGGGCGCGCGCTCGCGGCCCTGGCGGCGGCCGACGCGGCGGTGATCGACCTCGCCGACCACGCCCGTCCCCTGCTGGCCGCCGCACGGGGCGCCGGCGTGCCGGTGTGGTGCGACGTGCACGACTACGACGGCGTCGCGCGGTTCCACCGCGACTTCCTCGACGCGGCCGACCGCGTGTTCCTCAACGACGACGGGTTCCCCGACCGCGACGCGCTGCTCGGGTTCCTGCGCTCCCTCGCCAAGCCCGCGGTGGCCACGCTCGGCGCGGACGGCGCGCTGGCCGTGGTCGACGGGGCGGTCCACCGCGTCGCGGCCGTGCCGGTCGAGAAGGTCGTGGACACCAACGGCGCGGGCGACGCGTTCTTCTCCGGCTTCCTCGTCGCCCACCTCGCGGGCGCGGACGTCACCGCATCGCTGGCCGCCGGAGCGCGCCAGGCCGCGCACTGCCTCGGTTCAGCGGGACTGGCACCCGAAATGTGACGGTCGAGGGCTTGCTGAAAACCCTTGCAAGGACTTTCCTTCGGGTGCCCGTGCCGCCCCGACGGAGAGGAACCACCCATGGACGGCGTGACCGCCCGGCTCAGCGACATCGCCGCGCAGGCCGGGGTCAGCGAGGCGACGGTCAGCCGGGTCTTCAACGGCAAGGCCGGCGTGTCGACGGCCACCCGCCAGGCGGTGGTGGCCGCGATGGACCTGCTCGGCTACGAGCGACCGCCCCGGCTGCGGCAGCGCAGCGCCGGCCTCATCGGCCTGATCACCCCCGAGCTGAACAACCCGATCTTCCCCGCGCTCGCCCAGGTCGTGGAGCAGGTGCTCACCAGCGCCGGCTACACGCCCCTGCTGTGCACGCAGACACCCGGCGGGTCGACCGAGGACCAGCTGACCGAGATGCTGGTGGACCGGGGCGTGGCCGGGATCGTGTTCGTCTCCGGCCTGCACGCCGACTCCACCGCCGACATGGGCCGCTACACCAAGCTCGCCGGGCGCGGCATCCCGTTCGTCATGATCAACGGCTACACCGAGAAGGTCTCCGCGCCGTTCATGTCCACCGACGACCGGGCGGCCATGCGGCTGGCCGTGTCGCACCTGGTCGAGCTGGGCCACGAGCGGATCGGGCTGGCCGTCGGGCCGCGCCGGTTCGTGCCCGTGCTGCGCAAGATCGAGGGTTTCGTGCAGCACATGCGCACCGCCCTGCCCTACACCGCCGAGCAGGCCGAGGAGCTGGTGCAGCACTCGCTGTTCACCGTCGAGGGCGGGCAGTCCGCGGCCGCGGCGTTGCTGGACAAGGGGTGCACCGCGATCGTGTGCGGCAGCGACCTGATGGCGTTCGGCGCGATCCGGGCGGCGCGGCAGCGCGGGTTGGGCGTGCCGCAGGACGTGTCCGTGGTCGGGTTCGACGACTCACCGCTGATCGTGTTCGCCGACCCGCCCCTGACGACGCTGCGCCAGCCCGTCGAGGCGATGGGGCAGGCCGCGGTCAACGCGCTGCTGGAGGAGATCGGCGGCACCCCCGCACCGCACGCCGAGTTCGTGTTCCTGCCCGAGCTGGTGGTGCGCGGCTCGACGGGCGCGCGGCCGAGGTGAGCACCGTCGGGGCGACCGCCGACCGGGCCAGGGCGCTGCGCATGCGGGCGCAACGCCTGACCACCCCCGCCCGGTCGCTGTCGGAGCTGCTGCGCGACGTGCTCGCCGTGCAGGCGCAGGACCTGGCCGCGGCGGGACTGGCCGTGCGCGCCCGCACCACCGGCCTGTCCCCCGCCGACCTGCGCGCCGCGCTCGACGCCGGCGACGTCGTGCGGACGTGCGCGATGCGCGGCGCGGTGCACCTGGTGCGCCGCGAGGACGTCGGCTGGCTGGTGGCGCTGCTCGGCCCGGTGAACGCGGCCCGGTCCCGGCGGCGGCGGCTGGAGCTGGGCCTCACCGACGAGGTCTGCGGGCGGGCGCTGGACGCGCTGCGCGAGGTGCTGACCGAGCCGCTGACCAGGGCGCAGGTCGTGGCGCGGCTCGCCGGGGTGGGGGTGGCGCTCGACCCGGCCGCGCCCGCCTACCTGCTGGCCCACGCCGCCAACCTGGGCGTGGTGTGCGCGGGCGAGTCGACCTACCGGCTGCTGGAGCCGTCCGACGACGAGCCGCGCGGCGCGGCCGAGCTGGTCCGGCGCTACCTGCGCGCCTGCGGTCCCGCCACGGTCGAGGACTTCACCGCGTGGAGCGGCCTGCCGGAGGCGGAGGTGCGGGCCGCGTTCCCGTTCGGCGAGCTGGTCGAGGGCAGGCACGGCTGGCAGTTGCCCGCCGCCGACGCCGCCGACCTGGACGGCACGGTCCGCCTCCTCGGCCCGTTCGACACGTTCCTGCTGGGCTACGCCGACCGGGCGCTGCTGCTGGACCCGTCGCACGCGCCGCGGGCACGGTCCGCGGGTCCGCACGTCGTGGTGGACGGCCAGGTGCGGGGCACGTGGCGTCGCCGTGACGGCCGGGTGGTGGTGGAGCAGTTCGGCCACATCCCGGTGTCCGACCTGGACGTCGAGGTCGAGTCGGTCCTGGCCTGGGGCTGACGGGGGTTCAGTAGCACGCGAACTCGGTGTCGAGGACCGCGCAGGTGCGGGCGTTCCTCCTGCTGCTGGTCCGGAACGGGTGCCCGTCATCCGTGATCGGCAGGACGCCCACCTGGCCTTGGGAGGCCCAGTGCAGGTCGATCACCCAGTCGCAGTCGCACCCGTCGGTCTTCGCCTCGACCACGAACGTCTCGGTGTCGGTCAGCGAGACGGTGTAGGGGAACTTGATCGGCTTGCGTTCCCACTGCGGCGTGTCCGGGTCCGTCGCGCCGAACTGGTCCTCGGCCGTCGGCGCGACCGGATCCCGGTCGAGGTCCACCGAGAGCCGGCGCACGACCCCCGGTCCACCGCACTGCCGCACCACGGCGGTACCGCGCAGCGGTTCACGCCTGGCCACGACGCGCACCCGGAGGTCCGTGAGCACGACCTGCGCGTCCGACCTGCCCTGCACGGTGATCATGACCTGGCCCGGGCTCGCCGCCGCGCCGCCCTCGTTCACCTGGTCCCACTCCGACCAGCCGCCGTGGGACGTGACCTCCTGCGGGACCGGCAGCCGGATCTGCTCCGGCGGCTTCGGCGTGATCCACGGCGCTCCGCAGGTCGGCGTGATCTTGCGGACGGCGTGCGTGAACGGTATCGGCTCCGTCGGAGCCGCCCGCCCGCTCGCCGGCGCTGCGGTCCCGTCGTGGTCGAGCAGGCGGTTCGCCAGCAGGCCACCGGTGCCGGCCGCGAGCACGACCAGGGCGACCACCACGATCAGCGCCAGTGCGGAGGAGTTGTGGTGCACGACGTAGCTGAGGTTGTTTGTGACGACGTTGCCCGTGCCCCGCGCGGAGGCGCTCGCGGCAGGCGCGGCGTCGGCCCGTCCGGTGCCCGAGGTGCCCACAGGGCGGTTCCCCATCAGCGCGAGCAGTCCGGAGACGACGGTCACGAGCAGCACGACCAGCCATGCGAGCGGGTTGCTCTTCCACTCGGTGGCGAAGTTGATCACGATTCCCGACAGCGCGGTGGCCCCGGACGTCGCGAAAGCCAGGATGCGTTGTCGGCGGTCCGCGCCGGTCGTGCCCATCGTCGCCCCTTCCGGCCCGCCGACTTCGCGGATGGGATGACCTGTGACAGGACTATCGCGCCGGCCACCGAGCACGTGACGCCACATCACTCGAAAGGGCGAGCGGCAACGGGATCCCGCGGGCGGTGGAAGAGTGGCCCGCCCGCCGGGAGTCACCTCGGACAGGGGCCGCGGGATGCCGGTGAACATCGCCGCACCCGAGATCGCCACCAGGGCGAAGCTGTCCACCGCGCCGGAGGTGAACCGGCTTGAACGCCGTCCCGCCCGGCACGCGGTCCACGGCCCGTTGCGCGGCTGGTGGTGCACGTTGGCCACCGGCCACCCCGAAGGCAGGCGGTGGAAGGCCGTAGTGGCGTTCGCCCCCGCCGCCGCGGGTGCCCGCGCCTCGGCGGCGCCGCTCGGCGCGGCCGAGGCGCCCCGACCGGACCGGGGACCACGAGCAAGGCGGTCGTTCCCGCTCGCACCACGACTCCCACCACGCTCCATTGCGCAAGGACGTGCAGCTCCTTGCACGCCAACACTGTCGGAGAAACCGTGCAAACGCCTGACGTGCCGAGACACCGGAAAGGGCTTGCAAACTGCTTAGCCCGGGCGTTGCTTCGTGGATCTCCCGGTGTGCGCGCGAGCGGATGTCGTACGGTGTCCCGATGACCGAGCGGGCATCGGGAGGCGGTGTGGTGCCGCGTGCGCTGAGTTCGTTCGTCGGCCGCAAGGACCTGCTGGCCGAGCTGCGCCGGCGGATCGGCGCCGCACCGCTCATCACGCTGACCGGCGTGGGCGGCGGCGGCAAGACCCGCCTGGCGCTGGAGCTGGCGGCGCAGGTGCACCGGGCGTACGACGACGGCGTGCGGGTCGTGGAGCTGGCGTCCGCGCGCGGCGGCGACCCGGAGTTGTTGGCACAGGTGGTGCTCAGCGCCGTGGGCGTGCCCGACCAGGCCACCACCACGCCGCTGGAGACGTTGGTCGACTACCTGCGCCACCGCCAGGTGCTGCTGGTGCTCGACAACTGCGAGCACCTGGTCGAGCCGGTCGCGCGGCTGGTGCGCGCGGTGCTCGGCGCGGCGCCCGGCGTGCGCGTCCTGGCCACCAGCCGCGCCCGCCTGCGCGTGCCCGGCGAGGTGCTGGTCATGGTGCCGCCGCTGGACGTGCCCGCCGAGGACGCGCCGATGGACCTCGGCTACGAGTCCGTGGCGCTGCTGGTCGACCGGGCCGAGGCGAGCGTGCCGGGCTGGCGGGTGACGCCGGAGAACTGGCCGGACGTGGTGCGCGTGCTGCGGCGCGTCTCGGGCATCCCGCTGGCCATCGAGCAGGCCGTGGTGCGGATGCGGTCCATGCCGGTGTCGCTGCTGGCCGACCGCCTCGACGACGTGATGCGCGTGCTGACCGCCAACGACACCACCGCGGTCGAGCACCACCAGACCATGGCCGCGCTCATCGACTGGAGCCACGCCCACTGCACGCCGGCCGAACGCCTGCTGTGGGCGCGCCTGTCGGTGTTCGAGGGCGGCTTCAGCCTCCCCGCCGCCGAGGCCGTCTGCGCGGGCGACGGCCTGCCCGCCGACGAGGTGGCCGACGCCCTGGCGGGGCTGCTGGACAAGTCGATCGCCCTGCCCTCCGCCGATCGCAGCCGCTACCACCTGCTGGAACCGCTGCGCCAGCACGGCGCGGCGAGCCTGCGCGCCGCCGGCGAGGTGGACGAGGTGCGCCAACGCCACCAGGACTACTTCCGCCGCGAAGCCGCCCGCCTGGCCGAGTCGTTCGCGGGCCACAACGAAGCCGCGCTGCTGGCCGCCGTCGACGCCGACATGGCCAACCACCGCGTCGTCCTCAACGACCTGATCCGCAACCCCGACACCGCCCACGTCGGCCTGCTGATGAGCGTCGACCTGGCCCGCACCCGCTGGTACACCTACGCCGGCCGATTACCGGAAGAACGGCTGTGGCTGGGCCGCGCCCTGGCCGCCACCCCGCCGACCCCGGACCCGCTGCGCGCCAGCGCCATCGCCCTGGACGCCTGGATCGCCCTCTGCCTGGGCGTGGAACGCGAACTCGTCGCCCGGCGCGTCGACGAAGCCGACGCCATGGCCCGCGAGGTGGGCGGCCCGGTCCCCGCGGTCACCTTCGTGCGCGGGGCGTACGCGGTCCTGGCCCTCGGCGCGATCGAAGGCGTCGAACTGCTGCGCCAGGCCCACGAGGAGTTCGGCGCGCTGGGCCCGGCGTTCGCCGTCGACCACCACCTGGCGCACATCCTGCTCACCGTGTCGCTGGTGCTGCTGGGCTCCCGCGAACAGGCCGAACCGGCCGCCGAGGAGTTCCACGCCGAGTGCCGGCGCCTCGGCGCGCTCTGGGGCATCAGCTGGGCACACTGGTGCCGCGGCGTCGTCCAGACCCGCTGGGGCGACCCGGTCGGCGCGCTGGACGTCCTGCTCGAAGGACTGCGCGTGCAACGGGAGATCCGCGACAAGTGGGGCCCGCTGTGGTCCATCGAAGCCCTCGGCTGGGCCCACTCGCGAGCGGGCGACGGCTCGGCGGCCGCCCGCATGCTCGGCCTGGCCCACGGCCTGCACCGCGTCACCGGCGTCCGCGTCGACGGCCTGGTCCCGTTCGCCTGGATGACGGCGCAGGCCGTGGCCCGCGCGAAGGCCGTCCTGGGCGAGGACGAGTACGCCCGCGCCTACGCGAGCCCGGCCGAGTCCGTGGACCAGGCCCTGGCCGCCGTCCTGGACGAAGTCCCGACCACCGAGCCGAACCGCCGCCCGGGCGGCCTCACCCCGGCCGAGTGGAACGTCGCGAAACTGGTGGGCGACGGCCTCTCCAACCCGGAGGTGGCCACCAGGCTGGTCATCTCCCCCGCCACCGTCCACACCCACCTGACCCGCATCTACCGCAAGCTCGACATCACCAACCGCCACCAGCTGATCACCCTGCTGGCCGGCCTCCCCGACTGACCACACCACGCGGGTCGGCCCGCTGCGGCTTGATTCGACAGGGGTTCGGGTGCCCCGGGTCGGATCAAGCCGCAGCGGCCATGGACCTCACCCCTCCAACAGCACCCTCGCCTCGGCGAACGTGTTGGGCACCACCTTGTCCGCCCGCACCAGCTCCCCGGCCTCCACCACCAACCGCGCCCGCGGCGCCCGGATCCGCAACGCGCTCAACGCCGCCCGCGCCTCGATCCGCGCCAGGTGGTGCCCCAGGCAGTAGTGCACCCCGTGCCCGAACGCCGCGTGCCCCAGCGCCGCGTTCCCGCCCACCGGCACCCGCATGGGGTCGAACCGGTCCGCCGTGGGCCCGTGCACCTCCGGGTCGCGCCCCGCCGTCCCGAGGCCGATCATCACGACCGACCCCTCCGGGATCACCCCGCCGGCCAGCTCGATGTCGGTCTTGGCGCGGTAGTGGGGCGTCACCCGCACCGGCGGGTCCCACCGGGCCGCCTCCTCGATCGCCAACCCCACCGTCTCGGCGTTCAGCCCGTCCCACGCGCCGGGTGAGGACAGCAGCGCGACCACGGCGTTGCCGATCAACCCGGTCGTCGTCTCGTGCCCGGCCACGAGCAGCAGGATCGCCGTGGTCAGCAGCTCCTCGGGCGTCAGCCGCTCCCCGTCTACCCGGGCCTGCACGAGCCCGCTGAGCAGCGCGTCGTCCGGCTGCTCCCGCTTGTACTCGATCAGCCCGGCGAGGTAGCCGAACATGGCGTCCGACGCCGGCACCACCAGCTCGGGGCGTTCGGTCATCATCGCCGCGGTCCAGTGGCGGAGCTGGTCGCGGTCCTCGACGGGCACGCCGAGCAGGTCGCAGATCACCGTCAGCGGCAGCGGGAAGGCCAGGCCCTCGATCAGGTCGGCCTCGTCGGGCAGCGCGGCCACCAGGTCGTGCGCGGTCCGCTCCACGATCGGCTGCAGGGCGTTGATGCGCCGCGCGGTGAACGCCTGCGACACGAGGGCGCGCAGCTTGCGGTGGTGGGGCGGGTCGGTGTTGAGCATCGACGGGCCGATGATCCGCGACAGGTCGGTCGGCCGCCCCTTGCGCGCCAACTGGTCCTGCATCGCGGTGCGCAGCCCGACGGCGTCCTTGGCCAGCCGGTCGTCGGCGAGCAGCGCGCGGGTCGCGTCCAGTCCCATCGTGGTCACGAGCACTTCGAGGCCGTTGGGCAGCTCGGCCGGGTGCACCGGGCCGACGCGGGCCAGGGCGTCCTCGTGGGCGTGGTGTTGCCAGCCGCGCAGCGGGCCGCCGACGAGGGCCTGTCGGTCCGGGGCGAACTCCGCGGTCAGCTGCACGTCGTCTCCTTGGTGGTGCGGTGGTGGGGTGATCGGGTTCCGGTGATCGGGTTCTGCGGCGTCCACTTTCGTGTGAGCCCCACACGCCGCGCATCCACCGCTCTCCGTATTCCGGGTGACAGCGTACGGAGATCGGTGGACGCCACCCGGCCGCCGCGAATACGGAGGCGCGTACGGAGGTTTGCCGATGCGGGCTCCCGCACACCTGCGCGAGGCTGGAGGGCGTCCGACACCCCGACGGTCGGACGCAGACCGGGCGGATCGGGCGGATCCGCCGCCGCCCGGCGTCCCGGGGGGAACGGGGAGGTGCCGCACCCCCGCGCGGCACCTTTCCCCGCTCGCCGGCCACTCCACTCGCCGGCCACCCGCTCTCCGGCGTGGCCGGCCGTCAGCCGTCAGCCGCGATCCGGCCCAGCACCCGGTGGAACACGCGGTCCAGCACGTCCGCCTCCGCCGCCGACAACCCGTCGAACAGGTACCGCCGCACGGTCTCCACGTGCCCCGGCGCGGCGGACTCGATGGCCGCCCGCCCGGCGGCCGTGAGCCGCACCATCGACCCGCGCGCGTCCTCGGCGCAGTCCTCCCGCGCCACCAGCCCGCGCTTCTCCATCCGCCCGACCTGGTGGGACAGCCTGCTGCGCTCCCACCCGACCAGCGCGCCCAGCTCCCGCGACCGCAGCACACCGCCCTCGGCCCCCGACAGCGGCACGAGCAGCGCGTAGTCGGCGTTGGACAGCCCCGAGTCGCGCACCAGCTGCCGCTCCAACGCGCTGTGCAGCTCGCGGTGGACGGCGAGGTACGCCTGCCACACCCGCGCCTCCCGCTCGTCCAGCCACCGGGGTCCGCCCATGGCAGCCCACGCTAGCAAGATGTTGACGTGTCATCAATGTTCGCCTACGTTGTTGACGTGTCCACAAAGGGAATGCAGCTCGGGGTCTACAGCTTCGGCGACCGCCACCCCGACCCGGTCACGGGCGAGCAGGTGTCGGTCGCGGACAAGCTGGCGCAGACGCTGGAGCGGATCAGGCTGGCCGACGAGCTGGGGCTGGGCTTCTACGGCCTGGGCGAGCACCACCTCGCCGACTACTCGATCTCCAACCCCGGCACGGTCCTCGCCGCCGCCGCGAGCACCACCTCCCGCATCACGCTCAGCAGCGCGGTCACCGTGCTCAGCACCGAGGACCCGGTGCGCGTCTACCAGCAGTTCACGACGCTCGACCAGCTCAGCCGGGGCCGGGCCGAACTGCTGGCCGGGCGCGGGTCGTTCACCGAGTCCTTCCCGCTGTTCGGGGCGGACCTGGAGGACTACGACGAGCTGTTCGAGGAGAAGCTCGCGCTGCTGCTGCGCCTGGACCGGGAAGACCCCATCACGTGGTCCGGCAGGTTCCGCGCGCCGCTGGAAGACGCGCACGTCTACCCGCGGCCCTACGGCGAGCGGCTGCGGATCTCGGTGGGCACGGGCGGCAACCCGGAGTCGTCGGTCCGCGCCGGGCTGCTCGGCCTGCCCGTGGTGTACGCGGTCATCGGCGGCGAGCCGGAGCGGTTCGCGCCGCTGGTGGACCTGTACCGGCGCGCGGGCGAGGCGGGCGGGCAGGAGGCCGGGGACCTGCACGTGACCATGAGCGCGATCGGCCTGGTCGCCCGCCGGTCCCAGGACGCCAAGGACTCCTTCCACCCGTACTGGCTGGAGACCATGAAGTACGGCGCACGGGCACGCGGCTGGCCCGTGCCGTCGCGCGCCGAGTACGACTCGTGGGCCCGGGGCGCGCGCTCGATCTTCGCGGGCAGCCCGCAGGAGGTCGCCGAGCGGCTGATCTCCGTGGGCCGGCTCACCGGGGCGGACCGCTACGCGATGCAGATGGACTGGTCGGGCGTGCCGCACCGCCTCGTCATGGAGGCCATCGAACTCCTCGGGACCGAGGTTAAGCCCTTGGTGGACAAGGAACTCGGAAGCTCCACAGAGGACTGAAGCGGCGGAACCCCCGGTGTGACACCACCCACTCGTGGTCACGCGGAGGAGACGCACCCGTGAATCCCCGGTAAAGTCGCACGTCGGCGGCTTTTCTTGGAGGACTTTCACAGTGCGTCTTCGTCGCACCGGTGCCCACCGGTGACCCTCGCCCCCCATCCCGAACACCTCGCTCCGGTCGACGTCCCCGCGCTGTTCCGCGCCGGCGTCGCCGCGCCCGCGCGGACCCTGGTCGACGTCCTGGCCGACACCGCGCGCCGGCACCCCCACTCCCCCGCGCTGGACGACGGCACGACCTCGCTGACCTACCGGGAACTGCTCGACGCGGTCGACGCGCGGAGCCGGGAACTCGCGGCGGCCGGCGTCGGCGTCGGCGACCGGGTCGGCATCCGCGTCCCCTCCGGCACGGTCGACCTGTACGTCGCGGTGCTCGCCGTGCTCACCGCGGGCGCGGCGTACGTGCCCGTCGACGCCGACGACCCGGACGAGCGCGCCGAACTCGTGTTCGCCGAGGCCGGCGTCTGCGCGGTCGTCACCGACCGGCTGGAGCCGCGCGGCACGCCCCTGGGCCTGGTCGGCCCGCCCGGGCCGGACGACGACGCGTGGATCATCTTCACCTCCGGCTCCACCGGCAAGCCCAAGGGCGTCGCGGTCTCGCACCGCGCCGCCGCCGCGTTCGTCGACGCCGAGGCCCGCCTGTTCCTGGTCGACGACCCGATCGGGCCCGACGACCGGGTGCTGGCCGGGCTGTCGGTCGCGTTCGACGCCTCGTGCGAGGAGATGTGGCTGGCCTGGCGGCACGGCGCGTGCCTGGTCCCCGCGCCCCGCGCGCTGGTCCGCACCGGCTTCGACCTCGGCCCCTGGCTGGTCGAGCGCGAGGTCACGGTGGTGTCCACGGTCCCCACGCTGGCCGCGCTGTGGCCGGTCGACGCGCTGGACGACGTCCGCCTGCTGATCTTCGGCGGCGAGGCGTGCCCGCCCGAGCTGGCCGAGCGGCTCGCCGTCGACGGCCGCGAGGTGTGGAACACCTACGGCCCGACCGAGGCCACGGTGGTGGCGTGCGCGGCCCGGCTGACCGGTGAGGGCCCGGTGCGGATCGGGCTGCCGCTGGACGGCTGGGAGCTGGCCGTGGTCGACGCGGCGGGCGCGCCCGTCCCGATGGGCGGCTCCGGCGAGCTGGTGATCGGCGGCGTCGGGCTGGCCCGCTACCTCGACCCCGCCAAGGACGCCGAGAAGTTCGCCCCGCTGCCCGCGCTGGGCTGGGACCGCGCCTACCGCAGCGGCGACCTGGTCCGCGCCGAGCCCGAGGGGCTGCTGTTCCTCGGCCGGGCCGACGAGCAGGTCAAGCTGGGCGGGCGGCGGATCGAGCTGGGCGAGGTCGACGCGGCGCTGCAGGCGCTGCCCGGTGTCGCCGGCGCCGCCGCCGCGGTGCGCACGACCGGGACCGGCAACCAGGTCCTGGTCGGGTACGTCGTCGCGCCGGACGGCTTCGACCAGGCCGACGCGGTGGCCAGGCTGCGCGCGGCGCTGCCCGCCGCCCTCGTGCCGCTGCTGGCCGCGGTGCCCACCCTGCCCACCCGCACCTCGGGCAAGGTCGACCGGGCCGCGCTGCCCTGGCCGCTGCCCGACCTCGACGCGCCGGCGCCGGCCGCGGACCTCACGCCGACCGAGCGCTGGCTGGCCGAGCAGTGGTCGCACCTGCTCGGCTCCCGGGTCGCCGGCCGGGACGCGGACTTCTTCGCCCACGGCGGCGGCAGCCTCGCCGCCGCCCAGCTGGTCTCCACGATCCGGACCCGCCACCCCGCCGGCTCGGTCAACGACGTCTACCAGCACCCGACGCTGCGCGCCCTGGCCGCGCGCCTGGACGAGCTGGGCGGCGACCAGGGCGTCACGCGCGAGGTCGCCCCCACCCCGCGGCGCACCGGCGTCGTCCAGACGCTGCTGCTCGTGCCGTTGACGGCGCTGGTCGGCCTGCGCTGGTGCGTGGTCCTGGCCGCGGTCGGCAACGTCGTCGGGTTCACCCCGCCGGTCTCGTGGTGGTGGATCGCCGCCGGGTGGCTGGTGTTCGTCAGCCCGCCGGGCAAGATCGCCATCGCGGCCGGTGGCGCGCGGCTGCTGCTGCGCGGCCTGCGCCCCGGCACGTACCCGCGCGGCGGTGGCGCGCACCTGCGGCTGTGGACCGCCGAACGGCTGGCCGGGTTCAGCGGGGCCACCGACCTGGCCGGCTCCTGGCTCACGCACTACGCCCGCGCGCTGGGCGCCCGGATCGGCCCGGACGTCGACCTGCACGCCGCACCGCCGGTGACCGGCATGCTCAAGCTCGGCAAGGGCTGCGCCGTCGAGCCCGAGGTCGACCTGTCCGGGCACTGGGTCGACGGCGACCGGGTGCACGTCGGCCGCATCCGGGTCGGCGCGGGCGCGGTCGTCGGCGCGCGCAGCACCCTGTTCCCCGGCGCGCGGATCGGCAAGCGGGCCGAGGTCGCGCCCGGCTCCGGCGTGCTCGGCTCGGTGCCGACGGGCCAGCGGTGGGCCGGAGTCCCGGCGCAGCGCCGCGGCAAGGCGGCGCGGCCCGGTCCGCGACCGCCGCGGTCGGCGTGGTGGAAGTTCGTCTACGGCGTCACGACGTCGGCGCTGGGCCTGCTGCCGGTGGCGGCGGCCCTGCCCCCGGCGCTGGTCCTGCTGCGCGGGCCGCTGACGCCCGGCTCGGCGCTGCTCGCCGTGCCGGCGGCGACGGTGGCGTGGCTCGGCTCGTACGCGCTGCTGGTGCTGGTGTCCGTGCGGCTGCTGGGCCTCGGGCTGCGGGCGGGCGCGCACCCCGTGCACAGCCGCGTCGCCTGGCAGGCGTGGACCACCGAACGGCTGATGAACACCGCCCGGGTGGCGTTGTTCCCGCTGTACGCGAGCCTGTTCACGCCGGTGTGGCTGCGGGCGCTCGGGATGCGCGTCGGCCGCCGGGTCGAGGCGTCCACCGTGCTGGCGCTGCCGAGGATGACCACGATCGACGACGGCGCGTTCCTCGCCGACGACACCATGGTCGCCTCCTACGAGCTGGGCGGCGGCTGGCTGCGCATCGCCGCCGCGCGGGTCGGCAAGCGCGCGTTCCTGGGCAACTCGGGCATGACCGCCCCCGGTCGCTCGGTGCCCAACCGCGGCCTGGTGGGCGTGCTGTCGGCGACCCCCAAGCGCGCCAAGGCGGGCACCTCCTACCTGGGCATGCCGCCGATGAAGCTGCCGCGCGCGGCGGAGCGGGGCGACCAGAGCCGCACGTTCGACCCGCCGCGCCGCCTGGTGGTGGCCCGGGCGCTGGTCGAGCTGTGCCGGGTCGTGCCGGTGATGTGCCACGTGGCGCTGGTCGTCGGCGTGCTGTTCGCGCTGCGGGCCGCGCTGTCCTGGGCCCCGTGGGCGGCGCCGCTGCTGGCCGGCCCGCTGCTGCTGACCGCCGCCGCGGTGGCGTGCGCGGTGTCGGCGACGGCGAAGTGGCTGCTGGTGGGCCGCTTCCGGGCGCGGGAGCACCCGCTGTGGAGCGGGTTCGTGTGGCGCAACGAGCTGGCGGACACGTTCGTCGAGGTGCTCGCGGTGCCGTGGCTGGTCGGCCGCGCCGGCGGGTCGCCGGTGATGGCGGCGTGGCTGCGCTGCCTGGGCGCGCGGGTCGGCCGCGGCACGTGGGTCGAGTCGCACTGGTTCCCGGAGGCGGACCTGGTGCGGCTGGGCGACGGCGCGGCGGTCAACCGGGGGTGCGTGGTGCAGACCCACCTGTTCCATGATCGGATCCTGCGCATGGACCAGGTGGAGCTGGCGGCGGGCGCGACGCTCGGACCGCACGGGATCGTGCTGCCGGGCGCGACGGTCGGCGCGCACGCGGTGGTAGGCCCGGCGTCGCTGGTGATGCGCGGCGAGCACGTGCCGGCGGGCACGCGCTGGCTGGGCAACCCGATCTCCGCCTGGCGATGACCGGCCCGTACCTGCCCGGCCACGGTGACGACGGCTACCGGGTCGAGCGCTACGACCTGGAGCTGGACTACAAGCCGCACAGCGGCCGGTTGGCCGGTCGGGCGACGCTGTCCGCCGTCGCCGCCGGCCCGTGCGCCCGCGTGGTGCTCGACTTCGGGACGCTCGCGGTCGGCCGGGTGCTGGTGGACGGCCTCCCCGCGCGGCACGTCCACGGCGGCGGCAAGCTGCGCGTGCGCCCGGCGCGGCCGGTGGACGGGCCGTTCACCGTCGAGGTGCGGTACTCCGGCCAGGTCCGCCCGGTCCGCACCCGGCACTGGGGCGAGCTGGGCTGGGACCGGCTCACCGACGGCGCGCTGGTGGCGAGCCAGCCGATCGGCGCGCCGTCCTGGTTCCCGTGCAACGACCTGGTGCGGGACAAGGCGGCCTACCGGGTGTCGGTCACCGCGCCGTCGCCGTACACCGTGCTGGCCAACGGAGTGCCGGTCAACGGAGTGCCGGTCGGGCGGCACGGGAGTGGCGGCGGCACGACGTGGGTCTACGAGCAGGCCGAGCCGATGGCCGCCTACCTGGCGTCGGTGCAGATCGGCCGCTACGAGCGGCTGCCGCTGGCCGCGGGGCAGGACGTGGCCGCACCCGCGCGGCTCCTGCGCGCCGCGCGGCACGACTTCGCCCGCCAGCCGGCGATGATGGCCGTGTTCGAGGAGCTGTTCGGCCCCTACCCCTTCCGGACCTACCAGGTCGTGGTCACCGACGACGAGCTGGAGGTGCCCGTCGAGGCGCAGGGCATGTCGGTGTTCGGCGCGAACCACGTCGACGGGCGGCGCGGGCACGAGCGGCTGGTGGCGCACGAGCTGGCGCACCAGTGGTTCGGCAACAGCGTCGGGCTGGCCGACTGGCGCGACATCTGGCTCAACGAGGGCTTCGCCTGCTACGCCGAGTGGCTGTGGTCGGAGCGCTCCGGCGGGCCCGCCGCCGCGGTCCACGCGGCCCGCGCGCACGCCCGGCTGGCCCGTGCGCCGCAGGACCTGCGGATCGGCGACCCCGGCGTGCCGAACCTGTTCGACGATCGGGTCTACCAGCGCGGCGCGCTGACGCTGCACGGACTGCGCACGCGCCTGGGCGACCCGGCGTTCTTCGCCGTCCTGCGCGAGTGGACCGGCGCGCACCGGCACGCCACCGCCACCACCGGCGACTTCGTGGCGCTGGCCCAGCGCCACGCGACCGAGCCGCTGACCGCGTTCTTCCGCGCCTGGCTGGCCGAACCGCGCCTGCCCCACCCGTGATTCGATCACGGCGGTATGGGGTAGATGTCCGTTATGCCCGGTCGAGTAGCGGTGTTCGCGCCGTCACCTGAGTTGACGGTCACGGTGGAAGAGCTGGACGGCACGCCCGACATCCACATCCACGCCGGAGGTCAGGGCGTGTGGATCTCGCGCATGGTCGAGTCCCTGGGAGCCGAGGTCGTGCTGTGCGCGGCGCTCGGCGGCGAGACCGGGCAGGTGCTGCGGCACCTGATCGGGATCGAGCTGAAGGCGCGCGAGGTCGCCGCCCGCAACGGCGGGTACGTGCACGACCGGCGCGACGGCGGGCGCGACCAGGTGGTCCGGATGCCCGCCGACGCGCTGTCGCGCCACGAGCTGGACGACCTGTACGAGATGACGCTGGTCGAGGCCCTCGGCGCGGGCGTCGCCGTGCTCAGCGGGCCCGCCGCGCAGGACACCCCCGTGCCCGACTCCGTCTACGAGCGACTGGCCAAGGACCTGCGCGGCAACGGCTGCCACGTCGTCGTGGACCTCTCCGGCGACCGGCTGGCCGCCGCGCTGGCCGGCGGGCCGACCGTGGTCAAGGTCAGCCACGAGGAGCTGGTGTCCGACGGGCTCGCCGCCTCCGACGCCCTGCCCGACCTGGTCGCCGCGTGCCGCGAGGTCGCCGAGTGCGGCGCGAGCGCGGTGGTCGTGTCCCGCGCCGCCGACGAGACGCTGGCGTGGCTGGAGGGCGAGCTGTACCTCGTGGAGGTGCCGGAGCTGAGCCCGGTCGACACCCGCGGCGGCGGCGACTCGATGACCGCCGGACTGGCCGCCGGGCTCGCGCTGGGCGAGTCTTTGGAGGAGTCGCTCAAGCTGGGCGCGGCGGCCGGCGCGGTCAACGTGACGCGGCACGGCCTGGGCACCGGCAGCGGCGACGTGGTGCGCGAGCTGGTCGAACGGGTGCGGCTGCGGCCCTGGGAGGACGACTGATGAGGGTGCTCATCACCAACGACGACGGCATCGACTCGCCCGGTCTGGCCGCCCTGGCGGCCGCCGCGGTGGCCCACGGCTGGACGACGGTCGTCGCCGCGCCGGCGCGGGAGTCCAGCGGCACGAGCGCCGGCCTCACCGCCGCCCAGGACGACCGGCGCGTGGAGGTGGCGCGGCGGGAGCTGCCCGGCCTGCCGGGCGTGCCCGCCCACGCGGTCGCCGCGCACCCCGCGTTCATCGCCCTGGTCGCCTCCCAGGGCGCGTTCGGCGACCCACCGGACGTCGTGCTGTCGGGCGTCAACCGCGGCGCGAACGTCGGCCGCGCGGTCCTGCACTCCGGCACCGTCGGCGCGGCCCTGACCGCCGCCGTCAACGGCGCCCGCGCCCTGGCCGTGTCGCTGGACGTCGGGCTGGACCCGGACGTGCCGCACCACTGGGACACCGCCGTCGCCGTCGCGGCCCGGCTGTTCGACCGGGTCGCCGCGCTGCCGGCGGGCGCGGTGCTCAACCTCAACGTGCCCAACCTCGCCGAGGTCGGCGAGCCGAAGCGGGCCGCGCTGGCCGAGTTCGGCGCGGTGCGCACCAGGATCAAGGACGGCGACGACGGCTCCATCAGCCTCGCCGCCGTCCTGGTGGACGACGAGCTGGAGCCGGGGACCGACGCGGCGCTGCTGGCCGAGGGTCACCCGACCGTCACGCCGCTGCGGTCGGTCGCCGAGGACCCCGACGTGGAGGTGTAGCCGCTAGTCGTCCTCCGCGCCCGGCGCGGCGGCCTCGGACTGCTCGACGACGTCGGAGCGGCCCAGCGCGTCCTCCGCACCGTTGACCAGGTCCGGACCGCCCCACTGGGGTCCGTCGGACTGGCCGAGCCTGTGCTTGCCCATGCTGTGCCTCCCTCGATCCCCGGACAGGTACCCACCGCCGGGCGGTTCACACCCCGAACGGCCGGTGGCCTGCCTCGGGGTGAGGCAGGCCACCGGGGGACGCACGGCCGGGGGGTCGTCAGCCGGCGTAGTGCACGTCCGGCCACGGCGGGGTGGCCATGCCGCTGCCGATGGGGAAGCTGGGGTGCGGCGGCTGGTTGTACGCGGTGTTCTGCCAGGCGATCGCCACGCGGTACATCGTGTCGTGCATCAGCGTGGGGATGCGCCGGTCGGTCCGGTGCGGGGTGGAGTAGATCCGCAGCCCGGAGTTGTCCGACTTGCGCCAGACCACCTCCTCGCGCCAGTCGCCCAGGATGTCGCCCGACAGGGCCGGCGTGGCCTTGGTCCCGTTGTTCGACGCCACGCCCGAGCCCGTCAGCAGGCGAGTGTCACCGCTCGTGCCGTACTTGTCGATGCGCGTCTGGTCCACCAGCTCCCGCGTGGGGTCGCCGTCCCACCAGGCCAGGAAGTTGATCGAGGACGGCTTGCGGCCGATGTTCTGGCCCGCGGTGTTGCGCAGGCTGCCGTCCATGGCCGACCACATCTCCGCGCCGGGGTTGCCCGCGTAGATGTCGTCGGCCACGCCCCGGCCGTTGTCGCCGCCCGAGGCGGTGGTCCACAGCCGCTGCCCGGTGCGGGCGTCGGCGAACCAGGAACCCGGCTTCGAGGAGTCCTCCGAGACCTTGAAGTACTCCAGCCCCGGCCGCGCGGGGTCGAAGTCGCCCAGGTGCGCCGCGTCGCCGTGCCCCAGGCCCGTGGTCCACAGGCCGCGGCCGTTGTCGTCGATCGCCGCCGCGCCGTAGACGATCTCGTCCCGGCCGTCGCCGTCGACGTCGCCGACGGTCAGCGCGTGGTTGCCCTGGCCCGCGTAGCCGCCGTTGCCCGACGCGTTCGAGTCGAACGTCCACCGCTTGGTGAGCGCGCCGTCGCGGAAGTCCCACGCGGCGATCACCGCGCGCGTGTAGTAACCGCGCGCCATGATCAGCGACGGCCGGGCGCCGTCCAGGTACGCGGTGCCCGCCAGGAACCGGTCCACCCGGTTGCCGTAGCTGTCGCCCCACGACGACACCGTGCCGCGCGGCGGGTCGTAGTTCACCGTCGACACGGCCGCGCCGGTCTGACCGTTGAACACGGTCAGGAACTCCGGACCGGACAGCACGTAGCCGTCGCCGTTGCGGTAGTCGGCGCTCGCGTTGCCGATGACCGCGCCGCGGCCGTCCTTGGTGCCGTCGGCGGTCTTCATCGCCACCTCGGCCTTGCCGTCACCGTCGTAGTCGTACACCTGGAACTGGGTGTAGTGCGCTCCCGCCCGGATGTTGCGGCCCAGGTCGATCCGCCACAGCCGGGTGCCGTCCAGCCGGTAGGCGTCGACGAACACGGTGCCGGTCACGCCCGCCTGGCTGTTGTCCTTGGCGTTGTCCGGGTCCCACTTGAGGACGAACTCGTAGTCGCCGTCGCCGTCCAGGTCGCCCACGCTCGCGTCGTTGGCGACGTAGTTGCTCCCCGGCGACTGGATCGGCACGTCCCGGTAGCCGGAGCCGAACGCCAGCGACGCGGGCGACGCCGGCTGCTCGACGCCGTTCACCACGGCGCGCACGGTGTAGGAGGCGTCCGCCGCCGCGCCGTCGTCCAGGTAGTTGGTCGAGGTCGTGATCGGCGACGGGGTGAGCTTCGTGCCACCCCGGTACACGGTGAAGCCGACGTCCTGCGGGTCACCCGCCAGCAGCCGCCAGCTCACCAGGTTGCCGCTGCCCGACCGCACGCTGACCACACCGCGGTCCAGGCGCTCGACCTGCCTGCGGCCGGTCGGGTCCGACGGGCCGGGCCCGGGCGTGGTGGTCGTCGTGGTCGTCGTGGTGGTGGTGGACGTGGTGGTCGTCGTCGTGGTGGTGGTCGGGTCCACGGTGCCCGTGCAGACCGTGCCGTTGAGCGTGAACCGGGTCGGCACGCCGACCTCGGTGCCGCTGGTGGTGCCGTTGAACCCGAACGACACCGAGCCGCCGGTCGGGATGGACCGGTTCCAGTCCACGTTGGACGCCGTCACGCTCGCGCCCGACGCGGCGAACACGGCGTTCCAGCCCTCGCCGAAGCGCTCGGGGCCGGGGAACGACCAGCCGAGCGTCCAGCCGGCGACCGGGTCGCCGAGGTTGGTGACGACCACGGTGGCGGAGAACCCGCCCTGCCACTTGTTCGGCACCGTGTAGTCGACCCGGCAGCCGGGTGCCGCCGAGGCCACGCCGGCGACCAGGAGGCCGCCGGACAGCGCGGTGATCGCCGTAGCGGCGGCGATCGCCCGTGCCCTGAACGAATTGGTGAGCACCGTTGCTCCTCCGTCGATTTCTGGGAGCGCTCCCAGTCGTGACCGGGGTTACGCCCTCGCCCACGCTCATCAGAGCACCACGACCGAGCGCCCGTCAAGGATGAAACGATTCATCCCGTCCTGTCACACTGGGAAATGCCAGGGCTCCCACCTGGCCGCGAGCGGAATGAAAAGTTTCAACGAACCACCCGCTCACCTGGTGCGCCGACGCGGCCGCGCCACCCTCCTGCTCGACTCCCGCACCACCAGCTCCGGCGCGAACAGCACGTGCCGGTGCCGGTGCTCGTCGGGCGTCATCGTCTCCGCGATCACCAGCTCGGCGGCCGTGCGGCCGATCAGCTGGCGCGGCTGCCGCACCGACGTCAGCGGCACGGCGGCGGCCGCGGCGAAGTCGATGTCGTCGTAGCCGACGATGGCGACGTCCTCCGGCACCCGCACGCCCGCGCGCACCAGCACCTGGAGCACGCCCAGCGCGAGCAGGTCGTTGGCGCAGAACACCGCGTCCGGGCGGGTGGCGCGGGCCAGCAGCTGCTCGGCCGCGCGCTGGCCGGACGCCACGTTGAGCGCGGGCACCCGCAGCTCCTCCAGCACGCCCTCGTCGCGACCGGCCTTGCGCACCGCGTCGACCGCGCCCTCGTGCCGCTGGCGGGCCTGGTGGATGCGCGCCGGGCCGTTGACCATCACGATCCGCTCGTAGCCCTCGGCGAGCAGGTGCGTGACGGCCAGCTCGCCGCCCGCCCGGTCGTCCACGGCCACCGCGCACAGGTCCGGGTCGGTCGTCGGGTGGTCCAGCAGCACCACGGACATGCCCCGGTCGCGCAGCCTGCGCACCGCGGCCAGGTCCGCGTCCACGGGCGTGATCAGCACGCCGTGCACCCGCTGCTCGGCCAGCAGCTCCACGTGCCGCGCCTCGCGCCGTGGCGACTCGTCGCTGTTGCACAGGATCACCGCGTGCCCGGCCTCGCTCGCCGTGTCCTCCACGCCCCGGGCGACGTCGGTGAAGAACGGGTTGCCCACGTCGAGCACCACCAGCCCGATGGCGCGCGGCGTGCCCGAGCGCAGTTGCCGCGCCGCGTCGTTGCGGACGAAGCCCAGCTCCTCGATCGCGCCCATGACCCGGTCCCGGGTCGCCGGGGCGACGACCTCGGGGCGGTTGAGCACGTTCGAGACCGTGCCGACGGACACCTTCGCGCGCGTGGCCACGTCGCGGATGCTCACCGATGACACCACCGTGCCTCCTCGGCGGACTGAAGGTGTGGGAGGTGGACTCTACCGGCCGGTACCGCTCCCGACCCGAGCCGACCGCCCGTGTCGATCACCGCAGGAACGCGGCGGCCACACCCGCGTCCACCGGGATGTGCGCGCCGGTGGTGTGCGACAACTCCCCCGCCGTCAGCGCGAACACCGCGTTGGCCACGTGCTCGGGCAGCACCTCCCGCTTGAGCAGCGTCCGCCGGGCGTAGAACGCGCCCAGCTCCTCCTCCGGCACCCCGTGCACGGCGGCGCGCCGGGCGCCCCAGCCGCCCGCGAAGATGCCCGAGCCGCGCACCACCCCGTCCGGGTTCACGCCGTTGACCCGGATGCCGTGCTCGCCCAGTTCGGCGGCCAGCAGCCGGACCTGGTGGGACTGGTCGGCCTTCGCCGCGCCGTAGGCGACGTTGTTCGGCCCCGCGAACACGGCGTTCTTGGAGGCGATGTAGACGATGTCGCCGCCCATCCCCTGCTCGACCATCACCCGGGTCGCGGCCCTGGCGACCAGGAACGACCCGCGCGCCATGACGTCGTGCTGGAGGTCCCAGTCCCGGGTCGTGGTCTCCAGCAGCGGCTTCGAGATCGACAGGCCGGCGTTGTTGACCACCAGGTCCACGCCGCCGAAGGCCAGGCACGCCTCCTCGACGGCCGCGGTGACCGCGTCCTCGTCGGTCACGTCGGCGATCGCGGCCACCGCGGTGTCCGGGCCCAGCTCGTCGGCCACCGCACGGGCCGCCTCGGCGTCGACGTCCGCGACGACCACGCACGCGCCCTCCGCGGCCAACCGCCGCGCGACGGCCCTGCCGATGCCCGAACCCGCGCCCGTCACCAGGGCGACCCGGGCGGCCAGCGGCCCGGGCGCCGGCAGGCGGCGGAGCTTGGCCTCCTCCAGCGCCCAGTACTCGATGCGGAACTTCTCGGCCTCGTCGATCGGCGCGTACCGCGACACCGACTCCGCGCCGCGCATCACGTTGATCGCGTTGACGTAGAACTCGCCGGCCACGCGCGCGGTCCGCTTGTCCCGGCCGTAGGAGAACATGCCGACGCCGGGCACCAGGACGACGGCCGGGTCGGCGCCGCGCATCGGCGGCGAGTCCGGCCCGGCGTGCCGCTCGTAGTAGGCGCGGTAGTCCTCGCGGTAGGCCGCGTGCAGCTCGCGCAGCCGGGCGGCGACCTCGGGCAGCGGCGCGGTCGGCGGCAGGTCGAGCACCATCGGCCGCACCTTGGTGCGCAGGAAGTGGTCGGGGCACGAGGTGCCCAGCGCGGCGAGCCGCGGGTGCGCCTCGTGGGCCAGGAAGTCCAGCACCGCGTCGGCGTCGGTGAAGTGGCCGACCTGCGGCCGGTCCGTCGAGGTCAGGCCGCGCAGCAGCGGGGCCAGCGCGGCGGCGCGGGCACGGCGCTCCGCGGCGGGCAGCGGGTCGTGCAGCCGCGCGCCGAACGGGTCGGGCCTGCCGTGCTCGGCGAGGAATCCGGCGGCCCGCCGGATGATCTCCAGCGACCGCTCCCGGCACTGCCGCGAGGTCTCGCCCCACGCGGTGATGCCGTGGCCGCCGAGGATTACCCCGATCGCGTTCGGGTTGTCCCGGGCGATGGCGGCGATGTCGAGGCCGAGCTGGAACCCGGGCCGCCGCCACGGCACCCACAGCACGCGGTCACCGAACGCCGCCGCGGTCAACGCCTCGCCGTCGGCCGCGGCCGCGAGCGCGATGCCGGCGTCGGGGTGCAGGTGGTCGACGTGCGCGGCCCGCACGAGGCCGTGCACGGCGGTGTCGATCGACGGGGCCGCGCCGCCCCTGCCGTGCAGGCAGTGGTCGAACGCGGCGACCATCTCGTCCTCGCGGTCCACGCCCGGGTAGACGTCGACCAGGGCGCGCAGCCGGTCCAGCCGCAGCACGGCCAGGCCGTGCTCGGTCAGCGTGCCCAGGTCGCCGCCGGAGCCCTTGACCCACAGCAGGTCCACCGGCCCGCCGGTCACCGGGTCGGTCCCCACGCCCTTGGCCGAGGTGTTGCCGCCCGCGTAGTTCGTGGTCGCGGGGTCCGCGCCCAGCTCGTGCGACCGCGCCAGCAGCGCCCGCACCGGGTCGTCCACCCGGTCCTCCCCTCCGCCGGTCACGCGCCCCAGCCCGCCTGCTCGCCGCCCACCCGTTCCGCCACGATCCGCTCGCCGTACCCCGAGCGGGCGTAGGCCGCCATCGGGTCCGGGTCCAGCCCCATGCCCTCGCGCACCGACGCCACCAGCGGGCGGACGTCGGTGTTGTAGGCGTCCATCACCACGGCGTTCGCGCCGAGGACGTCACCGGCCAGCTGCGCGGCGCGCAACGCGTCCCGGTCGACCAGCAGCGCCTTCGCGGTAGCCTCCTGCACGTTCATCACCGACCGGATCTGGCCGGGGATCTTCGGTTCGATGTTGTGGCACTGGTCGAGCATGAACGCCACGCCCGAGGTGACGTCCAGCGCGCCGCCCCGCACGACCTCGACCATGATCCGGAACAGCTGGAACGGGTCCGCCGCGCCGACCATGAGGTCGTCGTCGGCGTAGAAGCGGGAGTTGAAGTCGAACCCGCCGAGCCTGCCCGCGCGCAGCAGCACCGCGACGATGAACTCGATGTTGGTGCCCGGCGCGTGGTGGCCGGTGTCGACCACCACCCGCGCCCGCTCCCCCAGCTCCAGGCAGTGCGCGTAGGCGGTGCCCCAGTCGGGCACGTCGGTGGTGTAGAACGCGGGCTCGAACAGCTTGTACTCCAACAGGACGCGCTGGTGGGGCGCGAGGCGGTCGTAGGTCTCGCGCAGCGCCTCGGCGAGCCGGTCCTGCCGGGCCCGGATGTCGTCCTGGCCGGGGTAGTTGGTGCCGTCGGCGAACCACAGCTTGAGGTCGCGCGACCCGGTGGCGTCCATGACGTCGACGCAGTGCAGCAGGTGGTCGACCGCCTTGCGGCGCACGGCCGGGTCCGGCGAGCACACGCTGCCCAGCACGTAGGCGTCGTCCTGGAAGACGTTGGCGTTGACCGTGCCGACGGACACGCCCAGGTCCCGCGCGAACTCCGCCAGCCCGGCGTAGTCGTCGACCGCGTCCCACGGGATGTGCAGCGCCACGGACGGCGCGACGCCGGTGAACCGGTGCACGGTGGCGGCGTCGGCGACCTTCTCGTGCGGCGTGCGCGGCACACCGCGCTGGGCGAAGACCTTGAACCGGGTGCCGGAGTTGCCGAACGCCCACGACGGCAGCTCGATGCGCTGCCCCGCGAGGGCCTCGGCCGCGCCGTCCGGCCCGGGTGACCCCGTGTTGCTGTCCACGTCGGACTCCTTACCTGCTCGGTCGAGGTGGAAGACCCCGGTCGGCGGTCTCATGGCCTCGTCGGGGCGCACGCGTCCAGGGCCGTGGAGAACTCGGCCACCTCGGCCTGCCACCGGTCGTTGACCTCGCGGGCGGCCGTGCCCCGCCGGGCCGCGTCCCGGTCGGGGGTCTCCAGGTGGCCGACGAGCAGCCCGTCGTCGGCCAGGAAGAGGCTGTAGTCGCCCCACCCGGTACTCCTCCGGCCGCTCGGGGCGCACCCGGAGCGGGAAGCAGACACGGCGCACGCCGACCTCCCGGGACGGAACGCTTCAGGCTGAAGCCGTGGTTGCGGCACAACGCCGTCAACGGTCCGGGCCGCCGCGTCTCACGGTGGCCGCACGCCGTCGTGGAAGGTCACCCGGACGGCGATCTCCCGCCGCTGCCCCGGGCGCAGCACCAGGGGCTCGTCCCGGGCCAGCGCCGAGCCGATCCCCTGGTACCGCCCGACGCGGACGAACCACGGGTCGGTCGGTCCGGACACCACGGCGGTCCACGGCCGCACGGGGTCGGCCACGACCACCGCCAGCCACGGCGCGGTCCGGCCGTCGACCTCCGCCTCCCCCGCGCCGTTGGGGCTGTAGACCCGCACGGACAGCGGGTCCAGCTCGGGCAACCGCCAGAACCAACCGCCGCAGCCCGCGCCCCCGCCGGTGCCGCGCAGCACCACCTCGCGCTCGGCGGTGAGGACGCTGGTCCAGTCCAGCTCCCAGCCGTCGGCGACCGGGCGGCGGCGGACGCGGCGGTGCTCGCGCAGCAGCACCCCGCCCGCCGCGTCGCACCAGGCCGGCTCGTCCGGGCCGGTCGCCTCCACGCGACCCAGCCCGCCGGGCACGTCGTCGCGCCCGCCCCACAGGTTGACGCCGTTGACGTCGGGCAGGGCGAGGCCGATGCCCCGGTGCCACGGGTGGTCGGCCGGGTGCTCGCCGGTGACCACGACCCCGCCGAGGGTGCGCACGGGGTGCAGCGCCGGTCGCGGCACGACCAGCGGCAGCCGCACGGCGTCCCAGCCGTACCGCGCCACGCCGCCCAGCGGCGACCACGGCACCTCCAGCTCGGCGAACGTCCGCAGGTGCTCGGCGGCCTTCGCCACGACGTGGTCGACGCCGTCCACGTCGACCCGCCTGCCGTTGCGGCGCAGCCACGCCGGGTCGATCGGGGCCGGGTCCGGCGCGGTGCGGACGGCCTCCACCACGCGGGTGAACGCCCCGGTGCGGTCCAGCGGGGCGTTCAGCGGCACGGCCGGGTCCGCCAGGTGGTCCAGCAGGTTCCGCAGGGGCGAGTCGGCGCGGTAGCGCTCCTCGATGCCGTCGACCACCAGCCGGTGCCGGGCGTAGTGCAGCTCGGCGCGTGTGCGGCTGCCGTGCACGACGAGCACCGGGTCCCGCACGACCTCGGCGCACAACGTCACCGCGACCACGACGACCGTGCCGCGGCGCGTGCGCAGCCGCAGGCACGACGTGTCGTCGGCTTCGACGTCGCGCGAGCGCAGCAGCTCCAGCTCGATGTCGTGCACGTCGTCCACGCCCGTGCTGCCGTCCAGGGCCAGCGCGGTCGCGATGCCGTGGGCGAACGGGTTGGTCAGCGCGCCGTCCACCACCGGCACCCCGTCGAGCGCCCGCCGACCGGCCCACGGCGCGCGGGCGTAGTAGGCGTCGTCGCGCGACCACGTGCCGCGCACCCCGATCCCCCGGACCTCCCCCAGCGCGCCGGACCGCATCAGCCCGGCCAGCCGGCGCACCGCGGGCGAGCCGAGGCTCTGGAAGCCGACCTGCACCGCCCGGCCCGTCGAGCGGGCCACCAGCTCGTGCCAGTCCGCCAGCGTCGGCGTGGGCGGCTTCTCCAGCAGCAGGTGCGCGCCGGCGTCGAGCACCTGGTGCGCCAGCGGGACGTGCGTGTGCACGGGGGTGGAGACGATGCCGAGGTCCGCGTCGGCCATCAGCGGGGGCAGCTCCGCCCGCACCGGCCGGTCGCCGACGAGCCGCCGCGCCTCGGCGTCGAGCGGGGCGACCTCGCACACGCCGGTGAGCCGGACCCGGCCCTCGGCCTCCAGCGCCGCGATCTCCCGCAGGTGGAGCCTGCCGTAGCCGGACGCCCCGGCGAGCACGACCCGCGGCGTCACCGCCCCTCCGCCGCGGGGGGCACCACGAACCCGGACATCGGCCCCCTCGTCCCGATCACCGCTGGTGAATTGAATCGGTTCAAGCACCGTAGGCAGGATCACGCACCGCCGTCAAGACCGGCCTCGATCCGCCGCAACGCCACCGAAGCCCGCTCTTGCCTCGTGGATCGAGCCGGGCAACCGGGTGGACCGGTTCCTCGCCGACGTCGCCTACCCGGGACGTCGCCTACCCGGTCGGCAGGTGGCCCTCTTGCCCGCGCACGGCAGGGACGGCACGTCGCCGGAGTACGGCTCGCTCGCCACCCGGGGGCGCACTCGCCCGGCATCGCCGACGTGGACGGCGACGGCGGGCAGGAGGTCGGGTACGGCTCGTCCACCGCGGTGCACGAGGGCGGGCGGTACGCGCCTTACGGCTGCGCGATGCGGGCCGCGGCCGCGGGCGAGGTGCTCTACGGCGGCTGCACCGGCGTGGACACCGGGCGCGGGATGGTCGGCGACGTGGTGCCCTCCGAGCCCGGCCTGGAGACCCGGGCGTCGGTGCCCGGCGGCTGCGCACCGCGGACAGCTCGGCCCTGCGGATCCACCTGAGCACGGAGGTCACCGGCCACAAGCCCCGCACGCCGACGCACGACCCGCGGTACCGCGTGGACGCGGCGCGGCGGCAGACCGGCTACGACCAGCCCGGCTCCTGCCCGGCCTCGGACGTGGAGTGGGCGAGGGTGCCCCGTTAGGGTCGACGGGTGATCACCCTGGCCGTGGCCCAGCCGCGCTGCACCGCCCTGGACGTGCCCGCCAACGTGGCGGCCCACGCGGAGGCGGTGCGTGCGGCCGGGGCGCGGGTGGTGGTGTTCCCGGAGCTGTCGTTGACCGGCTACCACCTCGACGCGCCGGTGGTGCCGTTCGACCTGCTGGAGCCCCTGGTGGCGGCGTGCGCCGAGACGGGCTCGGTGGCGTTGGCCGGCGCGCCGGTGGCCGGGCCGTGCATCGGCGTGCTGGAGGTGACCGGCGCGGGCGTGCGGGTGGCGTACCGGAAGGTGTGGCTGGGCGGCGGCGAGCCGGACCGCTTCCGGCCGGGTGACGCGCCCGCGGTCGTCGAGGTGGACGGGGTGCGCCTGGGGCTCGCGGTCTGCAAGGACACGGGCGTGCCGCGGCACGCGGCGGACACGATGGCGTTGGGCGCGGACGTGTACGTGGCCTCGGTGCTGGAGCACGCGCACGACGTCGGCGTGCTGGACGAGCGGGCGCGGCGGGTGGCGGCCGACCACGGCGTGTGGGTGGCGGTGGCGAGCTTCGCGGGCGGCACGGGCGAGGGGTACGGGTCGGCGGCGGGCCGTTCGGCGGTGTGGGACCCGTCGGGCGCGGTGGTCGTCGCCGCAGGCACGGGCGTGGACGAGGTGGTGCGGGCGGTGGTCCCGGGACGCGCCGGGTGACGTCGCCGGTGGCGGGCGCGCGTGGCCTCTAGAGTGGCGCCATGGAGGTCGCGGTGGTCACCGGCGCGGCGCGGGGCTTCGGGCGGGAGATCGCCCGCCGGTTGCGGGCCCGCGGGTACGAGGTCGTGCTGACCGACGTCGACGGCGCGGTGCAGGAGGCCGCCCGGGAGGTCGGCGGGCACGGGGTCGTCGCCGACGTGCGCGACCCGGCGGCGCACCGCGCGGTGGCGGAGCGCGCGGCGGCGCTGGGGCGGCTGTCGGTGTGGGTGAACAACGCGGGCGTGGTGCTCACCGGGCAGCCGTGGGAGCACGACGACGACGTGGTGCGGCGGACCGTCGAGGTGAACCTGCTGGGCGTGGTGTTCGGCTGCCGGGCCGCGGTGGAGGCGATGCGGGAACGCGGCGGGCGGATCCTCAACATCGCGTCGATGTCGGCGTTCGGGCCGGTGCCGGGGCTGGCGGTGTACGCGGCGACCAAGGCGGGCGTGCTCAACTTCGGGCTGAGCCTGGAGGGGGACCTGCGGCGGGCCGGTGTGCCGGTGCGGGTGCTCACCTGCTGCCCGGACGCGGCCGACACGCGGCTGGTGCGGGACGTCCGCGACGACCCGGCGTCGGCGATCCTCTTCTCCGGGGGCGGGCTGCTGTCGGCGCAGGAGGTGGCCGACCGGGCGGTGGCGATGCTGGACGGCCGGCGGTTGGTGCGGGCGGTGCCGGGGTGGCGGGCCGGGATGGCGCGGGTGGGCGCGGTCGTGCCGTCGGCGGGGTTGCGGGCGCTGGCCGGGTTGCGGCGGTTCGGCGAGCGGCGGCGCACCGGTCGGTGAGGTCGGCGCGGCGGCGGCCGCGCTGATCCGGAAGGCGCACGGGGTTGCGCCGGACGGGCGCGGTCGTGGGGTCGGTGGTCGCCCACCGGTGCACTTTCACCGTCCACAGTGGAATGAATGCGCGATCTTCTCCGTCACCCGACCGATGTCTCCGCATCAGTGCGGCCCCATCGTGGTGACCATCGCACCGACGCCCGCACAACGACGTGCGGCCTCACCGGGAGGTGCACCCCGATGATCCATTCCGTTCCCGCCGCGCACGCGGACGAAGCAGGGGCGCGGGCCGAGACCATGGCCCGGTTCCTGCGCGACGTACCCGTCCCCTTCACCCGCGTGCTGTCCCTGTGGGTGGGCTACCGCCTGCGCCGCGACCCCCGGCGACCCGACGCGCCGCACCACCTCACCCCCCGACAGGCCCACCTGCTCGGCTTACCCCCGCACGCGGAGGTGACCCGGCGCGAGGGCTACCTGGTGCCCCACCTCGGCGACGACGGCCCGCGCCTGGCCGCGATCACCGCCCTGGTTCACCAGCGCGCCCTCGACCTGGACGAACCGGGGCGCGACGAGCTCGACCGCGGCTACACGCCGCTCGGCGTGCTGGTCACCGGCGCGCGTCGGGCGACCCACTACGCCGCCACCACCCCGGCCCCCGACGACCCGGACTTCGCCGACCCGCTGCCCGACGAACCCGGCGACGTGCCCGCCCTGTGGTGCCAGGCCACGCTGCTCAGCGCCGGCCGGCCCGTCGCGCTGGTGCGGGAGACCGTCTACCGGGTGGCGTTCACCGGCCGCCGCCCGCCCGACCTGACGCCCTACCTGACCCCGGCGCCACCCCGCCTGGTGTCCTGATGCGCGCCCGGACCGCCGCGCTCGCCGCGGCGACCGTGGCGGCGGGGTCCAGCGGGTACGTGGTCGCGGCGGTCCTCACCGAGGTCGCCGCCGACCTCGGCGTCACCACCGGCGCGGCGGGCCGGGCGATCACCGCGTTCGCCCTGGCGTACGCGGTCGGCTCGCCGGTGCTGGCGATGCTCACCGCGCGGTTCGAGCGGCGGGCCCTGCTGGTGGCCGCGCTGCTCGTCGCCGCGCTGGGCAACGCCGGGGCGGCGCTGGCGCCCACGCTGGACCTGCTGCTGGTGGCCCGCGTCGTGACCGCGTGCGGCGCGGCGCTGGCCACGCCGGCGGCCACCGCGGTCGCCGCGCAGCTCAACCCCGGCCACAAGGCCAAGGCGATGGCGGTGGTGACGGCGGGGTTGACGGCGGCGACGCTGCTGGGCGTGCCCGCCGGGCGGTTCGTCGCCGACCGGCACGGCTACCGGGCGGCGTTCGTGCTGGTGGCCGTCCTGTGCGTGGTGGCGGCGCTGGTGGTGCGGTGCGCCGTGCCGACCGTGCGGCCCGGCGCGGCGGTGGGGTTCCGGCAGCGGCTCGCACCGCTGGCCGACCCGCCCGTGCGCCGGCTGCTGGCGGTGTCGCTGCTGGCGTGCCTGGCGACGTTCAGCGTCTACGGCTACCTCGGTCCGATCACCGGCCGCCCGCCCGACAGCGGCCACCTGCTGGCCTACGGGCTGGGTGGCGTGCTGGGCAACGCGCTCGGCGGCGTCGCCGCGGACCGGCACGGGCCGCGCGCTCCGCTGCTGGTGGCGCTGGGCGGGTGCGCGGCGGTGCTCGTGCTGCTGCCGGGCCTGCTGGCGGGTGCGACGGCGTTCGTCGTGATGGCCGCGTGGGGCGCGTCGTTCTGGGCGTTCAACCCGCCCCTGTTCGCGACCCTGGTGGCGCTGGACCCGGACCGGGCGAACCTCCTGCTCGCCCTGAACGCCTCCGCCATCTACTCCGGCATCGCCGGCGCGGGCGTGCTCGGCGGCGCGCTGGCCGCCCCGGCGATACCCCTCGTCGGCGCGGCCGTCGCCGTCGCGGCCGCCGTGATCGCCGCCACGAACCGCGAGAGGGGGCTGGTGCCGCGCTGATCGGCGCGATCCGGGTTAGGTTGCCCGCATGGCCGGAAAGGTGCCTTCGGTGGAGCTGGAGGTCGGGGACCGCGTCGTGCGGATCTCGAACCCGGATCGCGTCTACTTCCCCGCCCGCGGGGAGACCAAGCTGGACCTCGCCCGCTACTACCTGTCGGTCGGCGACGGGATCGTGCGCGCCCTGCGCGACCGGCCGTGCATGATGCACCGCTACCCCTCCGGCGTGACCGGCGAGAAGGTGCACCAGAAGCGGCTGCCCCACGGCGCGCCGCCGTGGGTGCGCACGGTGCGGGTGCACTTCCCCCGCTACGACCGGCACGCCGACGAGCTGTGCGTGGCCGACGTGGCCGACGTGGTGTGGGCGGTGCAGATGTCGACGGTGGAGTTCCACCCGTGGAACTCGCGGCGCGCCGACACCGAGAAGCCCGACGAGTGGCGCATCGACCTCGACCCGATGCCGGACTGCCCGTTCGACCGGGTGCGGCGGGTCGCGCACGTGGTGCGCGAGGTGCTGGCCGACCTGGGCGCGGTGGGCTGGCCGAAGACGTCGGGCGGGTCCGGGCTGCACGTCTACGTGCGGATCAAGCCGGAGTGGGGCTTCGCCGACGTGCGGCGGGCGGCGCTGGCGTTCGCGCGGGAGGTGGAGCGGCGCGCGCCCGACGACGTGACGACGGCGTGGTGGCGACGCGACCGCGACCCGCGCAGCCTTTTCGTGGACTACAACCAGAACGCCCGCGATCACACGATCGCCAGCGCCTACTCGGTGCGCGGCGTGCCGGAGGCGACGGTGTCCACGCCGGTGCGGTGGGACGAGATCGACTCGCTGGACCCGCGCGACTTCACCATCGCCACGGTGCCCGCGAGGTTCGCCGAGCTGGGCGACCTGCACGCCGGCATCGACGACGCCGCGTTCTCGATCGAGCCGCTGCTGGAGTGGGCCGACCGCGACGGGGTGGACGTCCCGGAGCCCTAGCGCAGCACGCGCGGCCGGCACCGGCCCAGGGCGATGCCGTTCTCGACGTGGTGCAGCGCCTCGCGCTCGGTCCAGCCCTCGACGCCGTCGTGCCGGGCGGCGGCGGACAGCAGCACGGCCACGGCGGTGGTCTCGTCCAGCCAGCCCGCGCCGACCAGCTCGCCGAGTCGGCAGGCGGCGGTGAACACGACGTGCGCGCGGGTGCCGGGCCGGGCCTCGCGGACCCGTTCGGACTCGCCCTCCAGCACCGCGGCCCGGTAGGCGTCGACCCGGCGCGGCGACGGCCGCTGGGCCGGGATCGGCGGGTGCTCCGGCGCGGGCGGGGTGAGCACGGCGACCAGCCACTCCGGCGCGGGCGCGACCGGGGCGTCCCGCAGCACGCGGTAGCGGTGGGGGCCGAGCGCCGAACCGGCGGCGACGACGTACCCGCCGACGCCCCGCGTGTCGACGTGCGGCGCGATCCGGCCGACCGTGTTGCCCAGCGGCACGTCCGGCGCGCGGAAGTAGCGGTGCTCTCCCCCGCTGGGCGTGGCCACGGTGTAGGTGTCGCGGGGGTCGTCCGCGCCGTGCTGCCAGGCCCGGCGGGCGAACGCCTGTCGGCCGTGCGGCACGTCGAGGTCGACCACCAGCAGCCCGGCCGGGCCGCACGCGACGCCGACGTTGTAGGCGTGGCGCGACCACCAATGCCCGATCCGGTCGCGGTCCAGGGTCGCCGCGTCCTCCCAGCCGCGCACCGCGGGTTCCTTGCCGTGCGGGCGCAGCGGGACCACGGGCCACCCGCGTGCCGCGGCGTCCAGCGCCGCCCGGTGCCTGGACATGCTCGTCCCCCTCGGTGTTCGGGCAACGGGGGAAGCGCCACCACCGTCCAGTGTGCCGGTCCGCGACCGCCGGGACGACCACCGTTCGGACCCGGGCACCGGCCGGTCGGGCCGGGGCGGGCTCGGCGATGTCCGACCGGGCGGGCGCGGGACGGCGACCCGTTGTCGGACCCGGGTGGCAGGATCCCCGGCGTGACCGTTCCCGCGGTGCTGCGCACGTTGGCCCGGCTCAGCGCCTCCGAGCAGCCGCAGCGGGTCCAGCTCGACCTGACCAGGACGGCCGGCCTGGTGTGGCTGGGCGCGGCCGGGTCCGCGTGGCGCGCCCTGACCCGGGACGGGGAGTCGCCCGTGCCGTGGACCGCGCGGCCCGACCAGCAGGCGACCGCGGACCGGTTGGCGTCCTTCGACGCGCTGCACCGGGAGGACCGGCTGCTGCGGCTGGGCTGGGCGTTCCTGTGCGGGCCGGCGACGGTCGGCGGCAGGCGTCGGCGCGTCTGCCTGCCGCTGGTGTCGCGGCCGGTCCGGCTGCACTCGGCCGCCGGGCGGCGCGCCTACCGCGTCCACGTCGCCGGTGACGTGGGCCTGTTCCCGCTGCTCACCGACTGGTCCGAGGCCGCGGGGCTGGAGGCGCGGCTGACCGGGGACGAGGAGTGGATCGGCGCGGTGCTGGCCGCGAGCGGGTTCTCCGACGTGCCCGTGCTGGGGCCGGAGCACGACCCCCGCGAGCTGATCGGCGGGGACCGGCTGGTGGTCGTGGCGGGCGCGGGGTTGCACGCGGGCGAGCCCGTCGTCGGCACCGAGCGCGGCGCGGCGCTCTACGCGTGGGCCCGCCGCGCCGGGGTGGGGTCGACGGCGCTGGCCCGGCTGTACTCCTCGGCCGAGGACGCGCCGGCGGCCGACGGCGCGGTGCACGGCGCGGCCGACGACGCGGTGCACGGCGCGACGCCGTTGAACCCGGACCAGCGGGCGGCCGTGGTGGCGGCCCGGACCGCGCCGGTCACCGTGATCGGCGGGCCGCCGGGCAGCGGCAAGACGCACGTGCTGGCCGCCATCGCCCTGGACGCGGTGGCGTCGGGCCGCTCGGTGCTGCTGGCCGCCCGCACCCGCAACGCCGCCGACGTGCTCGGCGAGGCGGTGCGGCGCGCGGGCGGTCCGGTGCCGGTGCTGTTCGGCGACTCCGAGCTGCGGCAGGAGGTGGCGCGCGAGCTGGGCGCGGGCCTGGCCGCCACGACGGTGAAGGGCGAGCCGGAACGGCTGGAGCGCGGCAGGCGTGACGCCGTGGCGGCCGTGACCCGGGTCGAGCGCGCGGTCGGCGCGGCCCTGCGCGACGAGGAGCTGGCCGGGGCGGCGGTGCGGTTCGAGGCGCTGATGGCGGCGCACCGGGTCGTCGCGCCGCGCGCCTTCGGCGGTGACGCGGACTTCGAGCGGCTGCACGGGTTGCTGACCCCGCGGCAGGGGGCGCTCGGCGCGCTGCGGACGCGGTGGGCGGCGCGCTCGGCGCGGCGGCTGGTCGGCGCGGCGGACGACGTGGACCCGGCGGACCTCGACGCCGCGGTGCGGGCCGCCGAGCAGTCCGCCGCGCAGGTGCGGGTCGCCGCCGCCGGCGGCACGTCGCTGGAGTCGTTGCGGGGGCTGCTGGCGGACGAGGACGTGCGGGCCCGGGCGGCGACCGCCGCGTGGCTGGCCGCCCTGGCGGTGAGCCGGCGCGGTGCGGGCGCCCGGCGGGCGGTGGCGGCGCTGGCGCGGGCGTTGCGGTCGGGCCGGGCGGCGCGGCGGCGGGCGTTGACCGACGTCCCGCCCGGGGACCTGGTGCGCGCGTTGCCGCTGTGGGTGGGGACGTTGGCCGACGTGGAGGACGTCCTGCCCGCCGCGCCCGGCATGTTCGACCTGGTGGTGGTCGACGAGGCGAGCCACGTGGACCAGCCGTTGGCCGCGCCCGCCCTGCTGCGCGCCCGGCGGGCGGTGGTCGGCGGCGACCCGCGCCAGCTGCGGCACGTCTCGTTCGTCGGCGAGCGGGCGGTGCGCGAGGCGGTGGCGGCGGAGGGCGCGGAGGCACTGGCCGACCGGCTGGACGTGCCGAGGGTCAGCCTGTTCGACGCGGGAGCGGCGGCGGCGGGCGTGCACTGGCTGACCGAGCACCACCGCTGCGCCCCGCACCTGATCGGGTTCGCCGCGACCCGGTTCTACGAGGGGCGGATGGCGCTGCTCACCACGCACCCGGCGATCGCGGACGCGCACCGCGTCGACGTCGAGCGCGTCGCCGGCGTGCGCGACGACAACGGCGTCAACGCGGTGGAGGTGGACGCGGTGCTGGCCCACCTGCGCCGCCGCATCGCGGCCGGTGCCCGCTCGATCGGCGTGGTGACGCCGTTCCGGGCGCAGGCGGACGCGGTGGAGCAGGCGGTGCTCGACCGGCTGACCCTGGACGGGATCACCGCGGGCGGGGTGCGCGTCGGGACCGCGCACGGCGTGCAGGGCTCGGAGTTCGACGAGGTGGTGATCAGCCTGGCGCTGACCGACGCCGACCCGCCCGCCGCCTGGCGGTTCGCCAACGACCCGCACCTGCTCGCCGTGCTGACGACCCGGGCGCGGCGACTGGTGCGCGTGATCACGTCGGCCGCCGCGCCGGTCGGGCTGGTCGCCGAGTACCTGCGGCACGCGGAGTCGCCGCCGGGCGGGCCCGCGGGCGTCGAGCCCGCCGACGGGTGGACCGCGGCGCTGGCCGCCGAACTGGCCGGGCTCGGCCTCGTCACCCGCACCGGTTACCCGGTCGGCCGGTGGCGGGTGGACGTGGTGGTGGGCGAACGCGCCGCGGCCGTCGCGCTCGACACCCGGCCGCACCCGGACGGCGCGGCGGCGCACCTGGCCCGGTGGCGCGCCCTGCGCGGCGCGGGCTGGCGGGTGCGCGACGCGTTCCCGAGCCGGTTCGGCCACGACCCGGCGCGGGCCGCGCTGGAGGTGGCGCACGAACTCGCGGCGGCTACGCCCCCTCGCGCAACCACTCCAGCGCGGCCGGAGCGGACGTGACGATCGAGATGTGGCCGTCCTCCGGCGACAGGCGCAGCTCCGCCGAGGGGCACCGGCGGGCCAGCCACTCGCCGTGGGCGCTCGGCACCACGCGGTCCCGGCCGCCGTGCAGCAGGAGGACGGGAACGGTCACGTCGGCCGGGTCGAACCCCCACGGGGCGACGTAGGCCAGGTCGTCGTCCACCAGCGCGGCCGGCCCCGCCGCCACGGCCGGGCCCACGACGTCGTCGAACCACGACCAGTCGCCGGCCAGGGCGGCGAGGTCGGCGTCGATGAACTCCGGGTCGTAGACCGCGCCCGACGCCTCGAACCGCTCCTTGGTCTCCCGACCGGCCTCGGCGGCGCGCAACGACGCCACCCCGGACGCGGCCATGCCGGCGAACCAGTCGAGCCCGGCCGCGGTCCGCGGGGCGAGCCCGGCCACGCTGACCACCGCCACCGCGCGAGGCTCCAGCGCGCCGCACGCGAGGGCGTGCGGGCCGCCGCCGGAGTGCCCGAACACCGCGAACCGGTCCAGGCTCAGCACGTCGGCCACGGCGGCGGTGTCGGAGGCGGCGGAGGCCACGTCCCTGCCCGGTCGGGGCGTGGAGCCGCCGTAGCCGGGGCGGTCGTAGGAGACCCAGCGCAGGCCGAGCCGGCGGGCGGTGTCGAACAGCGGCGCCGGCGGCGCGCCGGTGTTGGGCGTGCCGTGGTGCCAGAAGACGGGAAGGTCGCCCTCGCCGGAGTCGTAGGCGTGCAGCGCGCGACCGTCGGGCAGCCGAATGTCGATCTCCGTCACCACGCCCGGAGCGTAACAGCGGCGCACGGCGCGCGAATCGTGGTTTGGCGCTCCGGTGCAGTGGCTACCTGGTGCCTGCGCCTTGAGAACACAGGGTGCCGAAGGAGCGTGCCGTGAACATGGTGGACCTGCCCGACGACGAGCTCGACCCGGAGGCGGGTGGCATCGCCGAGTGGGCGCGGCGGTTCGCCGACGACGCCGACGAGCGGCGCGTCGCCGACCTGGTGCTGATCGCCGCGGAACTGGCGGACAACGCCCGCCGGCACGCCGAGGGGCCGTGCCGGACACGGGTGTCGCGGGTGGACGAGCGGCGGGTGCTGCGGGTCGAGGTCGAGGACGGCAGCCCGAGCCTGCTGCCCGTGCTGGGCCGGGCCGACGACCCGACCGCGGGCAGCGGGCTGCTGCTGGTCAACCGGCTGTCGGTGCGCTGGGGGTTCGACCGCGGCGGGGATCGGAAGGTGGTGTGGGCGGAGGTCCCGCTCGCGTGACGGCCGAGCGCGGGCGGCACCGCTTGGACGCGGGAGCGCGACAACGCGCCCGGTGTCCACCCCACCGGGAATACGCGAAAGCGCCGACGATTCCGGTGATCGCCCGCGAATGGCGGTGAGCCGGCGGCGGAATTCGCCGTCGGCACTGGCCAGGTGGTTGCCGAGCGCGCGCCGATTCGATGGCGCCGAGCGCCGGTGATGGGCGTTGTCGCAGGTGGGAGGCGGTAGCGGGCACAGCGAAACCGTGGCCCGCTCGGTTTCGCGATTTCCTCGGCATTTGCCCCCGGAGGTCGTCAACGGGCAGTCTGTGCGCCATCGTCGGTGCGCGGTTGGACGTCCTGGTCGCACCACGCCCCACCACCGCGTTCCACCACCGCGCGAAAGCACCGGGAGCCGCCGTGACCGATCCGCACCGGGTGCGCGACGGTGCCGACACCTCGTCGGGCCGCCGATGACCGCGCCGCTGCCCGCGGACGCGGAAGGGCCGCGGGCCCGCGCCAGGCTGGCGAAGAAGTGGGCCTACCTGCTCGACGCCCGCACGTTCGTGCCGGTGAGCGGGGCCGAGCTGGAACGGCAGTTGCTCGGCCTGGTCGAGCGGCTGTGCGCGGGCGTGGCGGCGGAGTCCCAGGCGCAGCGCGCCGGCCACGAGGTCGGTGACGCCCTGGTCGACCTCGGCTGCGCCACGGCCGAGGCGTTGCGGGTGTCGGTGGAGGTCGTCGGCAAGGGCCTGCTGGGCATGGCGTCCCTCGCGCCGCCGGACGTGCTGGGCCGGCGGGTGGCCGAGGCGATCGCCTCGCTGGCCGCCGCGTTCGTCGACCAGGCCCGCCGAACCGTGCTCTCCCAGCAGGAGCAGGTCGGCCGCTCGCTGTTCAAGGCGATGCGCGACGCGCAGGTCGAGCTGCTGCACAGCGAGGCCAGGTTCGAGCTGCTGGAGCACCACCTGTCCACGGGCATCGCGATCGCCGCCGCCGACGGCACCCTGGAGCGGTCCAACGGCGCGCTGGCCCGGATCGTCGACCGGCCGGCCGCGGAGCTGACGGGGTCCTCGCTGTTCGCCCTGGCGCACCCGGACGAGCGGGCGGCGCTGCGGGCGGAGCTGGCGCACCTCGTCGCGGACGGCACGGCGTCGATCACCCAGCCGCGCCAGCTGCTGCGCGGTGACGGCGAACCGGCGTGGGTCGTGCTCACCCTCGCGCCGCTGCGCCGGCCGGACGGTCCCGCGCGGGTGCTCGTGCTCGCCGAGGACGCCACGGACGTCAACCTGCTGCAGGGCCAGCTCAACCACCAGGCGCTGCACGACGTGCTGACCAGGCTGCCCAACCGCCAGTTCTTCACCAGCCGCCTGGAGCAGGCGCTGCGCACCGCCGACCCGGCCGCCGGCGTCACCGTGCTCCACCTCGACCTCGACGGCTTCTCCCGCGTCACCGGCGGCCTCGGCCGCGACGTCGGCGACCACGTGCTCAAGGTCGTCGCCGGCAGGTTGGAGGCGGCGGTGGCCGGGGAGGAGGCGATGGTGGCCCGGTTCGGGCACGACGAGTTCGCGATCCTGGTGCGGAACACGCCGACCACCCCCGACGTGGTGACCACGGTCCGGCGGATCAACGACCTGCTGTCCGAGCCGTTCCACTCCGGCGGTGAGCGGCTCGCGGTGTCGGCGACCATCGGCGTGGTGCACCGACCGCCGCGCGACTCGGCGCCGTCGGACCTGCTGGACTCGGCGGACCTGACGCTGCGGCGCGCCAAGGGCAACGGGCGCAGGCAGTGGGAGCTGTCGGACCGGGCGCAGGACGGCCGCGACCGGCGCGCGTTCAGCCTGGCCGCGACCATGCCCGGCGCGTGGGAGAACGGCGAGCTGGAGGTCCGCTACCGGCCGGTGGTGCGGCTGGCCGACGGGCGCGTGGAGTCGGCCGAGGCCGTGCTGCGGTGGGACCACCCGGCGCTGGGCGAGCTGCCGCACGAGCAGTGCCTGGCGCTGGCCGAGGACACCGGCCTGATCGTGCCGCTGGGCGCGTGGGCGCTGCGGGTGGCGTGCGAGCAGGGCCGAGCGTGGCGGCGGGAGCTGGGCCGGGACCTGCCGGTGCGGTGGGCGTTGACGCCGAGCCAGGCCGCGGACCCGGACCTGCACGCCGTCGTGCGGGACGTGCTGTCGGGCACGGGGTCGCCGACCGCGACGCTGCGGCTGGGCGTGCCGGTCGGGGTGTTGTTCGGCGAGCGCGGCGAGGCCGCGGACACCCTGAGGTACCTGGCCGAGGACGGGGTGGGCATCGAGGCCGAGGACTTCACCGCCGCGCCGGACGACGTGGTGCGCCTGCTGGACGGCGTGCCGGTGCGGGCGGTGCGGGTGGCCCAGTCGCCGGCGGCGCGACCGGGGTCGGCGGTGGCGCGGGCGTTGGCGGGGGTGCTGGCCGTGGTGCGTGACGCCGGCGTCGGCTTGACCGCCGCCGGCGTCACGGCACCGGAGCAGGCCCGGTGGTGGCGGGAGGTGGGTGCGGACACCGCGTCCGGTCCCCTGTTCGCTCCCGCCGGCCCACCGGACGTGATCACCCGATAGCGCCAGTCGCGGCGGGCGCTGTCGGGGAGCCGGTGGCCAGGTAGCCGGAGGTGGTGCTCTCCCCCGGCTTGACGGCCGCGTTCCGGAAGGGGTTGCGGGCCGTCACGGTGGCGCCGTCGGTGGTGACGGTCGCGCCCCAGGGCGTGCCGGACGCGCCCTGGGGGGCGGGACGCCTCCGACAAAGCGTTTGTTCCACCGCTCCCGCGGCGGCCGTTTGCCCCACCCGGGGACGGGTAGCCGCCGGTGCATGGCAGACGAACGCGAATCCCGGCCGCCATACGGCGACCAGTACGAGAACGCGAGCAAGGGCTCCCTGGAGGAGAACGCCGAGGGTCCGCTGGACGAGGGCAACCCGCCCGGTCGCAGCGACACGGGCTCGACGCACCCGGAGGCCAACCCGACCGGCAACATCGGCATCTCGGACTACGCCGTGGACGAGCGCAACGGGTAGGGCCGGGCCCGTCGGCCCGGACTCCACGCCGTGGCGTGGAGTCCGGGTGGCCCGCGTCAGATGCGGCAGGTGTCCAGCGAGCTGACCAGGATCGCGCGGGCGCCGACGCGCCACAGCTCGTCCATGATGAACGGCGCGTCGTCGCGCGGCACGAGCGAGCGGACGGCCACCCAGCCCTCGCGGGCCAGCGGCGACACCGTCGGCGACTCGATGCCGGGCACCAGCTTGAACGCCTCCTCCTGCGCCTCCACGGGGCAGTCGAAGTCGAGGATCACGTACCGGCGCGCGATCAGCACGCCCTGGAGCCTGCGGTGCAGGATCTCGACCGCCCGCACCGCGTCGGGCGCGTCGGCGACGGTGTCGCCCTGGATCAGCACGGCCTCGGACTTGAGGATCGGCGAGCCGAACGTCTCCAGGCCCGAGGTCTTCAGCGTGATGCCGGTCTCCACCACGTCGGCGATCGCGTCGGCCACGCCCAGCTCCACGGCGGTCTCCACCGCGCCGTCCAGCCGCACCAGGTGCGCCTTGACGCCGAGGTCGGACAGGTGGTGCTCGACCAGGTTCGGGTAGCTGGTCGCGATCCGCTTGCCCTCCAGGCCCTCGGCGTCGTGGATGCCGCCGGGCCGGGAGGCGAAGTAGAACGACGCCCGGCCGAAGCCCAGCGGCAGGATTTCCTTCGCCGACACGGTGGAATCGAGCAGCAGATCACGACCGGTGATGCCGACGTCCAACGACCCCTCGCCCACGTACACCGCGATGTCGCGGGGACGCAGGAAAAAGAACTGCACATCATTGGCCGGGTCCGCCACGATCAGCTCACGGCCGGACCTGTTCACCCGGTAGCCCGCCTCGGCCAGCATTTGCGCCGCGGGAGCACTCAACGAGCCCTTGTTGGGCAGGGCGAAGCGAAGAGGAGCCATGGCGCGAAGTCTCCCACACCGAGCGGTGCGTCCCCGTCCCGGGTATGTCGCGGTGTCCCACGGGGTGGAAACCGCGGGGTGTGGTGCCGACGTCACCCGTCCGGGCTTCCCACCAGGTGAACATCGGGCGCTCCGCGCCATTGCCCGCCGTCGACGGCAATAGCTTTGACGGCGGTCGACCGCCGCATTAAAAATGTCCGTCGATCCGATACGGGCGGCCATTGGCGACCCGGTTGCGAAAGGCACGCCCGCGGTCGGCCCCGGAATGCCCGGGTGCCGCAATGCCCGGGTGCCGGTCAGCCCCCGTTGGACCACCAGGTGGCCCGCGCGACGACGGAGAAGCCCAGCGACTCGTACAGGGGTCGGCCGGCCCTGGTCGCGGTGAGGGTCACGGGGACCGGGGAGTCGTTCACCACCCCGCTCATCAACGCCCGGCCGACGCCGCGCGAGCGGTGCTCGGGCAGGGTCGTCACCCAGTAGGCCCCGACCGCGCCGGCCGACTCGACGGCCAGGCACGCGCCGGCCACCACGCCGTCGCGCCGGGCGGTGCGCAGGTGGAACCCGCCGTGCCGCCGGAGCGCGAGCGGCAGGGCGTTGCCGGTCGGGAAGCCCTGGAGCGGGAAGCCGTCCACCACGACCCGTTCGGCGGCGGCCCACTCCTCGGCGGTGCGGGCCGGTCGGACGTCGAGGTGCGGCGTCGGCGTCGGCAGCGGCCCGGGCGGGCGGACCATCACCGGCAGGGTCCGCGGGGTGAGCCCGAGCGCCGTGCCGTCGATCGCGCCGAACGAGTCCTCGACCACCACGCGGGCCCCGGTGCGCTCGACGAGCAGCCGCAGCTCGGCGAAGTCGTCCGGGTCGGGGTCCGGCCGCAGGGCGAGCACCCGCAGCAGGGTCGGCCCGCTCATCGCCAGGAACGCCGGGCGGGTGATCAGGTCGTGGCCGCGGGCGCGGGCGAGCGCGCTGGTCAGGACGGCGGCGTTGGCCACGGCGAGGCGCAGCGAGGCGGACATGGGCCGAACCCTATTCGGCGTCCCGACCGGTGGTCGGGCCCTGTCCGCCTCGTCCGCGGGCCGCTCAGCGCCCGGCGAGCAGCTGGTCGAACGGCACGAACCCCGGGTCGGCCGGTGTGGTCGACGCGCGGCCGGCCAGCAGGTCGGCCAGTTCGCCCGCGGCCCGCTCGACCCGGGCGGGCAGCCCGTCCGCGCCCCAGTCCGACGACGCGGCGTACACGCCGGTCGGCACGACGACGGCCCGCAGGTAGGCGAACAGGGGCCGCAGGGCGTGGTCGAGCACCAGCGAGTGGCGCTCGGTGCCGCCGGTCGCGCCGATCAGCACCGGCTTGCCCGCCAGCGACCCCGGCTCCAGCACGTCCACGAACGACTTGAACAGCCCGCTGTAGGACGCGTTGAACGTCGGCGTCACGGCGATCAGCGCGTCCGCGCCGACCACCGACTCCACCACCTCGCGCAGCCGGGCGCCCGGGAACCCGGTGACGAGGTTGTCGGCGATGTCGCGCGCCACGTCCCGCAGGTTCGCGGTGCGCACCTCCAGCCCGGGCACGAGTCGCCCGGTGGCCTCGGCCAGCCGGGTCGCCAGCAGTTGCGTGGACGACGGCGACGCGAGCCCGGCCTGCACGACGGCGAGCGAGGTCATCGGACACCCGCCGTCAGCATCGAGGCGTGCGTGGGCGCGTCCGGCACGTCGGCCGGGCGGCCGACGGCGAACTCCCGGCGCAGCGTCGGCACGATCTCGCCGAGCAGGTCGAGCTGCTCCAGCACGGTCTTCAGCGGCAGGCCGGCGTGGTCCATCAGGAACAGCTGGCGCTGGTAGTCGCCGAAGTGCTCGCGGAAGGTCAGCGTCTTGTCGATGACCTCCTGCGGGCTGCCGACGGTCAGCGGGGTCTGCTCGGTGAACTCCTCCAGCGACGGCCCGTGCCCGTACACCGGCGCGTTGTCGAAGTAGGGGCGGAACTCCCGGACGGCGTCCTGCGAGTTGCGGCGCATGAACACCTGGCCGCCGAGCCCGACGATCGCCTGGTGCGCCGCGCCGTGGCCGTAGTGCTCGAAGCGCTCGCGGTAGAAGGTGATCAGCCGCTGGAAGTGCTCCTTGGGCCAGAAGATGTGGTTGGCGAAGAACCCGTCGCCGTAGTAGGCGGCCTGCTCGGCGATCTGCGGGCTGCGGATCGAGCCGTGCCAGACGAACGGCGGCACGCCGTCGAGCGGGCGCGGCGTGGAGGTGAACGACTGCAGCGGCGTGCGGTGCTTGCCCTCCCAGTCCACGACGTCCTCCCGCCACAGCTTGTGCAGCAGCGCGTAGTTCTCGATGGCCAGGTCGATGCCGTCGCGGATGTCCTTGCCGAACCACGGGTACACCGGGCCCGTGTTGCCGCGGCCCATGATCAGGTCCACCCGGCCGTCGGCCAGGTGCTGGAGCATGGCGTAGTCCTCGGCGATCTTCACCGGGTCGTTGGTGGTGATCAGCGTGGTGGCGGTGGACAGGATCAACCGCTCGGTGCGGGCCGCGACGTACCCGAGCATGGTCGTCGGCGACGACGGCACGAACGGCGGGTTGTGGTGCTCGCCGGTCGCGAAGACGTCCAGGCCGACCTCCTCGGCCTTGAGCGCGATGGCGACCATGGCCTTGATGCGCTCGGCCTCGGTCGGCGTCCGCCCCGTGGTGGGGTCGGGCGTCACGTCGCCGACGGTGAAGACACCGAACTGCATGGCCACTCCTCGATCAGTTAGTTGTACTTTCAACTAAACGGCACAACCGTACCCGGTCGCCCGTTATTCCGGTGTTGTCTGGTGGCCCGGAGCACGCCAAGGTGTGTGTCACGGGTCACCGATGGGGGAGGCACGGCACGGTGCAGCACGAGCTGGTGCGGCGCGCCGCGGACATCGTCCCGGTCCTGCGCGCCCACGCGGCCTGGGGCGACGAGAACCGCAGGCTGCACGAGGACGCGCTGGACGCGATGGCCGACGCGGGCGTGCTGCGGCTCAGGGTGCCCGCCGAGCACGGCGGCCACGAGGCCGACCTGACGACCCTGGTCGCCGTGATCGCCGAACTCGCCCGCGGCGACGGGTCGGCCGCGTGGACCGCGGCGGTGTGGGCCACCTCGACATGGGTCGTCGGCCAGTTCCCCGCCGAGGTGCGGCGCGAGGTCTTCGCCAAGCCCGACGTGCGGGTCACCGGCATCCTCAGCCCCACCGCGACGGCCGCGCCCGTCGGCGGCGGGGTCCTGGTCAACGGCCGGTGGGCGTTCACCACCGGCGGGCCGCAGAGCCACTGGGCCACCAGCGCCGCCCTGCTGCTGCCCGACCTCGCGCCCGTCGCCCTGGCCATCCCGCTGGTCGACCTCGAGGTCGTCGACGACTGGCACACCACCGGCCTGCGCGCGACCGGCAGCGTCACCACCGTCGCCAAGGACGTCTTCGTCCCCCGGGAACGGGTCCTGCGGCTCGCACCCGTGCTGCGGGCCCACCCCGACGCCGCCGAACCGATGTTCCGCGCGCCGTTCATGCCCGCCGCCTGCGCCGCCGTCAGCGCGCCCGCCGTCGGCCTGGCCCGCGCGGCGGTCGACGCGGCCCGCGCCCGGGCCACCCCCGCCGAGCTGCGGGAGGCCACCGTGCTCGCCGACGAGGCCGAGCTGCACGCCCTCCGCACCGCCGCCGCCGTCGACCACCGGGTCGCCACCGGCCGGGACTGGACCCCGCAGGACCGCGCCCTGGTCCGCCGCTACCTCGGCGAGACCTGCCTGCGGGCCCGCGACGCGGTCGACGTCCTCGGTGCCGACGACCCGGTGCTGCGGCGCATCCGGCGGGACGTGCACGCGGTCAACCTGCACGCCGTCCTGCACCCCAACGCCGACGCCGAGCGCTTCGGCCCCGTGTTCCTCGGCGGGCGGTAGCCCCAGGTCGGCGCACCGGCGCGGCCCCCTCCGCTCCCGGCGACCACGCCCCCGACCCGCCACACCTCCCACCGCCGGCTCCGCACCTGCCCGCCGCCGAACCCCTCGCCCCCGCACTCGCCCGCCGCCGCACTCGCCCGCCGCCGGCTCCGTCGCGCCGGCCCCGTCGCCGCCGGCCCCGCCGAACCCGCGTCAGTCCCGCTCGACCAGGTGCCCCACCACGTCCGGACCCGGGTGCGCGTGCCCCGAACCGTCCCGGCGCTCGTCCGCCGCGGGCAGCTCCACCGGCGACCCGTTGCGCGCCGACCCCGCGGGCCGCGGCCCGACCCACGCCAGCGCCAACGCCGTCTCGCCCTTGAGGAACCGGTGCGCCCGCACCCCGCCCGTGGCCCGCCCCTTCGCCGGGTACGCCGAGAACGGCGTCACCTTCACGCTCTGCCCCGTCGACGTGACCACCATCGGCTCACCGTGCTCGTCGTCGTCCGTGCGCACCGCGCCGAAGAACACCACGTGCGCGCCCGAACCCACGTTGATGCCCGCCATGCCGCCACCCCGCAGGCCCTGCGGCCGCACCAGCGACGCCGGGTACCGCAGCAACGACGCCTCCGACGTCACGAACACCAACGTCTCGTCGCTCCCGCGCAACCACGTCGCGCCGACCACCTCGTCACCCTCCTTGAGGGTGATCACCTCGAACTCGTCCGACCGCACCGGCCACTCCGGCGCGCACACCTTCACCGTGCCCGACCTCGTGCCCAGCGCCAACCCCGGCGACCCCGCGTCGGTCAGCGGCGCGATGCCGACCACCTCCTCCCCCGCGCCCAGCTCCACCAGCTCGCTCGCCGCCATGCCACCGCTCAGCGACACCGTGCCGCTCTGCTCCGGCAACACCGGCAGCGGCAGCACGTCGGTCTTGAACGCCCGCCCCCGGTTCGTCACCAGCAGCACCTGCCCGCGAGCCGTCGTGTGCACCGTCGCCGCCACCGCGTCGTGCTTGATCCGCCCGTTGCGGCGACGCGCCTCCGACGACTCCTCCGACTCGGCCGCCGTCCGCGCCACCAACCCCGTCGCCGACAGGATCACCTGGCACGGGTCGTCCGCGACCTCCAGCGGCCCGGCCGGCTTCGACGCCGCCAGCACCTCCTTCAGGTCGCCGTCCAGCAACGTCGTCCGCCGCTCCTGCTGGAGGTCCTTGGCCACCTTCGCCAGCTCCGTCGACACGACCTTCTTCAGCACGGCCGGGTCGTCCAGGATCTTGCTCAGCTCGGCGATCTCCGCGCGCAGCCGGTCCTGCTCCGCCTCCAGCTCCAGCGAGTCGTAGCGGGTCAGCCGCCGCAGCGGCGTGTCCAGGATGTAGCCGGCCTGGGTTTCGGAGAGCTTGAACGACTTCATCAGGCCCTCCTTCGCCGCCGCCGCGTTCTCGCTGCCCCGGATCAGCCTGATCACCTTGTCGATGTTCAGCAGGGCCTTGAGCAGGCCCTCGACCAGGTGCAGCCGGTCCTCCCGCTTGCGCCGCCGGTACCGGGTCCGGCGGGTGACGACCTCGTAGCGGTGCGCCAGGAACACCTCGAGCAGCGCCTTGAGCCCCAACGTCCGCGGCTGCCCGTCCACCAGCACCAGGTTGTTGATGCCGAACGACTGCTCCATCGGCGTCAGCCGGTACAGGTCCGCCAGCAGCGCCTGCGGGTTCACCCCGACCTTGCACTCGATCACCACGCGCGTGCCGTTCTCGCGGTCGGTGAGGTCCTTGACGTCGGAGATCCCGGTCAGCCGCTTGGACTTCGTCACCTCGTCGGTGATCTTCTCGATGATCTTCTCGGGGCCGACGCCGTAGGGCAGCTCGGTGACCGTGATCGCCTGCCTGCCCCGGCTGCCCTCCAGCAACCCGGTCTCGACCTTGGCCCGCATCCGCACCACGCCCCGGCCGGTCTCGTACGCCTTGCGCACCTCGTCCAGCCCGAGCAGCACGCCACCGGTCGGCAGGTCGGGGCCGGGCACGAACTCCATCAGCTTGTCCAGCGTCGCGTCCGGGTGCGTCACCAGGTACCGCGCCGCGGCCACCACCTCGCCCAGGTTGTGCGGTATCATGTTCGTCGCCATCCCGACCGCGATCCCGGACGTGCCGTTGACGAGCAGGTTCGGGAACGCCGCCGGCAACACGGACGGCTCCTGCAACGACCCGTCGTAGTTGGGCCGGAAGTCGACCGTCTCCTCGTCCAACTCGCCGACCAACAACATCGCCGCGGGCGACATCCGGGCCTCGGTGTTGTGGTTGACGAACCCGCCCGCGAGGAACGAGTGGTCCTCCGACCGCACCCGCACCGAGTAGACCTCGGCCGGCTCGCACGCTTGGACCTCGGTCACCGCCTCGAAGCGGTAGCCCGAGTCCATGACCGGCAGGATCGTCGCCAGGACCTCGGTGTCCTTGATCCGGTCGATGATCCGCAGTCGCTCGGTCTCCCACCGCTCGACGCGGTCGAAGTTGTGCTTGGTCAGCCACTTGCGGCCGCTGCCGCGGCGATCGGACTCCAAGGCCCCGCGCACGTAGTCCGCGACGAACGGCACGCCGTCGGAACTCAGCCGGTGCGCCCGCAACGGCGAGTGTCGGAGCAGCGCGCTCAACCGGGCCTGCTTCGTCCTGAGGAACCCGACCCGTTCCGCGAACGCCCGCACGTTGCGCAGGCCGGACACGATCAACCGGTGCTCCACGGCGCCGTTGGGCCGTCGGTACGACCGGTTGGTCGCGATCACGCCGAATTCCGCGAGCAGCTCCTGGAGCTGCTCGGCCAACCTGGGGCTGTAGGTGCTGTACTGGACGGTGAAGCCGTTGTCTGCTTCGCGGCAGCCGCCGTCGCCTTCGAACGCCGCCATCAGGAACGCCCGCTTGACGCCCCAACCGCCGTTCCAGACGAACTCGGGCACGAACTTGTCCCGCGCCTGGTGGCCGATGAACTCCGCGAGCGGGCTGTTCCGGAACGCCTCCATGCCACCGGCGTACTCCTGGACGTCCAGTTCGCGGATCAGCTTGCGGTCTTGGCGCGTCCGCCGCTCCGTCACGTACCGCCTGCCGCCGACCACCTGGTCGTACGCGTGCAGGACCTCGGTGAAGAAGTGCTCGTCGGTGTTGTTGAACCCCGCACGCGTCGCGTTCGCGTAGCCCTCGGACACCCACGCGCCACCGAGCACGCCCAGCACGTACTCCTGCGCCGTCGGCACGACCTGCGACCACGCGTTGCGCGCCACGGCCACGACCGCGCCCGGCTTCAGCTCGTCCAACCGACGCCACTGGAACAGCGGCACGCCCATCGGCGCTTCCAGGCACAGCACCAGGTGGTTCTCGCTGCCGCGCAGCGAGAACCCGGACTTCGTGGTCATGCGGATCGTCGGGTGGACACCCGAGTTGAAGACCTTGTCGACCTGGACCGCCTTGCCGTCCTTGTCGAGGACTTCGAAGTCGACGTCGGCCTCGGTGTCCGCGGGCAGGTTCACCAGGTCGGCGATGCGAGGGCTGGTACCGTCGGCCAGCCGGATCCGCGTGTCGCCCACGACGCAGTAGCGGCTCGCCGCCGGGCCGTCGTCCGGACTCCCGAAGTTCCCGTGCCCGTCGATCAACGGCGTGTTCAGCGAGAAGTCCTGGGCCAGCCGGACCATCGCGTCGTAGATCGCCGTGTCGCCGTGCGGGTGGTACTTGCCCATGCAGTTGTGCACCACGAATCCGCTCACCACGAACGCGTGCTCCGGGGCGGCCACCTGGATGTCGTAGGTGGTGTCCGGCGCGGCCGGCTCCACGGACACGACGCGCGGGAACGGCTCGTCGGCGGCGCTCCTGGCCTCCCGGATCACCCGTACCAGGCCGTCCTGGCGCGGGCCGACGCCGGTCCAGCGCAGCAGGGCCACGGCCAGCGCCGCGGCGTCGCGGCCGGTCACCACGAGGGTGCCCGCGTCACGTCGGGCGCGCAGGCCCGCGTCGGCCAGCACGGCGTACTCGGCGTCGCCGCCCGGCAGCACGATGCCGTCCGCCACGTGCCCCGCGGCGGCGAACAGGCCCGCCAGGAACGGCGCCCACGCCGTGCGGTCGCCCAGCACGGCGGCCGGAGGGCCCGCCACGGCGGCGACCAGCTCCGCGCGGTGCTCGAAGGTGAGGCCGTGCCGCCCGGTCTCGGCGTCCTTCTCGCGGGACGTGGTCACGTCGTGCGCGATCGCCCAGCCGTGCGCGACGTCGATCGCCTCGTCGTCGGCCGGCTCCAGCCGCACCCGGCCGTCGGGCAGCACCTCGCCGGCCGCGGCGAGCAGGCCGAGCACGAAACCGGACGCGTCGCCGTCGACGAGCAGGGTCGCGTGCCGGTCCGCGCCGAAGCCGGTCGTGCGGGCGCCGACCAGGTCGCGGGCGGCGGTCCAGTCCTCGTCGGCCCAGCCGGTGCCGGTGTGGAACCGCTGCCCCGGCGTGACCAGCAGGGAGTGGCCGTCCGACCAGGTGACGCGCACCAGCTCCGACACGGGGTTCTCGTAGACGGCGGTCACCTCGACCGGTTCGCCGCGGCCGTCCAGCACGCGGTCGCCGACCTCGATCCCCTCGATGGGCCGCAGGCCCTCGGGGGTGGAGACCAGCGCGCCGCGCACGAAGCAGTCGCCGACCACGCGGGAGGACTTGACGTACGGGCTGGTCGGGCGGTGGCCCTGCTCGTTCATCGAGAACAGGATGCGGCGGTGCACCGGCTTGAGGCCGTCCCGCGCGTCGGGCAGGGCGCGGGAGTGGATCACCGAGTAGGCGTACTCCAGGTAGGAGTCCTCGATCTCGGTGGTCAGGGAGTTGTCGAAGACCTGCGCGCCCGCGTTGTCGAAGGCGGACGGGTCGACCCTGGTCGTGGGGGTCTTGCGGCGTGCCATGGTCGGTCGTTCCCTCGTGTGTCGGGCGGGTTCAGACGTCGATCGCGGACTGGTCGACCCGGGCGGCCGACTCGACGAGCCACGCCCGGCGCGGCTCGACCTTCTCGCCCATCAGCAGCTCCAGCGCGGCCTCGGCGGCTTCGGCGTCGTTGAGCGTGATGCGGCGCACGGAGCGGGTGGCGGGGTTCATCGTGGTCTCCCACAACTCCTCCGCGTCCATCTCGCCGAGGCCCTTGAACCGGGGCACCGGCTTGACCACGGTCTTGCCGGCCTTCTCCAGCCGGGCGACCTTCTGCTCCATCTCGCGCTGCGTGAAGGTGAAGTGGGTCTCCGGGTTGCGGCCCTTGGTGACCACCTTGTGCAACGGCGGCATCGCCGCGTAGAGCCGCCCGTCCTCGATGACGGGTCGCATGTACTTGGCGAACAGGGTGATCAGCAGCGTGCGGATGTGGGACCCGTCGACGTCCGCGTCGGCCATCAGGATGACCCGGCCGTAGCGCATGGCGGACAGGTCGAACGTGCGCCCGGTGCCGGCGCCGAGGACCTGGACGATGCTGGCGATCTCGGCGTTGCGCAGGGTGTCGGCGAGGCTGGCCTTCTGCACGTTGAGGATCTTGCCGCGCAGCGGGAGCAGCGCCTGGTACTCGGACACGCGCGCCATCCTGGCGCTGTTGTGCACGAAGACACCGGCTTCGAGGGCGAAGTTGTGGTGGTCGTCGACCGTCAGGTCGTACACGTCCGCCGTCTCGCCGAGCGGTTCGACCGCGAGCACCGAGTGGTTGACGTGGGCCGCGGCCTGCCTGAGTCGGGCCAGGTCACCGTCGAAGCCGTCCAGGAGCCGTGCGAACTTCAACCCGGTGCGGGCGTGGGCGAGCCGCTCGGCCTCGTACGCGCCGCCGATCTCGGCGTCGGTCAGCGACAGCAGCGGGCGCAGGCGCTTCAGCGCGGCCAGCCGCCTGCCTTCCTGCTGCTTCGCGACCCGTTCGGAGCGGGGGACGGTCTCGACGTAGCGACGTCGTCCCTCCTGCACCTTGCCCAGGTGGTCGTTCTCCGGGTCGAGCATGCGCAGCTTCATCCGGAGCGAGTGCCGTTCGGCGAACTCGGGGTGCTGCCGGTGCCGGGCGGTCACCGCGTCGCGTTGGCGTTCCCTCTCCGAGGGGTCCGCGAACTGCTCGACCGTCGTGCGCGAGCGCCAGGCCGGCAGGTTTTCGTCGGCCCACTGCCGCTTGGCCCGCTCGCTCCACTCGGTTCGGCGGCCCGGCTGGGCGAAGAAGAGCCGGACCCGCTCCGCCGCGGCTTCGCGGTGTTCGGCGTCGGCCCAGTAGGCCGCTTGCCGCTCCCGCATCCGTTCGGCGTACTCGGCCCGTTCGGCGTCCGTGAGGGACGCGTACCAGTCCTGGAAGCCCTGCTCGATCCGCTGCCGGAACCCCGGGTCGGCGTTCAGCGAGGCCAGGCGGGCGAGGCACGCCTGGCGGAACTCCGGGTCCCGCCACTGCGCCGACAGCATGGCCGACTCGAACTCGAGGCCGCCTCGCTCGAGCCATGCGCGGTAACCGGCGTGGACGTGCTCGCCCATCATCGAGGCGTGCAGGGCGGCGTGGTCGTCCCACGTCATCCGGCGCAGGTTGCGGGGGTCGTTGTTGCGCTTGTCGACGTCCACGTGGTGGCGGACGGTGCCGTTCTCGGCGCTGTCCAGCCCGTGGCGGAGGTTGAACGCGTCGGCGAGGTAGTGCGTGTAGACCCACTCGGCGCGGTCGTTCATCCAGACCCGCTCGTAGCCGTCGAGCTCGTCACCCGCGGCCTTGGCGGAGACCGAGCGGTACAGCGGCATCAGGGAGTCGCCGGGCTGGAGCTGGTCGGCCCGCCGGTAGGAGCCGTCACGCAGGCGGAACAGGTGGTCCGGGGTGCAGCGGACCGATTCGCCGCCGTCCAGCGTGACGCGCACCAGCGGCGCGGCGCGCTTGGTCAGCCGCGGTTCCACGAGGGGGACCACGACGACGCGCCCGGCGTGGTTGGTGGCGTAGCCGAAGTGGGTCACGCCTCGCCTCCAGTCCGCCGCGAGTTCGGCGAAGGACAGGGACCGGCCCGAGGCCAGGGCCACGCGCGTGTCGCCGGTGAAGCACCCGAGGGCGCTGTCGCCTTCCACGAGGAACAGCTCGCTGCGCGCCACGCCGGTGGTGCGGCAGTCGACCAGCTTGGCGGGCATCGCCGCGCCTTCGAGGGCGGTCTTGCGGCGGGCGGCGTCCTTCTGCTGCTTCTGGGTCAGGCGGACGCGGGAGGCGTCGACCACCTTCTGCAGGACGATCTTGGCCTCGCCCTTGGTGCGGCGGTCCTCGGTCCACGCCTTGAGGTGCTTCTCGACGATGCCGAGCGCCACCCTGGTGATGCCCGCGGTGGACAGCTCGTCCTTGGTCTGGGAGGTGAACTGCGGTTCGGGGATGCGGACGTGGACGACGGCGGTCATGCCCTCGAGGACGTCGTCCAGGGTGGGCGGGTCCTCCTTGGGCTTGAGCAGGCCCCTGGTCCGGCCGATGGCGTCCTGGATCGCCTTGAGCGCGGCGCGTTCGAAGCCGCGCCGGTGGGTGCCGCCGTGGACGTTGCGGATGGTGTTGGTGAAGCACTCGATCGTGCGCTCGTAGCCGGTGCCCCAGCGCAGCGCGATCTCGACCTCGGCGTGCCGCTCGACCTTGGAGCGCATGACGCCGTTCTCGTCGGCCGCGTTCTCGTGGTAGACGCCTTCGCCGGTGATGAGCAGGGTGCCGCTGACCGGCTTGTCGCCGGCGGGCGCGAGGTGGTCGACCATGTCGACCAGGCCGCCCGGGTAGTGGAACGTCTCCTCCTGCGTGCCGTCGTCGGTGGCCACGCGCAGGACGTAGGTGACGCCGGGGACGAGGAACGCGGTGTTGCGCAGCTTGGCGCGGACGGCCTCGACGTCGAGCGAGGCGCCGTTCTCGAAGTAGCGGGAGTCGTGCCAGTAGCGGGTGGAGGTGCCGGTGCGCTTGGTGCGGCCGGTGACGCGCAGGCCGGACTGGGGGGTGAAGGCGGCCTTGGGGCCGGGGCCGTCGAACACGCCGGGCACGCCGTGCGCGAACGACATCTCGTGCGTCTTGCCCTCGCGGCGGACCACGACGTCGTAGCGGTGGGACAGGGCGTTGACGGCGGAGGCGCCGACGCCGTGCAGGCCGCCGGAGGTCTTGTAGCCGGAGCCGCCGAACTTGCCGCCGGCGTGGAGCCTGGTGAGGACGAGTTCGACGCCGGACAGGCCGGACTTGGCGTGGGTGCCGGTGGGGATGCCGCGGCCGTCGTCGTCGACCTGGACGCTGCCGTCGGCGTGGAGGGTGACGACGATCTTCGTCGCGTGGCCCGCCACGCCCTCGTCGGTGGAGTTGTCGACCACCTCGGTGAACAGGTGGTTGATGCCCCGGCTGTCGGTCGACCCGATGTACATGCCGGGACGCTTGCGCACCGCCTCCAGACCCTCCAGGTGGGTCAGGTCGTCGGCCCCGTACAGGATCTCAGCGGTCACCGGGTCGTTCTCCCCAGGTCGTGGCGTGCGTCGAGCGGTTCACGGTAACCGAGGACGCCGCGCGATCGGTGCGCTCCCCGGTGTCCGGACGTGGTCGGGCACGTGGTTCGGTGGTTCACCCGCGATCTTGTCATACTCGAACACAGGTTCGAACATGGAACCACGGCGGAGCAAGCACCCGGAGCCGCCGGGTACCCGACGGCCGCTCGCCGCACGCGCGGTGAGGGCTTGGCCGGTGGCGGCGGTGGCGAGCGGTGCGCCGTCGACGGTGCACGCGCTGTTGACCGGTGGTGACGTTCTGCGGTCGACGCGGGCGGCGGCGACGGTGGCGGGTGGCGCCGGTGTGATCCGCGGCGCGCTCGTGCACCTCGGCGTGTCGGCGTTGTGGACCGGGGTGGCGGCGGCGGTGGACCGGCGGTGGCCGTTGGGCGTGGGCCGGGGTGCGGTGGCGGGCGCGGTGGTCGCGGTGGTGGACCCGGGGGTGGTCGCGCGGTGGTTCCCGGCGGTGCGCCGGCTGCCCCAGGCGGCGCAGTGGGCGGACCACGTGGCGTTCGGCGCGCTGGTCGGCGCGGTGTTGAGGTCCACAGTGGACGGGCGTGGCGCGGTGCGGTCGAGCCCGGCCGGTCGCCGTCCCGCTAGAGTGCTGCCCATCCCGCGCTGTCGTGCCTGGAGGTGATCGGGCGCTTTGATGTTCCGTCGTGCCGCCCCCAAGGAGCGTGCCCCGCAGCAGGTGGAGCCGGTGGTCGAGGCGGAGCCGACCGCTCCGGTCGTGCCGCCGCCACCCCCGCCCGCGCAGTTCTCCGCCTCGTTCGCGGGCGCGACGCTGGTCGTGGGTCCGCCCGGTGGCGCGAGCCCGGCCGCGGTCGCGCTGGGTCGCGGCCTGCCGGTCGACCGGGGTCGCACGGTGGTCGTGGTCGAGCCGCCGGGCGGCGACGAGGCGTCGTTCTGGCCCGCGGTGGCCGCGGCGCTGCAGGGTCGCGGCCCGGTGCGGTTGATGACGGCGCACTCCGGCTCGATGCGGCCGACCGCGCCCGCGCAGTGGCTGTCGGAGCAGTTGCAGGCCGAGGTGGTCGCGCCGGACGGCGTGGTCACCACCGTGCCGGGTGCGGCGTTCGTGGCGGGCAGCGGCGGGTACGGCTGCTGGCTGCGGTTCCTGCCGGGCGCGTCGCCGGTGCCGATGGGGCGGCGGTTCCCGGTGCCGAACTGGGAGGCGGTCGACCCGAACACGCCGTGGCCGACGGGCGAGGTGGGCGTGTCCGAGCCGATCCCGGCGGGGTTGTGGCTGCGGGCGCAGCGCGCGCCGTTCGACCCGCAGGCTCCGGACGCGCGGGCGGTGGTCGGGCTGCCGTGCCGGGACAACGTGCTGACCGTCGTGGTCGGCGGTCCGGGTCAGTCGGCGATCCCGACCGACGAGGTGTGCCGGTTGCTGGGCGGGCTGCCGTCGGCGGCCCGGTCGCGGGTGCGGCTGGTCTGGTACGGCGGTGAGCACCAGGCGCAGGCGGTGGCCGACCAGCTCGGTGAGCCGATCTCGCTGTACACGGGGTTGCCCGTGGGGTCGTTGCGGTCGGGTGCGGCCGTGGTCGCGGTGAACCCGCGCGGGCAGCAGACGTGGCGGCCGTACGTGACGGAGGTCCGGTACGCGCCCGGTGGCGCGCCGGTCGTGTCCGGGTACCGGGTGCCGGTGCAGGGCCTGGTGGAGCGGGGTCCGGGGATCTTCGACCTGGGTGGCGGCGTGGTGCTGGAGGTCGTGCCGTCGGGGTTGTGGGTGCGCGACGCGGAGGACAACGGGCCCGAGGTGCGGTCGCTGCCGGTGGACCCGGAGTGGGCCCGGCTGACCGTCGGCACGCCCGGCCGCACGACGGCCGGTGCGGTGGCGGTGGCGGGTGCGTCGCTGGTGGAGCGGCTGGAGCCGGAGGTGCGGCGGCTGCTGAAGGTCGTGTTCTGCGACCCGACGCCGATGCCGCGTCCCCCGGTCGCCGAGGAGCCGCCGCCGCCGGCGGGACCGGACGAGGCGGTGCCGCTGAGCGTGGACGGGCCGCTGGGCGACTCCCCCGCGCCCGTGTGGGGTGAGCAGGTGGGCGAGGAGGTCGTGCCGGCCGACCACCGCAGCACGGAGCAGGAGCGGGACGCGTTGCGGCGGATGCTCGGCGAGCGGTACGGCGAGCACGCGGCGGTGGCGTGCCGGCACATCGCGGAGCGGCCGGACGACCCGGAGGCGTTCGAGGCGGTGGTGACGGACCTCGCGGCGGTGTCGGCCTGCCTGCGCGACGACGAGGAGATCATGGTCGAGGCGCTGCGGAGCGGGAAGCTCGGGCGGTTGTGGCCGTACGCGGCGGCGGTGGTGTCGGGGTTGCGGCGGATGCCGGCGCACCAGGGGGTGACGGTGTGCTGGGGTGACGCCCGTCGGTACCGGACGGGTGACGTGCTGGTCGAGCACGGGTTGCTCAGCACGGTGGCCGGGCCGACCGTGCCGGTGGACGGGCGGGTCGAGTTCCTGCTCTGGTCGGCGACGGGTCGGCGGGTGTCGGTGGTGGACTCGTTCGGCAGCGTGGTGCAGGAGCGCGTGGTGTTCCCGCCGGGGACGGCGTTCAAGGTGCTGGCCGTGGTCGAGGCCGAGGAGTCCGCGCCGATGCAGGTCATGGCGCAGGAGGTGGTGGGCCGCCACCACGAGCTGCCGCCGGGTGTCCTGGGGAGCCTGGAACGGGCCGCCGTCGCCCTGCGCAACCAAGCCCGCGCCACCGCTTGAGAACGGGACCCTGACGATTCATTCGCACCGTTGCAATCTTCGACGGGGTCAATCGCCACATTCGCCGACAAGTGCAGTCGCCCGCAACAGCGGTAGTGTTCGCGACCCGATCCGTCGAGAAACGGGTGTATCAGCAGGCCACGATTTGTGGTGTCGAGGTCTTCGGAGGCTTACCGATCGGCCGGATCGCCTGAATCCCGAGTGCCGAACCGGACTGGCCGGACTGGGCAGGCGCACTTCTCTTGGCGCGCTCTCACCCGCAGCCGCCGGGTGGGCGGGTTGGGCATCGGTCCGGCCTCGAACCTGGCCGATGTCGCACGCACTGGTCGTCTGAAAGGGCTTACGTCACCCTCGGTGGCGTTCGGGACCTCATCGACCGTGCCGCCGTCGACAGCCTGTGTCGGGTCCACAGGATCCGCATCCCTACGACGGCGCGTGACACGGCCTTCACCGACCGGGCTGTCGGCCGACCGCGCGCAGCCGAGATCACGGAAGGCATCCGCCTCGTCGGGGTTTCGCGCTGTGGCTGGTGGTCGGCATGCCTACTGGTGGACCATTGCAGCCGTGGCGGACGGGATGGCGGCGTGGGTGGCGGACCAGGTGGCGCGTGCCTCGTCCGGTGGAACCGTGGTGCAGGCCGGACGGGATGTGGTCGTGTCCGTCGACCAGCGCGTTCGGCGGCGGAGCTGGGCCGGGTGGCGGCGTACCCGGACCCGACGTGCCTTCCTGGTCACCTCGGCGTTCGACCAGAAGTACTGGCTCGCAGGTCTGACGCGACGGTTGCACGCGGCGCTCGACCGCGATGGGGTGGCCCTGGTGCTCAAAGTCCCGGACCGGGACTTCGACTCCGCCGCCCAGGCACATCACCTGCGGCGGGTTCTGTCGACCCGTCGCGACTACGTCGGCGGGTTCGTCGTGGCGACCGAGGTGGAGCGGGCCCGGGAGGACCTGGCCGCCTTCTGCGTCGAGTTGGACCTGCCGGTCGTGTTCACCGACGTCGAGCCGTTCGAGCTCGAGGACCAGTACCCCGACAACGCCGCGTTCGTCGGCTACCCCGCCGGTGAGATCGGGGCGACGGCCGGGCGCTGGCTCGTGACCCACTTCCACGAGCGGGGGATCACGCAGCCGCGGGTGTTGATCGTCGCCGGTGAGGAGAACCGGGATCGGCAGCGGAGGTGCGCCGAAGTCATCCGAGAGGCCTTTCCCGGGGCGGCGGTCGTCATTGATGCCAGCGGTGCCTTCAAACCTTCCCGGGCGCACGACGCCGTGCTGGCGCACCTGCACGCGCACGAGTCCGTAGACGCGGTATTCTGCACCAATGACGAGATGGCGCTCGGTGCCGTGGACGCGCTGCGGAGCACGACCTGCGGTGCCGTTGTCGTCGGAGTGGACGGGACAGTCGAGGCGACCGCGTTGATCGATGCCGGGACGAGCGCGTTACGCGCGACCGTCGTCCAAGATCCGCATCGGCTGGCCGAAAGTGCTGTCCGCGTTCTCGAACGCCTGTGCGACGGTCGTCCGACGCCGAAGCGCACCGCCCTGCAACCCGAGGTCCACCAGGCGAGCAACCGCCACCCCGGGCGCTTCTGACGTTCCACGAACGGCCCGGGCGGGGTCAGTAGGCCGTGGCGCGGTCGGCGAAGTGGGCGGCGGGGGTGACGCCGGCCGAGGCCGGGTAGGAGATGCGGTCCGGGGTGCCGTCCGACGTGTAGCGCTGGGCGGGAGCGGCGGCCAGTTGGTCCAGCCACGCCGTCGAGCCGTAACGGGCGTCCTCGCCGGCCGGGTCCTGCGAGCGGATGCGCGGCGTGCTCGCCGGGTCGAAGGTCGACGCGAACGGTGACGGGGCCGGACCCGCGCCCACCATCAGCACGCACACGTACTCGTACGCCGTCCCCTCGGCCCCGCCCCGCAACGCCAACCCCCCGTTCGACGGCGCCGCGCCGAACGGCAGCGCCAGGCTGGTCACCCGGTAGTCCGGCACCGCCCGCTCGATCTCCCGCTGCCCGGACGCGATCGCCTCCTGCGCCTCCCGCTCCCCCGCCGTCGCCAGGTTCGTGTGGTCGCGCGTGTGGTTGCCGATCTCGAAGCCGTGATCGCGCAGCCAGCGCAGCGCCGCCCCGTCCGGGGAGTCGAACGGCCCCGCGTTGACGTACAGGCTGGCCACCGGCCGGAAGCCCGGGTGCCGGGCGGCGACGTCCAGCAGGATCGCGACGGCCGTCCCGGCCGCCGGTTGCCCGTCCGGGCCGAGCGCGAACTGGGTCGCGTCACCGTCGTCGAACGTCAGCACGACGGGGTGCGCGCCCGCCAGCAGGTCGATCCGCCCGGTCGCGTACTCCGTCGTCGTCACCGGCACGTAGCCCTCGGCCACGAGCCGTTCCAGCTCCGCCCGGAACGCCGCCGGCGTCCGGTCGTACACCGACGTCGGCTGCTCGACCAGCCGGTGGTACATCAGGATCGGCACCTGGCCCAGCTCGTTCGCGCCCACGGCGGCGGGGTCGGGCGGCGCGGCGGGCGACGGCGCCGCGGTGGACGGCCCGGGCAGTTGCGCCGCCGCCTGCTGCGGCGGGTCGGCCGCGTGGTGGGTGGCGCACCCGCAGCACAGGGCCCCGACGAGCGCCAAGACGGTCCGGACGAGCCCCCGCGACGTGGTCTTCACACCCCGATGTTGACTCGCCCGGACCGGCCCGACACGGCTGTACACCCCATCGGATGACCTTCGGTTTGGCCCCCGGTCGCCCGGTCAAGTCGCTGGTTGCCGCTGCCCCGCCCAGATCGGAGTCGCCCGATGTCGGATTCGCCCCGCAAGCTCAAGCGCGTGCTGATCCCCGTGGTCGGCGTGGTGGTGCTGCTGCTGGTCGCCGGGGTCGTCACGACGATCGTGTACGGCCGCGGCGTCGGCCTGGCCGTCGCTGAGCTGGGCGAGGGAACCGCTGTCACTCCTTCGGGTGTCGAGCGCGTGTCCATCACGACCGCGGACGCCGGCGGGCTCGACCGTGTCACCGTGCAGGTGGACGGACAGCCGGTCGAGGCGCGGCGCGCGGACGGCCGCATCACGTTGGGCGGGGTGCGGCTCGCCGAGGGCAGGCATACGCTGGCGGTGCGGGCGGCCAACCCGCTGCCGTGGATGCCGGACGTGCAGGTGCAGCGCGAGTTCACGGTGGACGCCACGCCGCCGACGCTGACCGTGGAGGTGGCCGAGGCGCAGTCGCCGCGCGGCCCCGTCACGGTGAAGGGCGCCGCCGAGGGCGCGGAGTCGGTGCGGGTCGGCGACCAGCGGGTCCCGGTGCGCGACGGCCGGTTCGAGGCGTCGCTGGCGTCGGTGCCGGGCACCCTGCAGGTCGAGGCCGCCGACGCGGCGGGCAACGCGCAGCGCAGCGACGTCGCGGTGAAGGTCATCCACCCGGGGATGCGCGCGGTGCACATGAGCGCCGCCGCGTGGGCGACGGAGTCGTTGCGGGACCCGGTGCTGGCGCTGGCGCGGGAGCACCGCATCGACACGGTGCAGCTGGACATCAAGGACGAGAGCGGCGAGATCGGCTACGACTCCCGGGTGCCGCTGGCCCGGGAGATCGGCGCGAACCGCAACTACTACGACGCCCGCGCGGTGGTCGACGAGCTGCACAAGGCGGGGTTGCGGGTGGTCGGCAGGCTCGTGGCGTTCCGCGACCCGGTGCTGGGCAGGGCGTCGTGGCAGTCCGGCGCGCGGGACCGGGTGGCGCAGAACACCTCGGGCGCGCCCTGGTCGGCGCACTACGGCGAGTACGCGTTCACCAACTTCGCCAACCCCGAGGTCCGCGCCTACAACGTCGCGCTGGCCGAGGAGGCCGCGTCGCTCGGCTTCGACGACGTCCTGTACGACTACGTGCGGCGGCCGGACGGCCCGCTGGGCCAGATGGTGTTCCCCGGCCTGGCCGTCAGCCCCGAGCAGTCCATCGTGGACTTCCTGAAGGACAACCGGGCCGCGGTGCGGGAGCACGGCGCGTACCTGGGCGCGTCGGTGTTCGGGATCGCGGCCCACAGCCCGCAGGACGTGGCCCAGGACATCGCGGCCATGGCGACGCAGGTCGACTACGTCTCGCCGATGGTCTACCCGTCGCACTGGGGTCCGGGCGAGTACGGCGTGGACGACCCGAACTCCAAGCCCTACGAGATCGTGCGGGCGTCGGTGGCGGACTTCGTCGGGATGACCAAGGGCACCGGGTCCACGGTCATCCCGTGGTTGCAGGCGTTCTCGCTGGGCCACCACTACGGGCCCGGCGAGGTGCAGGCGCAGGTCCGGGCGTCCGCGGACGCCGGTGCGCGGTCGTTCCTGCTGTGGAACGCCGCGTGCACCTACGACCCCGCCGGGTTGGAGCCCGCATGAAACCGGTGTCCCTGCTGCCCTACCTGACCGGCGTGTGCCTGGCGGCGACGACCGTCGTGGCGCTCGACGTCGGCTCCGCGGCGCGGTCGACCACGGTGGCGTGGCCCGCGTCGGGTGTCCTGCCCGGCACGGCGGCGGCCACCGCGCAGGACGCGGCGCCGGTCGAGGCGTTGCGCGCCGGCGCGGACCTGCCGCCCGGCCCGCCGTTCCCGGAGCACGGGTCGGGCACGTGGCACGTCGTGCCGCCACCGGGTCGCGGCGCCACGTCCGGCACGCCCTACGCGGTCGAGGTGGAGGACGGCGTGGTGCTGCCGCACGGTGACGACTCGTTCGCCGCCGTCGTGGACCACGCGCTGCGCCACCCGCGCGGGTGGGCGGGCAGGCACCCGTTCCGCCGGGTGGGCGGCGACGAGCAGCCGGAGCTGCGGATCAGGTTGACCTCGCAGCGGACCGCGCGGGCGCTGTGCGGGTTCGAGCTGCCCTACGACACGTCGTGCCGGGTCGGGTCGGTGGTGCACCTGAGCACGGCGCGCTGGTTCCGGGGCGCGCACACCTACGGCGGTGACCTGCGCGGTTACCGGATCTACGCGGTCAACCACGAGGTGGGCCACTTCCTGGGCCTCGGCCACGAGCCGTGCCCGGCGAACGGCGCGCCGGCGCCGGTGATGATGCAGCAGACGTTGAGCGTGGACAACGACGGGCTCGCCTCGATCACCACCGGCAGCGACCAGGGCCTCGCGATCGTCCCGGACGGGAAGGCGTGCCTGCCGAACCCGTGGCCGTGACCCGGGCCGGGATGGGCCACCGTCGCGCGGACGCGCCTCCGCGCGGCGGTGGCCTGGCGGGGTCACCCGGCCGCGGCCGTCCTGGCCCGCTGCTCGGCGACCAGGTCGCGGTACCAGTGGAAGCTCGCCCGCGGGGTGCGCTCCAGGGTGTCGTAGTCCACGTGCACGAGGCCGAACCGGTGCTTGTAGCCGTGGGCCCACTCGAAGTTGTCCAGGAACGACCAGACGAAGTAGCCGCGCAGGTCGACGCCGGCGGTGAGGGCGTCGTGCGCCGCCGCGAGGTGGACGCGCAGGTAGTCGATGCGCTCCTGGTCCACGAAGTCCGGGCGGTCGGGGTAGACGCACCCGTTCTCCGTGACGTACACCGGCGGCAGGCCGGGGTAGCGCTCCTTGAGCCCGACGAGGGTCTGGGTGAGCCCTTCCGGCTCGACGGGCCAGTTCATCGCGGTGCGCGGCACGTCGGGCAGGCGCGTGGTGTCGATGCCGACGTCGATGGACGTGCGCGTGGCCGGGTCGGGGTCGCGGTGCGGCGCGTCGGCCACGTGCTGCCGGTAGTAGTAGTTGATGCCGACGTAGTCCAGCGGCGTGGAGATCAGCTCCAGGTCGCCGTCGCGGCGGAACGACAGGTCGGTGACGCCCGCGAAGGTCTCCTCGTAGTCCTCGGGGTAGCGGCCGGCGAACAGCGGGTCGGTGAACTGGCGGCGCAGCAGCAGGTCGTGGCGGCGGGCGGCGGCGAGGTCGGCGTCGGACCCCGTGACGGGGGTCGACGGCGACTGGTTGAGCACGATGCCGAACTGGTGGCCGGGGGTGCCGCGCATCGCCTGGACCGCGAGCCCGTGCGCGACGAGCAGGTGGTGGGCGGCGGCGAGCGAGCCGTGGCCCTCCCGCGCGCCGGGGGCGTGCCTGCCCTCTCCGTAGCCGACGATCGAGGAGACGTACGGCTCGTTGAACGTCGTCCACTTCGTGACCCGGTCGCCCAGGGCGTCGTGCACGACCGCCGCGTACTCGGCGAAGCGCTGCGCGGTGTCGCGCGACCGCCAGCCGCCCAGCTCCTCCAGCGCCTGCGGCAGGTCCCAGTGGTAGAGGGTGAGGAACGGCTCGATGCCGCGTTCGAGCAGCCCGTCGACCAGGCGGCTGTAGAAGTCCAGGCCGCGCGGCTCGACCCGGCCCGCGCCCTCGGGCAGGATCCGCGGCCAGGCCACGGAGAAGCGGTAGGCGTCCACGCCGAGCTCGCCGAGCAGCGCCAGGTCCTCCGGCACGCGGTGGTAGTGGTCGCACGCGACGGCTCCGGTGTCGCCGCCCGCGACCGCGCCCGGCACCGCGGCGAACGCGTCCCAGATCGAGGGGCCTCGGCCGTCGGCGTCCACGGCGCCCTCGATCTGGTAGGCCGAGGTGGCGACGCCCCAGCGGAATCCTTCGGGGAAGTCGGTCATCCTTTGAGAGCTCCTTGCATGATCCCGCCGACGATCTGCCGGCCGAACAGGAGGAACACCGCGAGCACCGGCACGGTGCCGATCGTGGCCGCGGTGAGCACGAGGGTGTAGTCGGTGGTGTAGCCGCTGGCCAGGGTCGACAGCGCGGTCTGCACGGTCGGGTTCTCCGGGGTCAGCACGACCAGCGGCCAGAAGAAGTCGTTCCACGCCTGCATGAACGTGAACAGGCCCAGCACGGCGGCGGCCGGTCGCGCGGCGGGCAGCACGACGTGCCAGTACAGGCGCAGCGAGCTGCACCCGTCCATGCGGCCCGCCTCCAGCAGCTCGTCGGGCACCGCGCGTTCGAAGTACTGGCGCATGAAGAACACGCCGAACGCGGTGACCAGGCCGGGCACGATGACCGCGTGGATCTCCCCCGCCCAGCCGAAGTCGCTCATCATCATGTACAGCGGGATGACGCCCAGCTCCGTCGGCACGGCCTGGGTGGCGACGACGAGCAGCATGAGCGCCGACCGGCCGCGGAACCGCAGCTTGGCGAAGGCGAAGCCCGCCAGGGTGGAGAAGAACACCACCGAGACGGTGATGGTCCCGGACACGATGAGCGAGTTCGTCATCGCCAGCGCGAAGTCCGACTGGTCGAACACGCGGGCGATGTTGGCGAACAGGTTGCCGCCGGGCGCGAGGACCGGCGGCACGCTGTCGACCTTGTCGGGGGTCTGCGAGGACACGACGAGCGACCAGTACACGGGGAACGCCGACCCGGCGAGCACCGCGATCAACGCCGCGTAGGTCCACGGCCCGGGCAGCCGCAGCGCCCGCCGCCGCCGGGACGGCGCGGGCGCCGGCGGCGCCGGCCGTTCGAGCACGCTGGTCATGGTGTCCTCTCAGTCCGTCCGGATGCGGCGCGCGGCCAGGTAGCTCAACCCGGTGATGGCGACCGTGGCGATGAGCAGCAGCCAGGCGATGGCCGAGGCGTAGCCGAAGTCGAACTTCGCGAAGCCCTGCTCGTAGAGGTAGAGCGCGGCGGTCTGGAACTGGCGGTCCGAGCCGCCGGTCGCCGCGCCCGCACCGGGGTTGAACAGCAGCGGCTCGGCCAGCAGCCGCATGTTGCCCGCGGTCGCGATCACGGTGGAGAAGATGATCTGCGGGCGCAGCATCGGCACGGTGATCCGCCAGAACTGCTGCCAGGAGCTCGCGCCGTCCAGCCGGGCCGCCTCGTACACGCTGGTCGGGATGGCCTGCATGGACGCCAGGAAGATCAGCGCGTGGTAGCCCGTCCAGCGCCACACCACCATGGCGGCGATGGCGGTGTGGGAGCTGCCGGTGCCCGCCTGCCAGTCGACCCGGCCCGCGCCGAACAGCTCCAGCACCCAGTTGACCAGCCCGAAGTCCCGGCCGAACAGCTGCGCGAAGATGATCGTCACCGCGGCCACCGAGGTGATGTTCGGCAGCAGCACGCCCATCCGGAAGAACGTCCGGCCGCGCAGCCGCCGGTTGAGCAGCTGCGCGATGCCGAGCGCGAACAGGATCTGCGGGACGGTGGTGAGCAGCCACAGGCTCAGCGTGTTGCCCATCGCGTTCCAGAAGTACGGGTCCGCGGTGAGCAGCCGGACGTAGTTGTCCACGCCGACGAACGTGGCCGCGTCGCCGTCGAGCAGGTTGCGGTCCTGCAGGGACACCCACGCGGTGTAGAGCAGGGGGAACAGGCCGAACACCGCGAACAGCAGGAAGTACGGCGCGATGTAGGCGTACGGCGCGTACCGGATGTCCCACCGGTGGCGGCGTTCGCGCCAGTCCGTCTTCATCAGTCCTCGAGCCTCTTGACGTCGCCGACGAACTGCGTCCAGGACTCGTCGGGGCTCTGCTTGCCCTGCTCGACGCGCTGCATGGCGTTGCCCAGCTCGGTCTGCACGTCACCGGCCTTGGGGCCCTGGTACTGGGGCTTGAGCGCGCGGGCGGCGTCGGTGAAGACCTTGCCGACGGGCGCGTTGTTGAAGAACGGGTCCTGCTTCTTGGCCACCGACTCCTCGCTGTAGAGCTTCGGCGTGGACGGCAGCAGCCCCGCGGTGGCGAAGACCTTGGCCTGCTGCTCGGGCGCGGTCAGCCAGGCGGCCAGCGCGACGGCCTTGTCGGTGTTCTTGCCCTGCTTGGGCACGGTCAGGTAGGAGCCGCCCCAGTTGCCGCCGCCGCCGGGCACGGCCGCGAGGTCCCACTTGCCGGAGGTGTCCGGTGCCTGGTCCTTGATCTTGGCCATCATCCACGCCGGGCAGGCCAGGGTGGCGAACTGGCCCTGCTTGAAGCCGGTGTTCCACTGCGGGGTGCTGTGCAGCAGCCCGGCGGACAGGCCGTCGGCCACGCCCTGGGCGACCAGGTTCCAGCCCTTGCGGATGTCGGCGTTGTCGCCGACGACGATCTTGTCGTTCTTGTCGTAGTAGCCGGTGGGCGCCTGGCCGACGATGGCGTTGAGCACGGTCGGGCCGCCGTCGAAGAACTTCGCGCCCGCCGGGGCCTTGGCGGCGAACTGCCTGCCGGTGGCCATGAACTGCTCCCAGGTCGGCCACAGCGCGGAGACCTGGTCGCGGTCGGAGGGCAGGCCGGCGGCCTCGAACAGGTCGCGCCGGTAGCAGATGGCCAGGCCGCCGACGTCGGTGCCGTAGCCGATCTGCTTGCCGTCCTTGGACAGCGAGCCCTCCCACTTCCAGTCCAGCCAGCGGTCCTTGACGTCGGAGCCGAGCTCGACGAACTGGCCGGGGTTGGCCTTGAACTGGTTGATGTAGCCGACGTCGACGGCCTCGATGTCGGCCGCGCCGTTGTTGGTGGCCAGGTGGGCGGCCAGGTTCTTGTGGTGGTCGGAGTAGGAGGCGGTGCGGTCGGTGATGTCGACGTCCGGGTGCGCCTTCTCGTACTCCTCGAACAGCTGCTGGTAGCCGAAGTTGCCGAACAGCCCGATGGTGATCCTGGTCTTGCCGTCGCTCGCGCCGCCGCCGCAGCCGGCGACGAGGCTCGCGGCCAGCAGGGCGACGCCGACCAGGGTCGGAGTTCGTCTCATAACGCGGCTCTCCCTCTTCATTGATAAGCGGGCCGTTTTCGGGCACGCCGGAGCCACGTGGGTCGTTCCGGTGGTTTCCGGCGAATTCGGCCGGGTTCCGCGCCCGGCCGCTGTGGTGTACATGACAGCCTCGGTGCGGCGACACCGTCAAGTAACGAAGCGATAACCACCCTGTTGCACCCCTTCGGCGTTTCCGCAGGTGGTACCGTGTCAACCCTGGTCAAGGGCTACTGGCCGGGCGGCTGTAACCGGTTACAAAGAAAGGGCGGGAGATGACCACGATCCGTGAGATCGCCCAGCTGTGCGGGGTGTCCGTGGCGACCGTTTCACGCGTTTTCAACCAGCCGCTGACGGTCAGCAGGGAAAAGCGCGAAGTGGTCGAGCGGGTGGCCCGCGAGCTGGACTACCGGCCCAACGAGTCGGCGCGCGCGTTGGCCACCAAGCGGTCGGGGCTGATCGGCCTGGTGTGGGACACCGACCACCGCAGGCCCGGCTGGCGGCACCCCTACCTGCAGGAGCTGCTGATCGGGTTGAAGTCGGCGCTGAGCGCCCACGGCTACCACCTGCTGATGCTGGCCACGAGCGGCTCGGCGGCGTTGCGGGCGGTCGGCGCGTCGCTGGCGGACCCGGTCGCCTACGTGAACATGACCCGGCGGCACCACCTCGGCGGGCTGGTGCTCATCGACAGCGGTTCGGACGCCCCCGCGTTCGCCGCGTTCGCCCAGTCCGGGCTGCCGTGCGTGGCGGTGGACGTGGACGTCGACGGACCGCGGGCCACCTACGTGACCTCGGACAACGCGGGTGGCGCGGCGATGGCGGTGCGGCACCTGGTCGAGGCCGGGCACCGCCGGATCGCCACGGTCACCGGGCCGCGCGCCAACCGCCCCGCGGTGGACCGGCTGGAGGGCTTCCGGGCCGCGATGGCCGAGGCGGGCCTGCCCGTGCCGCCGGAGTACGTGGTGGAGGGCGACTACTACCGGCCCAGCGGCCAGGCGGCGATGCGGTCGCTGATCTCGTTGCCGCAGCCGCCGACGGCGGTGTTCTGCGCGAGCGACGAGATGGCGGTCGGCGCGTTGCTGGCCGCGCGGCACGCGGGGCTGCGGGTGCCGGACGAGCTGGCCGTGGTGGGGTTCGACGACATCGAGCTGGCGGCCCTGGTGGACCCGCCGTTGACCACGCTGGCGCAGGACAAGGCCGGGATCGGGGTGGCCGCGGCACGCGCCGTGCTCACCATGGTGCACGGCGGGGTGAAGCCCGCGCCCGCGTTCCTGCCGACGAAGCTGGTGGTGCGCGCCTCCAGCCGGTGAGCGGGTCGGGTCAGCAGGTCGGCGGCGGGCTGCTGCCCGGTGGCCCGAACTCCAGCCGCAGCGAGTCGGTGCGGGGCACGACGAACGCCGTGCCGGCCGACGAGCGCCACGTCGCGGGCAGGAACACGTACTGGCCGCCGGACTGCAGCAGCAGCTTCAACCCGTCGTAGCGGTACTTGTAGGCGGTGTCGGGTCCGCCGCACGCCACCTGGCGCACGCCCGCGCCCGACAGGTTCAGGCCCTGCCCGCTGTAGAGCACGACGGCGGGCATGTCGGGCACGCGCGCCTCCACCTCGTACCCGCGCCGCGTGCCGACCGCGCTGGAGTAGTCGCCCACCGACCAGAACAGGCCGATGCCGACCAGCAGGAACGCCGCCACCGCCTCGACGGCGCCGAACCTCGCCCCGCGCCGCTCACGACCGGCGGTGACGCTCCACCACCGCCACGCGAACGCCAGCAGCACCACGCCGGTGGAGAAGCCCAGGCCCGGCAGGCCCGGGTAGCCGCGCATCGTCCCGGGGTCCGCGGTGACCGGCACCGTCACCGCGAGCAGCACCAGGCCGGCCACGGCGGCCACCGGCGCGCCGACCCGCAGCAACGCCGCCCACCTCCGCGCGGACAGCCGGGTGCGCAGGTACCGGGCGAGGAACGTGACGACCAGGACCGCGATCGAGACCCGCGCCAGCGGCAGGAACAACCCGTCGGCACCCCGCGCCAGCACCTCGTCCGGGGTCTGGCTGAGCAGCGTGTAGTGCACCCGGAAGTGGGCGAAGAAGACCTGCGTGGCCACCAGGCCGAAGAAGTACAGCAGGGACGTCAGCAGGGTCGTGTTGGCGACCACGGCCGCCACGATCCGCAACGCCCGCGCGGGCCCGGTGCGCGACTCGGCCGGGTCGGCCGGCGTCGGCGCCGCGACCGCGCCCCGCCGGGTGACGACGGTGGTCACCGCCCGCTGCCCGTGGTGCCGGTCGTCCGGGTGGTCGTCCGGGCGGTCGTCGTGGTCGTGGTCTCGACCGCCGGCTCGGTGGTCGTCGCGGTCACCTGTCCGCTCGACGGCGGGCAGGTCTGGCCCAGGAAGATGGTGATCTTCTCGCCGGGGTGCACGGTGGGCGGAGCGGCGTGCGTGACGCAATTCCCCCCGTCCTGCGACTCGACGTCGAACGTGATCCCGCACAGGGTGTCGCGGCACCGCGGCGGCAGCTTCGGGCGCAGTTGTTCCGTGATCTTCGCTTCCACCTCGTCCGGGAAGTGGCCCTCGAAATTCGTGACGTCGTAGGTGACCGGGCTGCCGGGCACGCCGGGCAGGTCCCGGGTCGTGCGCTCCGCCGTCGCCGGGACGCCGCCGGGAGCCGGGGACGTCGTCGCCCCCGGCTCCGCGGTCGCGGTGTCGCGCGCCGCCCCCGACTCCGCCGGCAGGCTGCCGCCGGCCGGCGTGGTCGGTGGTCCCTGCGGTGTCGTGGCGCACCCCGCCAGCACCGCGCAGGCCAGGATCGTGAAACACCCTCCGGTAGTCGGCCACCTCATCGGCCCTCACCGCCCCGTTGCTCCGCATGGCTCTACGTACTAGGAGCTTCGGGGCAACGGGCCGGATACACCGCAGGGCCGGTCAGGGGCGGAAGACCGCGCGCACGCAGTCGTCCTCCTTGTCCTTGAACAGCTGGTAGCCGCGCGCGCCCTCCTCCAGCGGCAGGACGTGCGTGGCCAGGTGGGTGGTGGTCAGCTCGCCCGACGCCAGCCGGTCGAGCAGCATGGGGATGTAGCGCTGCCCGTGCTGCTGCGCGCCGCGCAGGGTGAGGCCCTTGTTCATCACCGCGCCGAGCGGGAACTTGTCGACCAGGCCGCTGAACACGCCGAGCACGAAGACGCTGCCGCCCTTGCGGCAGTTGTGGATCGCCTCCCGCACCGCGATCGGCCGGTCGGTCTCCAGCTTCAACTTGCTCTTGACCTGGTCGTAGGCGTACTGGGGGCCGTAGCTGTGCGCCTCGCAGCCCACCGCCTCGATGCACACGTCCGGGCCGCGGCCGCCGGTCATCTCGCGCAGCGCCGCACCGATGTCGACGTGCTGGTAGTTCAGCGTCTCCAGGCCGAACACGCCCTCGGCCTGCCGCAGCCGGTAGTCGAAGCGGTCGATGACCACCACCCGTTCCGCGCCGAGCAGCTGGGCCGAGCGGGCGGCCATCTGGCCCACCGCGCCGCTGCCCCACACCGCCACGACGTCGCCGGGCCGCACGCCGCCCAGGTCCGCGCCCATCCAGCCGGTGGGCACGGAGTCGGAGGCGAACACCGCGCTCAGGTCGTCCACGCCCTCGGGGACCGGGATCGCGTTGTGGTCGGCGAACGGCACGCGCACGTACTCGGCGTGGCTGCCCTTGAAGCCGCCCATGGCGTGCGAGTAGCCGAAGATGCCGCCCGGGTCCGCGCCCCAGAGCGCCTGCGTGATGCCGGGGTTGGTGTTGGTGTTGTCGCACAGCGACCACAGGTCGTTGCGGCAGTAGTAGCAGTGCCCGCAGCCGATGAACGACGCCACGACGACCCGGTCGCCGGGCTTGTGGCGGGTCACCCCCGGGCCGACCTCGACGACCTCGCCCATGAACTCGTGCCCGATCACGTCACCGGCCTGCATGAACGGGATGTGCCCGGTGAGCAGGTGCAGGTCCGAGCCGCACGCGGTGCTGTACCGCACCTGGAGGATCAGGTCGCCGTCGTTGAGGATCCCCGGGTCGGGCACCTGCCGCACCCGCACGTCGTTGACGCCCTCCCAGCACAACGCCCTCACAGCCGCCCCTCCCCCGCCGCCTTGCCGATCACCGCGCGCAGCACCTTGCCCGCGGGCCCGGGGTGCGTGGTGGACGGCGTGTCCGGTCGGATCACCGTGCCGGTCTCCAGCAGCGACTTCGTCTTCCGCAACGCCACCCGCAGGTCCTCCCTGGACACGCCGTCCTCGGGCACGGCCAGCAGCTCGGTCCCCCGGTCCCCGGGAGCGGCGCGCAGGCGCACCTGCGCCCGCTCGCCCAGCTCACCCAGGGGTCCGGGCAGCGGCTCCAGCCCGGCCACGTCCTCCAGCGGCCGGTCCACGGTGACCGCGAGCCAGTGGTCGGACCGGTCGCGCCGCAGTTCGCGCCGGCGGGCCGTCACCCGCCGGCCGACCGCGACGGCCGCGCCCACCCCCGTGACGGCCACGACTTTCAGGGCTGCGTTCATCGCTCCACCTCTCGTCCGCGAAGGCCGCGGGGTACCCGCGACCCGGCGGGTCATCCCGACAACGTGAAAACCGTTCGTCACGGGTACGCGACCAGCAGCGCCCCGCCGACCGCCGCCAGCAGCGAGCAGCCCGCGAGCACGTGGGGGCTCAGCCGCTGCCAGGCCGCGATCCGGCGGGCGTCGCGCCACGCGCGCGGCTCGGCCGCCGACACCCGGCACGCCACCGTGAACACGCCGAGGCCGAGCAGCCACACCAGCCCCGTCCACAGCAGGACCGCGCCCAGGGCGCCGCCGTTCACCGGGCCCCGCCCAGCAGCGGCCCGACCAGGCGGCGGATCTCCGCCGACGGCTCCATGCCCAGCTCGGTGCGCAACCGCACCCGGTAGCTGGTGTACTGCCGCACGGCCTGGGCGGGGTTGCCGTCGGCCAGGTGCAGCTCGACGAGCGTGCGGTGCGCGCTCTCCCGCAACGGGTCGGTCTGCACGGCCGCCAGCGCCGCCTGGTGCGCGCGGTGCCGGTCGCCGGTGGACCGGAAGCGGGCGCTGAGCGCCTCCAGCGCCCGCAGCCGCGCCTGGTGCCACCAGTCCCGCTCGGCGACCAGCCACGTCTGGTCCCACCCCGGCAGCAGGTCGGCCTTGAGCAGGGCCACGGCCTGCGGTTCGGGCACGTGGTCGGGCGCGGCGACGGTGGCGGCGAGCCGGCACGCGCGGTGGAAGTCCACCTCGACGTGCGGCACCAGGGCCAGCGCGTCGTCGGTGGTGCTCACCAGCGGCCCGGCGGGCGTGGCGAGCCGCCACAGCGTGGAGCGCAGGCTCGCCGCGGCCCGGCGGGCGGTCGTGTCGGGCCACAGCTGCGCGGCCACGACCGCGCGGCTGACCGGCGCGTCACGCAGGGCGAGCAGGGCCAGCAGCCTGCGGGCGACCGGGATGACGTGCACCTCCACGTGGTCGCACGCCAGGGCGAAGCCGTCGAGCAGTCGGATGGAGGGTCGGAGCTCTGGTCGAGCGCTGGTCACTGACATCGGGGCACACCCATCGGCTTCACGGCATCCAGATCGCACGGGTGCCCTCGAATCGGGCGGGCACACCACCCGTCGGGGTTTTTTCTCGGCCCGCCTACCGGCGGCGGTGACGGTGCGGTGACGCCGCTGTGCCACGTCCGCGCCGCACCGGTCATGCGGCGTTCCTAGCGTCGACGTCATCAGTCGACCGAGGAGGCGTCATGTTCCTGCACACCAGCAGGTTGCAGTTCGAGGCAAAGCCCGCACAGCCCGACGCGCTGTTCGCGCGCAAGCTCCAGGAGCTGATCGGCGGCGCGTACGGCGAGATGACCGTGACCATGCAGTACCTGTTCCAGGGGTGGAACTGCCGCATGGAGGGCAAGTACAAGGACCTGATCATGGACGTGGCCACCGAGGAGATCGGCCACGTGGAGATGCTGGCCACGATGGTGGCCCGGCTGCTGGAGGGCGCGCCGTCGGAGGTGGCGGCCAAGGCGGTCGAGGACCCGGTGATCGCGGCCGTCGTCGGCGGCATGGACGTGCAGCAGGCCATCGTCAGCGGCGGCGGGCCCACGCTGTCCGACGCCAACGGGGTGCCGTGGAACGGCCGGTACATCGTGGCCAGCGGCAACCTCATGGCCGACTTCCGGGCCAACGTGGCCGCCGAGGCGCAGGGCCGGTTGCAAACCGCGCGGTTGTACAACATGACCGACGACCCGGGCGTGCGCGACATGCTCAAGTTCAACCTCGCCCGAGACACCGCCCACCAGAACATGTGGCTGGCCGCGATCGAGGAGTTGCAGGAGGACGGGCTGGAGGGCCCGATCAGCCCGAGCGCGCTGTTCGAGGAGGAGCACCAGGAGCACGCGGGCACGATCTGGCACAACTCCGACGGCACGTCCGGGCCCGAGGGCCGCTGGGCGACCGGGACCGCACCCGACGGCTCGCACGAGTTCTCCTACGTCATGGACCCGGTGCCGCTGGGCGACAAGGCGTCCGCGCCCACGCCGGACCCCCTGCTGTACGCGACCAGCCCGGCCAACCTCGGCCTGATCGAGCGGGCGATCCGCAAGCTGACCTGACCACCCGCGTGGCGGTCGCCCGAACGTGGGCGGCCGCCACGGCACACCCGGAAGGCACGGTGGAATGGTCGGAATCTCCTCGAGCACCCCGGTGGTGGCGCGACTGCGCTCGGCCGCCGTGGTCATGGGTCCCGCGTTCGTGGTCGCGGTCGCGTACGTGGACCCGGGCAACTTCGCCACCAACATGGCGGGCGGCGCGACGCACGGTTACCTGTTGCTGTGGGTGATCGTGGGCGCGAGCGCGTTGGCGATGTTCATCCAGTACCAGTCGGCCAAGCTCGGCGTGGTCACCGGGCGCAACCTGCCCGAGCTGTGCCGCGAGCACTACCCGCGACCGGTGACCGCGCTGCTGTGGGCGCAGGCCGAGCTGGTCGCGATGGCGACCGACCTGGCCGAGTTCGTCGGCGCGGCGGTGGCGCTCAACCTGCTGTTCGGGGTGCCGCTGCTGCCCGCCGCGGTGATCACCGCCGTGGTGTCGGCCGCGGTGCTGGCGCTGGCCCCGCTGCGCCGCCGCCGGTTCGAGTCGGTGATCGTCGGGCTGCTCGCGGTGGTGCTCGGCGGGTTCCTCTACCAGGCGTTGCGGCTGGGTCCGCCGACGGGCGCGGCGGCCGGGCTCGTGCCCGGCTTCGCGGGCGCGGACAGCGTGCTGCTGGCCACCGGCATGCTGGGCGCGACCGTGATGCCGCACGTCATCTACCTGCACTCCGCGCTGACCCAGCACCACCACACCACCGACCCGGTGGCGCGGCGGCGCACGCTGCGGGCCAGCCGCGCCGACATCGTGCTCGCCCTCGGCGTCGCCGGGGTGGTCAACGCCGCCATGCTCGTCGTGGCGGCGGGCGCGTTCCACGGCGGGGGCTCGGCGCGGGAGTCGCTGGAGGACATGCACACCGGGCTGGGCGACGTGCTCGGCCCCGGCGCGGCGCTGGCGTTCGCGCTCGCGCTGCTGGCCTCGGGGCTGGCCGCGTCCAGCGTCGGCACCTACTCCGGGCAGGTCGTGATGGAGGGGTTCCTGCGCCGCCGCATCCCGCTGGCCCTGCGCCGGCTGCTCACCATGGCGCCGGCGCTGGCCGTGCTCGCGCTGGGCGTGGACCCGACCCGGGCGCTGGTGCTCAGCCAGGTGGTGCTGTCGTTCGGCATCCCGTTCGCCCTGGTGCCGCTGCTGCTGCTCGGCCGGCGGCGCGACGTCATGGGCGAGGCGGTCAACCGGCGGGCCACCACGCTGTTCGGCGCGGCGGGCGTCGCGACCATCTCGGCGCTGAACGTGTTCCTGCTGGTTCGCACGATCGCGGGGTGACGCTCACCCCGGCAGGGTGAACGTCGAGCCGCGGTCCACGCACGTCACGGTGACCGGCGGCTTGCGCCGCTCCACCTCGGCGACGAAGTCCGACAGCGGCGACTTCATCACGCTGTAGTCGTCGAAGTGCACCGGCACGGCCTGCCGGGGCCGCAGCAGCTCCAGCAGGTCGACGCCCTGCTCCCCGTCCATCGTCAGCAGCACGCCGAGCACCTTCGTGCCGCCCAGGTGCAGCACGGCGACGTCGATGGACGGGTAGCGCTCGCGGATCTCGCGCAGGTCGTCGTGCACGAGCGTGTCACCGCTGAGGTAGAGCCGCAGCGGCGTGGCGGTGGGCGTGGCCCGGTACTCCACCATGCTGCCCATGACCGGCGGCAGCAACCGGGCCAGCCCGCCCCGCGCGTGCCGGCCGGGCAGCGCCGTGACGGTGAGGCTCGCGTCGTCCTTGCGCAGGCTCAGGTCGGCCCACGTCGACAGCGCCACGGGTTCCCGGAACCCGCGCCGCTCCAGCCGCCGCGCGGCGTGCGGGGTGGTCAGGATCGGCAGGTCGCGGTCCAGCTCGCGGGCGGCGATCCGGTCGAAGTGGTCGCCGTGGAAGTGCGACAGCACCACGGCGTCCAACGGCGGCAGGTCGCCGATCCCGACGGCCGGGTCCTTGACCCGCTTGGCCAGCACCCCCTGGCCGATGTGGGTCCACTGGCCGCGGTGCAGGAAGTTCGGGTCGGTCAAGAGGGTGAACGGACCCAGCCGCAGCACCGTGGTCGCGTTGCCGACGAAGAACAGCGAGTTCATGGCGGCGGGGTGCCCCCGGACGGCCCGGTCAACCCAGCCCGCGCAGCACCTCCCGCACCCGGGGCTTCCACGGCCAGTTCGCCGCGTTGTCCGGGCAGCGCAGCGCCAGCTCCCACACCCGCCGCGCGCCGTCCTCGTCGCCGAGGGCCGCCAGCGCGCGGCCGTAGTAGAACAGGTCGCGCGCCAGCTCCTCGCGGTGCGCGGGCGGGTCGCCCAGCTCGTCGGCGGGCAGCCGCCCGAACAGCTCCGCCGCGGTCTCCCAGTCCCCCGTCACCGCGGCCGCGCGGGCCCGGTACCGGTCCAGCAGCTCGGGCCGGCCGCTGTCGGCGTACCACTGGTCCTCGGCCAGCGTGGCGAGCCGTTCGGCGACCTCGTCCCGGTCCTCGGTGAACAGGGCCAGGTCCAGCAGTTGCGCGTGCGCCGAGGTGGTCCACCGCGTCAGGTGCGGGCTGGTGACCTCACCGCCGGTGAACAGCGCCAGCGCCTCCTCGTGCGCGGCGCGGTACTCCTCGGGCGCGACCGTGCCGCCCAGCAGCCCCACGCGCATCGCGACGAGCCGCGTGAAGGCCGCGCCGACCCGGTCGCCCGCCTCCTCCGCCGCGTCCACCGAGCGGGTGAACCACTCCGCCGCCCGCGCCGGCTCGCCGTGCAGGAACTCCAGGTACCCCAGCTCGTAGCACAGGACGGCCCGCTGCCGCGTCGAGGTGACCCGGTCGAGGTCCTCCACCGCCGCCACCGCCTCGACCAGCAGCCGCCGCGCCTCCTCCAGGTCCGCGGGTCGCCCGGTGCGGCGCAGCCTGGTCGCCTGGCCGTGCGAGAACTCCAGCAGGGCGACGGACCGGCGCTGCTCGTCGGCCACCGCGTCGGCGAGGTACTCGGGGTCGGTCAACCGGGTCAGGACCTCGCGGTTCAGCCCGGCCGCCGCCGGCCGGTACCCCAGCACCGCGTGCAGCGTGCCCGCCAGGTCCGGCACGCCCTCGTCCACCAGGCGGGAGACCACGCCGCTCAACCCGCCGGCGATCGCGGACCCCGCCGGCGTCGACCCGCCCTCCAGCGCCGCCCAGGCGTCCACGTAGTCGGCCAGCACCGCGTCCAGGCCGCGCCGCCGCGCCTTGGCGAGGCCGTGGTCCGGCGCGGCCAGCAGCGCGGTCAGCGCCCGGGCGCAGTCGGCCCGCAGCTCCGGCGACCCGGCGAGCCGGATGCCCGAGACCAGGTGCGCCACGGTGTGGTCGAGGGCGTAGTCGTCGTCGCAGGCGGCCCAGTCGGCGCCCCAGCGGTCGATCAGCCGCTCGGCGATCAGGTAGTGGTTCTCGTCGGCGTCCACGTGCCAATGATCCACCATCGGATGATCTTCCGCCGAGATCAGGAACTCGGCGAAGCTCAGGTGGCACAGCCGCAGCCCGGCGTCGTCGCGGGTCAGCAGCTGCCCGAGGTGGTCCAGCGCCCGCGCGGCCTCCCGCTTGCGGCCCGCCAACCGGGCCAGGTCGAGCAGCGCCGCGCGCGGCAGCGGGGCGCGGGCCACCGCCAGCACGTCCAGCAGCGGCCGGCACACCTCGTCCCAGAACCGCAGCCCGGCCGGCGCCTCCCGCTTCTCCACCGTGCGCAGCACCAGCGTGAGGAAGTACCCGTAGAACCCCTCCAGCCCCGCGGGCAGCACCGCGAAGTCCGCCAACGCGGCCACCCGCGCCGCGTCACCGGCCTCGGCCGCGTCCCGCAGCGCCGCGCCCCACAACGCCAGGTACAGGAAGTTCCCGTCGGCCTGCGCCGCGATGCGCCGGGCCAGCCAGGCCACGCCGCTCGCGCGCACCACCGGCAGCCGGGCCACCGGCGGGTCGGTCAGCAGGCCGCGGGCCAGCTGCACCAGGTCGCGCCGGACGTCCTCGGCCGCGGCCTCGATCGCCACCTCGCGCACCCGGTCGCCCTGGCCGCGCCGGAACCGCTCCAGCAGGCGGTCGTCGGGCCGCGCGGACGCCACCACCCGCACGTTCGCGGGCAGCTCCGGAGCCTCCGCCAGCCAGTCCAGCACGTCGGCGCCCTCCGCGCCCGTCGCCCGGAACCGCAGCTCGTCCAACGCGTCGACCAGCACCACCACCAGCGCGTCCGGCTCGTCCTGGGCCAGCCGCCGGGCCGGTTCCAGCAACGCGAACTCCTGCAGGTCGGGCACCGGCAGGGACCGGGTCTCCGACACCACCAGCCCGACCTCGACGCCGACGACGTCCCCGGCCACGACGTCCGCCCGCTGGGCGACCCGCAGCGCCGTGTGCCGGAACGGCGACACCCGCCACACGTCGACCCGCGCGCCGACGGCCCGCCCGTGCACCTCGCCGAACGACTGCTCGACCCGCACGTCGACGTCGGCGCCCATCACCCGCGGCCGCAGCGCGGCGAGCTGGTTGCCCAGCCGCAGCAGCAACGACTTCGCGTCACCACTGGCCAGCGGCCCGCCGTCCAGCCGGTTCAGGAAGTACCGCGGCGACACGCCGTACCGGCGGGCCAGCCACGCCATCACCGTGCTCTTGCCCGTGCCCGGACCGCCCAGCAGCAGCACGAACCGGCAGCCGGGGTCGGCGAAGTGCCCCTCGATCCGGTCCAGCAGCCAGGTCCGCTCGACCAGCCCCCGGGCCAGGTGCTCGTCGACCACGTCCTCGAACAGCAGCTCCGCCGCGGTCAGCGCCGGTAACGCCGGGTCGGTCACCCGCCGATCCGATCCACGTCCACGCCGATCACCTCGGCGTTCTCGCCGACCTCGGTGACCCGCACCGCCGCCCGCACGGTCGCGCCGCCGGTCACCGCCCGCGCCCGCACCGCCGCCGCGTACCCCGCGACGCTCTCCACGTCGATCTCGCCCTCGACCACCGGACCGGAGGTCTCGCGCCGCTCGCCGCGGAACGTGATGCGCTGCCCGTAGACCGCCTCCAGCAACCGGCGCACCGCGTCCGCGGACTCCAGCAGCTCCCGGTCCCCGGACGCCACCGCCTCCACCCCGTCGGCGTAGTCCTGGAGCCTGCGGCGCAGCTCGCGCAGGTCCGGCTCCACCCGCTCCAGCACCGCGTCGTCCGCGCGCAGCGGCAACCGCAGGCCGCCCTCCAGCTCCGGCACCGCCCCCGGGCTCACCTCGATGGCCTCGTCCCGGCGCTCACGACGCCGCTTGAGCAGCTCCGTCGCCTGCCCGTACAGGAACTTGACGCCCTCGGTCAGCGCCGCGGCGCCGAGCACCGACAGCGTGAGCGGATCGGCCATGCTTCCCCTCCCCCGGATCGCGTGATCAGGAGGGTAGTACCGCCGATCCGCCACGCGGGCAAGTGCCCCGTGCGCCGGTCATCCGATCAGACGTTGCGCCGGTACTGCCCACCCACCTCGAAGAACGCCTCGGTGATCTGCCCCAGCGTGCACACCCGCGCCGCGTCCATCAGCACGTCGAACACGTTCTCCCCCGCCGCGGCGGCCTCCTTCAACCGCCGCAGCGCGGGCTCGGCCTCGGCGGCGTGCGCGGCGGCGAACGCGCGCGTCCGCTCCACCTGCGACCGCTTCTCCTCCTCGGTCGCCCGCGCCAGCTCGATGGACACCGGCTCCCGCTCCCCGTGCTCGGGCAGGAACGTGTTCACGCCGATCAGCGGCAGCGAACCGTCGTGCTTGCGCTGCTCGTAGAGCATCGACTCGTCCTGGATGCGACCGCGCTGGTACCCCGTCTCCATCGCGCCCAGCACACCGCCGCGCTCGGAGAGCCGGTCGAACTCCGCCAGCACCGCCTCCTCCACCAGGTCGGTCAGCTCCTCGACGACGAACGAGCCCTGCAACGGGTTCTCGTTCGCCGACAGGCCCCACTCCTTGTTGATGATGAGCTGGATCGCCATCGCCCGGCGCACCGACGACTCCGTCGGCGTCGTGATCGCCTCGTCGTAGGCGTTGGTGTGCAACGAGTTGGTGTTGTCGTACAGCGCGCACAACGCCTGCAGCGTCGTGCGGATGTCGTTGAAGTCCATCTCCTGCGCGTGCAGCGACCGCCCGGAGGTCTGCACGTGGTACTTGAACTTCTGCGACCGCTCGTTGGCCCCGTACCGCTCCCGCATGGCGATCGCCCAGATCCGCCGGGCCACCCGGCCGATCACGCTGTACTCGGCGTCCATGCCGTTGGAGAAGAAGAAGGACAGGTTCGGCGCGAAGTCGTCGACGTCCATCCCGCGCGCGAGGTAGGACTCGACGTAGGTGAACCCGTTGGCCAGGGTGAACGCGAGCTGGCTGATGGGGTTCGCCCCGGCCTCGGCGATGTGGTAGCCGGAGATCGACACCGAGTAGAAGTTGCGCACCTTGTGCCGGATGAACCACTCCTGGATGTCGGCCATCATCCGCAGCGAGAACTCGGTGGAGAAGATGCAGGTGTTCTGCCCCTGGTCCTCCTTGAGGATGTCAGCCTGCACGGTGCCGCGCACGGTCGCCAGCGCCAGCGCCCGCAGCTCCCCGGCCTCCTCCGCCGACGGCTCGCGGCCGTGCTCGGCGCGGAACTTGTCGAGCTGCTGGTCCACCACCGTGTTGAGGAAGAACGCCAGGATCGTCGGCGCCGGCCCGTTGATCGTCATCGACACCGACGTGGTCGGCGCGGTCAGGTCGAACCCGTCGTAGAGCGCCTTCATGTCGTCCAGCGTCGCGATCGACACCCCGGACGTGCCGATCTTGCCGTACACGTCCGGCGGGGTGTCGGGGTCGCGCCCGTACAGCGTCACCGAGTCGAACGCGGTCGACAGCCGGGTCGCCTCCGAGCCCTGCGACAGGTACTTGAACCGCCGGTTCGTGCGGAACGCGTCACCCTCGCCCGCGAACATCCGCGCCGGGTCCTCGCCGTCCCGCTTGAACGGGAACACCCCGGCCGTGTACGGGAAGCGGCCCGGCAGGTTCTCCTCGCGCAGGAACCGCAGCAGCGTGCCGTCGTCCTCGTACCGGGGCAGCGACACGCGCCGCACCTTGGTGCCGGACAACGTCTCCCGGGTCAGCTTCGTGCGGATCTCCCGGTCCCGCACCCGGACCACCATCTCGTCGCCGCTGTAGTCCTCCACCACCCGCGGCCACGACGCCAGCAGCTCCGCCGACACCGCGTCGACCCGCTTCTCCGCCGCCTCCAGCAGCGACGTGATCGCGGCCGTGTCGTGCCCGGCCGCCTCCAGCTCCGCCCGCGCCGCCCGCAGGTGGGCGGCCCGCCGCACCGCGTCCACGTGCGTCTCCGTGGCCCGGTGGTAGCCGCGCACCGTCTCGGCGATCTCCGCCAGGTACCGCACCCGGGTGGGCGGCACCACGGTCGCCGCCGACGTCGACACCCTGCCCGCCACCGCAGGCAGCACGCCCTCGGCCACGTCCAGGCCGCGCCCCGCCAGCTCGCCCCGCAGGTGCTGGTACAGGGCCGTCACGCCGTCGTCGTTGAACGTCGCCGCCGAGGTGCCGAAGACCGGCATGTCCTCCCACGACGCCCCGAACGCCTCCCGGTTGCGCACCAACTGCCGCGCCACGTCCCGGCGCGCGTCCTCGGCGCCGCGCCGCTCGAACTTGTTGATCGCGACCACGTCGGCGTAGTCCAGCATGTCGATCTTCTCCAGCTGCGACGCGGCGCCGAACTCCGGCGTCATCACGTACAGCGAGAGGTCGACGAACGGCACGATCGCCGCGTCGCCCTGCCCGATGCCCGGCGTCTCCACGACGACCAGGTCGAACCCGGCGGCCTGGCACGCCAGGATGGCGTCGGCCAGGCCCTCGGGCACCTCCGAGCCCGCCTTGCGCGTCGCCAGCGAGCGGAAGAACACCCGGTCGCCGTCCAGGCAGTTCATCCGGATGCGGTCGCCGAGCAGCGCGCCGCCGCCCCGCCGCCGGGTCGGGTCGACCGCCAGCACCGCCACCCGCAGCTTGTCCTGCTGGTCGAGCCGGAACCGGCGCACCAGCTCGTCGGTCAGCGACGACTTGCCCGAACCGCCCGTGCCGGTGATGCCCAGGACCGGCACCGACCGCTCGGCCGCGACGTGCGCCATCCGGTCGCGCACGTCCGCCGGCAGCGCACCGGCCTCGATCAGCGTGATCGCCCGCGCCAGCACGTCCTCGCCGCCGGTGAACAGGCCGTCCCACGACGACGGCGGGCGCTCGGCCAGCGGGTGGTCGCACGCCTCGACCATCGTGTTGATCATGCGGGCGAGGCCCAGCTCCTGCCCGTCGGCCGGCGAGAAGATCCGCGCGACGCCGCGCGAGTGCAGCAGCTCGATCTCCTCGGGCACGATGACGCCGCCACCGCCGCCGAAGACCTTGATGTGGCCGGCCCCGCGTTCGGCGAGGAGTTCCACCAGGTAGGTGAAGTACTCGACGTGACCGCCCTGGTAGGCGCTGATCGCGATGCCCTGCACGTCCTCCTGGACGGCCGCGGCGACGACCTCGCTCACCGACCGGTTGTGCCCGAGGTGCACCACCTCGGCGCCCTGGGACTGCAGGATGCGGCGCATGATGTTGATCGCGGCGTCGTGCCCGTCGAACAGGCTGGCCGCGGTCACGAAGCGAACCGGGTGCGACGGGGTGTGCAGCGGTGCAGCGGTCACGACTGGCTCCTTCGGCAGCGCGGAACTGCCTCCAGATTACTAGGACATCCGTCTATCGGAAGTAGGAGGAGTTGTGCGCCGGGTCACCGCGCGGGAGGGTCCTCGACCGGTTTGCCAACCCTGGTCGTGCGCCGTTCCGAACAGCCGTGTAACTTCCGTCCAAACGGGGTAGAGGATCTTCCATGAGCAGCACACCGATCTACGACGAGCTGGCCGCCATCCTGCTCGCCGACCACCCGGGCGCCGCCGAGGCGGCTCCCCCGGGGCCGCCGCAGGCCGAGGTCGCGGAGGAGCCCGCGAAGCAGGTCCGCACCGGCGGGAGACGGCGCAAGCCCGAGCCGGACGCCTGACCTTTTTCAGTCTGCACTGAAGTTATAGAGCCCGTTGGAGTCGAACGGTTGTTCGACTCCCGGGTTACGCTGCCGCCATGCAGGTGTCGCTGTTCGACGACGACGCGCGGGCTCCCGCGCTGCGCCCGCTGACCGGTGTGCGGCGGACCGAGCTGGGCGACGGCGCGTGGGTCGACGTGCTCCCCGGCTGGTTGACCGGCGCGGACGCGCTGTTCCGGCGCCTGGCCGCCGAGGTCCCCTGGCGCGCGGAGCGCCGGCGGATGTACGAGCGCGTGGTGGACGTGCCGCGCCTGCTCTGCTTCTACGACGAGCGGGCGCCGCTCCCCGACCCCGTGCTGACCACGGCCCGCGACGAGTTGAGCGCCTGGTACGCCGACGAGCTGGGCGAGCCGTTCCGCACCGCGGGCCTGTGCTACTACCGCGACGGCCGCGATTCCGTGGCCTGGCACGGTGACACGATCGGGCGAGGTTCGCGCGAGGACACGATGGTGGCGATCGTGTCCGTCGGCACCCCCCGGGCGCTGGCGCTGCGCCCCCGCGGCGGTGGCGAGACCGTGCGGTACGCGCTCGGCCACGGCGACCTGATCGTGATGGGCGGGTCGTGCCAGCGCACGTGGGAGCACGCCGTGCCGAAAGCGGGCAAAGCGGTCGGACCGCGCATCAGCATCCAGTTCCGGCCGCGCGGGGTGCGCTGACCAGCCCGGAATTGCTCCTTGTCCCGCCTGACCGCCGTCACTACTCTCCCTCTGGGAGCGCTCCCAGAACGTTGCGAACATCCTCAAAGGAGAGCGGTATGCGGCAACGGAGATCCATCCTCGGCGCTCTGCTCACGGCTGCGGTAGCCGTCAGCGGAGTCGTCGTGATGGCGACGGCGGGTCAGGTCACGGCGGCCCCGGCCGGTGGTTACCTGCACACCGCGGGCAGCAAGATCGTGGACAGCACCGGCGCGACGGTCCGGCTGACCGGCATCAACTGGTTCGGCATGGAGACCGACAACAAGACCTTCCACGGGCTGTGGTCCAACCGCACGTGGAAGCAGCAGCTCGACCAGATGGCGTCGCTCGGGTACAACACCCTGCGCATCCCCTTCTCCAACGACGCGCTCAAGCCGGGCGCGACAGCGTCGGGCGTGAACGACTTCGTCAACCCCGACCTGGTGGGGCTGTCGCCGCTGCAGATCCTCGACAAGGTCATCGACTACGCGGGCCAGAAGGGGATGCGCGTCATCCTCGACCGGCACCGGCCGACCAGCGCCGGGCAGACCGCGCTCTGGTACACCGCCGCCGTGCCGGAGAGCACGTGGATCAACGACTGGAAGATGCTGGCCCAGCGGTACGCCGGCAACACCACCGTCATCGGCGCGGACCTGCACAACGAGCCGCACGCCGAGGGCACGAACCCCAACGCCACCGGCGCGTGCTGGGGCTGCGGCGTCGTGGAGCGCGACTGGCGGCTGGCCGCCGAGCGGGCCGGCAACGCGATCCTGTCCGTGCAGCCGAACTGGCTGATCTTCGTCGAGGGTGTGAGCTGCCCGAGCGGCGGGCTGTCGAACACCTGGGACAACGACCCGTCCAACGACGAGGACTGCGGTTGGTGGGGTGGCAACCTGTCGAAGGCCGGCCAGTACCCGGTGCGGCTGGACGTGCCGAACCGGCTGGTCTACTCGCCGCACGAGTACGCGACGTCGGTGTACGAGCAGGCGTGGTTCACCGCGCCGGACTTCCCGGCCAACCTGCCCTCGGTGTGGGACCGCTACTGGGGCTACCTGTACAAGAACAACACCGCGCCGCTGATGATGGGCGAGTTCGGGTCGACGCTGGCCAACCCGAAGGACAAGGTGTGGCTGGAGAACCTGATGGCGTACACCGGGAAGGGTGTCAACGGCATCTCGTTCACGTACTGGTCGTGGAACCCCAACTCGGGTGACACGGGCGGCATCGTCGGCGACGACTGGACCACGGTGAACCAGGCGAAGCAGTCCATCCTGCAGCCGTACCTGATCCCCCCGACCGGTGGGACGACCACGACGACCACCACGACGACGACCACCACCACCTCGTCCGGGACGGGTTCCGGGTCGTGCAAGGCGGTGTGGCGCCAGGACAACGCGTGGCAGGGCGGCTTCCAGGGCTCGCTGACGGTGACGAACAGCGGCACCGCCGCGGTGAACCCGTGGAAGGTGGTGTTCACCCTGCCGTCCGGCGTGACCATCGGCAGCGGGTGGAACGGCACGTTCAGCCAGAGCGGCACGACCGTCACCGTGACCGCCCCGTCGTACGCGCCGTCGCTGGGCGCGGGCGCCTCGGTGGCCCTCGGCTTCACCGCCAACGGCACCGCCGCCACCCCGGCGGGCGTCACCCTGTCGGGTTCCGCCTGCACCGCCTGACACGGCTCGCGGGTGAGTGAGGGCCTCCGGCGTGCGGCACGCCGGAGGCCCTCCCGTGTCGGGGCGGCGGTCGGTCGGCGGGCCCCGTTGTTCCAACTCACGTGTGGCGCTTATGGAAACGGTGTTATCGTCGTTCGGGCCGGACAGCTCCACCGTCCGGCGATGCCGACGCCGGTCCGGCACGGCGTCGTCACCGGTCGGCGGGGTTCGGTGACGACGCCGGTGCTCCCGTCAGCCGGACAGGCCGGAACCCCCCGACCTCCGCACGACGTGGCCGGGCGGGACCTGCTGCTCGCAGCAGTCGCAGACCATCCGCGTGCGCACGACCCCACCGCAGGCCGCGTGCTCGGCGACGGCGGGCGGTCCGGTGGGCGAGGGCTCGTGCCGGTCGCCCCACGCCATGAGCGCGAGCAGCACCGGCGTCAGGTCGCGCCCCTTGGCGGTGAGGCGGTACTCGTGGCGCGGCGGCCGGTCCTGGTAGAGAACGCGTTCCAGCACGCCGCACTCGACCAGGTTGTTGAGGCGGTCGCTGAGCACGTTGCGGGCGATGGGCATCCGGTTGAGGAACCCGTCGAACCGGGTCACGCCGGAGACCGCCTCGCGCACGATCAGCAGCGTCCAGCGCTCGCCGACGACCTCCAGCGCGCGGGCGATCGAGCAGACCTGGCCGTCGTACGTGCGTCGGAGCATTCGCGCATGATAACCAGGGGTTTTTCGGCGCAACCCGTTCATCGGCGGGTGAATGGCGCCCGTCCGCCGCGGTGGTGCCGGTTACCGGACGTCACGGGTGTTGGGAACGCTCTCACCAGCGCCGGTCGGGCCTGCGGCATACCGATGCCTCAGGAGCCGTCCGCCGGGCGGGGCTCCTCCCCCGGCCCCTCCACGACCGCGGTCCGCTTGTCGGCGACCTCGCCGAGGTAGCGCAGCACCACCGCCGCCGCGGACACGACGGGCACGGCCAGGAACGCGCCCGCGATGCCGTAGAGGCTGCTGCCCGCCGTCACGGCGAGCAGGACGACGGCGGCGTGCAGGCTCAGGCTGCGCGACTGGAGCACCGGCTGGAGCACGTTGCCCTCGACCTGCTGCACGACGACCACGATCACCAGCATGATCACCGCGGTCGTGAGGCCGTTGCTGACCAGCGCGACGAGCACCGCGAGCGCACCCGCCACGAACGCGCCCACGATCGGCACGAAACCGCCGAGGAACGTCAGCGCCGCCAGCGGCACGGCGAGCGGCACGCCCAGCACCACCAGGCCCAGGCCGATCAGCACCGCGTCCACCAGGCTCACGATCGCCTGCGTGCGGATGAAGTCGCCGAGCGTGGTCCACGTCCGCTCCAGCACGACGGTCACGTGCCCGCCGGCGCGCTGCCCGATCACGCCGCGCAACCACGGCGTGAACCGCGGCCCGTCCTTGACGAACAGGAACGCCAGCAGCAGCGCCAGGACGCCGGTGACGATGCCGGAGGTCACCGTGCCGACGCCGGTGAGCAGGCCGTTCGCGATCGACCCGACGCTGGACTGCAACTGGTCGACGCCTTGTTGCAGCATCCGGTCGAGCTGGCCCTCGCGGAGGTTCAGCGGCGGTCCGGACAGCCAGTCGCGGGCCTGCTGGAGGGCCTGGGTGGCGCTGTCGGCGATCTGCGGCACGCCGGAGGCGATCGACGTCGAGATGAGCGCGACGACACCGCCGAGCACGGCCAGCCCGCCGACGACCACGACCGTCGCCGCCAGCGCGGGCGGCACGCCGCGGCCGCGCAGCCACCGGGCGGGCGGCCACAGCACCGTCGTGATCAGCAGGCCCAGCAGGACCGGCATCACCACGACCCAGAGCCTGCCGATCAGCGTCCAGAGCAGCCAGAAGCCGATCGCCACCAGCGCGAGGCGGGCGCTCCACCGGGCCAGCCAGGTCACCCCGTGCCCGATGGCCTGGCCGCGGTCGGTCCAGCGGCGGTCTTCAGCGCTCACGTCTGCCCATCCCTCCGGCCGCGCCGTGCGGCGCCTGTGCGGCAGCCTGCCAGAACCGGTCGCCGCCCACGTGCCGGCGCCCGGCGGGGGCGTGCCGGGAGACGTAGGCTGCCGAACGTGAGCGACACTTCAGCACCCGCGGCGGAGTCCGGCAACCCCGAGCACCGGCGCGGTGGGACGTACTCGGTCAAGGGCAAGGAGTACACCCGCGACACGCGGTACATCACGACGCGCGTCACGGCCGACGGGCGGGACGGGTTCCCGGTCGAGGCCGGGCGGTACCGGTTGGTGGCGGCGCGGGCCTGCCCGTGGGCCAACCGGTCGATCATCGTGCGCCGGTTGCTGGGGCTGGAGGACGCCCTGTCGCTCGGGCTGCCCGGGCCCACGCACGACGAGCGGTCGTGGACGTTCGACCTCGACCCCGGCGGGCGCGACCCCGTGCTGGGCATCGAGCGGTTGCAGGAGGCGTACTTCAAGCGCGACCCCGATTACCCGCGCGGGATCACGGTGCCCGCCATCGTCGACACGACGACCGGTGCCGTGGTGACGAACGACTTCGCGCAGATCACGCTGGACCTGTCCACCGAGTGGCGCGAGCACCACCGGGCCGGTGCGCCCGACCTGCTGCCGCGGCGGCACCTCGACGAGGTCGAGGCGGTCAACCGGCGCGTGTTCACCGAGGTCAACAACGGCGTCTACCGGTGCGGGTTCGCCGGCACGCAGGAGGCGTACGACGAGGCGTACGACCGGCTGTGGACGGCGCTGGACTGGTTGGAGGAGCGGCTGGGCGGGCAGCGCTACCTGGTGGGCGACACGATCACCGAGGCGGACGTGCGGCTGTTCACCACGCTCGTCCGCTTCGACCCCGTCTACCACGGCCACTTCAAGTGCAACCGGAACAAGCTGGCCGAGATGCCGGTGCTGTGGGCGTACGCCCGCGACCTGTTCCAGACGCCGGGGTTCGGCGACACGGTCGACTTCGAGCAGATCAAGCGGCACTACTACCTCGTGCACAAGGACATCAACCCGAGCGGGATCGTGCCGGACGGGCCCGACCTGTCCGGCTGGGTGACGCCCCACGGCCGGGAAGCGCTGGGCGGGCGGCCGTTCGGCGACGGCACGCCGCCCGGTCCGGTCCGCGAGGGGGAGCGGGTCGACCCGGCCCACACGCCGCTGCGGTGAGGCGCGGCGGGCCCCGAGCGCGGAGTTCAGGGTACCCGGACGTTCGACACACGGGACCGGAGTGTTCGACACACGGGGTCAGGGGGGTGGGGGGCTCGTGCTCTCGCGGACGACCAGCTCGGTGGCCAGGTCGATGCGCTCGTTCGGCGGGCGTTCGCCCCGGGCCAGGCTGAAGACCATCTGGGCGGCGGTGGTCGCCATCTCGCGCAGCGGTTGGCGGACCGTGGTCAGCTGCGGTCCGATCCACTCCGTGACCGAGAGGTCGTCGTAGCCGACGACCGACAGGTCGTCCGGGATGGACAGACCCAGCTCGCGGGCCGCCCGCATCACCCCGAGCGCCTGGAAGTCCGAACCCGCGAAGATCGCGGTCGGCCGGTCGGGGCGGCGCAGCAGCTCCATCCCGTGGCCGTACCCGCCCTGCACGTAGAAGTCGCCGTACCGCACGAAGTCCGGGTCGACGGCGACGTCCGCGGCCTCCAGCGCGCTGCGGTACCCGTCGACCCGCGCCCGGCTGCACAGCATGGTCGTCGGGCCGGAGATCACCGCGATGCGCCGGTGCCCCAGCGCGAGCAGGTGCCGGGTCGCCGCCAGGCCGCCCGCCCAGTTCGCCGAACCCACCGTCGGCACGCCCGGCGGCGGCTCGCCCGCGGTGTCCACGAACACGAACGGGATGTTGCGCGTGGCCAGTTGGCGGCGCTGCTCGGCGTCCAGCCCCGCCAGCACGAGGATCACGCCCAGCGGTCGGCGGGCCAGCAGGTCGTCGAACCACTCGCGGCGCGGCCGGTGCTCGCCGCCCAGCTCCGACAGCACCACGGCCGCGCGCTCGGTGGCCGCGGCCAGCTCGACCCCGCGGATGATCTCGGTGGACCACGCCGAGTGCATCTCGTGGAACACCAGGTCGATCAGCGCGGGCCGGGACGACTGCCGCGCCCGTCGTCGCCGGTACCGGTGCTGCTCGATGATGCTCTCCACCCGGGCCCGGGTGTCGGGCGCGACGTCCGGCCGTCCGTTGAGGACCTTCGACACGGTGGGGATGGAGACGCCCGCCTCCGCGGCGATGGAGGAGATCGAGGCCGCGCCCCTCACCGCCTTCTCCGGCACGGCCCCGACGGCGTCCCGCTCGGTCGACGACCCCATGCTGCCCCCCGTGCTCGCGTCGCGGCCGCACTTCGCCACCGGTTCTAAAGTTTCGACGGCCGAGCGTAAAGGTTCAACCTTTCGATCTCCACCATGATGGTTCGCATCTCCGACGTTGGACCTGATCGGCCCAATGGAGCGCGGGCTGTTCATACCTGTGAACTGCGAAGACACTGGAGCATCGCGGCTGTTGACGTCGTGCGGAGATCCTCCTACGGTTCCCCCACCGGATCGGCATGTCGGAAAGTGCGTCGATAGTTTCGGTCTCCACGACGACGTGAGCGGGGGTACCTGGTCGATGAGGAACAGGACGACGGAGGTCGGCGACGCCGTGCCGACGACCGCCGACCGACCGGACCCGGTGTGGCGGGACGTCACCAGGCCCGTCGCGGAGCGGGTCGACGCGCTCGTGGCCGCCATGACGCTGGAGGAGAAGCTCGCCCAGCTCGTCGGCGTCTGGGTCGGCGCGGACCCGTCCGGCGCGGGCGTCGCACCGCACCAGCACGACCTCACCGCCGAGCCCGTGGTGTGGGACGAGGTGATCGCCTCGGGGTTGGGCCAGCTCACCCGGCCGTTCGGCACGCGCCCGGTCGACCCGGTGGCCGGCGCGCGCTCGCTCGCCGCCTCGCAGCGGCAGGTGGTCGGCGCCAACCGCTTCGGCATCCCGGCGCTGGTGCACGAGGAGTGCCTCACCGGGTTCGCCGCCTGGCAGGCCACCGCCTACCCCGCGCCCCTGGCCTGGGGCGCGTCGTTCGACCCGGACCTGGTGGCCGCGATGGCGGGCCTGATCGGCGGCTCGATGCGCGCGGCGGGCGTGCACCAGGGGCTCGCACCGGTCCTCGACGTCACCCGCGACTACCGCTGGGGCCGCACCGAGGAGACCATCGGCGAGGACCCCTACCTCGTCGGCACCGTCGGCACGGCCTACGTGCGCGGGCTGGAGCGGTCGGGGGTCGTGGCCACGCTCAAGCACTTCGCCGGGTACTCGGCCTCCCGCGCCGGGCGCAACCTCGCCCCCGTGGCCATCGGCCCGCGCGAGTTCGCCGACGTCGTGCTGCCGCCGTTCGAGATGGCCGTGCGCGACGGCGGCGTCCGGTCGGTCATGCAGTCCTACACCGAGGTCGACGGTCTGCCGTCGGCCGCCGACGCCGGGCTGCTCACCACGCTGCTGCGCGACACCTGGGGCTTCGACGGCACGGTGGTCGCCGACTACTTCGCCGTCAAGTTCCTCCAAGCGCTGCACGGCGTCGCCGAGGACGAGGCGCACGCCGCCGCGCTGGCCCTGACCGCGGGCGTGGACGTCGAGCTGCCGACCGTGCGCTGCTACGGCGCGCCGCTGCGCGGGGCGGTCGAGCGCGGCGAGGTGGCCGAGGCGCTGGTGGACCGCGCGCTGCGCCGGGTGCTGCGCCAGAAGGTCGAACTCGGGCTGCTCGACCCCGACTGGTCCCCGCTGCCCGCCGACGTCGAGGACCTGCGGCTGGACTCCCCCGAAGCACGGGACGTCGCCCTGCGCCTGGCGCGCGAGTCCGTGGTGCTGCTGGCCAACGACGGCGTGCTGCCGCTGCGGCCGGGCGTGCGGCTCGCCGTCGTCGGCCCGCTCGCCGACGACCCGATGGCGATGCTGGGCTGCTACTCCTTCCCCGCGCACATCGGCGTGCACCACCCCGACGCCGGGCTGGGGCTGGAGATCCCGACCGTGCTGTCCGCGCTGCGCGACGCCCTCGGCGGCGACGTCGCGCACGCCAGGGGCTGCGAGGTCACCGCCGAACCCGACGCCGACGACGTGGCGGCCGCGGTCGCGGCGGCACGGGACGCCGACGTCTGCGTGGTGGCCGTGGGCGACCTGGCCGGGCTGTTCGGGCGCGGCACGTCGGGCGAGGGGTGCGACGCGACCGACCTGCGGCTGCCCGGCGCGCAGGCGGACCTGGTCCGCGCCGTCCAGGCCACCGGGACGCCGGTCGTGCTGCTGCTGGTCACCGGCCGCCCGTACGCGATCGGCGACCTGGCCGACGGCTCGGCGGCCGTCGTGCAGGCGTTCTTCCCCGGCCAGCTCGGCGGCCGGGCCCTCGCCGACGTGCTCACCGGCGCGGTGTCGCCGTCGGGCCGGTTGCCGGTGGGCATCCCGGGCGACCCGTCGGGGCAGCCGGGCACCTACCTGACCGCACCGCTCGGCCGGCGCACCGAAGTGTCCAACGTGGACCCGACGCACGCCTTCCCCTTCGGCCACGGCCTCGGTTACCACGCGTTCACGTGGTCGCCCGTGCGCCTCTCCCCCGGCGGCGGGTCGTGGGCCACCGACGGCGAGGTCGAGGTCGAGCTGGACGTGCGCAACCCCGGCGACCGCCCCGGCGCGGACGTCGTGCAGCTGTACCTGCACGACCCGGTCGCGCAGGTGACGCGCCCGGTCGTGCGGCTCGTCGGCTACGCACGGGTGGAGCTGGCCACCGGCGCGTCGGCGCGGGTCCGGTTCCGCGTCCCGGCCGACGTCACGTCGTTCACCGGCCGGGACGGGCGGCGCGTGGTGGAACCGGGCGCGGTGCAGCTGCGGGTGTCGCGGTCGAGCGCGGACGTGCACGAAGCGGTGGACCTCCGGCTCGTAGGCCCGTTGCGCGAAGTCGACCACACTCGGCGGTGGCTCACCGCCGTGTCGGTCACCCACGAGGAGGTGCAGCGGGCATGACCACCCAGATCCGCGAAGCCGCGACCGGGACCCCACCGGACCGGACCGGCGCACCGCCGAAGGCCGCCGGGCGCCCCCGCCGGGGCACCTCCTGGCGCAAGGCGCTCAGGCGCGACTGGCAGCTCTACACGCTCGCTGTCGTCCCGCTGCTGTTCTTCCTGGTGTTCCGCTACGCCCCGATGCTGGGCAACGTCATCGCGTTCCGCAAGTTCGTGCCCGGCGGCAGCATCTACGGCGAGACGTGGGTGGGCCTGCGCTACGTCAAGATGTTCATCGGCGACCCGAACTTCTGGCAGGTCTTCGGCAACACGATGGTGCTGGGCGCGCTGTCGCTGGTCTTCGCGTTCCCGCTGCCGATCGTGCTGGCGCTGCTGCTCAACGAGGTCCGCTCCCGCTACTTCAAGCGGTTCGTGCAGACGGTGTCCTACCTGCCGCACTTCCTGTCGATCGTGATCGTGGCCGGCATGGTGATGCAGCTCGTGTCGCTGGAGGGCACGGTCAACCAGGTCGTGCGGGCCGTCGGCGGCGAGGCGGTCTCGTTCATCCAGGACCCGGCCTGGTTCCGCACGATCTACGTCTCCTCCGAGGTCTGGCAGACGGTCGGTTGGGGCACGATCCTCTACCTGGCCGCGCTGACCACGATCGACGCCCAGCTGTACGAGGCGGCCCGGATCGACGGCGCGAACCGGTGGCGGCAGACCTGGCACGTGACGCTGCCGGGCATCCGGCCGACGATGATCACGCTGCTGATCCTCAACATCGGCACGTTCATGGCGGTCGGGTTCGAGAAGGTCCTGCTGCTGTACAACCCGCTGACCTACCCGACCGCGGACGTCGTGTCGACCTACCTGTACCGGGTCGGCCTGGTGTCCAACAACTTCAGCTACGCCGCCGCCATCGGCCTGTTCGAGTCGGTCATCGGCCTGGCGCTGGTCCTGTCCGCCAACGCGATCTCGCGCCGAGCAGTGGGGACGAGCCTGTGGTGACCACCGACCCGACCCGCCTGCTGGAGCGGATGGACGAGCCCGCCGGGCCCCGCCGCACCTCCCTGGACGACTCGCCCGGCTACCGCGCGTTCCGCGTCGTCAACACCGTCGTGCTGCTCGGCGTGGTCGCCGTGACGCTGTACCCGTTCGTCAACATCGTCGCCCAGTCGTTCAGCAGCGAGGTCTACATCCGCACCGGCCAGGTCAACGTGGTGCCGCGCGGGTTCAACCTCGACACCTACGAGCTGGTCGCCTCCGACCCCGCGTTCTGGAACAGCTACCTCAACACCGTCGTCTACACCGTGACGGCCACCGCGATCTCGATCGTGCTCACCACGGTCTACGCCTACGTGCTGTCCAAGCACCGGCTCAAGGGCCGCGGCCTGCTCGTCGGCATCGCCGTGTTCACGATGTTCTTCAACGGCGGCCTGATCCCGAACTACGTGCTCGTCAACGGGCTCGGGATGACCAACACGATCTGGGCGGTCGTGCTGCCCAACGCGATCAGCGTGTTCAACCTCCTGGTCATGAAGGCGTTCTTCGAGAGCCTGCCGAGCGAGCTGGAGGAGGCCGCCGCGATCGACGGCCTGAACACCTACGGCACCCTGCTGCGGATCGTGCTGCCGCTGTCCAAGGCCGTGCTCGCGACGATGGTCCTGTTCTACGCGGTGGCCAACTGGAACTCCTGGTTCCAGGCGTTCCTCTACCTCGACCGCGCCGACATGTTCCCGGTGACGGTGTACCTGCGCAACATGATCGCCGGCGCCACGTCGGCGACCTCGGTCGGCGCCGTGGAGACCAACGCGGTGGCGATCTCCGCCAACATCAAGTCCGTGACGATGGTGCTGACCGTGCTGCCCATCGTCGCCGTCTACCCCTTCATCCAGCGCTATTTCGTGTCGGGCGTGATGCTCGGCGCGGTCAAGCAGTAGCGCGCCCGCTCGAGTCGACGACGGTGTCGAACACCTCCTGAGGAGACAGCACGATGAGAACGAAGTGGAAGCGCGCGCTGGCGACCGCCGTCGCCGGCGGCCTCGTGGTCGGCCTGGCGGCGTGCAGCGAGGACGGCGCCGACGCGGGCGGGGGGATCAACCTCGACGGCAAGAAGGCCGCGGCCATGGCCGACTACCGGGCCGGCACGCAGTTCAAGGCCACCGAACCGCTGGACGTGAGCCTCCTCTTCCTCGACCAGGCGCACTACCCGCTCAAGGACGACTGGCTGCTGTGGAAGGAGGTCGCGCAGCGCACCAACGTCACGTTCAAGCCCACGGTCGTGCCCTACAGCGACTACGACCAGAAGCGCGGCCTGCTGATCAGCTCGGGCAACGCGCCGACGATCATCTCCAAGACCTACCCGGGCCAGGAGGAGCCCTTCGTCTCCTCGGGCGCGATCCTCCCGGTCAGCGACTACCTCGACCTGATGCCGAACTTCAAGGACAAGGTCGAGAAGTGGAAGCTCCAGCCGGAGCTGAACACCCTGCGCCAGGAGGACGGCAAGTTCTACGTGCTGCCCGGTCTGCACGAGAAGGTGCAGCAGGACTACACGCTGGCGTTCCGCACCGACGAGCTGCAGCGGCTCAACCTCCAGGCGCCGAAGGACTGGGACGAGGTCCACACCGTCCTCAAGGCGATCAAGGCCGCGCACCCGGACGCCTACCCGCTGTCGGACCGCTTCGAGGGCAAGTCGATCCTCAACATCGCCGCCCAGACGTTCGGCACCCAGGCCGGGTGGGGCTACGTCAGGAACACCACCTGGAACGACTCGGCGCAGAAGTTCGACTTCACCGGCACGATGCCGGAGTACAAGCAGCTCGTGGAGTACTTCCACCGGCTCGTCGCCGAGGGCCTGATGGACCCGGAGAGCTTCACGCAGAAGGACGACGCGGCGATCCAGAAGTTCGCCGGCGGCAAGTCCTACGCGATCAGCAGCAACGCCCAGAACATCATCAACGACTACCGGCCGAACGTCTCCAAGATCCCCGGCGCGACCGTGGCGAAGATCCCGGTGCCCGCGGGCCCGAAGGGCGACGTGCTGCGCGGCTCGCGGCTGGAGAACGGCCTGATGGTGTCGGCGAAGCTGGCCGAGAGCGACAAGTTCGTCGCCACCATGCAGTTCATCGACTGGCTGTGGTACTCCGACGAGGCCCAGGAGTTCACCAAGTGGGGCGTCAAGGGCACCACCTACGACAAGGACTCCTCGGGCAAGCGGACGCTCAAGCCGGAGATCGCCTTCGGCGGCATGAACGTCGGCGCGCCGAAGAACCTCCAGCGCGACTTCGGGTTCCAGGGCGGTGTGTTCAGCTACGGCGGCGCGACCGAGCTGGTGCAGTCGATGTTCACCGAGGAGGAGCTGGCGTTCCAGAAGACGCTGGCGAACAAGAAGCAGCTCCCGCTCGCCCCGCCCGCGCCGCTGAGCGAGGAGGAGCGCGAGCGCGCGACCCTGTGGGAGACCCCGCTCAAGGACCTCGTCACCCAGGCGACGCTCCAGTTCATCCTCGGCCAGCGCGACCTCTCGACGTGGGACGCCTACGTCAAGGAGCTGGAGGCCAAGGGCATGAACGACTACGTGGAGCTGGTGAACAGCGCGTACAAGCGCTACAAGGAGAAGAACGGCTGACCGGCCGCGACGGCCGCCGCCCGCTGACGGTGGCCGGGTCGCGGACCCGGCCGCCGTCGTCCCTGGAGGGTACGTGAACCGCATTGCCGTCCCCGGCGAGCCGCTCGGCCGCCTCTCCGAGTCGTGGCGCCACTGCGTCGGCACCGGCCGGCTCAACCTCGCGCTGCGCGCCGACCACCAGGAGTCCCTGGCCCTCGTGCAGCGCGACATCGGGTTCCGCTTCCTCCGCGGCCACGGGCTGCTGTCCGACGACATGGGCGTGCACCGCCGGTCCGGCGACGGGGTGACCCGCTACTCGTTCACGTACCTGGACCAGGTGTTCGACCGGTTCCTGGAGCTGGGCATCCGACCGTTCGTGGAGCTGGGGTTCATGCCGACCGCGCTGGCCTCGGGCGAGGACTCGGTGTTCTGGTGGAAGGGCAACATCACCCCGCCGCGCGACTGGGACGAGTGGGCGGCGCTGGTCCGCGCCGTGGTCGGTCACCTGGTCGACCGCTACGGGTTGGACGAGGTCCGCGGCTGGCCGATCGAGGTGTGGAACGAGCCGAACCTGGTCAACTTCTGGAAGGACGCCGACCAGCAGGCGTACTTCCGCCTCTACGAGGTCACCGCGCGCACCGTGAAGGACGTCGACGCCGGCCTCCGGGTGGGCGGTCCGGCGCTCTCGCCCGGCTCGGACGAGTGGTGGGCGCCGTTCGCCGAGTTCGTCACCCGCCGGGACGTGCCGATCGACTTCGTCAGCAGGCACGCCTACAGCTCCGGCCCCGCCCAGCACGTGCCGTTCGGCACCTATCAGACCCTGGCCGCGCCCGCGACCCTGCTGGACCAGTTCGACGCGCCGCGCAGGCACCTGGCGGGCACCGCCCTGGCCGGGTTGCCGGTGCACGTCACCGAGTACAACAGCTCCTACCGGCCGGACAACCCGATCCACGACACCGCCTACCACGCGGCCTACCTCGCGCCGGTGCTCACCGGCGGCACGGAGCTGGTGGACTCCTACTCCTACTGGACGTTCTGCGACGTCTTCGAGGAGGAGAACGTGCCGACCTCGCTGTTCCACGGCGGGTTCGGCCTGCTCACGCACCGGCAGGTGCCCAAGCCGACCTACCACCTCTACGCCTTCATGGCCCGGATGGGCACCCACGTGCTGGCCCGCGGCGACGACCACCTGGTGTGCGCCGCGGACGACGGCCGCGTCACCGCGCTGGCCTGGCAGCCGGTCGGCGGCACCGACGCCCCGGACGCCCCCGAGCGGCACGAGGTGCGGCTGTCGGTCCCGCTGGCGGGTCCGCGCGCGTTCCTGCGCCGCGAGCGGGTCAACGAGCACGACGGCAACGCGTTCGGCGCGTGGCGCGAGCTGGGCCGCCCCCGCTCCCCCGACCGGCGGGCGCTGGAGGTGCTGCGCGACTGCGCGCGCCCGGCCGTCGAGCACCGGTCGGTGGCGGTCGTCGGCGGGCGGGTCGAGCTGGACCTGGCGCTGGCCCGGCACGAGGTGACCTTCGTCGAACTCACCCCCGTGCGCGCCGAGGCGCACGAGGGGCTGGACGACCGGCGGCTGCTCGGCGCATCCGACGACCGGCTCGTCGCGCCGCACGAGAGGCCGTGACGGTGGCCGCGCGATCCCCGGGCGACCCCGCCGCCGAGATCGGCGCGGGCATCCTGTCGCGCGTCGCCGCCGTCGTGTACTGGTTCGTCGTCATCGAGGCCATGCTGCTGCTGACCACGGCCCCCGGCTTCCTCGCCCTGCTGTTCCTCGACCGCGGCGCCGGCAACGCGCCCCTGGTCGGGCTGTGCTTCGCCCCCGTGGGACCGGCGCTGTCGGCCGCCGTCTACGCCTGGCGGGTGTTCCTCGGCGACCGCGACCTCTCCCCCGCCCGGCACTTCCGCCGCGGCTACCGGCTCAACTGGCTCGACGTGCTGCGCTGGTGGCTGCCCGCGCTCGCGCTGCTCACCGTCATCGGCTTCACCCTGGCCAACCTGGGGCTGGCGGGCGTTCCCGCCGGGTACGGCGTCGTGCTGCTGGTGGTCGCGGTGGCCGTGCTGGTGTGGTCGGCCCAGGCGCTCGTGCTGTCGTCCGCGCTGTCGCTGCGCACCCGGGACACCGCGCGGCTGGCGTCCTACTACCTGGCCGCCCGGCCGGCGAGCGCGCTCGGCGCGTTGTCGCTGCTCGTCGCGGCCGGCGGGCTCGTCGTGCTCACCTCCGACTGGGTGCTCGCGCTGCTGGCCTCCCCGTTCACCCTGCTCCTGCTGCGCAACGCCGAACCGGTGCTGCGCGACGCCACCGAGAGGTTCACCGCGTGACCTCCCAGCCCAGGATCGGCTACGGCGGCGACTACAACCCCGAGCAGTGGCCCCGGGACGTGTGGGACGCCGACTACGCCGCCTTCGCGCTCGCCGGCGTCGACACGGTGACGCTGGGCGTCTTCGCGTGGGCCCACCTGCAACCCGCCGAGGACCGCTACGACTTCACGACCCTGGACGCCATCGTGGACCGGGCCGCGGCCGAGGGCGTGCGGATCGTCCTGGCGACGCCGAGCGGGGCGATGCCGCCGTGGCTGGCGCACGCCTACCCGGACGCGTGCCGGGTCGACTTCGAGGGTCGGCGGCACGTCTACGGGCAGCGGCACAACGCCTGCCCGTCCTCCCCCGACTTCCGCCGGCTGTCGGTCGCGCTGGCGGGCCGGCTCGCCGAGCGGTACGGCGACAACCCGGCCGTGGTGGCCTGGCACGTGGGCAACGAGTACGGCGGCGCGTGCTGGTGCCCGGCGTGCGGCGCGGCGTTCCGCGGGTGGCTGCGCGACCGCTACGGCTCGCTGGACCGGCTCAACGACGCGTGGAACACCGCGTTCTGGTCGCACACGTTCACCGACTGGGCCCAGGTCCAGCCGCCCAACGCGCTGTCGGAGCACTGGCGCGGTCCCGACCACACCGCGTTCCAGGGCATCACGCTGGACTACCGGCGGTTCACGTCGGACGCGCTGCTCGGCGGGTTCCTGGCGGAGAAGGCGGCGATCCGGCAGCACTCCGCGGCCACGCCCGTGACCACGAACCTGATGGGCCTGTACCAGCCGGTCGACTACCACCGGTGGGCGCCGCACCTGGACTTCGCGGCGTGGGACAACTACCCGCCGGAGGACCGGTCGTCGTCCCGCACGGCCGCGCGGATGGCGCTGGCGCACGGGCTGGTGCGCGGGCTGCGCGGCGGCGAGCCGTTCTGGGTCATGGAGCAGACGCCGTCGGTCACCGCGAGCCGGGACGTCAACCCGGTCAAGCGGCCCGGCGTGCTGCGGCTGTGGTCCTGGCAGTCGGTCGCGCACGGCGCGGACGCCGTCCTGTACTTCCAGCTGAGGCAGTCGCGGGGCGCGTGCGAGAAGTACCACGGCGCGGTGCTCGACCACGCCGGCCGCACGGACACGCGGGTGTTCCGCGAGGTCGCCGCGCTCGGCGCGGAGTTCGCCCGGGTCGGTGACGCGCTGCTGGGCGGCCGCACGCCCGCGCGGGTCGCGCTGCTGGTCGACTGGGACAGCTGGTGGGCCGTGGAGCTGTCCGACGGGCCCAACCGCAACGTCCGCTACCTCGACGTGCTGACCGCCTACCACCGGGCGCTGTGGCAGGCGAACGTGCCGCTGGACGTGGTGCCGGTGACCGCCGACCTGTCCGGCTACGACGTCGTCGTCGCGCCGCTGCTGCACCTGGTGAAGGGCGACCTGGCCGAGCGGGTGACGGCGCTGGTGGAGGGCGGCGGCACGTTCGTCACCACGGCGCTGTCCGGACGGGTGGACGAGTACGACAACGCGTTCCTCGCCGACGTGCCCGGCCCGTTCGCGTCGCTGCTCGGGCTGCGGGTCGAGGAGACCGACGCCCAGAGGCCCGACGTGGTCAACCCGGTGACGCTGTTCGGGACGCGGCACGAGGCCCGGCAGGTGTTCGAGGTCGTCGTGCCCGACGACGCGCAGGTGCTCGGCACCTACGGCGCGGACTTCTACGCCGGCACGCCGGCCGTGACGCGGGCGGCCAGGGGTCGCGGCCACGCGTGGTACGTGGCGACGTTGCTGGACGACGACGGCGTGGCGGCGGTCGTGCGCGCGGCGCTGGCCGGGCACGGGCCGGTCGGACCGCTCGGCGACGTGCCGGACGTGGAGGTGACCGAGCGGGTCGTGGCGGACGGCACGCGGTACCTGTTCGTGCTCAACCACGGCCCGGCGCGGACCGTGCCCGCCCCGGTGGACGGCGAGGACCTGCTCACCGGGCGGCGGCTGCGGACGGGTGAGGAGCTGGACCTCGCCCCGACGGCCGTCCTGGTGATCCGCCGCGCGTGAGACGGTTCGCCGTCAGTGGATGGTCCGGCCGTGCGCGTCCGGCACGCCCGACTTGCGGAAGAAGTAGGTGTTGACCTGGTCCCGCCACTCGACCGCGCACCGCAGCTGCTCCCGCAGCAGCACGGTGACCCGCTCGAACACCTCCGGCGGCACGTGCCCCTCGACCTTCGCCCACGTCTCGGCCATCCGGGTCACCTCCTCGCAGCCGGCGAAGTGGGTGTCGTAGATGTGCTGGATCACCGTCGTGCCCGAGTGCAGGACGTGGTGGTAGGGCACGTGGTGGAAGAACAGCAGCAGCTCGTCCGGGCACGTCCGGGTCGACTCGTAGACGTCCCGCCACGGCGCCGGGAACTGGCCGGTGAAGCCCGTGCCGGTGGCCCGCGTGCGGTCCACGCCCACGCCGTCGCGGTCGGCGAAGTGGTAGGTGCCCCAGCGCGAGTACTCGTACCCGTCCACGTTCGGCCCGTAGTGGTCGCCCGGGTTGACCATGAAGCCGACGCCCAGCGGCGCGGTGTAGCGCTCGTAGGTCGACCACGAGCCGTCCATCACCTCGTGCAGCGCCTGCCCGACCGTGGCCGCCTCGCCGAACGTCAGGCCGATCCACTCGTCCAGCACGGCCTCCGGCGCGAGCCGGTCGTCCCACGCGAGGCGGCCGAACCCGAACAGGTTGGCCTGCGCCAGCGGGTGCCCGGTCCAGAACGGGTCGTCGCCCACGTTCGACACCGCCACCACGCCGCCGGCCGGCCCGGTGGCGCGGCCGGCGGCGACGTCCGCGACCGCCGGACCGCCCTCGCCCCACGGCCGGAAGCCGAGCACCTCCCGCCACTGCGGCACGAGGTGGCACACGTGCTTCTGCTGCCCGGTGTACTCCTGGGTGACCTGGAACTCGACCGCGAGCCGGGTGCGGGGCATGGCCGCGATCACCGGCGACAGCGGCTCGCGCACCTGGAAGTCCATCGGTCCCGCCTTCACCTGGAGCACCACGTTCGGGTCGAACGCGCCGTCCAGCGGGGCGAAGTGGTCGTGCGCCGCGCGGGCCCGGTCGGTCGAGCGGTCGCGCCAGTCCTGCCGGTGGTCGTAGACGAACGCGCGCCAGAACACCGTACCGCCGAACGGGGCGAGGGCGCGGGCCAGCGCGTTCGCGCCGTCGGCGTGGTCGCGGCCGTAGTCGAACGGGCCCGGTTGGCCCTCCGAGTCGGCCTTCACCACGTACCCGCCGAAGTCGGGGATCGCCGCGTACACCGCGGCCGTGGTGCGCGCCCACCAGTCCCGCACCGCCGGGTCGAGCGGGTCGGCCGTCGGCAGGCCGCCGAGGGTGATCGGCGCGGCGAAGCCCACCGACAGGTGAACCCGGATGCCGTGCGGGCGGAACACCTCCGCCAACCGGGCCGCGTCGGGCAGCAGGTCGGTGAGCAGCCGCGCCTCGGTGCGGTGCACGTTGACGTTGTTCAGGCCCACCCGGTTGACGCCGATCGAGCCGAGCAGCCGCGCGTAGGCGCGGGCCCGGGACAGGTCGGCCCGGACCCTGCCGTCGGCGTAGAAGATCGACCCGCCCGCGTAGCCGCGCTCGACCTGCCCCATCACCGGGTGCGGGTCGAGGTTGTCCCAGTGGTCCAGCATGCGCAGCGGTTGGCGGGGCGCGTGCCGCGCCGGCGGCGCGGCACCGGTGAACGCCGCCTCGCCCTGCCGCACCACGTGGTGCAGGCCGTACAGCAGGCCGACGCCGCCGGTCGCGCGCACCCGCGTCGTGCCGCCCGACCGGCCGACCGAGAACGCCTCCGGATCGGTCTCGCCCGGGTCGGGCGCGCACACCAGCTCCAGGTCGGCGGGACCGGTGGCGACGAGCGCCCCGCCGTGCCCGGCGGTGGCCGCCGCGACCTCGGCGCGCACCGTGGCGACGACCGGCCCGTCCCCGGTGACGCGGACCCGCCGCGAGCCGAGGGAGCGGAACGCGGCGGTCGGGAGCCACGCGGGGTGCACGCCGGTCGTCAACGGGGTCCTCCCGGTCCGGGACAGGTGACACGACCAACCTAGGTCGGCTCCGGTTCCCGGGCAAGGAGGATGACCAGTCCACTGTCGACGGTCAAGGACACGCTCGGCTACGAAACTTTTGCGCGGCAAGCCATTGCGGTGAACCGTCTCAACCGGACCGCTCGAACAGCTCCAGCGGGACGGCGTCCGCGAGCGCCCGGTAGCCGGCCGGGGACAGGTGCAGGTGGTCGCCCTCGTCGTAGGCCGCGAGCAGGCGGCGCGGGTCGTGCGGGTCGCGGACCGCCGCGTCGAAGTCGAGCACCGCGTCGAACGCACCGCCGGTGCGGACCCACTCGTTGACCGCCTGCCGCGACGCCTCGCGGTGGCCGTCCGGGTCGTCGTACGCCTCGTTGCCGCCCAGCGGCGTCAAGGTCGCCCCGTACACCGCGATCCCGTGCGCGTGGGCCCGGATCACGATCTGCTCGTAGGCCGCGCAGAGGTCGTCCACCAGCCCGGCCTGCGCGGCGGCCGCGGCGTCGGCGGTGCAGACGTCGTTGACGCCCTCGAACACCACCAGCCAGGACACGCCGGTCAGCGCGAGCACGTCGCGGTCCAGCCGGGCCAGCGCGCCGGGGCCGATGCCGTCGTTCAGCACCCGGTTCCCGCCGGTGCCCTGGTTGAGCACGGCGACGTCGGCGGTGGCCGGGTTCGCCCGCAACCGGGCCGACAGGTGGTCCGGCCAGCGGTCGTTGCCGTTGGTCGTCGAGCCGCGGCCGTCGGTCAGCGAGTCGCCCAACGCCACCACCGCGCTCGCCATGCGCTCCGACCACACCTCGATGCCGCTCAGGAAGTACCAGTGGTCGGTGGTCGCCGCGCCGGGCAGGTCGTGGGCGGCGACGTGGTCGCCGGCCAGGAGGTGGGACGTCGTGCGGGAGCCCGGGTGCGCGGTGACCCGCTCGGACGCCTGCCCGTCGGCCAGGTGGACCGTCACCGCCAGGTTCTCCTCGGGCCGCACCGGGAACTCGACCGGGTCGGACACCACCTGCGCCCCGACCGGCACCACGACCCCCGCCCGGCCGCGGAAGGTGACCGGCCGCACCGACCCCGGCTCCACCGCCGCGACACCGGCCCGCCCGCCGACCGGCCGCGCCACCGTTACCGAGGTGAGCGGCAGCGGCGCACCGCCGAACGCGTTGGAGAACCGCAGCCGCAACCGCTCACCGCCGACGGTGGCGCGCGCGGTCTGCCGGAGCGTCGCGTCGGCGAGCACCACGCCGTCCCGGGTGAAGGGCGCCGGCGGGAGGTCGGCCGGGCCCGGCGCCTGCGGCGCGGACACCCACGTGTGCACCCAACGACCGACCGGTGATGCGCTGGAACTCATGGGTGGACCGACCTCCGCGATTCGTCAAGGGGATCAAGGTCAACAGGATCAGGGGCGTGCGCCCGGGCACGCACGCTACCCGGCTGGTCCCCGCGGTTGCGCCGTCCGGGCGACCCCCGGTGTGACGGGGTGTCCCGGAGGGAACCGTGTCCGTGACGTCGCCGGCGACGTCGGGACTCGGGAGGGCGGGCATGCGGTGGCTCCTGGTCGCGTTGGCGTTGGTCGTCTCCGGCTGCGGCGGGCTCGGTGCCGACACCTCGGACGCGCTCGTGACCATGGGCTTCGGCCTGCCCGACGAGCACGCGACCGCGCGCGTGGCGGTGTTCCGCCAGGCCAACCCCGACGTGGACCTGCGCATCAGCGAGGGCGCGTTCGACGAGCAGCAGTTCCTGTCCTCCGTGGCCGCGGGCGACCCGCCCGACCTGGTCTACGCGGACCGGCGCAAGCTCGGCGGCTACGCGGCGCGCGGCGCGGTCCAGGGCCTCGACGACTGCCTGCGCGAGCACGACGTCGACCTCGGCCGGTTCCGCGAGGCCGCGCTGCGGCAGGTCACCTACGAGGGCCGGGTGTACGGGGTGCCCGAGTTCTCCAGCGTGCGGTTGCTGATCGTCAACAACCCGGTGGTGCGGGCGGCGGGCGTCGACCCGGCGTCGCTGTCCACGACCGACTGGGCCGGTCTGGGCGCGCTGACCGACCGGCTGGCTGAGGTCGACGGCGGTCGGGTGCGGCGCATCGGGTTCGACCCCAAGGTCCCCGAGTTCCTGCCGCTGTGGGCCAAGGCCAACGGCGCGGAGCTGGTCGGCCCGGGCGCCCGGCTGGACGACCCGCGCGTGGTCGAGGCGGTCCGCCTCACCACCGACCTGGTGGCCCGGCAGGGCGGTTGGGCGTCGTTCAAGGCGTTCCGCGACACGTTCGACCAGTTCGGGGCGAACAACCAGTACGCGACCGGGCAGCTCGCCGCGATGCCGATGGACTCCTGGTACCTGAACACGCTGGCGACCAACTCCCCCGACGTCGACGTGACCATCGCGCCGTTCACCGACCGCGAGGGGCGGGTGCTGACCGAGTCGGGCGGGCAGGCGTGGGCGATCCCCAAGGGCGCGCGGCACCCGGACCTGGCCTGCCGCTTCCTGGTCACGATGACCGACACGCGGACGTGGGTCACCGCGGCGACCGCCCGGCGGGACGCGCTGGCCAAGGCCGGCCGGCCCTACGGCGGCACGTTCACCGCCAACCGCGAGGCCGACGAGCGGATCTTCCGCGAGGTGTTCGACCCGAAGGGCAACCCGATCCTGCAGCGGGGCGTGCCGGTGGTGCTGTCGTTGCAGGACGAGGCGTTCGCGCTGCCACCGAGCCCGGCGGCGAGCGAGTTGGTGCGGGCCTGGGAGGGGGCGGTGAACCGGGTGCTGGTCGGGCAACAGGACCCGCAGGAGGCGATGGCGCAGGCGCAACGCGAGGCGGAGCGCGCGCTCAAGCGGGTCGGCGGGAGGTAGCGCGGTGAGGGTGGACGGGCGCGAGCCGCGGGCCGGTCGGCGAGGCGCGCGGGTTGTGGCGGATGGGCGCGAGCCGCGCGGGCGAGGGGCGCGGGACGTGACGGACAGGCGCAAGCCGCGAGCGCGAGGCGCGTGGGTGACGGGGAACGGGCCGCGCGCTCACCGGCGGGAGGGGGCGCGGTGACGGTCGGCAGGCGCGAGTCGCGGGCCGGGTGGCTGTTCCTGCTGCCCTGGGTGATCGGGTTCCTGGCGTTCACCGCCGGGCCGATGCTGCTCAGCCTCTGGCTGTCGCTGACCCACTACGACATGCTCAAACCGCCGGCGTTCGTCGGCCTGGACAACTACCGCGAGGCGGTGACCGACGAGCGCGTCGGCACCGCGCTGTGGAACACGGTGTTCTTCACCGCGCTGCACGTGCCCGCGCAGATCGTGCTGGCGCTGGCCCTGGCGGCGCTGCTGCGCCGGGCCGGCCGCGGCAGCGGGTTCTTCCGCACGCTGCTGTACCTGCCGGTGATGACGCCGCCGGTGGCGTTGGCGGCCCTGTTCCTGCTGCTGCTCAACGGGCAGCACGGCGCGGTGAACGGGTTCCTCGGCTGGTTCGGCTTCCAGGGGCCGAACTGGACCACCGACCCGGCGTGGATCAAACCCGGCCTGGTCGTGATGGGCCTGTGGACCGTGGGCAGCACGGCGGTGCTGTACCTGGCGGCGCTGACCCGCGTGCCGGTGGAGCGGTACGAGGCGGCGCGGCTGGACGGCGCGAGCCCGTGGCGGCAGTTCTGGCACGTCACGCTGCCGGGCATCAGCGGCACGGTGTACTTCACCGTGGTGGTCAACACGATCGCCTCGTTGCAGGTGTTCACCGAGGCCTACGCGATGTTCTTCGGCGCGCGCGCCAAGGCGTCGGCCGAGGGTGACGCGGCCCTGTTCTACGTGATCCACCTGTTCCAGGAGGCGTTCGGGTCCCTGCGCATGGGCTACGCGTCGGCGCTGGCGTGGCTGCTGTTCGCGGTGATCGCGGTGATCACCGCCGTGCAGGTGCGGCTGTCGCGCCGGTACGTGCACTACGAGGGTGAGCGGTCGTGAAGCGCGGCGCGGTGTGGGCGGCGCTCGTCGTCGTCACGGTGGCCTTCGGCTACCCGTTCTGGTGGCTGGTCAGCGCGTCGCTGAAGGACCGGGCGCACGTGTTCGACAACGCGCTGCTGCCCCGGCCGTTCTCGCCGGGCAACTACGTCGAGGTGTGGCGGGCCGTGCCGCTGCTGACGTGGATCGGCAACAGCGTCGCGGTCGGGCTGGCGGCGGCTGCGACGGCCACGGTGGCGAGCGCGCTGGTGGCGTTCGGGTTCGCGATGTTCCGGTTCCCGGGCCGCGACGCGCTGTTCGGCGTGGTGCTGGCGACGATGATGCTGCCCGGCGCGGTGACCATGGTGCCGGTCTACCTGGAGTGGCACGCGCTGGGCCTGGCCACCACGCAGGTCCCGCTGTGGGCGCAGAACCTGTTCGGCTCGGCGTTCTACATCTTCCTGCTGCGCCAGTTCTTCCTCGGCCTGCCGCGCGAGGTGTTCGACGCGGCGAAGGTGGACGGTGCGAGCCCGTGGCGGCTGTTCACGTCCATGGCCCTGCCGCTGGCGAAGCCCGGCCTGATCGTGGTGTTCGTGTTCGAGCTGAAGGCCGCGTGGACCGACCTGGTGAAGCCGCTGATCTACCTGCGCGACCCCCAGCTGTACACGGTGCCGCGCGGGTTGAAGGCGGTGCTGGACCGGTTCGGCGAGGGCGGCGAGGAGCAGTGGGAGCTGGTGCTGGCCGCGAGCACGATCGCGACCGTGCCGATGGTCCTGCTGTTCCTGGTGGCCCAGCGGCACTTCATGCGCGGGACGGTCACCCAGCACGTCGAGTGACCAGCGGGGTGAGCACCAGCCCGAGCGCGTTCGCGGTGACGGCGCCGGCCAGCGCGATGCCCCAGCCGACCGGGCCCAGGGGCGTGCAGCCGAAGAACCGGCTGACGCCCGGGGTCTGGATCACCGCGCCGAGCGCGGCGGCCGAGCCGAGGCTCGCGACCAGCACCGACCGGTCCCACCCGCCGGTCAGCAGGGTCTGGCCGAGCTGGGTGCCGACCAGCGCGGCCAGCGCGACGGTGCTCGCCCGGCGCGCGCGGCCGGTGAGCCGGGCCGCCGTCCACGCGGCCGACGCCCCGAACGCGGTGGTGAGCGCGCGGGCGGTGATGTCCCTGGTCAGCGCGTCGCCGAGGGACGACGACGGCCCTTCGCGCAGCAGGTCGGGCACGGACTCGCGGGTGGGTCGGCTCACCGCGATGGCCATGGCGGGCGCGAGGTCGGTCAGCAGGTTCATCAGCAGCAGTTGCCGCGCGGTCAGGGGCGACCGGCCGGTGAGCGCGGACCCCAGCACGCTGAACGCGATCTCGCCCAGGTTGCCGCCGAGCAGGATCGCGAGCGCCTCGCGCACCGACGCCCACATGGCGCGGCCTTCCACCAGCGCCGCGATGATCGTCTCCAGCCGGTCGTCGGTGACCACCAGGTCGGCGGCGGCGCGGGCGGCGGGCGTGCCGCGCCTGCCCAGGGCGATGCCGACGTCGGCGAGCCGGATCGCGGGCGCGTCGTTCGCGCCGTCCCCGGTCATCGCCACGACGCGGCCGAGCCGCTGGTAGGCCTCGATGATCCGCACCTTGTGCGCCGGCGTGCAGCGGGCGATCACGTCGACCGCCGGCAGCAGGGCGTCCAGCTCGTCGTCGGACAGCTCGTCCAGCCGCGCCCCGGTCACCACGGTCACGTCCGGGTCGCCGTTGACCTCGCCCGCGATCGCCTCGCCGGTGGCCGGGTGGTCGCCGGTGAGCATCACGATCCGCACGCCCGCCTCGCGCAGCTTCGCCGCGGCCGGTGGCGCGCCGTCGCGCACCGGGTCGGACAGGGCCAGGAAACCCAGCAGGGACAGGCCGCGCACGTCGTCGTCGGTGACCGCGTCGCCGTCGAAGCCGGCGCGTTCGGCGACCGCGAGGACCCGGTGCCCGCGACCGGCCAGCAGCTCCACCCGCCGCTCCAGCCGGCGCAGCTCGCCCGGGTCGACGTCGCAGCGCGGCAGCACGGTCTCCGGCGCGCCCTTGACGCTGAGCAGCAGGCGGGCGCCGACCCGGCCGACGGTCGCGTGGTAGCCGCGGGAGGGTTCGAACGGCAGCGCCTCGACGCCGGTCCAGCCACGTGCGCCGGTCGTCGGGCCCACCCGGGCCCGCAGCGCGCCCTCCAGCACCGCCCGGTCGGTCTGGTGCGCGAGGTCGGCCGGGTCGGCCGCGGCGGGCGTGGCGCGCACGGCGGCGGCCAGGACCGGGCGCAGCCCGTCGGGCAACTGCCGCGGGTCCGCGCCCCGGCGGCCGTTGTCGACCCGGCTCACGGTCAGCCTGCCCTCGGTCAGCGTCCCGGTCTTGTCGAAGCACAGCACGTCGACCCGGCCGAGCGCCTCGATCGTGCGCGGGTTGCGCACCAGCGCGCCGTGACCGGCCAACCGCCGGGCCGCGGCGAGTTGCGCGGCGTTGACCAGGAACGGCAGGCCCTCCGGCACCGACGCGACGGCGAGGTTCACCGCCGCGCCCATGCTCTGCCGCAGCGGCACGCCCCGCAGCAGCCCCGCGCCGGTGACCGCCACCGCCGAGCCGAGCGCGACGGGCAGCGTCTTGCGGGTCAGGTCGGCCAGCCGCGCCTCGACGCCCGTGGTCGGCGCGTTGCGGCGGGCCGCGGCCAGGCTGCGGCCGACCTCCGTGGCGTCACCGGTCGCCACCACCACGGCCACCGCCTCCCCGGCGGCGATCGTGGTGCCCTCGTAGAGCATCGAGGCGCGGTCGGCCAGGTCCGAGGCCACCACCGGCGCCGGGTCCTTCGGCACGGGCAGCGACTCGCCGGTGACCGACGACTCGTCCGCCTCCAGCCCGTCGCCCTCGACCAGCCGGCAGTCGGCGGGCACCACGTCACCCGCGACCAGGCGCACCACGTCGCCGGTCACCAGCTCGTGGGCCGTCACCTCCCGCTCGCCGCCGTCGCGCACGACGGTCGCGCGCACCGCCGACCGGCCGAGCAGCGTGGCCAGCGCGCGGTCCGTCACGACCTGCTGCACGCTGCCGATCAGCGCCGACACGCCCACCACGCCGGCCACCAGCGCCGCGTCGACCGGGGAGCCCACCGCCGCCGAGACGGCCGCGCCACCCGCGAGCACCGGCGTCAGCGGGTTGGCCAGCTCCGCCAGGAACGCGCTGCCCAGGCTCGTGCCGACGGCCTGCCGCCCGGTGGACGTGCGCTGCCTGCGCTGCGCCTCGCGCTCCGACAGCCCCTCCCGCCCCGAACCCACCCGGTCCAGCGCGGTCGCCACCGGCATCAGGTGCCACGGCTGCGCGGCGGCCGGTGCGACGACGGCACCGCTGCCGGGCAGCCGCCGCACCCGCCAGACGGCGTCGGCGAAGGCGACGGCCGACGCGCCGTCCACCGCGCGCACCGCGTTGCGGGCCGCCGCCGGACCGCGCGTGCTCAACGCGCCGACCGCGCCGATCCCGCTCGCCGCCTGCGCGAGCATGATCGCGTCCCGGGTGACGCCGCGCGCCGCCGGCACCGCCTCCACCACCAGCACGACCGAGTCCAGGTCGCGGACGAGGACGTGCGCGCCCCACGGCGGCGGCTCGCCGTCGCGGACCACCCCCACGCCGCAGTCCGCCGACCCGAGCGCGCGCCGGTTGTCGGACACCAGCAGCACCACGTGCCCGTTGCCCTGCAACTCGCGCACCGCGCCGACCAGGCCGTGCCCGGACGGCACGACGTGGTCGGCGAACCGGGCCGGGAGGCGGTCGCGGTCGGTGCCGACGACCACCCGCAGCCCGGCATCCCGCGCCGCCGCCGCGAGCGCGTCCACCGCCGGCGGCACCTCCACGTCCACCGCCAGCACGGCGTGCAGCCGACGGTCCCCGGCCAGGCCGAGCACGATCCCGTGCCCGGCGAGCCGGCGCCGTTCCCGCACGCCCCGGCGCCCCCGCGGGTCGAGGAGGTCGACCGGGCCGATCGCCCACCCGCCGTCCCGGCGCACGGCCGCCGGGTCCGCCGGGTCGAACAGGGCGAACGCCCGCTCGGCCGCTTCGGCGGACCCGGTGCCCGGCAGCGGCACCAGGTCGGTGAGCGCCCAGCGGCCCGAGCCGAACGCCGTCTCGTCCAGCACCAGCACGTCGACCGCCTCCAGGCGGCGCAGCACCGACCGCTCCATCACCAACGCGCCCCTGGTCGCCAGCACGCGGCCCAGTTGCGCGGCGAACGCCGCCTGCCCGACCGACGGGGCCTTCGGCAGGCTCGCCACGCCGAGGGCGGCGGCCCGGCGCGGCCCGGCGACCCCGGCCGCCGCCGCGGCGACCGCCGCGCCCGCCGCCAGCGCCCGCCGCGCGTAGCGGTCGGCCGGGCCCTCGGGGAACGGGAGGGGCCGCTCCACGGTGATCGGCTCCGCCGCGGCGTCGTCCGGGCCGTGGATCAGCTGCGACTCGGCGGCGCACCACGCCCGTTCGTGCGCCTTGACCTCGCGCCACTGCTGCACGCGCTGCGCGACGTCCAGCAGCGTGCCCTGGCTGCGCGAGGCCAGGCCCTGCACCAGGGCGGCGACCACGGAGGTGGCGGTGCCGGCGCGTTCCCGGCCCCGCAACCGCCCGGCGGCCAGCTCGCGCAATCCGGGGTGCAGGTCGACGGCGCCGATCACCGCGCCCAGCTCGGCGGGCACCGGCGCCCACGGCGCCAGCTTCGTGAGCGCGGCCAGCGCCAGGCCCGCCGCGTCGGCGGCGATCGCGGGCAGCAGCCGGGTGCCCTCGAGGCCGTCCGCCGGGTGGTGCAGCTCGTCCTCGACCAGCCGCTCGTCGTCCGTGGCCGGCTCGGACTCGGCCCGCCGCACCAGCTCGACCAGCTCCTCGATGGGCGGCGCGGGGTGCCCGACGGCGAGGATCACCCGGGCGGAGGGGGCGTTGACGCGGGCCCACAGCACGCCGGGGTGGCGTTCCAGCTCGCGTTCGACGCGCTCGGCCACCTGCCCGCCCTGCGGGCCGTGCACCCCGTGCGCCTCGATGTGCACCCGCCCCGCGCACGACCACACCCGGCGGCGCTCCCGGCGCGGCGCGGGGGTCTGCTCCAGCGGGGCGAGCGCGAGCCCCACCAGCCCCCTGGCCAGGTCGCCTGCCGCGCGCACGGGGTCGATGCCGAGGAGTTCCACCGTGCCTGTCTTCCCGGTCCGGAGGCGGCTAAGCGCCACGATCGGGCGGTTGACGAGCCGCGCGTCAGTCCTCGAAGACCACCTCGGCCCACCGTGGTGTGCCTGCCCCCCGGTCACCACTCGCAGCGCGTCGCCAGGCCCGCGACCAGCGGCAACCCCGTCCGAGCCGCCACGGCGCACGGCCCGGACGCGCAGGCTGACGACCAGCGCCTCGCGCCACCGGTCCAGGACCAGCTCCGCGTACGGCGGGGAACCGTGCCGCCGGCTGTCACACCCGGCAGCGTCCCACCGGAGGTGGGCCGCCCGAACCTGACGACTGCCTCGCGATCGCCGGACGGCGTTCCGACGTGTGGTGGTTCCCGAGCTGTGACCTCGGAAAACGAGACTTTGATAACATCGTGTCACGGCCGACGCGGGCCGTCCGCTCGACAAGGATGGCAGCGTGACCAAGGCACAGAAGATCGCAGCGGCGTGGGCGAGCCTGCCCGTGTCGGAGTTGACCGACCAGGTCCGCCTCCTGGTCAAGGCCCGGGACGCCGCCGCCCGCGCCGTCTGGTCGGCGGTGCGCGAGGACCCGGTGGTCGCCGCGCGCGTGCGCGGGGCGTTGGCGGGCCTGAAGGCGGAGTACCGCGGTCACCGCGACGAGGCCATGTGGCTGATGTGGATCGGCCAGGTCCAGCAGCAGCTCGCCGTGCAGCCGGTGGCGGCGGTCGTGGTCGAGGACGTCGTGCCCGAGCTGGAGCCCGTCGTGGAGTCGTGGGAGCCGCAGGCGTGGGAGCCTCGGCCGCAGCCCGCGGCGCCGCGGCCGGTCCACGACGCGCCCGCCGTGCTGTTCCAGGAACCGGCGCCTGTCGCGAAGTAGCTCCCGCCGACCGCGGCACGCGATGATGCGGGTGGGCCGGACGGGCGTGCCGGCGGAAGCGAGGTGCGGCGGTGGGGTCGACCGGCGCCCGGCGGGTGGTGAGCCGGGAGCAGGTGGTGCGCGGGGCCTGCCGGTTCTTCCTGCGGCACGGTCGGGTCGACATGGACGCGCTGGCGACGAGCCTCGCCATCAGCCGCGCGACGCTGTACCGGGTGGTGCACAGCCGTGACGGGCTGCTCGCCGACGTGCTGTGGGCGCTGGCCGACCGGTCGCTGGACCGGGCCCGGCGGGAGCGCACCAACGGCGGCGTGGAGGGCGTGCTGGAGGTGACGCGCCGGTTCGTGGCGGAGCTGCGCGCGGCCGGGCCGTTCCGGGCGTTCCTGCGCGGGGAGCCGGAGACGGCGGCGCGGGTGCTGTTCCACTCGGGCGGGGTGCACCGGCGGGCGGTGTCGGCGCAGAAGGAGATCCTGCTGGAGGTCGACGGCGGGCCGTGGTCGACGGCGGCGCTGGACCAGGTGGCGTTCCTGTACGTGCGCATCGTGGAATCGGCCCTGTACGCGGAACTGCTCACCGGCGCGCCGCTGGACCCGGCGCTGGCCGAGACGGCCGCCCGCACGGTCCTCCTGCAACACCGCTGACCCCCTCCCCTGCTGCGACTGCGGTCTCACGATCGGCCGCCGTCCTGGTGCGCGCTGTGCGCGCCTGGTTACCGTCGGCGATGATCCCATCCCCCATCGCTGTGGGAGCCGGTATGCCCCCTCCACCCTGGCGTCGGGTCGGCCTGGTCGCGGCCCTGCTCGGGCTGCTCCTCCCGACGTCCCTCCCCGCCTCCGCCGCACCCGCGGGCCCCGTGCCGCTCGTCGTCGGCCCGCTGCCCGGGACCGTGCCGGGCGACCGGCTGGCCGAGCGGATCGAGGACACCTACCCGTTCTTCGCCACCACCGACGACCTGGCCTCCGCCGGGTACGTCGAGCAGGAGTTCCACCTGTCCGGCACGGCCGACGCCCACGCCGCCGACGGCACGCAGCTCGCCACCGCCGTGCCCTACGCGACCCGGGTCATCGTCCGGCGACCGGCGCGGACCCGGGAGTTCAGCGGCACGACCCTGGTCGAGTGGCAGAACGTCACCGCGGGCTACGACCTGGACGCCCTGTGGAACGCGGAGTCGGTCGTCCGCGCGGGTCACGCCTGGGTCGGCGTCTCCGCGCAGCGCGTCGGGGTCGACCAGCTCCGGGCGTGGAGCCCGGCCCGCTACGGCGCCCTGGACGTGACCGGCGGCGGGCGGTTCACCGCCGACGAGCTGTCCTACGACGTGTTCACGCAGGCGGGTCGCGCCGTGGCCTCGGGCGCGGTGCTGGGCGGGCTGCGGACCAGGACGTTGCTGGCCGTGGGCGCCTCGCAGTCCGCCGGCCGGATGACCGTGCTGTACGACCGGGTGCTGCCGCGGCAGCACCCGGTGTTCGACGGTTACGGCTTCATCGTCGGCCAGGCCCCGACCAGGGTCGGCGCGGAACCGGTGTTCCAGGTCCTGTCCGAGACCGACGTGCGCACCACCCGGCGCCCGGCCGACACCGACCGCTTCCGCCGCTGGGAGGTGGCGGGCGCGGCCCACTCCGGGTACCAGGGCCAGTCCTACCGCGCGCCGATCTCCGAGCGCGACCTCGGGGGTGCGCCGCAGTACCGGTGCGACCGCCCGCCGTTCAGCCGCGTGCCGATGCACCACGTCACCGCCGCCGCCTACGACCACCTGCGCCGCTGGGTCGAGCGCGGCACACCGCCGCCCACCGCCCGGCCGCTGGAGTTCGAACCGGACGGCGTCACCAAGAAGCGGGACGCGGAGGGCCTGGCCCTGGGCGGCATCCGGCTGTCGCAGGTCGTCGCCCCGCGCGCGCTGAACACCGGCGACAACTCCGGCGAGGCGTTCTGCCGGCTGTTCGGCACGCACGTGCCGTTCGACGCGGCGACGCTGGCCCGCCTCTACCCCGGGCGCGGCGACCACGTGCGCCGGGTCGTGGCGGCCGACGCCGCGAACGTGCACGCCGGTTACCTGCTGCCCGCGGACGCGCGGCGGAACCTCTCGGATGCCCTCGAGATCGGAGCACGGCGATGAGAATCGCGTTGGCGGCGTTGATCGCCGCATTGGTGTCCACCGTCGTCGTCTCGGCGCCCGCGCGCGCCGAGACCCTCACCCCCATCGTGTTCGTGCACGGCCAGCAGGGCTCGGCCCAGCAGTGGCAGTCCAACGCGAAGCGGTTCTCCGGCAACGGCTACCCCGACGCGCTGCTGCACGCCTACGAGTACGACACCAGCGTCCTCACCAACGACCACGCCATCGCGGGCCTCGAAGCGTTCATCGCCGACGTCAAGGCGCGCACCGGATCGTCCAAGGTGGACGTCGTGGCGCACTCGCGCGGCACGATCGTCCTGCACACGTACCTGTCCTCCCCGGCACGGGCGGCGTCGGTGCGCCGGTACGTCAACGTCGACGGCCGGTCCAGCGCCACCCCGCCGGGCGGCGTCCCGACGCTGGCGCTGTGGGGCAGCCTGCAGCCCACCGGCTTCATCGGCGGCGCGGTGAACGTCCACCTCACCACGCTCGGCCACACCGAGACGACCACGTCGGCCGACGGGTTCGCGCACATGTACCGGTTCCTGCGCGGCAGGTCCGCGCTCACCACCCGGGTGCTGCCGGAGCTGCCGACGGCGGTCCGCATCGCCGGCCGGGCGACGTACTACCCGGAGAACGAGGGCGTCGACGGCGTGGTGCAGGTCTGGCAGCTCGACGGCAGCACGGGCGCGCGGGTCGGCACGCCCCGGCACACCGTCCGCACCGGCTCGGACGGCTCCTTCGGCCCGCTGCCGGTCGACGGCCGCGAGCACTACGAGCTGGTGGTGCTGCGCGAGGGCCAGTCGCCGCACCACTTCTACTTCGAGCCGTTCGAGCGCAGCGACCGGTTCCTGCGGTTGCAGCTCTCGCGGCCCGGCGGCGTCACCGACAACATCGACCGCTGCTCCACGCACACCGCGCTGACGATCATCCGCAACCGCGAGTGGTGGTCCGACCAGCTCGACAGCGACCGGTTGGAGCTGAACGGCGTCAACGTGCTGGCACCGGCCGTCTCGCCGCGGCTGCGCCAGGTCCTCGCCGCGTTCGCGTTCGACGACGGCTGCGACCTGGCCTCCACGCCCGGTGTGGTGCTGCCGCCGTTCGCGACGCTGCCGTTCCTGACCGGTGTCGACGCCTACCTGCCCGCGCGGGCCGACGGCGGCGGCACGATCCGGGTCACCGAGGCCGCCCGGGGTGACGCCGGGCGCACGCGCACGATCGCGGTGCCGAACTGGCCGTCGGACGCGCACTCGGTCACCGTGCAGTTCAACGACTACCTCGACTGATCACACCCGGTGCGGCGAGGTGGTGGTGGACCGCCACCACCTCGCCGCACCTGGCGTCAGAAGCCCAGCGCGGTCAGCGCCGCGTGCGCCATCACCCGCACCCCGACCGCGAGCGCGCGCTCGTCCGGGCAGAACGACGGCTGGTGCAGGTCGCCGTGCGGGCCCTCGCCGGACCACGTGCCCAGCCGCGCGTACGAGCCGGGCACGTGGTCCAGGTACCAGCCGAAGTCCTCGCCGCCGGTGGACTGGCCGGTGGACGTGACGGCCTCCGGCCCCAGCGCGGCGGTGACGGCGTGCTGGAGCAGCGCGGTGCTCTCCGGGTCGTTGTCCACCACCGGCACGGCGCGGACGTGGTCGAGCTCGAACCGGACGCCCGTCGGCCGCAGCAGCCAGCCGACGATCTCCTCGACCAGCGCGGGCAGCCGGTCGTTCACCGCCGGGTCGCCGGTGCGCAGCGTCCCGCGCAGGAGCCCCTCGCGAGCCGGCTCCGGGGCGTCCATCGCGCCCCACGCCAGCACCGTGCCCGACCTCGGGTCGACGCGCCGCGCCAGCATCCCGGGCAGGCCGGTGGCCACCGCGCCGAGCGCGTGCACCACGTCGGAGCTGAGGTCGCCGGGCCGGCCCGTGCCGCGCACCCGCAGCTCCAGCATGTCGCAGGCGGAGGTGATCGGCCCGACCCTGGTGCCGACCCGGCCCACCGGCACCTTGGGGTCGCAGTGCAGGCCGAAGATCCGCTCGACGCCCACGACCCCGCCGGCCGCGATCACGTCGTGCGCGCCACCGGGCTCCTCCTCCGCGGGCTGGAACAGCAGCCGCACCCGCCCCGGGAGCGCGGGCGCGGACGCCAGCGCCGCCGCCGCGCCGAGCAGGACCGCGGTGTGCACGTCGTGGCCGCACGCGTGCGAGACGCCGGGGACGCGGGACGCCCACGGCTCCCCGGTGGTCTCCGGCACGGCGAGCGCGTCGATGTCGGCCCGCAGCGCGACGCACCGCGGCCCGGTCCCGACCTCGCAGATCACGCCCGTGCCGGTCGGCAGCACCCGCGGGCGCAGGCCGAGGGACCGCAGCAGCTCCTCGATCAGCGCCGTGGTGCCGAACTCCTCGCGCTTGAGCTCCGGGTTCGCGTGCAGGGTCCGCCGCCACGACCGCACCAGCGCGAGGTTCGCCCCCAGCCACCGGTCCAACCACCCGGGACCGCGGCCGGCCCCGAGGTCGACCGGTGGCGGCGGCGCCCCGACCGGCGGGCGGGCGGTGACGACGCCCGGGCCGCCGGTCGAGGTGGGCGAGGGCTCGCTGGCAACAGAGGTCATGCCACATCCTCGTGCACCGGGAGTGCATGATCCACTGCTGACCGTCACAACCGCCCGTTCGGGTGGCCCTGACAACCGGCACGGTGGTCAGATCGCCGAGCAGTCGGTCTTGTCCGTCCAGTCCGCGCCGCACAGGTAGAGGGCGAACGGCGTGTTGTAGCCGTAGCGCGCGCCCAGGAGGTTGTACTCGCCGACGTCGATCCGCCGGGCCACGTAGTGCTCCGTGGCCGTGGCGGTGACCTTCTCCGCGTACGGCGGCGCGGGCGTCGTCGTGGTCGGGTTGCCGCCGGTCGTGGTCGGCGTCGTGCCGCCGCCGTCCAGCCCCCAGAAGCGGGCCAGGTGGTAGGCGGCGCAGACGTCGACGTCGAGCATGTAGGCCGCGGTGCCCCCGCACTGGGTCGCGCCGGTGCCCGGGTCGACGGGCTGGCCGTGGTTCATGCCGGTGATCGAGTAGTGCTCGACCGTGCCGCCGTAGACGCGGTGCGGGTAGCCGCCCACGGTGTCGCTGACGTCGGGCACCTGGTCGGTGCCGTTGACGTTCGTCCACTGCTCGACCAGTTCCGCGCCGTTGAGCGGCGCCACGGTGGTGTCGGCCGAACCGTGCCAGATGGACACCTTGGGCCGCGGGCCGGAGTACGCGAAGGCCGCGCGGACCTTGTCGCCCCACTGGGCCGGGGTGAGGTTCGTGCCCGGGTTCATGCAGCCGAACGCGGCCGTCATCGTGGTGGCGCACTGGTAGGGCAGCCCGGCCACGATGCCGCCGCCGGAGAACACGTCCGGGTACGTGGCGAGCATGACCGCGGCCATCGCGCCGCCCGCGGACAACCCGCTGACGTACGCCGAGGTCGCGCCGTTGTCCTGTTTCGCCCTGTCGACCATCTGCTTGACCGACAGCGCCTCGCCCGAGCCGCGGCGCGTGTCGCCCGCCTCGAACCAGTTGAAGCACGAGTTGGCGTTGTTCTGCGACTTCTGCTGGGCCGCCACGACGGTGAACTTCCAGCGGTCGGCGAGCTGCAACCAGCCGGTGGCCGCGCCGTAGCCGGTGGCGTTCTGGGTGCAGCCGTGCAGGGCGACGACGACCGGGCGGCCCGCGGGCAGGTTCGCGGGCACGTAGCGGAACATCTGGAGGTTGCCGGGGTTGGAGCCGAAGCCGGTGACCTCCTGGAGGGTCGCGGCGGCGGCCGGTCTGGGCGACGAGACCAGGGCGACCACCGCGGTCACCGCGACGGCCACCACCGCGACGAGTGCCGGCACGGGACCGCGGCGGGCGATCCGGGCAGGGTGACGATCCGACATGGGCGCATCCTCCACGTTGAGTGATGGCGATCACGTTCGACAGCCCGACGCTAGGAGCGCGCCGGGCGGTTCGTCGCTGGTGACCCGCGCCACTCTTCGGGACGCGCCGGTGTGTGGTGCCGCCACTCGTGTAGCACCACCTCCGATACTTTCGTAAGCCGGAGAAGGTAGTGCCTTTGCCGCAGATTACGAACTTCACCTGCGTTCTTGCGTCTCTATAGGCGTAGGTCAATCCTTGACTCCGACGATCAACAGCCTTAGTTTCCCGAAAGCGTCACGCTTCTGTATCGCAACTTTCGGTCCGGTTCGGCAGTGCTCCCGCTCGTCAACCCCCTTGGAGGATGTGATGTCCCGAACCGCTGTCACCGCCGCCGGCGTTCCCGCCGCACGCGGCA